>JBEDEX010000008.1:0-44241 GCA_041175465.1 Pseudomonadota bacterium | reverse complement strand
GCAAATCCCCGTCGCCATAATCTCCACCAACACTTCGCCAGCCTTGGGACCTTCCAAGTCCAACTCTACAATCTCCAAAGGCTTCTTGGCTTCAAATGCTACTGCTGCGCGGGTCTTCATGGCGTTCGGGTCTCCTAATTATCTGCGAAAGGCTTTTCCATTAACAGCGCGGCCGCGCAAGCCTAGATTCCGGCATAATATTCATAGTCACCGACATCTTCCCAATATCCGCCTTTCCCGCCATGGAATTTGGACAAATCATCGGTCGCCTCAATGCGCATGACATATTTGGCGTGCTTATATCCCAGTTGTCGTTCGACCCGTAACCGGATGGGGGCGCCATATTTTACGGGCAAGCTTTCCCCATTCATGGCCCATGCCAATATAGTCTGCGGATGAAAGGCATCGATTAGGTCAATCGATTCATAATAAGGGCGCTCCCCATAATTGTCCGCACAGTGAAAGACGATATATTTGGCGCGTGGCGACAATTGGGCCTTCTGCAGCAAAAGGCGCAGCGGCGTGCCTTGCCATTGCGCAATGGCGCTCCACCCCTCCACACAATCATGGCGCGTAATTTGGGTGCGCGCGGGCATCGCGCGTAACGCCTCCAATCCAATATCGATTGGATTGGCCACCATGCCATCGATACGCAACCGCCAGTCTGCGAAGTTGTTTTGAAGATGCGCCAAATAATCGGTCGACGTACCCGTCAACGAACCATTGGTTTTGAACACGGGTGAGATATCAGACGGCGTGAATTCAGGTGCCAAGGCTGCACGGTCCGCCAACGTGCGATGCGCCACCTGATTAAGCTTTTCCGCCCCGCGCAATGCAGACCGAAAAGTTGCATTTTCATTCAGGGCATCACAGCCACCGAGGATCAGCCCGCTGCCACCCAAAGTTGCACCGCGCAAAAGGTCACGGCGGCGAAGCAAATTGCGGCTTTCTGTCATGGCCGTTTCCCGCCATGATCCAGTTTCGACACGGCTATAGGTCGCCCCATAATCATCGATCGAATGCCCTTTATCGGGCCAGAGAGCAGAACCATGATCAGGTGCACCACCACAAACAGCATCAGCAAGGCAGCCCCGATAAAATGCAGCGACCGTGCAGATTGCCGCCCTCCAAACAGATCCAGCAACCATGGCCAAGCCGCATTCATGGCAGGGGACATGGCGATTCCGGTCAAAATCAACAACGGCAACAATAGAAATATAACGCCAATATAGCTAAATTTTTGCATTATATTATAATGACTTGTGTGTGTTTTGTCGCCAAAATGTAGACGCGCATGATCTTTAATGTCGCGCCACATGGCCGCCCAACGCCACTCATCACGGCGGACATGCAGGTCCTTGCGGATATGGCCGTTGAACAGGGATATCAACATGAAAGCGGTCAACCCCAACGCGAAAACCCAAGCAAAGGCGAAATGCCAACGCCGGGCGGCGGCGAGATCATAACCTGTTGGTATGGTCGCCCAGCCCGGAAAGGCGACGCGGCGCACATTGTCATGCGCATCCAACGAAAGCCCGAGCACACCCGTTGTTTCAACGGAGGCGTTACCGATTCTTATAAAACCCGTGGTGCGCGTATCGTCAATTTGCAGCCATGCATAATCTTCGCGCGACCCAAAATCGCCCCAATAAAGCTGCGGATGGGCATTGAAGATCATGAGCCCACTCATCAGCAATATTGTCGCGACCAATGCATTCACCCAATGCCAGATGCGCGTGGCAAGGCCGTGCCGCTTTGCGCTATCTTGCGACATGTCTTGCGTTGCATCCATCTATCGCTCCCACGCAAAGCCTATACGACTATCGGAGGGCTAAAACTTCTCGCCCGTAATCCGCTGACACAGCATGTCCAATTGGTCCAAGCTGCCATATTCGAACGTCACTGCGCCTGCACCCGTTGCATTTTTTTGCGCTATCCGAACCTTCAGCCCCAAAAGATCGCCAAGATGCGATTCAACCGCGCGAATGTCGGCGTTTTCCGGTATATTCGCGCCAGGAGCTTTGCGATTTTTCGCTTTTGGCGCACGCTCTTGCTGCACAAGTGCTTCAGTCGCCCGCACCGAAAGACCATTTTTAATGACCAGCATCGCAAGCTGGACGGCATTTTCACTGCCCAGCAACGCACGCGCATGCCCCATGCTGAGCTTTTCTTCCGTCACAAGGTCACGCAGCGTTTGCGGTAAATCCAGCAAGCGCATCATGTTTGCGACATGGCTACGCGACTTGTGCACCAGATCAGCCAATTCAGCCGCGCTGTGTCCAAAAAGCTCTGTCAGCTTTTTATAAGCCTCGGCCTCTTCAATAGGGTTCAGGTCCTGTCGCTGAATATTTTCAAGCAGCGCAATTTCGACGGTTTCCGTGTCGTCGAAATTTCGAACGATTGCCGGTAAATCATGCAACTGCGCGCGCTGGGCGGCGCGCCAACGGCGCTCGCCAGCGACAATTTGATATCCGCCCTGAAAGGGGCGCACGACGATAGGCTGAATAATCCCGTGCCGCGCAATACTTGCTGCCAGCTCATCCAGTTTCTCATCGGAAAAATGCCGCCGAGGCTGATTGGGGTTGGGACGAATGTCGATGACCGACAATGTGGTCACGCCCTGGCCGCGCACATCCCGATCTGCAGAAGTATTTCCAGAAACACTGTCGCCCCGCAAAGCTTCGCCTAACAAGGCGTCTAAGCCTCGACCAAGGCCCATTTTCTTCTTCAGGGGCGATTTTTCGGACGGATTATCATTGCTCACGCTGCTAACTCCCGGACCGGCAGACGGCCGATCAATTCTCGTGCAAGTTTCATATAGGCTTCAGATCCCGCGCAGCGATGGTCATACACCAACGCAGGAAGCCCATGGCTGGGGGCTTCTGACAAACGGACATTGCGCGGAATCACTGTATCAAACACAAGGTCACCCAAACAACTGCGCACATCATCGGCCACTTGTTCGGTCAACCGGTTGCGCTTGTCATACATGGTGAGCGCCACACCCAGAATCGACAAGGCTGGGTTAAATCCGCCCTTTATCCGTTCCACGGTCTGCAGCAGCTGGCTTAAGCCTTCCAGCGCGAAAAATTCGCATTGCAGCGGGACGAGAAGCGAGTCTACCGCAACCAACGCATTGATGGTGATCAATCCAAGAGACGGGGGGCAATCGATGATGCAAATGTCCCAATGCGCGTCAGATTTGTCAAAGGCGGCCTTCAACCGTCCAGTGCGATCCTCATATTCCACCAGCTCGATTTCCGCACCGGACAAATCAACCGTTGCGGGCACCACATCCAGATTGGGGATTAACGTTGGAATAGCAGCATCTTTTAACGATGCGTCGCCGAGCAACAAATCATAGCTGCTATGCACGCGCTGCGCCTGCTGTAGGCCTAAGCCGGTCGACGCATTTCCCTGAGGATCAAGGTCGACCAACACACAACGCCAGCCACTTGCCGCAAGCGCCGTGGCAAGGTTGATGGCGGTGGTTGTTTTACCAACGCCGCCCTTCTGATTGGCTACCGCTATTCGGATCATTCCTCTTGCCCCTGTGTTTCAAAGATGGCGCGCGCTTTGCGTTTCCCCGATAATGTCCCCACGAGAATGCCCGCCTCTTGGTCTGTTACACTGCCCATGATGCGGAAATCTCCGTCCCATACTGCTTGCGCGCTATCCCACTCCGCTGCTGCATTACGCCCCTTTGGCAAGAGCCACAAAGTGTTATTTGTCGCAAAGCGCGCGGCAAGATCAAACAATTTTGGCAAGGGTGCAAAGGCACGGGCACTAATCACCGAGTAAGGCGCGGTTTCAAGACGCTCCAATGTGACGCCAGCAACACGCACGCGGTGCGTGAGGTCAAGCATTTCAATCGCTCTTTGCAGATAATCAATTCTGCGTGCACGCGACTCGACTAATGTCACATGATGATTGGTCAGCAATGCAATGACCAAACCCGGAAAGCCCGCGCCAGACCCAAGGTCGAGCCAATGCGCCTGTGCCTCGGATGTATTTGTAAACAACAACAACTGTGCACTATCGACGATATGGCGCGACCAGATATGGTCTAAGGTTGAGGCCGATATCAAGTTTTGGCTTTCGGCCTCGCGCTTCAAAAATGCCACAAATGTGTCGAGAGCGTCCAATGTTTCACGTGAAACATTCAGCTGATCCTGCAGCCACGCAATGGCTTCGCTCTCGGTCATGCTGCTTCTGCTACCGCAACTTTGGCGCGTTTGGCATGCACAAGAATAGCGGCAAGCGCAGCGGGTGTAATGCCCCTGATTCGGGACGCAGCGGCTAAATTTTCAGGCCGTGACGCCTCCAGCCGCTCAACCATTTCATGCGACAGTCCGGATATGGCGCTATAGTCCATCAACGCCGACAGTTGAATTTGCTCATTAGCAGCCATGTCGTTTATCTCGGCCTCTTGGCGCGCCAAATAAGGTGCATATCGGCCATCTTGCTCCAATTCCATGATCAAATCCTGCGGCCAGGTCTCTTCCTCCAGCGCCAACAATTGGGCAATCGATACTTGGGGAAAGCGCAACCAATCAAACAAGGACAATTTGCCAGCGTCTTGCTTCACAAGAATACCCTGTTTGATAAGGACATCCGCGCTAACTGTTTCCTGCAGCCTGCTTTGCAGCGCACTCTGCTGCAAAAGCCTCTCCTGAAACGCGGCCGCGCGTTCACCGGCCACCGCGCCCGCCGAAATGGCCAGCGGCGTGAGCCGTGACCCCGCATTGTCTGAACGCAGGCGCAGGCGATATTCCGCGCGCGCCGTTAACATGCGATAAGGTTCTGTTACACCTTGCAGCGTCAGGTCATCGATCATCACCGCAATGTAGCTATTGGTTCGGTCAATAGGCGGCATAGGTTGCGCCAAAATCTTCGATGCAGCCCCCATCCCTGCCACCAAGCCTTGCGCTGCCGCTTCCTCATAGCCTGTAGTGCCGTTAATCTGCCCCGCGCAATATAGCCCCTCAAATCCGCGTACCGCGAGGTTGGAGTCCAAGCAGCGCGGGTCAATATAGTCATACTCGACCGCATAGCCTGGCACGACAATTTCGCATTGCGCAAGGCCAGTCATGGAACGCACCATAGCTGCCTGAATATCGGTTGGCAGCGATGTTGATATGCCATTGGGATAGATCAAATGGCTGTCGAGGCCTTCTGGCTCGAGAAATACCTGATGCCCCTCACGATCGCCAAAGCGGAAAATCTTATCTTCAATGGACGGACAATATCGCGGCCCCCTGCCCTCAATATCGCCAGCAAAAAGCGGTGAACGATGGAGCCCTGAACGGATGATGTCGTGCGTTTCAGCGTTGGTACGCGACATTGCACAAAATAATTGCGGCACAGATCGACGACTGCGCATCGATGACATGGTCCAATCATCATCGTCGGAGGGCTGCATCTCCAACTGCGACCAATCAATCGTGCGCCCGTCCAGACGCGGCGGCGTGCCTGTTTTCAACCGTGCAATGGGCAGGTCCGCACCGCGCAATTGCTGCGCCAACAACATGGCCGACGCCTCGCCCACACGGCCTCCGTCGAGCCGCTCTTCACCGCGGAACAATTTGCCGCCCAAAAATGTTCCCGTGGCCAAAACCACTGCGGCTGATGTGAGGATAATATCATCGCCCAAAACCAAGCCCGCAACGCATGTGGGGGCATTTGGCAGAAAATGCAGGGCAGCCGCCTCACCCTCAATGATGCGTAAGTTCGGCAAAGCCGCAAGTTGCGCCTGGATGGACGCCTTGAATAATTTACGATCAGCCTGAATCCGGGGGCCCTGCACCGCTGCGCCTTTTGATGCATTGAGCATGCGGTAATGCACCGCTGCGTCATCAGCAGCGCGCCCGATTAAGCCGTCAAAGGCATCAACTTCCCGAACCAAATGCCCTTTGCCCAAGCCGCCAATAGCGGGGTTGCAAGACATCGCACCAATCATGTCCTTGTCAAAACTGACAAGCGCGACCCGCAAACCCATGCGTGCAGCAACCGCCGCAGCTTCCGTGCCCGCGTGGCCGCCACCTACAACAATGATGTCGAAATCGGTCGTCATCCGTCGCGCATATACGAACTATGTCCGCTGGTCAAAAAAGAGTGCGTAACTGTTTCACGTGAAACAGACTATTTACCCACGCAGAATTTTCCAAAGACAGTGTCGAGTAAATCTTCAGTATGTGCCCGGCCCGTCAGAGCATCGAGCGCGAGTCGCGCTTGACGCAAGTTTTCCGCAATAATTAACCAGTCTTCGGATTCACTGCACGCCGCAAGTGCTGTCGCAGCGTCATCCAAAAATGCACGTTGCCGCGCGTTGATGGCAAACTGATCCGGCGGCGGCAGAAGCGTCTTGGCCCGCGTCGCCACAATGTGGAGAAGCTCAGATACGCCTGCGCCCGTCTGGGCAGATACAGAAATAGCGTCTGCAGATTTTGCCACACTTCGCAAAATGTCATTTTTTGCTGATATTTCAATGAGATTCGGGTGTATGGGTCCCGCACCTTCCGAACCAAGCCATAACAATATATCTGCTTGCTGCATCGCGGTATGACTGCGATCAATCCCGATGCGCTCGATGACGTCGGCGCTATCATCGCGCAGCCCTGCTGTATCCGTGAACAGCAAAGCCACCCCTTCGACCGCCACAGGCACTTCAATCATATCGCGCGTTGTTCCGGCAATATCGGAGACAATGGCCGCCTCACGCCCGACCAATGCATTCAACAAAGTGGATTTGCCGCTATTGGGTGGGCCGGCCAAGACAATACGCAGCCCATCCTTTAATTTTTCGGCAGGAGGGCTGGCAAGTAATTGCGCTATTTTTTGCTGCAATTCTTTGCAACCATCTGTAATTAATATATTATTCTGAGATTCTACATCGCCTTCATCCGAAAAATCTAGCTCTGCTTCAGTAAGCGCAGACAATCGGAGCACGTCTTGCCGATATATTTCGATGGCAGCGCTAAAAGCCCCGCCGAACATCTTGGCGGCGGCGCGGTGTTGCCATTCGGTTTCAGCCGCCAACAGATCCGCCAAGCCCTCGGCTTCATTCAAATCCATTCGGCCATTGGCAAAGGCGCGTCGGGTGAATTCTCCCGCCTCGGCGCGCCGTGCTCCGGTAAAATTGGCAATCGCATTTTCAACGGCACGCACCACGGCGCGGCCACCATGCAGATGAAGCTCCACCAGATCCTCACCCGTGGCTGTGTCTGGACCAGGAAAAACAAGCACCAATGCCTGATCTAATATATCTTGCGTGTCGGGCGAACGTAGAGTGCATACAGACGCCCGGCGCGGAGGCGGGGTTCGCCCCGCCAGACCTTGCAATATGTCAAAAGCAGAGGGCCCACTGATCCGCATAATGGCAATAGCAGCCGGCGGCGCGCCGCTGGACAGCGCGAAAATGGTGTCAGCGGATGGCATCATAAAGCTATTTTTTGTCGTTCTTGTTCAGGCCTGACATGGCGGCCTTTGCACCTGTTTCAATGAGTTGCTGGAACAATTGCAGCCCCATTTGGCCCATGGGCGCAATTTGCTTTCCCAACTCCTGCAATTGGTCAATGCCGCCAGCACCGTTCATAAGGTTGGTGACCTTCTCAACATAAGCTTCATTTGCTTTGGTAACATCGGGAAGACCAAGCAGCGCGCGGGCCTCTTCAGGGGAACAATCGATTTCAATGTTCATCTTCATGGGCGGTGCCCTCCTAATTGCCGATTGGAAACACTATAAAGGTTAAGTCGAATCACGCAATTGCGGAGAATATCCGCCGAGGAGCAGATTATGGGTGACTATGTGAAGATTGACGCACTGGGTGAGGATGCACTGTTTCCTACCTATGTCGCGGCGCCATCGAGCCAAGCGCGCGCCGCAATTATCGTCATTCCAGAGATATTTGGGGTGAATGCGGGTATTCGGCAGAAATGCGATATTTTGGCTACGGCGGGGTATCTGGCGGTTGCGCCAGACATTTTCTGGCGCTTTGCACCGGGGGTTGAGCTCAATCCCGATATAGAAGCCGAGCTTCAAGAAGCCTTCGGCTATTTCGGCCAATATGATGCCAATGATGGCGTGCGCGATATTGAGGCGGTGATCCACGCAATCCGCTCTGGCCTGTCGAACCACGCCCCGCTCGAAAAAGTGGGCTGCGTCGGATATTGTTTAGGCGGACGGCTTGCGTACATGGCGGCCGCGCGGACCGACATTAGCGCGTCGGTTGGCTATTATGGCGTAATGATCGACCAAATGTTGGACGAAAGCCACGCCATCACCAATCCGTTGATGCTGCATATTCCAACCGCGGACCATTTGGTCGGTCCAGAGGCGCAAGCCGCGATTCACGCTGGCCTTGGCATTCACCCAAAGGTGACGTTGCATGATTATGACGGCCTTGATCATGGCTTTGCAGCGGAAATGGGGAACCGCCGGAACGCCAAAGGCGCAGAGCTTGCAGATGGACGAACGGCAGCCTTTTTTGCAGAGCATCTAAATTGAGGGCTATCTGACTATCGTCAGATGCCCTCAAAATTAGCGGCTGATCATCGCGATGACATAGCTGCCGATCCCCAGATCGGGATCGGTCCAACCTTCGTAAATCATCTTGAGTGCAACATAGACAATGACGGCCATGCCCAACCACGCAATCCATTTATAGCGTTCGATATATTGGGCGATGATATTCGCTGCGATACCCATAAGAGCAACGGCAAAGATCAGGCCGACAATCATGATACCAGGATGATCTTTCGCTGCACCTGCAACGGCCAGAACATTGTCGAGGCTCATGGAAACATCGGCAACCGCCACTGCCCATGCTGCCGCAGCAAAACTTTTAGCCGCCGGAATACCACTGTTTTCGTCACCTAAAATTTCAGGAGAACCAGGGGATTCTGTTGCTTCGCTATGTTGAAGATCGCGGTACATCTTCCACGCAACCCAGATCAGCAACAATCCGCCGACGAAGATGAGGCCAATAACACCCATCAACACATTCACCATCAAAGCAAACACCACACGCAAAATAAGCGCAGCGATAACCCCGATGAAAATGACCTTTTTGCGTTGTTCCGCAGGCAGTCCCGCAGCCAATGCACCGACAACAATCGCATTGTCGCCCGCAAGCACGAGGTCAAGCAAGATGACCGAACCCAATGCAGTCCAAGCGCTGGTGGTGTTCAGATTGGAGAAATCATTGACAATATGCCCCCAAATCTCGGCAGGTCCACCAAGTGACATAGCCGATGACGCGGTCGCAATTAGAAATTCAAACATCATAACGTCGCCTATTGCTTACTGGTTCATCGAGTCAAAAAAGTCTTCGTTGGTTTTCGAATCCTTCATTTTGTCGAGCAAGAATTCCATCGCGTCGATGGTGCCCATTTGCATGAGGATCCGGCGAAGCACCCACATTTTCTTGAGCTTGCTTTCCTCGACCAGCAACTCTTCCTTACGCGTACCGGATTTACCGACATCCAAGGCTGGGAAGATACGCTTATCAGCGACCTTGCGATCCAGCACGATTTCGGAGTTACCCGTGCCCTTGAATTCTTCGAAGATAACTTCGTCCATGCGGCTGCCGGTGTCGATCAAAGCGGTCGCGATGATAGACAAGGAACCACCTTCTTCGATGTTCCGCGCGGCGCCGAAGAAACGTTTTGGACGTTGCAGGGCGTTAGCGTCGACACCGCCGGTCAGCACCTTGCCCGATGATGGAACGACGGTGTTATAAGCACGGCCCAGGCGCGTGATGGAATCGAGCAAGATGACAACGTCATGCTTATGCTCCACCAGACGCTTAGCCTTTTCAATGACCATTTCAGCAACTTGCACGTGACGCGTCGCAGGCTCGTCAAAGGTAGAAGATACAACTTCACCCTTCACCGAACGCTGCATGTCGGTGACTTCCTCAGGCCGTTCGTCAATCAGAAGAACGATCAGGAACACCTCAGGATGGTTTTCGGTAATCGCACGAGCGATATTTTGCAGCAGGACGGTTTTACCCGTGCGCGGTGGCGCGACGATCAGGGCGCGCTGCCCCTTGCCCTGTGGGCTAACGATATCAATAACGCGTGCAGACTTGTCCTTGACCGTTGGATCAAGCGAATCCAGCGTCAGTTTTGAATCCGGATAAAGCGGCGTAAGGTTATCAAAATTGACGCGGTGACGAACAGCATCCGGATCGTCGAAATTGATCTTCAACACCTTCGTTAAAGCAAAATACCGCTCACCATCCTTAGGTGCGCGAATTTCGCCTTCTACTGTGTCACCTGTACGCAAACCAAATTGGCGCACCATGTTCGGCGACACATAAATATCGTCCGGACCTGCCAGATAATTAGCTTCCGGTGAGCGCAAGAAACCGAAACTGTCGGGCAAAACCTCAATGGTGCCAAGACCCATGATCTGCTCGCCATCTTCGGCAAGCTCTTTTAGGATCGCAAACATCAAATCCTGCTTCCGCAAGGTCGATGCGCCCTCAACGCCCAGCTCTTCCGCCATCGATACGAGGTCGGCAGGGTTTTTGCTTTTCAGCTCTTTCAAATGCATAGATAATTCCGTTGGATGGACCATGAGTCCGCATTGTGGATGGACAGATTGTCCGATGATATGACCGGTATTTAAAAGCCAACCGGTTGAATAATGAAAGTTGGTGGCGCAGTTATTGTGTATGATTGCGCCGCACGCCCAGGACGGGCTTGAAATACTAAATACGCGTCGATGGGCGCGGCGTCAACTCTTCTCAAAATGAGCAGCAAGGAACCGTTAAAACGGCTTGGCGACAACCAATATGACAATAATCGCTGACGCAACCCCAGGGACTTCATTCAACAGCCGTAATTGCTTACCCGTTAGCTGCCGTTCGCCGCGCGCCAGTTTCTTAGCATAGCCGACAGTCCAGCCGTGATAAGCCGAGAGCCCTAATACAAGAAACAATTTGGTATGGAACCAACCTTGCGCCATGGCGCCGATATTCCACGCCAGTAATAGTCCCAAAACCCAGACCACAATGATGGAAGGATTCAATATGATTTTGATCAGCTTGGATTCACGATCCACCCATTTAGCAGCCTCTTCTGATCCTTCAGCGCTTTCCTGATGATAAACGAAGAAGCGCGGGATCATGAACAACCCCGCCATCCAGAAAATGACAAAAATAATGTGAGCGGATTTCAGCCAGATATACAGCACAGATAGTGTTTCCGTCATAAAAACGGCCTTTATGGGCTAAGCCTTACGGACCAGATTAAGAAGCATTTCAACATTTTCAATGGGTGTATCTGGCAATATGCCATGCCCAAGATTGAAGATATGGGGCCGGTCTTCAAACGCGCTGAGGATATTTTTCACAGCATCCTTCAGCACATCACCGCCTGCAATCAACGCCAGCGGATCAAGATTACCTTGCACGGGAATACCCTTGCGCAATTCGCGGTTTGCCCAATGCGGATCAACGGTTTCATCCAATCCTAAAGCGTCAACGCCCGTTCCTTCGGCATAAGCCGCAAGCTTGCCGCCTGCACCTTTAGGGAAGCCAATGATAACGGCATTGGGATTGCGCGCCTTTAACCGCCGAACGATTTCTGCATTGGGAGCAATAACCCATTTTTCAAATTGCGCGGGCGACAATGAGCCTGCCCAGCTGTCAAAAATTTGCACAGCGTCCACACCTGCATCAATCTGATCACCCAAATAATCGACGGTTGCGGAAATGATCGCATCAATAAGCGCGCCAAAGCGTTCAGGTTCCGCATGGGCCATCCTGCGTGCCTCTGCTTGGTCTTTGCTACCCTGACCATGGACCATGTAGGTAGCGACCGTCCACGGGCTTCCAGCGAAGCCCAAGAAGGTTGTTTCAGGTGGAAGCTCTGCCGACACCTTACGCACAGTATCAATGACGGGAGCCAACCGCTGCGGTGCTGGCACAAAATCTTCAAGCCGCGATTCCGCTAAGCGCGGCGCGAGCCGAGGACCTTCGCCCGTTTCGAACCAGAGGTCCTGACCCATGGCATGCGGAATCACCAGAATGTCGGAAAACAGGATTGCGCCGTCAAATCCAAAGCGCCGGATCGGTTGCAAAGTGATTTCACACGCCGCATCGCTATCATAAGCCAGCGCCAGAAAACCACCTTTTTCAGCACGCAATGCACGGTATTCGGGCAGATACCGACCCGCTTGGCGCATGAGCCACATGGGTGGAATTACTTCTTGGTTGCCCCGTAGGACGTTAAGCAGTTTTTTGGGGCTTTGCGCAGACATAGAAGCGAGAGATCCAATCAAAATATATATTTATATAAAGGATGATGAAAGATGATGCGCTGTTGATAATTGGGGCCTTAAAAGCTTTTGCGGATATTGCCAACATCTTGACGCGCGCGGACAAACGGGTGGAGCGAGAGTCGCAAATTTATTCCCCATTATCCACAGCCTGTGCATAATGGAATGTGCCTGTGGACAGGCTGTGCCCGAATCGAACGGTAAATTTGGGGTACTGGGCAAGAATGCGTGACCCTAAACTTGTCCCTTGATTTATCCCCAACCTGCCAACAAGACTGTCAGCCATGAGCCAGCGCTTTCATTTACACTTATTGTCGGACTCCACCGGCGAAACCTTGGAAAATATCGCCAAAGCCGCTTTGGCGCAGTTTGACGGTGCAGAAGATGTGGTTAAGCATTTCTGGCCCATGGTGCGATCAGAAAGCCATTTGGAACGGATATTAACCGATGTGGCCGCCAATCCTGGGTTGGTGCTGTTCACATTGGTGAACCGCGATACACGGCGCAAATTGGAAACTCGGTGCAGGGCGTTGGGCCTGCCCGCGGTTGCTGCGCTTGATGCGGTCAGTGATGCTATGTCGAACATGTTGGGGCAAGAGGCCAAGGCCCGCCCGGGTCGGCAGCATGTTATGGACGCGGCCTATTTCGCACGTGTTGAGGCGATACAATTCACTATTGCCCATGATGACGGCATTAATGCACAAAATTGGGAAGAGGCGGACATTGTGTTGGCGGGGGTATCGCGGACATCCAAAACACCCACGAGCATTTATCTCGCCAACCGAGGATATAAGACGGCGAATATCCCGATCGTACCAGAATCGCCGCCGCCGCCGATATTGTTTCAACTCAAGCACCCAATGGTCATTGGCCTTGTCACGAGTGTAGAGCGTTTGGTCCAGGTGCGCCGTAACCGTCTGCTGTCGCTAAATCAGTCCCCCGATACAGATTATGTAGATGAGGAAAAGGTGCGCACAGAAGTTGCGCATGCACGGCGCATGTTTGCGGACAATGGCTGGCCCGTATTGGATGTTACACGCCGGTCGATCGAAGAAAGCGCAGCGGCGATTATCAATTTGTTCAACGAGCGCGAACTGGCGCAGGTAGTGGATTTGTGACTCTTATCCTTGCGTCACAAAGTGCGGGGCGGATCGCAATGTTGAACGCCGCTGGCGTATCGGTACAAGCGGTTCCGGCCTTGGTGGATGAACAGAGCATCAAAACATCATTGGCCGAAAACGGCGCTAAGCCGCGTGATATTGCCGATGCCTTGGCAGAAGCAAAGGCGCGCAAAATATCCCGCAAAATGCCCACCGCAATGGTATTGGGATGTGACCAAATTTGCGTCGGTCCCGACGGATATATTTATGACAAACCCGAAACGCCTGATGATGCCCGGGCGCATTTGGCGCAACTTTCGGGCAAGGTGCATCGGTTGATTAGCGCGGCCGTTATCTGTGAGCATGGCGCGCCTGTCTGGCGCATTATCGACACTGCACAGATGACAATGCGCAGCTTAAGTCCGCAATTTATCGACGATTATGTTGAAACTTATTGGGATGAAATCCGCCACTGCGTTGGCTGTTACCGGATTGAAGCCGAAGGCGCGCAGTTATTCGCAAGCGTCAGCGGTAGCCAATTTACGATCATCGGAATGCCCTTGCTTCCGCTGTTGGATTATCTGCGAGTGAGAGGCCTTTTACCAACATGACATATTATGCCGAAGTGATCGGGCATCCGATATCGCATTCCAAATCGCCGCTGATTCATAATTTTTGGCTCCAACTATTGGGGCTGGCCAATGATTATCGGGCGCATGCTGTGCTGCCCGATGATCTGAAGCGTTATTTTGACCAGCGCGCGGCCGACCCAGCTTGGCGCGGGTGCAACATCACCATACCGCACAAGATAGCAGCACTCGATTTTGTGGCAGACCCTGGCGATGTGCGCAGCTCTATCGGGGCGATAAATACGGTCTTTCGTAATGACGCCGGCGCGCTTGTTGCGACCAATACCGACGTTGGTGGCTTTTATGGCCCAATCGCTGATGTTCCAATTGCCGGTGAGACAGCTATTGTCATTGGTGCAGGTGGCGCTGCGCGGGCCGTGCTCTTTGCTTTGGCACAGGCGGATATCGGCGAAGTCGTTTTGGTTGCGCGCAATGGATTAAAGGCAGCAGGCTTGCTCGCGCATTTCGGGTTGAAAGGCAAAGTGATTGGCTTTGACGCGCGCTTGCCGGATGCGGCGTTGCTGGTGAATGCAAGCCCATTGGGTATGGTAGGGCAGGAAGCGCTTGAGATTGACCTATCGCCATTGCCTGAACATGCCATTGTCTATGACCTCGTCTACGCGCCGATAGAAACGCCATTGTTAAAAGCCGCGCGCGACCGCGAATTGGAAACGGTCGATGGGCTTGAAATGCTGGTGGGGCAGGCGGCCATTGCGTTTGAATTGTTCTTCGGAGTGGCGCCACCTGAAGATGATGCAGATGCATTGCGGACATTGTTGTTGAAATGAAAAAGCCAATGATCATTGGCCTGACCGGCTCTATCGGCATGGGCAAATCTGCGGTTGCGGCGATGTTCGCTGTCGAGGGTGTTCCAGTTTTTGATGCCGATGCCACAGTGCACGATCTGCAAAAAGCGGGCGGTGCGCTTGTACCGGCGATTGAAACAGCCTTTCCCGGAACGACCGGTGTGAATGGTGTCGACCGTAAAGCGCTCGGTGCGGCTGTTTTTGGCGACCGTGAACGGTTGGCGCTGTTGGAATCGATTATTCATCCCGCCGTCGCCGAGCGCCGGAAGGCTTTTCTGGCATCGCATCAGGGCGCGGACATGATATTGTTCGACATCCCCTTATTGTTTGAAAAGGGCGGGCAGGCTGGTGTCGATACGGTCGTCGTCGTAAGTGCACCTGCACCGGTCCAACGAGAACGCGTGCTCGCACGGCCAAATATGACGCCAGACAAGTTCGAACATATTATGGCGCTACAAATGAACGATGCCGACAAGCGTGCGCGTGCGGACTATGTCATCGATACAGGCAAGGACATCAACGACACGCGCGCAGATGTGCGCGCTCTTGTTAAAAAGCTGCGCTTGGGTCTTGCATAAGCCTTTAAACAGGCTCACATCTACTATCAGAATGCGCGAAATTATATTCGATACGGAAACGACTGGCTTTGATCCTGCAACTGGGGATCGCATGGTCGAAATTGGCTGCATCGAAATGGTCAGCCGGGTGATGACGGGCAATCATTACCACGCCTATTTCAACCCACAGCGCCCGATGCCCGCTGCCGCCGAACAAGTGCACGGCCTTTCTGACCGTTTTCTGTCTGACAAACCGAGCTTTGGTGAAAAGGCGGATGAGTTGCTTGCATTTTTGGGCGACAGCCCGCTCGTCGCGCATAATGCCAGCTTTGATTTCGGCTTTCTCAATCATGAATTGCAGCATTGCGGTCGCCCGCCAGTGTCGATGGACCGCATGGTTGATACCGTGGCGTTGGCACGAGTTAAA
Organism: Pseudomonadota bacterium; assembly: GCA_041175465.1. GTDB lineage: Bacteria > Pseudomonadota > Alphaproteobacteria > Sphingomonadales > Sphingomonadaceae > Sphingorhabdus_B. Next base: position 28,436 of record JBEDEX010000008.1, on the reverse strand, counting down.
AATCCTGGAGCGAAGCTGTCTTTGGACGCTTTGTGTACCCGTTATGGCATAGACCGCAGCCACCGCGTAAAACATGGTGCGTTGTTGGATGCGGAGCTGCTGGCGCAATTATATATTGAGCTAACGGGGGGACGACAGATTGGCCTTGGCCTCGCGGACGATGATAGCTCCAATAAAATAATAGGCCAAATGGACGTTAACAGCGTTCAGACATCTAAGACATTACGGCCAGCACGCCCACATTCTGCCTCAGCGGAGGAATTGGCGCGCCATGCGGAATTTGTTGCCAAGATTAAAGACGCGCTTTGGCTCCAGTCGGGGTCAGCGCTTTAACAAAAGGAGACAGGCATTGGACATCAGGGTTTCAGGACATCAGGTCGACACCGGTGAAGCACTCCAGACCCATGTGGAAACACGACTTGGTTCCATTGCCGAAAAATATTTCGCCAAAGCATTGTCATCTCATGCAACCTTTGGCCGTGCGCCGCATGATGGTTTTACCAGCGATATTGTAATGCATGTCATGCAGGGCCTCGTGCTGAAAGGCCGCGGCGAAGCGCAAGACGCGCATGTTGCCTTTGACCGCGCTGCCGAACGCATTGAGAAACAATTGCGCCGCTACATGCGCCGCCTGCAGGATCGTCATGTGCAAACCGCTTATGCAATGGCGCAAGAAGAGGCCGCATATACTGTGTTTGATGCAGGCGATATTGAAGAAGAGGTGCGATTGCCCGACGCACCTGTAATTGTTGCCGAAATGCGCGTAGATATTCCTGAATCGACGGTTTCTGATGCGGTTATGTTAATGGATTTACGGAACACACCTGCCTTGTTGTTCAAAAACACTGGAACTGGACGGCATAATATGGTTTACCGCCGCGAAGATGGCACGATCGGGTGGGTTGAACCAAAATCAGCATCCTAGACATCGGCTGACGTGAATTAATTTTCTATATCATTTCAAGTATTTAGGGGTTGCGCCGCCGGTCGCACCGAGCGCTTTTGAACAAAATATGATTAGACTTTCTACCAGGCTCGTTGAGGGGGCCGTTGCTGCTGACATGCCATGTTCGGGCAAATCCGACTTGCTGGCGCAGTTATCGGTAATCGCGGCTGAAAATTATTTTGTCGACGCCGATGCCGTTCTGGACGGCATGATTGAGCGTGAGCGCCTTGGGCCAACGGGCTTTGGCGGCGGAACAGCTATCCCGCATTGTAAAGTGTCGGGCATTGATATGCCTGTGGCCGTGTTTGTCCGGCTATTGAAGCCAGTGCCATATGATGCCGTCGATGACGAGCCAGTTGATCTGGTTTGCGCGCTTGTTTCACCAGCGCAGGACGGTGCTTCGCATTTGCGTGCGTTGGCAGAGGTTTCACGACTGTTTCGGGATGAAAAATTCCGTGCGCAATTGCGCGGTGCCGCAGATTCTTCGGCAATGTTTGCGGTGCTGACGTTTTCTGAAGAGCGTGACGCCGCTTGATTGAGCCGCGGCTTGCCAGCGGTGTTCTTATCTCCGCAATCAAGCGATTGGTGGAAGCCGAAGGCGACTTCGCAACCGTTCTGAAAAAGGGCGATGCGGTGTCCGGTGCGATATTGCTGATCGGGCAGGTTCGCGGCGCAGATCCTAAATTATACGAGCGCTATCCGTCCTTAGACGGCCAGACCGCCTGGCAGATGATAGATTTAGAGGAATCTGGCGGCAATGCGGTGCAGGACTATTGGCAAAAACGGTGCGCGCGTGACCCGGATTTGTGGGTTTTCGAACTGGATGTCGCGTCCGGTGCACGGTTGGACGGACTTCTGACCATGTTTGTTTGACTTTGCGGCGCCGCACCATAGATGCGCCTCCATCGAGTAGCGAAGGTTGTCATTACGGGCACAAATGGGGTGGCCAGATAAACACGCGAGTCGGATGCAACAAACGACGAACAATAAGAAATGAATAGAGTTTCGTCTGCTGGTGCCGCCGCTTTAATGTATGTTGCATGTTGAAATTTTTTCGGGCTGCCTCTTTGGTAGCTATATCTTGTACGCTGGTTTCGTCAGTTATTGCTGCTGATTCCAGTTCTGCTTTGGGTAATAACCAAAGTGCAGAGCTAACCGCCAATACCACCATCATAGATTCTACCCAGATCGCCGACGAACAGGCGCAGATGGATTTGGCGCAAAGCGGTAAAGTGACCGCAACGATCGCCGATAATGGCGACATTATCTATGTTCCAAGCAACGGCGTTATGCCGAAATCGCTCCTAAACCCCAATGCTATTGATGCAGATACGGTCGTCGTATCTTCGCTCACCGATCTCGTGCGTACGCAAGCTGTTGATGACAGCTTAAGCAAGGAAGAGCGCTGCCTTGCCAGCGCGGTCTATTTCGAAGCCAAGGGTGAATCGCTTGCTGGCCAATTGGCTGTCGCGCGCGTCGTTCTGGCCCGCGCCAACTCGGGCCGCTTTCCCAGCACATTATGCGGCGTCGTCTTCCAAAAAGGTCAGTTTTCTTTCGTGCGCGGCGCAAGCCTGCCATCGATCCAAACGGACAGCATGCATTGGCGCAATGCCGTTGCGATCAGCAACATTGCGCTCGACAATAAATGGAAAAGCCCAGTCGAAGGCGCACTGTTTTTCCATGCCCGCCATGTTTCACCGGGCTGGCGTTTGACGCGGCTTGGCAGCGTAGACAATCATATCTTCTACCGCTGATCGGTGTGACTGGAATGATCGATAAGGGCCCCATCAGGGGCCTTTATTTTGTTCACCACTTGTTCTACATGTGAAAAATGGATCAGCCCTTTAGTTCTGCATCAATTGCCGGTGCGCCTGCGGTGGCGCGTGGCGTTTCGCGGTTATTTTTGCGTAACCAGATTGTGGTGCAACCCGAGGTCAGCCTGCGGAACAATCGCCGCGCTGATCTCATGGGCCTGACGAAAAAAGGCGAAATTATCATCGTCGAAATCAAATGTTCGCGCGCCGACCTTTTGGGGGATCAAAAATGGCCCGAATATCTCGAATATTGCGATCGCTTTTTCTGGGCCGTGCCCGCTGGGTTCGACATTAACCCGCTGCAAAACGGTGCGTTCATGCCTGAACGCGCCGGCTTGATCATTGCGGACGCTTATGACGCCGAAATTGCGCGGCCAGCAGCATTGACGCCGCTGGCCCCAGCGCGACGCAAAACCGAAACGCAGCGGCTCGCGCAGTTGGCTATGCGCCGCTTGATGGGGATATCTGACCCTGAATCCGCGCTATCCAGCTTTGAATTCGAATAGGCCCACGTCCTAGCTTGTCTTTTTGGGATTATACCAAATCGGTGAGGAATAGGCCCGCTCTTGCGCCTTTAGCTCCGTCCCCGGCAGCAATTTTGCACCATAACGCAGGGCGTCAAACAATACCCAGCGCGGGGTTGGAATTTCGATGACCCGAACATAATAAAATGCGCGGACATTGCGGTTGAATTCCGGATCGGTCCACACCGTCCGCAATTCTGGATCACCAATGCTGTTGGTATAGCTCGCCTTCGCGATGTTAACAGTGTCGCCTACCTTGGGGACTTTGCCATTGGCGCCTTTGCGGCGTTTGTCGGCATCGCCCCAGACAACGTCAAAGACCTTCTCCTGCAATTTGCCGGAGGAATCCACCCATCCTTTGACGACTTGAACGCGATCGAGATTTGCGCCCATCGGGTCTTTCAACGCCGAAATCATGAACTTTGGCGCGCCGGTGCCGGGCTTAAGGTCTGCGCCCATGGGCACGCCCTTGGCATATCCGGTCTTTACCCAGTCGCGTGCAAAATCCTTTTCATTGAAATCCCAGCCGCCAAAGAAACGCACGGTCATACGCGGACCCGTTGTGGCATACACCTCACGCCGCATCATTGCGTCAAATATTGCGGCCCGTGTATTGGCTGTGGCCCATACGGCGGCATAGCCGCCCGCCAGATAATGCCAGCCGATACGTCCTTGCCGCGTACCCAGATTTTGGGCCTGCGAAGCCCGCTGGCTATTCGGTTCGCCGCCGGAATGCTTACCAAAAAAGTTGTTTTCGTCGCCCGTGGCCAGCGCAGTATGGCTGTCGGTCGATCCAATAACACCGAATTTATAAGGGTTCACGCCGGTGCGGGCTTCAATGGCCAAGCCGCGCTTCAATGCCTCGCGAATATATTCGCCTGCATAATCCTGCGACTTTTTCTTGGCCTGCATGGTCAAATTGCCAAGGTCCCAGCCCGCAGTGCCGAAACCGGAAAACTCATCGTTTGGCGACAAAAACGGATGCGATTCACTATCGCCTTTGATTTGCGTGATTTCGGTTACGGGCTCGCGCGCGGCGCGGCGGCGCGCATAGGCTGCGGTCATGGGGCCACCGTCGGGACCAACCAATTCGAACATCAGACCGTTGGACAGGTTGCTGTTATGCGGGATTGCCAACACCTTGCCGCCAGTGACTTTCTCATAATTGTCCATATAGTCCCACAATTGGCTGACTGGCGTGTCGCCTTGGCCAGGGTCGTAGGGCAAGACCTTGTCGGTCCGGCTTTTGCCATCTCGGAACATAACGACGCGGTGCAAATTATTACCGCCGGGCATCAATGTATATTCAAAACCCATGAAGGCAGTGAACTTGCCAGGCTCATTATAGCGTTCGACAAGCTTGCTATGGTTTGTCCAGATGCTGGTTGCCGTCTTGCGCTGTCTTTCGGGATTGGTCAGCGCAGCGGGAAGCGTATTGCGGCCCGCGCGGTCGATGAGCTCACCGGTCACGCGCTGCATGCCTTCTGGCCCCTTATGCATTTCGGTGTGCCAACGCTTCAGCGTCGGGTCGCGGACAAGAAATCCGGGTGCGTCGTACAAAGCCTTAGTGGCGCCAAGACCGCCAGAGTGATCTGCGATCACAAGGAAATCAAGCGGACGTTCCAACTTGGCTTTCATCCCACCTGTGGAGGTAACCTCTTCCCCACGCGCAAAACGAAGCGCTTCTTCTGGTCCAAGCTTTACGCCAAAGCCAAAGGCGTCGATGGAATTGGCTGTATGGAGATGGGTGTCGCCCCAAAGCAATGTATTGGCAGGACCAGAAGTGACTTCAGCATCGGACGACATTTGCGCCGTGCGCGAAGCGTCCATGATGCTTTTGTCGCGATATTGCTGCCACCCGTAGGTTAACCCTGCGCCTATCGCTACAACGGCAACGCTGCCTAATATGATCTTGCGGATACTGGCCATTTTTAACTCTCCCCTTATTAAAAATGCGCCTGAAAAGCGCATTGGTCAAGATGCCGTTATATTCCGCTACGTCATGGGTTGCTTCATACTCCAGATGAACCCTGACGGACGGCTATCGTCAATCTCGGCCAAGCCTATTTTCTGATTTTCGGCGCCTAAAATGCACACGGCTCGATAGGTGCCGAATATCCGGTCCCAAAGCGTTAGCGCGAAACCGAAATTCTGTTTCTGTTCATCAACACGGGTGCTGTGATGCACGAGATGCACGTCTGGCGTCACCAAAAACAACCGCAACATGCGGTCAAACTTGCGCGGCAAGCGGATGTTGCTGTGGTTGAATAAGGCATTGGCATTGAGCCATAGTTCAAACACCAAGGCGACAAGCAAAGGCACGCCCAACAATGCGACAATCGCCGATTTGTAAAATGTCGAGACAATCAGCTCAAACGGATGGAACCGCAGCGCGGTAGTAACGTCCAGATCGCGGTCGCTGTGATGCACTGCATGGATACGCCAAAGCAACGGGTTGCGATGCATCAAAAAATGTTGAAACCAAACTGCGAGATCGAGGATGACAAAGGCAATTGCGGCCTCAGCCCAAAAGGGCAAGGCGACCAAATATAGCGCGCCCAACCGGTGCGCCTCCGCCCAATTGGCAGCCACGCCAACCACGACCAAAAAAGACAATAGTCGGCCCACAATCGCGTTGCTGACAAAGAATAGGGCATGCGTGCGCCATCTTGGGCTTCGGCCCAACACCAACGTGCGGCGTGGCCAGATCGCTTCGGCGCTTGCGAGCAGGACAAGCAACAAGACGGGGATGGCTATTGCATAATGGCCAAGCCCCGCCTGTATCATGTGCGTTATGCGCCCGCCTGATCAAGGAAAGGATAATCGGTATATCCTTCCGCAGCGGGCGCATACCAGGTCTTGAAATTATCCGGCGTCAGTTCCGCCCCAACGCGCAGCCGCTCCACAAGGTCGGGGTTGCTGATGTAAGGACGGCCAAAGCTGATTGCGTCGGCAAGTCCCGAGGCCAAATCGGCGTCCGCCAATTCTTTGGTATATTCTTGGTTAAGCACCAACGGGCCTTTAAAGATTTTGCGGATTTCAGGCGACACACGTGGCACTTCGGTTTGTCCGAAATTGCCATAAGGTTTGATTTCACGCAGCTCGAGGAAGGCGATGCCGATATCCTGCAACGCGGCGGCGGCGGCAGTGAACAATGCAACGGGGTTGCTGTCGTCTGCGCCTTGGGTTTCCCCATTGGGGGATAAACGAACCGATGTTCGATCCGATCCGATGGCATCCACAACGGCTTGAGTCACTTCGCGCAATAAGCGGATGCGATTTTCGATTGGGCCACCATAATCGTCGGTACGCAAATTGGTGTTATCGCGCAGGAACTGGTCAATAAGATAACCATTGGCGGCGTGAATCTGCACGCCGCCAAAGCCTGCGGCCATCGCGTTTTTCGCGGCGTTCACATAATCCGACACGATGCGGGGAATTTCGGAAATATCAAGCGCGCGGGCTTCGGTATATTCCTTCTTGCCCTCTGCGGTGTGCGCGTAACCCGGCGCGGTTGTTGCCGATGCCGAAACACAAGGTGCGCCGCCCAGAAAATCTGGGTGCACAAGGCGGCCCATGTGCCACAATTGCAGTATAATTCGTCCGCCCGCGTCATGGACGGCTTGCGTCACGGGTTTCCATGCAGTGATTTGTGCGTCGGACCAGATGCCGGGTGCCGATGGCCAGCCAAGGCCTTCTTGGCTAATGCCTGTTGCTTCCGCGATGATCAGACCTGCACTGCTGCGCTGGCTGTAATATTCTGCTTTCAGGTCAGACAATGGCACATGTTCGCCTTCACTCCGTCCCCGCGTCAACGGCGCCATCAATATGCGATTGGGCGCGGAGATGGCACCAAGTGTAATTGGGTCGAACAAAGTTGCAGTCATGCGATTTCCTGTCATTAAGGCGTTGCTTTGCAGCCAAGATGCGGATGAAAGTTGCAAATTGCAACGGGGGTTTATGCAGCAGAAGATTTTCCATCGCCAAACGCCAAGCGTGCTTGCCTTTGTCGCGTTGCTTGCGGGCAATATTGCGATAGCCTTCGGGCCGCTACTTGTGCGCTATGCTGATAGTGGCCCCATCGCGACTGGTTTCTGGCGCTTGGCGTTGGCCACGCCTTTTTTGTTCTTTGTTGGTTATCGATTTGGTTTTCGCTTTTCTGCGGTCAGTCGTCCGACCTATTGGGTCGCTATCGTCGCGGGGTTATTTTTCGGCGTTGATATCATCTTGTGGCATATTGGTATTTTTCAAACAAAAATGGCCAATGCGACACTGTTCGCCAATTGTGCGAGCCTATTGCTCGTGATTTATGGCGTCATTGTCGCTCGTAAAATGCCTTCAAAATGGGAGAGCATGGCCGTCCTGTTCGCTTTTGTAGGCGCGGCATTATTGATGGGACAAAGCCTTGAGCTGTCGCCGCGCCATTTTTCGGGCGACCTTTTGTCGCTTGGCGCTGGGCTGACTTACACCGTCTATTTGGTGCTCATGATGAAGATGCGGCAAAACACCGAAAGCTGGGGTGCGCTTGGCATGGCCAGTGCTATCGCGGCCGTTGTCCTTTTTGCGGGCGCCGTGTTTGCGGGGGAACAGATTATTCCTACGGTTTGGTGGCCCGTGCTCCTACTCGCTTTCACATCGCAATTTTTCGGCCAGGGTTGCCTCACTTATGCATTGCCGCATTTCAGCCCATTGGTCATTGGCTTGGCCTTGCTGTTGCAGCCCGCTTTGTCCGCGACGGCTGGCTGGTTGGCCTTTGGCGAAACGCTGACGGCGATGGATTTTACGGGCAGTGCGCTCATCATGATCGCCTTGGTTCTTGTGCGTAAGCAATAGGCCTTTTCTTGAACGCACCGAACGCCTACATATCATCCATGTCTAAAAACGCGCTTCCTGCTGACCCGACGCTTGACGAAATTCGCGTGGCCTTAGTCCCAGTCATTGGCCACCATGCTGGCTTTGATGGATGGTCTGAAGCGGCCGTCCATGCCGCCGCTGATGAGATGGGCGTGGACCGCGAGGTTGCTATGCTGGCGTTTAAGGGCAGGGCTATCGACATGATTGACGCGTGGGTCGAAGGTGTTGATCTGGAGCTCGCCCGCCGCCTGCCTGCCGAAAAACTGAATGCGATGAAGATTCGGGACCGGATTACCGCATTGCTTGCGACCCGTCTTGAAATCATGGCGCCAGATCGGGAATCATTACGCCGCGCGCTTGCTATCATGGCAATGCCACAGAATCTGCCGCGTGCTGCAAAAATGGGCTGGCGGTCAGCGGATCGCATGTGGCGCCTGGCAGGCGATAATGCCACCGACCTCAACCATTATACCAAGCGGATGTCGCTATCGGCGGTATATGGAAGCACCTTGAGCGTTTTCGTCAATGACGACAGCGAAAACTTTGCCGACACACGCGCTTTTCTGGACCGGCGGATCGACAATGTGATGCAGATTGAAAAGGTGAAATATCAGGCGAAGCAGCGCCAGGAATATACACCAAGCCTGTCGCGTTTCATTGGCCGGCTTCGCTATCCGGCGCGCTAACGCAAATCGCTATTGATGTTATTGCGAATCGGTTGCAAATAACGCCCGTGCAACTTGACCATCTTCCGTTGAACCAAATCGCCGTCATTCGGGCCATTGATTGGGAATCCTTACCCGATCAAGAGGGGCATCGTTTGCGCGCGCTGGGTTTTGAACCCGGCGTGACAATAGAGGCGTTGCATAAAGGCATATTGATGTGGCGTGACCCAGTCGCGGTCCGTGTTGGCCGCATGACGGTGGCCTTACGTACGAAGGTCGCTGCCGCAATTGATTGCGAGTTATCCGCATGACGCAAATATCACCTCTGGTTGCATTGGTCGGAAACCCCAATGCCGGCAAAAGCGCATTATTCAATGCCTTGACTGGCGCGCGACAGAAAATCGCCAATTATCCCGGCGTGACGGTCGAACGTAAATCGGGTCGCGCATCCTTTGCCGATGGGCGTTCGATCGAAATGATCGACTTGCCCGGTGCGTATAGTCTGGATCCGGACAGCCTTGACGAAGCCGTCACGCGCGATGTTGTCTTGGGCAAATTGGAGGGACATCGTCGTCCTGACGCCTTGGTGATTGTGTTGGATGCCGGCAATCTGGACAATCATTTGCGCTTTGCGCTTGAATTGATTGCGCAAGGCCTGCCGACGGTGGTTGCGCTGAATATGATTGATCTTGCGGAGCGCGATGGCCTTCGGCTCGATGCGCAGGCACTGGCCCGCGCTTTGGGTGTGCCGGTGATTGAAACCGTTGCCGTGCGCCGTCGCGGACTTGAACCCTTGATGACGGCGCTGGATGGCGCGCTTAAAAAGTCCCCAGTGGTAATTGAACCCGTTGCGACATCCTTTGGCGCCCAGAATCAACGCGCACGCGACATCGCCCGCGCAGCAATCATCAGCGAAACCGCAGGCCGCCAATGGACGCGCAGGTTGGATGCGATTCTGCTGCATCCGGTGGGTGGCGTCGTGATATTGCTGGCGCTGTTGTTCTTGATGTTTCAGGCGGTGTACGGCTGGTCCGAAGCGCCGATTGGCTGGATTGAAAGCGGCTTTGCATTGCTCAGCGATGGCATCAAAAATGTCATGCCAGATGGATTGTTGCGCTCGTTTCTTACAGATGGCGTTATCGCCGGCGTTGGTTCCGTCATAGTATTTTTACCCCAAATTCTGATCTTGTTTCTTTTCATCTTGTTGCTTGAGGCATCGGGCTACATGACCCGCGCCGCGTTCGTCATGGACCGAATGATGGCCGCCGTCGGCCTGTCGGGACATAGTTTCATTCCCTTATTGTCGTCCTTCGCCTGTGCGATTCCGGGCATCATGGCAACGCGCACTATCATGGACCAAAAGGAACGTTTGGCGACGATCCTCATCGCGCCGTTGATGACCTGCTCGGCCCGTCTGCCGGTCTATACCGTCATCATCGGGGCGTTTATTCCGGCGTCCAGCGTTGGGCTCGGCATTGGGCTTCAGGGCCTTGTCCTGTTCGGCCTATACATCGCAGGCATATTGGGCGCGATGCTGGCCGCAGCCGTCATCCAACGCTTTGTGACGCAAAGCCGGACGAGCAGTTTCCTTATCGAAATGCCCCGTTACCAATGGCCGCGCCCTGGTGATATTGCGATCAACCTATGGCAGCGCGCATGGGTGTTTTTGCGTCGCGCGGGGACAATCATCTTTGCTGCCACGGTTATCTTATGGGCACTGTTGAGCTTTCCCAAGGCGCCAGATGGCAGCAATGTGTCGCAAGTTGAATATTCGGTAGCAGGCCGCATTGCCGACGGGCTTGAGCCCATTGTTCGCCCCATTGGGTTCAATCATGACATCGCTCTTGCGCTTATTCCGGCGATGGCCGCGCGCGAAGTGGCGGTGTCGGCACTCGCCACAGTCTATGCCATTGACGCGGCGGATGAAGACGCCGCCGCAACCAGCCTTGGGCCAAAGCTTGCGGCCGACTGGTCGCTGGCAACGGCTTTGGCTTTCCTTGCTTGGTTCGTTTTTGCGCCGCAATGCATTTCAACCATTGCTGTGACGCGGCGGGAAACCAATGGTTGGAAATGGCCCATCTTCATGGTCAGCTATCTTTTTGCGCTGGCATATGCGGCTGCTGGGATTACATATTGGACAGCGCGTTCCTTCGGCTTATAGCGGTCCGATAGAAAATTTTATTCAAAGGACGGGAACATGGCGGGAAGCGTCAATAAAGTCATCATCGTTGGCAATTTGGGCGCGGATCCTGAAGTCAAATCATTCCAGAACGGCGGCCGCATCTGCAATTTGCGCATCGCAACGTCCGAAGATTGGAAAGACCGCACCACGGGCGAGAAAAAAGAGCGTACCGAATGGCACAGCGTTGTGCTCAATTCAGACGGCCTTGTCGGTGTGGCTGAGCGCTTTCTGAAAAAAGGCAGCAAAGTATATATCGAAGGCCAATTGCGCACGCGTAAGTGGCAGGATGCATCCGGCAATGACCGTTACACGACCGAAGTTTCGGTTGGTGGCTTTGATGGTAAGTTGGTGATGTTGGATGGCCCCAAGGGCGGTTCAGGCGGCGGTGACGGCTGGAGCAGTGGCGGCGCATCCGGTGGCGGATCTTCCAGCGGCAACAATTGGGGTGCAGGCGGTGGCAGCAACGGCGGCAGCGCAAGCTCGGGTGGCTTTGGCGGCGGCGACTTTGACAATGACCTTGACGACGACGTACCGTTTTGATCGCACATGAGGGGCAATGAGCAGGGGTCATGATGAAAAAAGCAATCTTGGTCCTTGTTCTGCTTGGCGCGCTTGTCGCCTATTTCGTTTTCGATCTTGGCCAGATTCTGAGCCTCGAAAACTTTAAAGCCAGCCAAGCCGATATCGTCGCGGCGAAGGACGCAAACCCTGTCCTCTATATCGCTGGATTCTTCATCCTATATGTCGCGGTGACGGGGCTTTCGATTCCCGGTGCCGCAATCATGACATTGATTGCGGGCGCGTTGTTTGGTGTGCTGGTCGGCACGATCATTGTTTCCTTTGCCTCGACAATTGGTGCGACTTTGGCTTTTTTGAGCGCGCGTTTCGTCCTGCGCGATTGGGTGCAGGGCAAGTTTGGCGAACGTCTGCGCGCAATTGACGAAGGCCTTGAAAAGGATGGCGCCTTCTATCTTTTCACGCTGCGCCTGATTCCGGTTTTTCCATTTTTCGTGATCAATCTGTTGATGGGCCTGACGCGGATAAAGACGCGGACATTTTTCTGGGTCAGCCAATTGGGTATGTTGCCCGCGACCATCGTTTTCGTAAATGCGGGCACGCAGATCAGCTATATTGAAAGCACCGCAGGCTTATTGTCGCCGGCCTTAATCGCGTCTTTTGTCGCGCTTGCGCTCTTCCCTTGGGCGGCAAAGGGCATTGTTGCTTTGGTGCAGCGTAGTCGTGGCTGAACATTGGAAAAAGCCGAAAAGGTTCGACCGCAATCTTATTGTGATTGGCGCGGGCTCTGCGGGCCTCGTCTCCGCCTATATCGCGGCGATGGTACAGGCCAAGGTGACGTTGATTGAAGCGCATGAGATGGGCGGAGATTGCCTCAATACCGGATGCGTGCCGTCCAAGGCGCTGATCAAAAGCGCCAAGGTCGCGCATCAAATTGCCGACGCTGCGCGCTTTGGCATCGATGTTGGTGCACCTATTATTGACTTTCCTGCCGTCATGCGCCGCGTGCGGGACGTTATCACCGCAATTGAACCCCATGACAGCGTTGAACGTTTCACGGGCCTTGGGGTCGATTGTGTGCAGGGCTATGCCCGATTTATCGATCCATGGACGGTCGAAATTGACGGCGCACAGCGATTGACGGCGAAGTCGTTCATTATCGCCACAGGCGCAGCGCCATTTATTCCGGCTTTACCCGGTGTCGAGGATAGCGGGTATTTGACCAGCGAAACTTTGTGGGACGCCATGGCCAAGCGGCCTGTGGCTCCGGCGAGGCTCGTCATCTTGGGTGGTGGGCCGATTGGCTGTGAACTGGCGCAAGCGTTTCAGCGGCTCGGTTCGCAGGTTACGATTGTCGAAATGGCCGAACGCTTGCTGTTGAAGGAAGATGTTGATGCGGCCGCATTGGTGACGGCGCGTCTCGTATCCGAAGGCGTATCCGTCCTCAACAACCACCGCGCGTTGCGGTTTGCGGCAGGCAAGAATCTGGTCGTGACTGGACCGGACGGCGAAGCCACAATTGCCTATGATGACATCATCATTGCGGTTGGACGCAAGCCCCGCGTTACGGGGTTTGGTTTGGAAGAGCTTGGTCTCATCGTTGATGGGCAGCTCGAAAATGACGCATTTCTGCGTACCAACTTGCCACATATTTTATGCGCAGGCGATGTCGCAGGGCGGCAACAGCTGACCCATGGCGGCAGTCATGAGGCATGGTATGCCAGTGTGAATGCGTTGGCCGCCCCGTTCAAAAAATACCGCACAGATTACCGCGTTTTGCCGCGCGTGACTTATACTGAGCCGGAGTTGGCAACGGTGGGTCTGACGCAAGCCGAAGCCGAAGCGCAGGGTCTTTCTTTTGATATCACGCGGTACGATCTCGATGACCTAGACCGTGCCATTGCCGAAAGCGAGGCGCATGGCTTTGTTAAAATCCTGACTGCGAAGGGCGGCGATCGGATATTGGGCGCGACGATTATTGGTCAGAATGCAGGCGAAATTCTCGCTGAGGTTACCTTTGCCATGAAGCATAATATGGGGTTGCGCAGTATCCTGCAGACCATTCACCCTTATCCCACATGGGCGGAAGCAAACAAATATGCGGCAGGACAATTTGGTCTGGCGCGCAAGCCCGAGGGTTTGTTGAAATGGGCGGAACGCTGGTTCCGCTGGCAACGCGGTTAGTCGAAGCTTTTTGCCGCGAGGATGCAGCGCTGCACAACTGTCAGCAGGCATAATGCAGCGAACACAAGAGCAAGCGTAGGGAAAAAGCTTGGGAACAGGCAAAACAGAACAAAAAAGCTTATTGTTTCCGCGCCCTCCATCAACCCCGTTGAATAGATAAATGCCTTTGGTCCATGCGCGCCGTCATCGGCCGCGCGCCGCGCGGCAATGGCCGCAAAGGCGAGAAAGCTGACGGCGGTCAGGGTGAAGCTCGCGACCAACAGTAAAGCAGGCATGTGGTTGACGGGGTCGATGAACCCGAGCGCGAGTGGTATCGAGATATAGAAAATATAATCGCAGATGGTGTCGAGATAGCCCCCGAACTCTGTCGTTCCGTTGATACGGGCTACCACACCATCCAACCCGTCAAGAATCCGGTTCAGTAGGATAAAGCCCAAAGCGGCTGTGAAGTTTGATTGTGTGACGAAAAAAGCAGCACCCAATGCAAGCCCTGCGCCGCTGATCGTCAACATATTTGCCGAAATGCGTCGGTGGGCGATCCACCCTCCCACGCGGATAAGTGCAGGGTCGACCAACCGGCGTAATGCCACATCAAACATGGCGCGCACCCGTCATTTTTTAGCCAATAAGTCCTTAAGGCCTGCCAAAGCGCCGGTCGGAACCACATCTTCCTCACTCTTTACGCCAGCGGCCTTGAGCATTTTCTCTGCTTCTGGACTGCGTGGATAGGGGTTTAGCGCAAGACCAAGCGATTGTGCGACAGCTTCGCCTAGGTCAATGGTCTGGCCATCGTGGAACATCGTGTCGCAATCGTCGGCTTCTAACTCCAGCTCAACTTCGCCGTTGATAACGGGCTCGGGGATGAAGCGGATATGCACCACCTCATCCATTTTTGCCGGAACAGGATCATGTGAGGCAATGCAAAATTGCGCGAGGTCAGCCGTAAAACGGCCCGTTGCCACAACGCCTTCGGCGTCATGCGCCAGCGAAACCTCTGCCTTTAGCGAATTCAATGCCGCCAAATCAAAACGCGCCATCAGGCCCGTGCGTGCTGTTTCGTCTGCCGATAGTTGAATATTCCGGCTATGGCTGCCAACTTCCGAAAGCTTGATGACATGGCTGAATTCATTCGCGGTTACCATTTGGCGCCGCCTTCCACCAAATTATTGGGCAATTGCGCCCCAAGTGCACGCTCGACATCGTGCAAGCCCTGACGTGTATGTGCAAGCGCCTGTGATGAGGGTGCAACGCTGCGATAGATATTGCGGATTAACGCATCGTCAAGGGCGCCGTGATCGTCCATCGCATTCCGTAGCGCGCCGATTCGGCCACCAACGGCGCTCATAATCCGGCCAATATGCTTTCCGACAATCATGTCGCCAATGCCGACTTCGCGCAGCTGACCATCCATGTCATCGACAAAAACCTCGGTCAGTCGTGCCATATCAAGGGCGTGCGCGTTGCTTTCTTCAAGCCGCAAAAGAACGAGAGACAATATTGTCGCCACCATGTCGAATCTGCCATCAAGGCTGTCTGGGACCTGGCCTTCGATATACCAATGCGGCTCCCGCGCCTTGGCAACAATTTGGTTATATAAAGGGACAAGCTTCATTTTTGGGTCAGGTTGCCCGTTGCCGAACAGTCGTTTCAATAATGTCATAGCGGGGCTTTTATCCTTACTCATCGGGCATTCATCTGGGATTGCATATTGATATTGCGCCTTAAGGATGCAATGGCAAAGGCCCAAGTTTAGTGGATTAGCGGAGAAGTCTATGCGCACGTCGCAAATTGCCGGTCTTGCAACATTGATTGCCGCATTGACTTTATCCACGGGATGCACGCGTCTGCGCTCGCATCAGGGTTATATTGGGGATCAGACTTTGTTGAGTTCGGTTCAACCTGGCGTCGACAATAAGGAATCGGTGCAAGCATCGCTTGGCCGCCCCACCTTTGTTGGCCAATTTGACCAGAATGATTGGTATTATTATTCGCGTGACGCCAAGCAATTGGCGTTTTCGCAGCCAGAAGCCGACAAGCAATATGTGCTAAGGGTTCGCTTTGACGCGGCAGGCAATGTTGCATCTATCTCCCAAACGGGCACGGAGTTGATCTCTAAGATCAGCCCTGAAGGCGACAAAACACCGACATTGGGCCGCGATTCAAGCTTCTTTGAAGAAATTTTCGGCAATATCGGCGCGGTCGGTGCTGGTGGCGCGCAAGGCGCAACACCCAACAGCCCGAACTAAGTCTTTCCTAGCTTCCCCATTGCTGAACGATCCGCTGGCACTCTGACGCCAATGGCGTGCAGTGCGCTAACGTGTTCAAAAGGCTGTTCGCTACTCTGCAATCCCCGCAGCAGCCAGCACCGCAAGCGTTACCAAATCACTTGTGCTGGACGCCATAGTTGCAACTTGCACTTGCCGTTCGATACCCAGTAACATGGGGCCAATGACTTGATCCCCGCCCAATTCGCGCAGCAGCTTGGCGGACAAGTTCGCCGACTGAAGCCCAGGCATAATCAGAACATTCGCGGGGCCAGACAGGCGGCAGAACGGGTAATTTTTCATCAACGCTGGGTTCAGCGCAACATCTGGCGGCATGTCGCCTTCATATTCGAAATCGGGCCGACGCGCGTCCAATATCGCGACTGCATCGCGGATATTGTTGAGCCAGTTCCCAGCAGGATTGCCGAACGTTGAAAAGGACAAAAACGCAACGCGCGGGACGTGACCCATGCGGCGGGCGACACCGGCGGTCTTCTCGGCGATATGCGCGAGCTCTTCGGCGCTTGGCCGTTCGTTAACGGTGGTATCGGCAATAAACACTGTGTGTGTTTTGCCTACCATGACGTGGATACCAAAAGGAACAGCATCCTTTTTCGGGTCAAGTACCCGGCGCAGTTCGCGCAGCGTTTGGCCAAAGGTGCGGGTGACGCCGGTTATCATGGCGTCGGCCTGATCCATTTGTAACAATAAGGCGCCAAAGATATTGCGGTCACGGTTGACCATCCGCTGAATATCACGGCGTAGATAGCCGCGGCGTTGCAGGCGGTTATACAAGCGGTCTACCATTTTATCGATAAGCGGGCTGGTGACGCTGTTGTGGATTTCATAATCATCGGGGTTAGCCCCGAGCTCCATCAGCTTCTCCGTAACGCGGGCATCGCGGCCAACGAGAACCGGAATGCCATAACCATCTTGTTTAAACTGAACGGCGGCGCGCAGGACGACATCTTCTTCAGCTTCGGCAAAAATGACGCGCTTGGGTTTCGCGCGGGCCGCCTTATAGACTTGCGTGAGCGCCGATGTCGTTGGGTTCTGCCGCGCGCGCAAGCTGGCGCGATAAGCATTCATATCCGCAATCGGTTTTTGCGCGACGCCCGAATCCATCGCGGCCTTGGCAACGGCGGAGGCAACAATTTCCATCAGGCGCGGGTCGAACGGCGATGGAATGATATAATCCCGGCCGAATTTATGCATCAGACCACCATAAGCGGCAGCCACCTCTTCAGGCACGGTTTCGCGAGCCAGCTGTGCCAGCGCATGTGACGCGGCAATCTTCATCGGCTCATTGATGGTGGTCGCCCGCACATCCAATGCGCCGCGGAACAGGAATGGGAAGCACAGAACATTGTTGACCTGATTGGGGAAATCCGACCGGCCTGTTGCGATAATGGCATCCGGCCGCGCGGCCCGCGCCACAGGCGGTGAAATTTCGGGATCGGGATTCGCCATTGCAAAAATGATCGGCTGATCCGCCATGGTTTTGACCATGTCCGCGCTCAAGGCATTGGCCGCTGACAGCCCCAGAAATACATCTGCACCGACAATGGCTTCTGCGAGGGTGCGTGCGGTGGTTTTTGCGGCATGGGCGGACTTCCATTGGTCCATGCCCTCGGTCCGGCCCTGATAAATGACGCCGGTCCGGTCGCACATGATTACGTTATTATGTGGCACACCCATGCCCTTGATGAGCTCGGTGCAGGCAATCGCTGCCGCGCCGGCGCCATTGCAGACCACCTTAATATCTTTCAGTGATTTTCCGGTCAGTTCACATGCATTGATTAATCCTGCGGCGGCAATAATCGCCGTACCATGTTGATCGTCATGAAAGACGGGGATGTTCATCCGTTCTTTCAATGTTTGTTCAATGATGAAGCAATCGGGCGCGGCGATATCTTCCAAATTGATGCCGCCAAAGGTTGGCTCCAACAATTCAACCGCATCAATAAAGCGCTGCGCATCTTGGGTATTCACTTCGATGTCGATAGAGTCGACGTCGGCGAAGCGTTTGAACAAGACGGCCTTGCCTTCCATGACGGGTTTTGATGCCAATGCCCCCAGATTGCCCATGCCAAGAATGGCGGTACCGTTAGAGATGACCGCGACGAGATTGCCTTTGGCGGTGTAATCATAAGCTGTAGCAGGATTATCATAAATGGCTTGCACCGGCACAGCGACGCCGGGCGAATATGCAAGGCTGAGGTCGCGCTGCGTTGCCATGGGCTTGGTCGCCACGATTTCGATTTTCCCCGGGCGTCCCTGTGCATGGAAATCGAGCGCTTCCTGCGGGGTTATTTGGACATCGCTATCGTTCATTCTTGGCCCTGACCATTTATCTTCAATAATTCAGCCCTAACGCGCCGCTGGCGCAAGGGCAAGCATTGCCCCGCTCGACGGGCTTCGCTAACACATTGTTTATGGCGGGAGACAACACACCAACACCCATGATGGTGCAATATCTTGGTTTGAAGGCCAAGGCGGGTGATTGCCTGCTGTTTTACCGCATGGGTGATTTTTTCGAATTATTCTTTGATGATGCGCGCGCCGCGGCAGCGACGTTGGACATCGCGTTAACATCGCGCGGGGAACATGATGGCAAGCCAATCCCCATGTGTGGCGTTCCTGTGCATGCCGCCGAAGGGTATTTGGCGCGGTTGATTAAGGCGGGACATCGCGTTGCGATTGCCGAGCAGACGGAAAGCCCCGACCAAGCCAAGGCGCGTGGTGGCAAGACATTGGTGACGCGCGACATTGTGCGTTTTGTGACCGCAGGGACGCTGACCGAGGACAGCTTACTCGATAGCTGGGCATCCAACATGCTCGTGGCAGTGGCGCAGGTCGGGGATTTTTTTGGGATAGCCGCCGCGGATATTTCGACGGGCTATTTTGAGTTGGTCACGGTGACAGGTGGCGCGCTTGAGGCGGAGTTGGCGCGGCTTTCTGCCAGCGAATTGGTTGTGCCGGACGGTTTCGCAGAATTGCCGGGCGCCATCATGCGGCCACGGGCAGATTTTGACAGCGTTATTGGCGGCGATGTGTTGCGGCAGCATTTCGCCCTCAATACGCTTGATAGCATTGGCCCTGTCACGCGTGCTGAGCAGGCGGCGGCTGGCGGTTTGATTTCCTATCTCGCACATGCTGGACAGGGCAAAATGCCCTTCTTAAAACTGCCCGTTCGCCGCGAGGTGCATGAACATCTTTTGATTGATCAGGCGACGCGCGACAGTCTGGAGATTAACAGCGCGAGCAAGGGCGGACGCACAGGGTCTTTGCTGGCCGAAGTTGACCGCACAATCACCGGCGCAGGTGCGCGTCAACTGGCGGCTGATCTTGCCGCACCCTTGATGGACAAAGCGAAAATTGATGCGCGCCTGGCCTTGGTACAATGGTTCCATGACGCACCATTAACCCGCGATGCCGTTCGCACGGCCTTACGCCAACTGCCCGATATTGCGCGCGCGCTTGGCCGTGTTGTGGCGGGACGGGGCAGTCCAAGGGACTTAGGCCAAATTCGTGACGGGTTGGATGCAGCGCGGGCATTGCGTGAGCGTTTGGGCGCCATGGCGGAGCGACCGGAGCTGTTGGATCAGCTTCTGCCTGCCTTAGATGGCCATGGCCATATGGTGGATTTGTTGGCGCGCGCTTTGGTGGCGTCACCACCCACAGATACCACACAGGGCGGCTATATCGCCGAAGGCTATGATGCCGCTTTGGATGTGCTGCGGGTGGCGGGCCGCGATGGACGGCAAGCGATCGCGCAGTTGGAAGCGCGATATCGCGATGCGACGGGCATATCCGCGCTCAAAATCCGGCACAATGCCGTTCTTGGCTATTTTGTTGAGGTGCCTGCCAAGCATGGCGATGCGCTGATGGCCCCCGGCACAGGCTTCACCCATCGGCAAACAATGGCCGGCGCGGTGCGGTTCAATTCGCCGGAATTGCATGAAGAAGCTGTCCGCATCACGCAAGCTGGCGGTCATGCGTTGGCTGTCGAAGCGGCGCATCTGGAAGAGCTGATGACGGTGATACTGTCCCGCCGCGATGCTATCGCGATAAGCGCCGATGCCTTGGCGCGCATTGATGTGTCCGCTGCGCTGGCCGAACGTGCTGCGGAGAGCAATTGGTGCCGTCCAAATTTTGTCGCGCATCCGTGCCTTGAGATACAAGGTGGACGTCACCCTGTTGTCGAAAGCGCGCTGGCAAAGTCGGGCGATCGTTTCATTGCCAATGATTGCACGTTGTTGCCCGAAAAGCGGCTGTGGCTGGTCAGCGGCCCGAACATGGGCGGTAAGTCGACCTTTTTGCGGCAGAATGCGTTGATCGTTCTGCTGGCGCAGGCGGGTAGCTATGTTCCTGCGACCTCGGCGCGCTTGGGTCTTGTCGACCGCTTGTTCAGCCGCGTTGGTGCATCCGACAATTTGGCGCGTGGGCGGTCAACTTTCATGGTTGAAATGGTTGAAACCGCCGCCATTCTTGCCCAAGCGACCGAACGCAGCTTCGTGATATTGGATGAGGTAGGACGCGGCACATCGACCTATGATGGCCTTGCCATTGCGTGGGCTGTGGTTGAGGGCATTCACGAAACCAACCGCTGCCGCTGCCTGTTCGCAACGCATTATCACGAACTGACGCGGTTGGCGGATAGCCTTGACGCGTTGTCGCTGCACCATGTGCGCGCGAAAGAATATAAGGGCGATCTGGTGCTTTTGCATGAGCTTGCCGATGGCCCGGCTGACCGAAGCTATGGCATTGCAGTGGCAAAGCTTGCCGGCCTTCCGCCGCAGGTGGTGGCGCGCGCAAGTTCCGTGCTTGCAAAGCTTGAAAAAGGCCGTGCAGAAACCGGCGGCCTTGCGGCTGGCCTTGGCGATTTGCCATTATTCAGCGCCGCTATCGACGCCGCTGAGGCGAAGGTTGATGCCTTGCGCGATAAGCTAACCGATCTCGACATTGACGCGCTCAGCCCACGCGCGGCGCTGGACCTATTATATGAACTCAAGCGCGCCGCTGGCGAAAACTGATGCCGTCCTGATCCGAAATTAGGTCAGCGACAAAAATAGACCCGCTAGCGCAGCGCTCATCAGGTTCGACAGCGACCCCGCGGCCAGTGCTTTCAGTCCAAGCTTTGCAATCATGGGGCGTTGATTGGGCGCAAGGCTTCCGGTCACAGCCATCTGGATTGCGATCGAACTGAAATTGGCAAAGCCGCACAAAGCAAAGGTGACGATACCGACGGTCGGCGCAGACAGGCCCTTCAATGCGCCCAAGTCGATGAAGGCCACAAATTCATTCAAAACGATCTTCGTGCCGAACAGACCGCCAGCTTGCATGGCCTCGTGCCATGGCACACCGATTAGGAACATAATCGGCGCAAAGACATAGCCTACAATTTGCTGAAAGCTTAAACCGGGCAGGCCGAACCAACCGCCGATGCCGCCCAATATGCCATTGGCCAATGCAACCAAGGCCACAAACGCCAGCACCATCGCACCGACGGCAACTGCCAGCTTCACGCCGGTTTGTGCACCTTGCGCTGCGGCCATGATAATGTTTGCAGGCTTTTCCTCTCCGTCGTCATGCGCCATTTCTGGCTCATCATCCGGATGCGGGTTGGCCAATGCGGGATTGCCCTCCTTAAATTCTGCTGCGGGGACGTCGGGCATCATGATTTTTGCCATCAATATGCCGCCGGGCGCCGACATGAAGGCTGCGGCGAGCAGATAATCAATGCGGATGCCCATCGATGCGTATGCGGCGAGAATGGTGCCAGCAACACCTGCCATGCCCACGGTCATGACGCAGAATAATTGCTCTGGTTTCAACCCGGCAAGATAAGGCCGAATGACCAAGGGCGATTCCGACTGGCCAACGAAAATATTGGCGGCGGCACACAGGCTTTCGACTTTGGAGATGCCGGTAATCTTTTGTAACCCGCCACCAATCCAGCGGATCACATATTGCATGATACCCAAATAATAGAGGATAGAGATTAACGACGCAAAAAAGATGATGACGGGCAAAGCGGCAATCGCAAAGCTGTTGCCCCCGATTTCCGGAGAGGCCAGCGGACCAAAGATGAACTGGGTGCCTTTGGCTGAATAGCCCAGCAAATTGGAAACGCCTGTCGAGGCTGCATTCAACGCAACCTTGCCCCAGGATGTGTATAACACCAAGGCTGCAAGGCTTGCCTGCAGGGCAAAAGCCGCACCGACCACACGAAACTTAATCGCGCGACGGTTGGACGACAACAAAACTGCAATCGCCAAAATGACGATCATGCCTGCAATGCTCAATAAAATTTGCATGTATAGCTTCCCCGAAAACCGTCATCCTAAACTTCATTTCAGCGCCTTACTTCGGCACCGACACAAATTAGGTCGCTGAAAAACGTTCAGCGCGCCGGCATTTTATGTTTCCCCGCATGACCTAGCGCCATCGTTAGTCTTGCGCCAATAAAATTAGACGCTAGTCAGTTTTGCATGACTGATCAGACAATAACAGGTGTCACAACAAGCGCCATTCCACGCTCGCTTTTTGTCTTTGCCATTTTTTACGGTGGCATGGTTCCTTTGGGCGGTTTTTTGGGGGCAAAGCAAGTTGCCATTGGGCCGCTTGCAGTGGAGGCTGGGATATTTCCGTTTCTGACACTGATCGCGGTGTCGAGCGCTATTGCAGAGATGCACGGGCGGGCCATTGCTGACCGTCTTGTCCGTTATGGCTTCGTGCCCTTGTTCATCGCCATTGGTCTTGCCTATTTTGTTCTGAAGCTTCCCACTGACCCGGAGATGTACGAACCCGCCAAAGAGGCTTTCCCCATCATCGTTGGTCAAAGCGGACGCATGATGGCGGCGGGCATATTGGCCTATGGCGTGTCGGTTTCATTGAACGTGTGGCTCTTTGCGCGGTTGAAGGGAAATTCAGGCAAGTTTTTGGCCATTCGCGGGTTTATCGCGGCGGCGCTGTCGCAGATTGTCGATACGTTAATCTTCATCTCTGTGTCTTTTTACGGCGTGCGCCCTATTGCTGACCTCATGGTCGGGCAAATGATTGCAAAGATTGTTCTGTCGGCGGTCATGGTGCCATTGGTCATTGCGCTGGTAGTCCGCATTGGCCGCAAACTGGATGCAGACCCTGCCGCATGACGATTGATCCAGCAAATCTCGCCAAGGCCGAAACGCTATCCGAAGCGCTCCCTTATCTGCAGCGTTATGCGGGCAAAACTTTTGTCGTGAAATATGGCGGCCATGCGATGGGCGATGCCAGCCTGGCGCGGGACTTTGCCGATGATGTGGTGTTGTTAAAGGCCGTTGGCATCAACCCTGTTGTCGTACATGGCGGCGGACCGCAAATTGGCGCAATGCTCAAAAAACTTGGTGTCGAGAGCGAATTTATTGATGGTTTGCGCGTCACCGATGCGGAAACCGCAAAAATTGCCGAAATGGTGCTATCGGGTGCGATTAACAAGGAACTAGTTGGCTGGATTAATGCGGCTGGCGGTAAGGCGCTGGGCATATCGGGGAAGGATGGCGGCTTCGTTACCGCCACCAAGGTGCAGCGCACACAAAAAGACCCTGACAGCCATATTGAACGGAACATCGATTTGGGTTTTGTCGGCGAACCAACCACTGTGGACCGTAGTATTATCGACACGATTAGTGCGGCGGGTATGATCCCTGTGATCGCGCCGATTGGTGTTGGCGCAGATGGCCATACCTATAATATCAACGCAGACACGATGGCGGGTGCGGTCGCAAGTGCACTGGGCGCATCACGCCTGTTCCTTTTGACTGATGTTGCAGGCGTGCTGAACAAGTCGGGAGAGTTGCTCACGGATCTTGATCCTGCGGCGATTGCCGAACTGCAAAAGGACGGCACCATAAGTGGTGGCATGATTCCCAAAATACAGACTTGCGTCGATGCGGTGGAATCCGGCGTGGATGCGGCGGTTATCTTAGACGGACGCACCAGCCATGCCATGCTGATCGAAATGTTCACCGTAAAGGGTGCGGGAACGCTGATTCACAAGTAAACTGCGACTTGACCCTAAGCAGTTGATACAGCGCGCTGCCTCGGCTAATCGCTGCGACACATCTTTCCGGAGAATTTTATGCTTCTCGCGCTTATTTCCATAATCGGATATTTGATGACGATCCTGTCGACCGTCGTCATCGTTCAATTCATCCTGAGCTTGCTGATTTCGTTTAACGTCGTCAGCCTATCGAACAATATCGTCGCCTCCATCTGGCAGGCGCTCTCGGTCATTTTGGATCCGTTTCTAAGGCCTATCCGCAAAATCATGCCTGATACCGGCATGATTGATTTTTCACCGATGGTGTTATTGATTGGTCTGCGCGTATTGCAAATACTGTTGATGGGTATTGCTAATGATATTTCTGTGGCGGGCATGTGAGCATGGCCGCTATAATTGATGGGAAGGCATTTGCCGCCCAATTGCGTCAGCGCGTGGCCGCTGCCGTTGAGAACTTTATCGCATTAACGGCCCATAAGCCGGGCCTTGCCGTGGTGCTGGTGGGCGAAGATCCCGCCAGCCAAGTCTATGTGGGGTCCAAGAAGAAAGCGACTGTCGAAGCGGGCATGAACAGCTTCGAACACCGCCTGCCTGCGTCGGTTTCGCAAGACGAACTCATCGCGCTTGTTGAAACGCTGAACGCAGACGCCGCCGTTGATGGCATATTGGTACAACTGCCATTGCCACCGCATATGGATGATAAGGCCGTGATCGCCGCGATTGATCCGGGCAAGGATGTAGATGGCTTTCACGTCGTCAATGCGGGGCGTCTTGCGGTCGGCGAAGAGGCGTTTGTTCCGTGCACGCCGCTTGGCTGCTTAATGCTGTTGAAGGACCATATGGGCGACCTGTCCGGCAAGAACGCCGTGGTCATCGGACGGTCCAACATTGTCGGTAAGCCAATGGCGCAACTGCTGCTGGCTGAAAATTGCACCGTGACCATCGCGCATAGCCGCACGCAGGATTTGCCCGATGTCGTGCGTCGTGCAGACATTGTTGTGGCTGCCGTTGGCCGCGCGGAAATGGTGACTGGCGATTGGTTGAAGCCAGGCGCCGTCGTGATTGATGTGGGCATCAACCGCCTGGAGCCCAAAGCAGGCCAAAGCAAAGGCCGCTTGGTCGGCGACGTTGCCTTTGACGATGCGTTGCGCCATGCTGGGGCCATAACCCCCGTTCCGGGCGGGGTTGGCCCAATGACAATTGCGTGCTTGTTGCGTAATACATTGGTTGCCGCACATCGCCGTGCAGGAGTTGCCGCACCAGAAGGAATTTGACGCGATGAAAGCATTTCCCGTCCTTCTTGCTGCAGCCGCGTTGTCTGCTTGTGCGGCGTCGCCAAGTCGCGAATTTTATGATTTTCAGCCCAAAATCGCCAACCCAAGCGCGATTATTGCGGCAGATATTGGTTTTAATCAGCTTGCCCAACAAAAGGGGCAATGGACTGCATTTCGTGAAACCGCAGCCAAGGACGCGATAATGTTCGTGCCGCAACCCGCAGCTGCACTTGAATGGCTGAAGGGCAAGGCCGAGCCGACTGCGCCGCTGAAGTGGCAACCGCATAAGGCGGTCATGTCCTGCGATGGCAAAACAGGCGTCACGACGGGCGCATGGGAGCGACCAGATGGCACGTTTGGCTACTTCACCACTGTCTGGCAGTTTGTAGAGAAAAATACGCGTGGTGAAGGCACATGGAAATGGGTTCTGCACCATCATGATACGCTGACCGCGCCACGTGCGCCGAAAGAGATGATTGAAACGAAAGTCGCCAGTTGCAAAGGGCAAGCGTCCACAACGCTTGCCACTCCCCCTGACGGCGCAATTGAAAAGTCTGGCTTCGCGGGTGATCAGTCGTTGCGCTACGGCTATATCGTCCGGCCCAACGGCGCGCGCGCAGTCGAAATCAAATTATGGAATGGCGCGGCAAACGAGACGGTCATCATGGATGAGGTTGCGTCGCAATGATGATTGAACTGTTTCTTTCGGCCTTCATCACCTTTTTCGTCGTAATCGATCCGCCGGGCTGCGCACCGATTTACGCCAGCCTAACCAAGGGCGCGAATGGGGCCCAGCGCCGTAATATGGCGGTCCGGGCCGTCATGGTCGCATCGGGCATCTTGCTCGTCTTTGCACTGTTCGGCGAACAATTGCTGGGCGCGTTACATATTGAATTGAACAGCTTCCGGATCGCAGGCGGCGTCATGTTATTCCTGATTGCTATCGATATGGTTTTTGAAAAGCGCACGGAACGGCGTGAGGAGCGCGCGCAGAAAATCATGGATACACCTCAGATTGAGGACGTTTCGGTCTTTCCTATGGCCATGCCTATGATTGCTGGGCCAGGGTCCATCGCCTCAGTCATGCTTCTCATGTCGCAAAATACTGGCATTGACCGTGCAGGTGTCATTTTGGCGGCATTGGGAACCGTGCTTGTCCTGACTTTGTTGGCATTACTCGCCGCGGGCCCCATTATGCGCGTTCTGGGCTCAAATGCGGAGGCTGTGATCACGCGGCTATTGGGTGTGCTCCTCGCCGCGCTGGCCGCGCAATTTGTTATCGATGGCCTGCGGGCGAGTTTTCTTGGCTGATTATTGAAGCGTCACGCGGTCTTCGGAACCGTCATGGCGTCCGAAAAACTGCATCAATTGCACAATCGTGTCGGCACGGTCGGACAGTCCGCGCGCTTCCAACAAGGCTTGCTTTGCGGCAAAATCAAATGGCGCAATTTGTGCAATGGCGTTGACCAAAGAATAATCGTCCAGTTGCGAAACGGCCGCCCAATCGACGTTATATCCTTGCGATTCGGCAAAGCGGCGTGATTCGATTTCCATGGACGCCCGTTCCGCGAGCGAGAGGGTTTCGCCCATTTCATCCTCATTCCACAATTCCGCCTCAACTTGGCGAAAGCTTGTGGTGACATCGAGTTCGTTGATCACGGAAAAGCGCTGCACACCTTCAAGGATGATATTATACCGACCATCGTCCAGCGCCTCCACATCGTGAATGCGCGCAAGGCAGCCCACGTTGAATAAGGCTGGCTGGTTACCCTGCCCCTTGGGCTGGATCATGCCGATTTTGCGGTCACGGGCCAGCGAATCGCTGACCAAATCGCGATAACGCGGCTCGAAAATATGCAGTGGCAGTTGCATGCTCGGGAAAATAATCGCGCCGGTGAGCGGGAAAATCGAAATCCGTTGCGTTGTCATCCGAACAGGATCGCTGACAGTTTTCGGCGTGTCGCTGCTACCCATGGGTCTTCCAATCCAATTAAAGAAAATATTTCAAGGAGGCGTGTCTTTGCGGCGCCGTCATGCCATTCGCGGTCCGCCGCGATGATATGTAACAACGCTTCGGCAGTGCCATCGCGGTCGCCCGCTGCCATGAGGGCATTGGCAAGTTCAAGGCGCAAAGCATGGTCATCGGGCGATGCGGCAACGGCGGCTTTTAACCCAGCCAATTCTTCTGGTGGAACGGCAGCGGCGGCGATGCTTAATATTGAGCCCGCTTTTTCTAACGCTGGGTCGCAGCGCAGATCATCGCTCAAGCTATCAAAAATGGCCTGCGCTTCTTCCTGACGTCCCAACGCAGTTAATGCACGGATCAATCCAGACAAGGCGGCTGGATGCTCAGGCAACACTGATAGCACCTCGGCAAACAGGGCATAAGCTTGCTCCGCGCCGTCTTGTGTCAAAAGGACTTCTGCCTCGTCCACAAGCGGTGCCAATGCTGTGGCTGGATCGGTTGCGGCATCTCCAGCCGTGATCGGCAGCTTCTCTAACAATTGGTCAAGCATTTGCCGTAATTGTGGCTCCGTACGTGCCGGCGACAGGTCCGCAACGGGCTGCCCCTGAAAGATTGCGTAAACCGTTGGAATGGACCGCACCTGAAATTGCGATGCAATAAATTTATTCTCGTCCACATTGACCTTAGCCAATATTACGCCACGCTCGGCATATTCCGCTGCGACCTTTTCCAAGATCGGCGTCAGTTGTTTGCACGGTCCGCACCATTCGGCCCAGAAATCGAGAATGACTAAACGCTCCATCGACGGCGCGACAACGTCGGTCCGGAATTGCTCAACGGCTTTTTGTTCGTCGGTGGTTAGGCCCATCGTCGCCAAGGTGATTCTCCATTCTTCAGGATTCGTTTCGTCCCCTATGTGGGTAAAGCAATGGCTTTCACAAGACAGGCTTTACCCCCTTTTCGTAAAAAGGCGGCATTTGGGGCTTGCGGGGGAATATACCCCATGCTAACGGCGCGCCTCACCTGTCAGGATTTATATGCCTGACCGCCAGAGCGGGCGTAGCTCAGGGGTAGAGCACAACCTTGCCAAGGTTGGGGTCGAGGGTTCGAATCCCTTCGCCCGCTCCAATGATTTCAATGACTTAGGTGATATCGCCTTTGCAGCCCAAAGCGTGGCTACAGCGTGCGTTTTTATCAGCGTTC
>JBEDEX010000007.1:0-145074 GCA_041175465.1 Pseudomonadota bacterium | reverse complement strand
CGGCCCTATTCTGTTGAAAAACTCCGCTTGAAGAGGGGAGCATGTTCTGATTCAACGTAACTGTAGTTGGGAGTTATGCTGATGATGGGCGAGCGAACGGTGATGCAGGAAGCGCTGTTTTACAGCTTCAGCATTGAGGACCATGTGCCAGCGGATAATTTGCTGCGTTCGATCGACCGCTTCGTTGATCTGGAAGGCATCCGCGAGCATGTTCGGCCCTATTACAGCGACACGGGGCGGCCCTCCATCGATCCTGAACTGATGATCCGGATGCTGATCGTCGGTTATTGCATGGGCATCCGCTCGGAGCGTCGGCTCTGCGAAGAGGTTCATCTCAACCTTGCCTATCGCTGGTTCTGCCGGCTTGGCCTTGATGGCGCGGTGCCCGATCACTCGACCTTCTCAAAGAACAGGCATGGCCGCTTCCGCGACAGTGACCTGCTGCGCCAGCTGTTCGAGATGACCGTCGAGCGCTGCATGGCCGAAGGGCTGGTTGGCGGCGAAGGCTTTGCAGTCGATGCAAGTCTTATCCGCGCCGATGTCCACCGGCAGCGATCGGTGCCTGGCGAAGAAGGCCTGCCGCCTGAAGCGGCTGGCCGCGCCGTCAGAGAGTATCTGGAAGTGCTGGATGACGCTGCGTTCGGCGGTGCAACGCCGGTCACGCCCAAGCGGATCGCCATCACCGATCCTGCATCGCGCTGGACCGCGGCAACGCGCGAGGCGGCGTTCTATTCCTACAGCACCAACTATCTGATCGACCTTGATCACGCGGTAATCGTTGATGTCGAGGCGACGACCTCTGTTCGGCAGGCCGAAGTAACCGCCCAGCGCAGAATGATCGATCGGACACAGGAACGCTTCGGTATCTGGCCAGAGCGCCTCGTGGCCGACACGGCCTATGGATCAGCCGCTAACCTTGCCTGGCTGATTGAGGACAAGCGCATCGAGCCGCATATCCCGGTGTTCGACAAGTCTGGTCGCAGCGATGGCAGCTTCGAGCGCGCGGACTTTATCTACGATCATGAAGATGACAGCTACATCTGCCCCGGCGGCTCCCGCCTGCGCCGGTCCAATCGTAACTTCAGCAATCCGCGAACCGGGATCAACAAGGATGGCACCATCCGCTATCGCGCGCGTCAGCAGGACTGCCAGGGTTGCGAGCACCGGCAGAGATGCACGCCGAACATGCCCGCTCGCAAGGTCACCCGCTCGATCCACGAAGGCGCTCGAGACCTGGCGCGTAATATTGCCACTACCGACGCCTATCTAGTCTCACGTCGTCAGCGAAAGAAGGTGGAAATGCTGTTCGCCCATCTCAAGCGCATCCTCAAGTTGGACCGCTTGCGCCTGCGCGGTCCCAATGGCGCAAAAGATGAGTTCCACCTCGCCGCCGCCGCCCAAAACTTACGTAAAATGGCCAAGGTGATCCCGATGGCGAGCCCCGCACCCGCCTGATCGGGAATGTAAGCCCGCTCGCCTGCATTCCAGACCGCTTAACAATCGTCACCACAGCCGAGTTTTTCAACAGAATAGGCCCAATTGCGGACGTCAGCCACTTGAGGGAATGAAAACTAACCGACAAAACCATCAAAAGCCCCCTTTTGTACCTTTTGTCGGTTAGTTTGGCATACTGATGCCTTCATGATTGCCGCGAACTTGCAGTTTTTTACGTGTAAAATTCTATCTGCGGTAATTTGGCGCCACTTCGCCCATTTAATCTATTTATCGACAAAATAGATTAAATATGCTATTTAAGCAGGATATTTCGATTAATCTGCGAAGGCGAACATGGGCGGCTTTGGATCTGGACGACGCAGCAACCGTTGGACGACCGATGACTGCCTCCGCATCAACCTGTCGAGCCTAAAGCAGTTCGGCATGTTGCAGCGGCACTGCATGACCCGCCGCGAGCAAGTGTGGAGCCAATACGGCCAGACCACCGCCAAGCTGACGCTCGTAACCGACGTGCACTGCCTTGAACCTTCGCCATGTCTGAGGATCACGGGACACGCGTTCGGTAGGGTCATTAACTGCGTGGTGTATCTTGAAGAGCAGCCCCTGCCATATGGCGGCGAGCGTTGGTATGCCCTGTGCCCGAATACAGGCCGTAGGAGCACCGCGCTGGTGCTACCGCCGGGTCAGACCCACTTTGCCTCTGTCAAGGGCTGGAACGTGGCCTACGGCTCGCAGCGCGAGTGCCCGATACATCGTGGCCACCGCGCTATCGACAAAGATCAGAAGCGGCTGCGCGGGCTGTCGAAGTATACCCGCAAGCCAACGCGCGAACGGCTGTTGGACAAGCTGATCAAGCGCGAGGTCTTTGTTGATGAGCAGATCGATAAGATAGCGCAGATGGTGTTTCGATGCGACGCCGCAGCAGGTGCTCACCGACGCGGGAATGGTTAGTGGATCGGCTGATCAAGCAGCAGGTCTTTGTTAAGGAGGAGATCGAGAAGTTGGCGCAGATGGTGTTTTGAAGTTTTGCCCGATGGCGCCACAAACGATGCCATTCGAACGCCAGCTTTTTATCACGAGACATATGCATTTTTGACTTCGTGCGGCATTCCCGAGATATGACGGCGAGGTGTGTCGTCTAATGACGCGGACAATCCATCTGATGCCTATGTGATGCCTAGCGCCACCATATGGACAACCACAAACTCAGAATATCCGTATAAGTCATTGAAAGTAATGGTAGACGCTGAGGGGTTCGAACCCACGACCCGCTGATTAAGAGTCAGCTGCTCTACCAACTGAGCTAAGCGTCCCCATTTCGGTCTGGCCAGATGCACAGTCCCGTTTGGAGCGCCGCCTTTGATGGGTTTGGCAGACTTTGTCAAGCGTGCCTTGCCGGATTTATTGGAATTGGCCGCGCTTTGCGCCGGGGTGGCGTTCGATGGACATGATAATACCTACGCATAGCATCATGGTCAGCATCGATGACCCGCCATGGCTGACAAAGGGAAGCGGTATGCCGGCCACCGGCGCAAGGCCCACGACCATCAACAGATTGATCATGATATAAAAGAAAATAGTGCAGGTCAGGCCAGCGGCAACCAATTGGCCATAGCGGGTCTTGCTCTCCATCGCTACGGACAAGCCCCAGCGCATGAGTAGAAAATAGAGAAACAGGATTAAGAAGCCACCCACGATGCCCCATTCTTCGGCCATAGTGGCAAAGACGAAGTCGGTGTGGCCCTCAGGCAGATAATCCAAATGGCTTTGTGTGCCATTACCAAAGCCTTTGCCAAATATGCCACCTGAACCAATGGCGATTTTCGACTGGGTGATATGATAGCCTGCGCCCAAAGGATCATTTTCGGGGTTGAGGAAAATGAGAACACGGTCTTGCTGATAGGGTTTGAGACCAAAGAAATAGACCAAGGGCGCGAAAATGGCGATGCCCGCACCCGCACCCCAAAAATAGATAAGCGGCAATCCGGCCATAAAGCCCACCACGCCCAAGCCAAAGGCATAGGCGATAGCCGCATCAAAATCAGGCTGGATAATGACCAACGCGCTGGGCAGCAGCAACAGCGCGCCCAACGGCCAAACAGCATCAATGCCAAATATCCGGTTGGGTGGAAGCCGGTCGAAAAACCAGGCTGCGGCCAGAACCATCACGGGTTTCATAAGCTCGGAAGGTTGCAGCGTGATGATGCCCAGGTTGATCCAGCGTTGGCTACCGCCGCCAACAAAACCCATGAGTTCGACCACGACAAGCATCAACAGCAAGAGCAGATAGAGCGGAAAAGTTATGGATTTCCAGAATTCCAGTTTCATCCGCGACATGATGATGATCATGCCCAGCAGGACAAAAAAGCGCAGAATATGCTTACCCGCCCATGGGTCAAAATGCCCACCCGCAGCGGAATAGAGTACCGCAGCGCCAAAGCCCACCAACGCCATCAGGATAAAAATGACGCGCCAAGGCAAGGCGGCAATAGGGGCCGGGACGATGCGGTTCATGCTGTCGGATCCAAGGGCGGAGGCGGCGCA
Source organism: Pseudomonadota bacterium (assembly GCA_041175465.1). Taxonomy (GTDB): domain Bacteria; phylum Pseudomonadota; class Alphaproteobacteria; order Sphingomonadales; family Sphingomonadaceae; genus Sphingorhabdus_B. Next base: position 141,075 of record JBEDEX010000007.1, on the reverse strand, counting down.
GGCTGCCCCTGATAGGCAGCATATTTGGCCGCCATACGTTGTTCAATATTGCCGCCCCACCCAGCTTCGAGCGCTTCCAGCGACGCCATCGCCTGTTCACGATCGTAGAGGAAGGTCAGCACATCTTTGGCAATAGGGGCCGCTGCGCGCGCGCCGCCCATGCCATGCTCAATGACAACCGCGGCACCATAACGCGGCTGATCTACCGGCGCGAAGCATACAAACAAGCCATGATCGCGATATTTCCATTCGCCCGACTGGCCACGTTGCGCGCCCGCAATGCGGCGGACCTGGGCGGTTCCGGTTTTCCCCGCCATGGCGATATTTTCGAGCGGCAACCTGCTGCGCACGGCCGTTCCATCGCCGTTAACGACCAAGTTCATGCCGTCGCGCACGACGTCGAGATGCGCCTTGGGAAAGGACAAAGGTTTTGGCGCCACGCGTTTGCGCAGAAGAATTTCTGGCTGAATGTTCAAGCCAGAGGCGATACGTGCTGCCATCAGGCCCAGTTGGAACGGACTGGCGATAATATAACCTTGACCAATGACGGCATTGAGCGTGTCGGACTCGGTCCATTTCTGTTCATATTTGCGCATTTTCCAGGCACTGTCGGGAACAGTGCCATAACGTTGTGACGGGAAGGGCAGGGAAAATTCCTGACCCAACCCAAGCTCCCGCGCCACAGGTGCGATATTGTCATAGCCAATCCGACGCCCCATCGCATAAAAATAGGTGTTGCAGCTTTTCATGATCGCGGTCCGCATATTTACCGGACCATGCCGCCCAAGGCATTTGAAGACGCGATTGCCGAGCCGGTAACCCCCATTGCACACCACTGTTTCTTCCGGATCGATGCCGTGGCGCAGCATCGCAAGCCCCGCCACGGGTTTCAACGTCGAACCCGGTGGATACAGACCTTGAAGCGCCTTGTTCAGCATCGGGATATGGTCGTCGCTGTTCAGCATCTTCCATTCCACGCGGCCAATGCCGTCGGAAAAGCTGTTGGGGTCGTAACAGGGCATGGATGCCATGGTGATAATGTCACCCGTCAGGCAATCGAACACAACTACGGATCCGGATTCAAGGCCAAGCCGCCGCGCGGCGTAATTGTGCAGATCAATATCGATAGTAAGTTGGACGGGCTTGCCGGGCGTATCGGGCCGTGTGGTTAAGTCACGGACGATTTTACCGCGCGCGGTTACTTCGGTGCGCTTGGCACCGGGTTCGCCCTGTAGCCTGTCCTCCAGCGTTTTTTCGAGGCCATCTTTGCCAACCTTAAACCCAGGCGTAATCAGCAGCGGTTTCTTGTTCTTCTGATATTCCTCTGCCGACACCGTGCCGACATAGCCAATCAGATGACCGACTGCAGGACCGCTGGGGTAGAAACGCGAATAGCCTTGGCGTGGGCTGACGCCGGGCAGGTCTGGTAAGCGCACGCTGACCGCTGCGAACTTGTCATAATCGAGACCATCTGCGACTTGTACCGGTTGAAACCCTTGTGCATTTTTCAACTCGCGATGAATGCGGTCGACATCATCTGTTGAAAGCGCCAGCAATTCGGCCAGCGCCTGAATGGTTTCATCCTTGTTTGCCAACCGGTCGGGTATGATATCAACCCGAAAATCAGCGCGGTTCGTAGCAATGGGCTTACCAAATCGGTCAATGAACCAGCCCCTGCGCGGTGGGATGATGGTTAGGTTAACCCGGTTGCTTTCGGCCAGAAGCTTGTATTTTTCATTATCAGCCACCGCGATATAGGACATGCGTCCAGCAACGATTAGGCCAATGGCCGCTTGTACGCTGCCCACAAACGCGGCGCGGCGTGTGAAGGTGAAGTCAAGCTGTCCGGATGTGACCTGCTTCTCGACTTTCATGTTGCCAATCGCCAACTGTCGAGCCGTGCACATATGCGAACGACCAGCGGATATAGCAAAATCGACAAAAGGATTTGTGGGAATAGAACCATTGGTTCAGACACAGAGTGCGCGAGGCCAGCAATCCACCAGCCGCCTAGCAACGCCGCCGTGATCAGCGAGGCGGCAATTAACCAATCCTGCATATAATCGCGCCATATGGCCCGAGAATCGATAATCTCGACAATGAGCATCGCAATGGACCAGAGCAGGCCAGCGCTACCAAAAGGTTGTCCGCTGAATAGATCATCCATCAATCCGAATGGAACGCCAGACCATATGGGCAATAATCCGGGCCGCATCAGACGCCAGCTTAAAAACATGAGTAAACCAAATGGCGGCAAAAGCGGTCCGGCGCTAAAAATTGGTAAGGTGGTGACTATCGATGCCAAAATGACCGAGGTAATCGGAATAGCCAACATTTTGAGCATCGATTGTTCGCGGTCAAAACGACTTTCATATTCCCGCCCTGGCCGTGTCGGCAATCGTATGGCACTGACCGGATTTTTCACTCCGCCACCTCTTTGGTTTCGCCATCAGGAGCCAATGCTTGTTGCTCGGCTCTTGCCGCACCCAGATAAGGCTTCATCACAATGGCATATGGGGTATTGGCGGGATCGGCAAAGGGTAGGCCAAGCGCGCCGTCGCTGGTTTTACGGATGACCCGAGCAAAGGGGATATTCGCGCTATACAGACCGCCATTGCCTGATGTGACGATAATGTCTCCGACCTTGAAAGGGCTTTCGCCCAAGTTCAGCGGCTTAATAAGGACGAGGCCGTTGCCAAGGCCTGCCGAAAATGCCGGTAGACCATCATTCGCGCGCATGACGGGAACCAGATTTTCGCTGTCCGTCACCAGCAAGACCCGCGCGGTTGTTGGTCCTGTTTCTATGACGCGGCCGATAAGTCCAGCCGGCCCACGCACGGGCTGTGCGCGTTCAACGCCGAAGTTACGCCCGATAGATAAGGTGGCGACCCGCCTTGTGCTTGATGCTGTGGAACTGATCAGCCGACCAACAGCCACTTGCTGCACATCGCCCTCCGCTATGTTCAGTAAGCCCCGAAGGCGGGCGTTTTCAATGCGCAAGGCACGGGCCTCGATTAAGGCGCTACGGCTCGCTTCCAGTTCTTTTTCGAGCGTCACATTTTTCGAAGCAGCGTTGATATAGGCTGAAAAATCGTGGGTTATCGCTTGGGTAGATTGCCGCGCATTGCTGAGCAACCGGGCGACGGGAGCGGTAACTTCCGTACCAAAGGTGCGTAATGCAGAAAATCCATTTGGATCTACCACCGAAATTGTCAGAAGCAGCGCAGCCACTATCGTCCCTGCAATCGCAACCACATAGGTCACGAACAGGCCATATTGCGCCTTCCGGGAAAATCCGGGGCGCCGATGTGGTGGCGGCGCCATCCTAACCTCGCCTTAAGCGGTGAGCAGGACGCCGCGGAAGATCGGGTCTTCCATGGCCCTGCCAGTGCCGATAGCAACGCAGGTCAGCGGGTCTTCGGCAACCGTGACAGGCAGGCCGGTCTCATCACGCAGATATTCGTCAAGACCCGCCATCAATGCGCCGCCGCCGGTCAGAACGATACCCTGGTCGACAATGTCTGCCGCCAATTCCGGAGCAGTGTTTTCCAGCGCAACGCGTACACCTTCAAGGATGGTGCCGATGGGTTCGGACAAGGCTTCAGCAATCTGAGCCTGATTGATCGAAATTTCCTTTGGCACGCCATTTACAAGATCACGGCCCTTGATATGCAATGTCTCGCCAACGCCGTCAGCTGGTGGACGGGCGGTGCCGAAATCCTTCTTGATCCGCTCGGCCGTGGCTTCACCAATCAGGAGGTTATGGTGCCGTCGAACATAAGACACAATCGCTTCGTCCATTTTGTCACCACCGGTCCGGACCGAGGTTGTGTACGCAAGGCCGCGCAAGGAAAGGATGGCAACTTCCGTGGTACCGCCACCAATATCGACGACCATCGAACCAATGGGTTCGGTTACCGGCATATCTGCACCAATCGCTGCTGCCATAGGCTCTTCAATCAAGAACACTTCGGACGCGCCCGCGTTCGATGCGGCATCGCGAATCGCGCGCCGCTCAACGGAGGTCGAACCCGATGGCACGCAAATAACGATTTCGGGATAGCTAAACATGCGGCGCTTGCCGTGCACTTTGTGGATGAAGTGCTTGATCATTTGTTCGGCAACATCAATGTCCGCAATCACGCCATCGCGTAAGGGGCGGATAGCCTCAATGCTGTCGGGCGTCTTGCCCATCATCAGCTTTGCATCATCGCCAACGGCCTTTACGCGTTTGATTCCGTTAATGGTTTCAATCGCTACGACAGAGGGCTCGTTCAGGACGATGCCTTGGCCGCGTACATAGACAACCGTGTTTGCGGTGCCGAGGTCAATCGCCATGTCCTGTGAAGCGAAACGGAAAAACTTGCCAAATACCATGTAATATCCACCCAGTTCGGTTTGGTTCGAGTCCTTTGGAGCGCGCCCAAATAATCGCGCAGTCCTAGCGGAATTCGCTGTTTTAAAAAACAGGTATTTGGCTGGATTGCGAACGATTAAGGAGTCGCTTGAAGCGTCCGCTTGGGCTAGGAACCTGCTTATGTCAATAAGAAGGCTCCCCGAAAATCTGGTCAACCGTATTGCTGCTGGTGAAGTGGTGGAAAGACCAGCCAGCGCGTTAAAAGAGCTGGTCGAAAACGCCATTGATTCGGGTGCGCAGAATATAAATGTACGACTCAGTGCAGGTGGCATTGATTTGGTGGAGGTCACGGACGATGGGTGCGGCATGTCCCCATCGGACATGGCATTGGCGCTGGAACGCCACGCGACGTCTAAACTGCCTGACGAAGATATTGAAATGGTCTCGACTTTGGGTTTCCGAGGGGAGGCCTTGCCGTCCATCGCCAGCGTTTCCAAAATGACGCTGGAAAGCAGGCCCGCAAATGCCGAGGGCTGGACGCGGACTGTGGATCATGGCGTGGTGACGGGTGAAGGGCCAGCCGCTTTGCCATTTGGGACAAGGGTGCGTGTTGAAAATCTCTTCGGCAATGTGCCCGCGCGCCGCAAATTCCTGCGGAGTGCGCGCGCCGAATATGCGGCTGCTCTCGACACGATGAAGCGGCTTGCGATGGCGCGGCCCGATATTGGCTTTGTTGTGGAACATGACGGACGCCGCGTTCTGGCGGTGCAGCCGACATCGGCACGGCCTGAACGCGTAGCGGCGCTGACCAGTAACGAGCTGATAGATAACAGCGTGGCACTTGATTTTGAACGTGAGGGCGTACGTCTTGGCGGCGTGGCCAGCCTACCCACCTATAATCGCGGTGTCGCCGACCATCAATTTCTGTTCGTCAATGGCCGCCCGGTGAAGGACAGGCTCATTATCGGCGCGGTGCGCGGGGCTTATGCCGAAATGCTGGCGCGGGACAGGCACGCGGTGGTGGCCTTATTTCTCGATCTGCCGCCGACTTTAGTGGATGTGAACGTCCATCCCGCCAAAACAGAAGTGCGATTTCGTGACCCCGCGCTCATCCGCGGCATGATTGTCTCTGGCCTGCGCCATGCGCTCGACCAATCCGGCTTTCGCAGCGTGCAGCGGCCAAGTGCGGACGCGCTTGCAGCATGGCAGCAAGAGCCCGTGCAAACCGCACAAGGCGATATATTTGCCCGTCCGGCGGCGCTTGGGCCGACCGCCTATCAGGGCAATTATGGCCAGCGTCCCGCTTATCCATCGGCCTATGAAAACCGCAGCAGCTTTGCCGACATGGGCGCGATCCCCGGCGAAGATCTCGCCCCCTTATGGGGCAGGGCTGCCGAGGCGCATGAACCTGTCCCCGACGGCGCGCGCAATCCGCTTGGCGTTGCGCGCGGGCAGGTCGCCAACACCTATATCGTCGCGGAGGCAGAAGACGGGCTTGTCATCGTCGATCAACATGCCGCGCATGAACGGCTGGTGCTTGAACGCATGCGCAAAGCGATGGCTGCAGCGGGAGGCGCCGTTCCGTCACAGGCGTTGTTGTTGCCCATCGTCGTGGAATTGGAAGAACCCGCCTGCGACCGTCTTGAGGCGCGGGCAGAGGAGCTTTCCGCCTTCGGGCTGGACGTCGAACGCTTCGGGCCCGGCGCTATGCTCGTGCGCGCCACTCCAGCGGTGCTGGGCGATGGTGATGCCAAGGAATTGCTGGAGGATCTCGCCGACGATCTCGCCGCCTATGACGACGCGCTGTCGCTTAAGGAACGCATCGACCATGTCGCGGCAACGATGGCCTGCCACGGCTCCGTCCGCGCAGGCCGCGTGCTGTCGGTGACCGAAATGAACGCGTTGCTCCGCGAAATGGAAGTTACTCCGCATAGCGGGCAGTGCAACCATGGTCGCCCGACTTGGGTGAAGCTGGCCTTGGGCGATGTGGAGAAGCTGTTTGGACGGAAATAAAAGAACGCCCCGTTTCAAGTCTAATTAAACATTAAACCTAAACAGCATGATATCGCCGTCTTTGACGAGATATTCCTTGCCTTCTGAGCGCCATTTGCCCGCTTCTTTCGCGCCCGCTTCGCCATTATACTGGACATAATCGTCATAGGCCATGGTTTCTGCGCGTATGAAGCCTTTTTCGAAATCGCTGTGGATTGCGCCCGCGGCGTTGGGGGCGGTGTCGCCTTGGTGGATTGTCCACGCGCGCGCTTCTTTCGGGCCGACGGTGAAGAAGGTGATGAGGTGAAGCAATTCATAACCAGCGCGGATAACGCGGGCGAGGCCGGTTTCGGTCAGGCCAAGGTCTTCCAAAAACACTTCGCGGTCTTCGGCCGGCATGGTGGAGATTTCCGCTTCGATGGCGGCGGATACGACAACGGCTTCCGCGCCTTCGGCCTTTGCCTTTTCAAATACCCGTGCCGACAGCGCATTGCCGTTCGCAGCGCTCGCCTCTTCGACATTGCACACATATAAAACCGGCTTTGCGGTCAAAAGCTGCGCCATTTGGAAATGCCGTTCTTCTTCGGCATCGTCGCGCTTGGTCAGGCGCGCTGGCTTGCCTTCACGCAAAAGGTCAAGCGCACGACTTAACACCGCCGCGCTGATTTTGGCTTCCTTGTCGCCCTGTGTGCCTTTTTTGATCAGGTTCGGAACCCGCTTTTCAAGGCTTTCCAAATCAGACAGCATCAATTCGGTTTCGACGGTTTCTGCATCTGAAATCGGATCAATCTTGTTATCGACATGCTGGATGTCGTCATCTTCAAAACAGCGCAGGACATGGACGATGGCATCGACTTCGCGGATGTTGCCCAAGAATTGGTTGCCAAGGCCTTCGCCTTTTGACGCGCCGCGTACAAGGCCGGCGATATCGACAAAGCCCAGTTGGGTTTCGATAATCTTTTGGCTACCGCCGATTTTGGCGATGGTTTGCAAGCGCGGGTCGGGGACGGCTACGTTGCCGATATTGGGTTCAATCGTGCAGAAGGGATAGTTTGCCGCTTGCGCCGCCGCCGTTTCGGTCAACGCATTAAACAGGGTGGACTTGCCCACATTGGGAAGGCCCACAATACCGCATTTGAAACCCATAATGTCCTCGTGAATAATAGAATGAAGCGGCCCTAGGCGAGGTTCGGCAGCAAGTCCATCCAATGCGATGGTACATCCGTCGCTAAACCGCGTTAATCCTGCTGCAACCGCATGGCGACGTCATTCATAAAACGCACGTCATCGCCCTTGGCCAGCCATCCGGCCTCTGCCGACACAGCGCCCAGTAAATCGGCCAGATCGTCAATCTCACTTTTGTGGAAATTGCCGAGAACATAGCCGGTGACCCGGTCTTTATTGCCCGGATGACCAATGCCCAAACGGACACGGCGGAATTCTGCGCCGATATGGTCGGTGATAGAACGGATACCATTATGACCCGCTGCGCCGCCGCCAAATTTGACCTTCACCTTGAAGGGCGCTAGGTCGAGCTCGTCGTAAAAGACGGTCACGTCTTTAGATTCAAGTTTGTAGAAATCCATCGCTGCGCGCACGCTTCGTCCGCTTTCGTTCATGAACGTTGCGGGTTTTAGAAGAATGATTTTTTCCGAACCAATCCGGAATTCTTGCACCCAGCCGAGAAATTTTTTGGCAGGTAGCGGCAGATCGTGAATTTCGGCCAGCGCGTCAATCGCCATGAAACCGATATTGTGGCGGTGCATCGCATAGGTGGCGCCTGGATTACCGAGACCTACCCATAATTGCATTGCGCTTGTCCCTTGGGGGAATATCCGAGGCGGGTCGAAACCCAGCCTCGGAAATAAATTTAAGCTTAGCCTTCGGCTTACGCGCCCTTAACGGTGCGCAGGAAGTCAACATGTATCGGGCGATCGGTGACAGGATGGAATGCAACATCCTTTGGAACCGTGATCTGTTTTTTGCCACCAAGTTCGATCTCGACAACGCTCTCGGAAAAATGGCCAGTCATCAATAATTTGATGAGAGCCTTTTCCTCAACGTGGATAAGTTCGGGTTCTTGTTTGTTGCCGTAAATGACGGCGGGCACTCGGTTTTGACGACGCAATTCGCGGGAGGCTCCCTTGCCGGCCCGATCGCGCGTCTCTGCCGACAATGTCAGCTGATCGCTCATGTTGATTCTCCAAAAAAAGTTACCTTGCCGCCACGCCTCCAGGGATGACCATGCACGACAAGCGTGCGCCTATATGCGGCTTGCCCACGAAAGGCAAGCTTTTTGGCGCGTTACGCCAGCGCTTTGTAGAGGCTGAATAGGCTTGTCGCGATCAGGACGATGCTCACGGCGAACAGCAATATGCGCGGCTGAATGCGCTTGGCGACAAAGGCACCGAAGGGCGCAGCCAGCAAACCGCCTATCAACAAACCGCCCGTGACCACGGTAAAGGCCTCTAAACCGATGGTCAGAATGAAGGTCATCGACACCGCAACGGTCAAGAAAAACTCCGCCGTGTTGACCGTTCCGATAGTTTTGCGTGGATCAGCGCCTTGGATTAGCAGGTTGGACGTGACCACTGGTCCCCAGCCACCGCCGCCGGAGGCGTCCAAAAAACCACCGATAAGGCCAAGTGGCATGGTGACTTTGGGATCACGCGGCTTGTGCTCGTGCGAGAAACCCCACGCTTTATACAAAAGGTAGAAACCGATGAGCGTCAAATACCCCATTACAAATGGGCGCGCCGCCTCAGTGTGGATGCTTGCTAACAGATAGGCGCCGGTGCAGCCACCAATGACGCCGGGAATGGCGATGCGGGCGAATAATTTCCAATCGATATTTTTGTGCAGAACATGGCTAATACCCGACGCGCCGGTCGTAAACATTTCGACAAAATGGACACCAGCTGATGCGCGGGCAGGGGCAACGCCCATGACGCTGACCAGCAAAGTGCTGCAAATCACACCAAAGGCCATGCCGAGCGCGCCATCAACCAACTGCGCGGCAAAGCCTACAGCAATATAAGGCGCAACCGACATCCAGTCGACATTGGTAATATATTCAATCATCCAAATCTCGCACGGAATGGGTCTAAGCTGGGAAAAGCATAATGGGACGTTACACGATTAGCCATAGTCATGCACATTTGTATTTTATTGGCAGCCCCAAAGAAGCGGTTTAGTCGCGACGGTCGCTTGCGCAGCTAAAAAGCCTATTCAGCCGCCTGCAGGTAAATGTCCGCGTCGACGATATCGGTCAGGTTGATGCTGTCGAGTAAATTGGCGGTCTTGTCGCGCACCTGAAGCATCAGCGCACGTGTGCGGCAATTTTCTTCCTCGACGCAATTTTTGCAGGTTTCGTGGGCATAGCGGCTGGCACAGGGCACCAACGCCAGCGACCCGCGCATGATGCGAATGAGGTCGCCATAGCTGATATCAATCGGCGAAACGCCTAACCAGTAGCCCCCGTCTTTGCCGCGCTGCGATGCTACCAAGCCGGAACGGGATAGCTCGGACAAGATAACCGTCAGAAATTTTGGCGGAATTTTCTGCGCTTCAGCAATATCGGCGAGTTGAACCGGGCCTTTGCCATAATGGTCGGCAAGATGCTGCATGGCGCGAATTGCATAGCGAGTTTTCTGAGACAGCATATATTGCTTTTGGGCTGGATACTCTATTTTTTCAACCCATCAAGTAGACAAAGCGTTAAATAAGATAGATCCTAATGCAGTTTGTTTGTGCATTGGGTGCAAAGTCAGTTGCATTGCCCGATGCGCCGGAATAGCTTGCATCCATTATAAGGCTCGGGGGCGAGCCGGAAACAGAAGGGGAAACTAAATGAAAACTTCAAAAACGGCGATATTGTTGTTGGCCACGTGCCTAACTGCACCAGCCTTCGCCCAAGTTTCGTCGCCGCCAGTCTCTGCCGAAACGGCTGAAGATGAAGGCGCGGCCATTATCGTTACCGGATCGCGTATCAAACAAGACCCGACAAAAAGCGCTGCGCCTTTGCAGGTTATTACACCGTCTGATTTGTCTCGTGAAGGCATCAACGGCCCAGAGCAGTTGATTTCATTCCTTTCCACCAACGGTAATGGTGCCGACAATTTGGCGTCGAATAGTGACGTAACAACAGGCGCGCAGCGCGGCACGAACGGTCTGTCCGCTGCTAACCTGCGTGGGCAGGGGGCCGCCGCGACGTTGGTGCTACTCAACGGTCGTCGGGTGGCGGCGCATGGCCTGACCGGTGGTGCTGTTGATGTTAACCAGATACCATTTGCGGCGCTTGAACGTGTTGAAGTGCTGAAGGATGGTGCTTCCGCCATTTACGGCACCGACGCGATTGGTGGCGTTATCAACTTTATCACAAAATCAAATTTCCAAGGTGTCGTGCTCAACGGCTTCACAGACATTACGCAACGTAATGACAGTGCCATTTATCGCCTATCTGGGACCGCTGGCTATGGTGACCTGGATACCCAAGGTTTCAACATCATGGGCGCGGTTAGCAAAAGCTGGAATTCAGCACTGCTTGGCCAAGATCGCGATTTTGTGAACGGCAACCAACCCGATCGTGGCCTTTCGGTGGATACCCGTGGCACGCCCATTGCGACTGCATTCCCAGCCAACACAAATAGCTTATTCGCACCTAATGGTTCGTTACTTGGTGGAACCACCAATAGCTCCGCAAATTTTTACCTGCCCGGATTGCTCATCCCTGGAACGACGACACGCGCTGATGGCGGTATAAACCCGCTTGATTTGCCAGGCGGCGCGGGTTGCGATTCCGTCAATGGCGGTATGGCATATGACGAAGTGCTCTGGTCAGTGCCGGGGGCAAAATTTGCCTGTTCATGGGACACGGGCCGTGCCGCTGTGCTTCAGCAGCCACTTCAAACACTGACCTTTTATGGAAAGGCTACGCTCGCTTTGGGTGACCATCGCTTGGCAGCAGAAATAACGGGCTCGGATGCAGATTCGAAGAAGCGGTTCTCAAACAACCAATATTCAATCAACGCCACAACCATGCCGCTTTATTATCCGCTGAACGCGACCACTGCGGCAACCTATAACAACGTATATGACGCGATTGCAGGAACATTCCCTGCGGTAGGTGCCGTGGGTGACCGCACCGTTGATAGCGTTGGCAATTATGGCAAGCCAATTGCTTATCGCTGGCGCAATATTCCCGGCGGCAATCGCGAATATGTTACAAACACCAAAACAATCCGCGGCGCACTCACTGCCGAAGGTCCGCTTGGTGGAACATGGGATTACCGCGCAGGTGCGTCTTATGCAAAGAGCGAAGCATCGTCCGTGCTCGGTACGGGTTACCATTATGCGGGGATATTCCGCTCCGCAGCTAACGCAACTGCCTCGGGAGTCGCGGGCGCCGTTAGTGGCGGCATTGATCCACGTGCACCTACGGCACCAGGCGCATCGCGTCCGGGTATTGTAGGCCTGTTGAATAGCGGCATCCTGAACCCGTTCTCGGTGACACAATCGGATGCGGCGCTTGCCGGACTTGAAGCTATCTCGGCTGAAGGTACGACATTATATGGCGGCCAATATGAGGTGAAGCAATTTGACGCCTCGGTTTCCGGTTCCTTGTTTGATTTGCCCGCTGGCGCGGTTCAAGTCGCACTTGGTGCTGATTACCGCCGTGAAACCTATAGCTTCAACGGTTCTGCTGCTGCAGTAACAGGACAGGCAGAAATTTTTAACGTGGCATTCGACAATGTGAATGCGCTGACGCCGAAAAACCGCAATGTGAAAGCTGTCTATGCCGAAATGTCGGTACCAGTTTTGGAAAGCCTTGAGCTCACCGGTGCTGTTCGGCTTGACGATTATACGGGCTTCGGATCAACGGTTAATCCGAAGTTAACTGCAAAATTCTCGCCATTTGACTGGGTAATGTTGCGGGCGTCCTATAACACAGGGTTCCGTGTCCCCGCATTTAACCAAATCTTTAACGGCGTCACAGAATCGCCTAATCCAGGAAACAACCTGACCGACCCAAGCACATGCCCAGCCGGGGGTGTTGTGAACGTTACGGCAGGTTGCGGCGCAATCACACCAACGTCACTGAGTGGTGGTAATCTTAATCTGGGGCCTGAAACGTCCGAGCAATATTCGGCTGGTATTGTATTCACACCAGCACCACAGTTTAGTGCGTCTGTCGATTTCTGGTCTATCGCCGTTGATAATACCATCGGTGCGCTGACCATCGCCCAATTATTGGCGAACCAATCTTTCTTTCCCGACCGTGTGATACGCACAGGCGGCGTGATTACGCAGTTGGATTTGCGGCAGGACAATATCGGTTCGCGTCGTACCCAAGGGCTTGAAGTCGCCCTGCGCGGCGGCGTCGATGCATTTGGTGGCGTGTTATCCGCCGGACTTGATGGAACATATCTTGTCAAAAAGCGGGAGAAATTCTTGCCGTCTGCGCCATTTGGTTCAAGCCTGATAGGCGTGTTCACTTATGCCGGCGATCTTGGCCTGAAATGGAAACATAGCGCATTCATCAACTATGCCGTCGATGATATGCTGTTCAGCTTCTCGCAAATCTATCGTAACGGATATAAGAACAATGCGCTTCCGGCGTCTGCAAGCCGGCCTGATTATAATGCGCAGGTAAAAGCCTATGTCACCTACAATCTGTCGGCGGCTATGGATATGAGCGATAAGCTCCGCTTGACCGCAGGTGTGCGTAACGTGTTCGACACAGATCCGCCATTTGCGATCACCTATGACAGCAACACAGGTTCAGGTTCCAGCTGGGAACCACGTGTCGCTGACCCACGCGGTCGGTCGTTCACACTGTCTGTTGAAGCGAAGTTCTAAACAAAGGCTTGCCGAGTATGGATATCAATGCAACTCGGCGCCAGATTATGGCGGGGCTGGCAGTTATGCTGTCGGCCCCACCGCTTTTGGCCGCAGGCGCGCCTGCAGCTAAGGCCGCGCGAAAACCTTCGCGGTTGCGTGTCGGCGATACCGTTGGCTTGATTGAACCGGCTTCGGCCAGCGACGACCCATTTCAGATTCAGTTGGTCGAAGAAGCAATTGTCGCCATGGGCCTAAAGCCCAAGCGCGCGGCCCATTTGTTGAACCGCTACGGCTATCTAGCTGGCCAAGATAAGGACCGTGCGGCGGACATTAATGCTATGTTCGCGGACACAGATGTGAAGGCTATTTTTGCCGTGCGTGGTGGGTGGGGCAGCGCGCGGTTGTTGCCGTATCTTGACTGGAGCATCATTCGCGCCAACCCCAAATTATTGACGGGTTTTAGCGATATCACTGCCCTGCATATGGCGATTGCGGCCAAAGGCGGATTTGTGACCTTGCATGGCCCGAACGCGGGCAGCGCATGGGGCAAGGCATCATGGGACCTATATCGCGAAATCGCTTTTGATGCAGGGACGCCGTTGTTTACCAACCCTGTTGATGACGAAGACCGGATGGCGCCGCGCCGCTGGCGCACGCGGGTACTGGGCACAGGCAATGGCAAGGCGCAGGGCAAGTTGCTCGGCGGAAACCTGACCGTGCTGACTGCGCTTGCGGGCACGCCCTATTTGCCCAGTTTCGACGGTGCGATTTTGTTCCTCGAAGATGTGGATGAGGCCGAATATCGCATTGACCGTATGCTCACGCAATTGGGGCAGGCGGGTGTGCTGAAGAACCTAAAAGGTGTCGTGTTCGGGCAATGCACAGATTGCGTGAACAAAGGCACCAGCTATGGCGCTTTCACGTTGAACGACGTATTGACGCAGCATCTGGGCGGCTTGGGCATCCCTGCATATCAAGGTGCCTTTTTCGGGCATATTACGGACCAATTCACGCTGCCTGTCGGCGGCTTGGCGGAAATTGATGCGGACGCCGGAACGCTGCGCTTGCTGGAACCCGTCGTTGTTTAATTCAGAACTTGCGTAACCACCAAGGCAAAAGCGTTGTTGGCCATGTGTAGAATGATGTTGGTGCGCAGAGAGCCGGTGCGGTGGTAAAGATAACCAAAGGCAATGCTCAACGACATGAGGCCGGGGATCGCATAAGGTTGCAAATGCACCAGTGCGAACAAGAATGACGACAATAAGATAGCGCCCCAAATCGGCACATATTTCGTCAGTGCATTTTGTAAAAAACCGCGGAACAGAAGTTCCTCCACCACTGGTGCGGCAATTGCGATGGCGACGAACATGGCCGCCCTGTTCAACGGCGTTCGTTCTATGCCCGCTAGGATTTTAGCCATGTCCGCTTGCATGTCTACGCCCGGAATAACGTAAGTTGCGTAGACAAAGTTGAAGGTCATGGCGGCGGCCACCAATAAGATTGCAAGCCCGCTTGCCTTGTGCAGCGGGATGTCGCCGAAATCATGCAGGCCCAATGCCTCTGCCCGCCCGTCTTTGCGCAGATATAGTCCCATCAGCGACAATTGAATGACGGCGGATGCAAGCAGTCCCCAGATAATCGAAATGGGTTCCGGTGCGGTCGATTCGCCTTGCGTCGCGGCGATTATGACCGCCGTGCTCACCCCTTGCAGGGCAAAGTACAACAGAATGAAGCCGAAGCTCGGCCACAACGCAGGAAAAGGCCCTCTTTCTATGGCGGTAATCGCAGGATCACCCATTTGTATTTTTCCCATATCGACCCTGCAAAAAACGAAAAAGGCCGGGCGCTCTCGGCCCGACCTTTCCCTGTTTACACATCATAGCTTAATAGGCCACCCGTGTCGCAGTCAGGCCATAAGCTGGAAGCAAGGCTTGAACGCTTGTCGGGCCTGCCAGATGCCCCGCGCCAACGGCGATGAATTTTACGCCCGGCTTTTTCATTTGTGCCGAAATCCATTTCGCCCAATTGGCATTCCGCTTGGTCAGTAGGGCATCATTTAATGCCCTGCTGGTCATCCCTTCATTCATAAGCTGTGCAAGGCTCTCGGTTTCCGCCGCTGCCCACATGGCGACCATCTTGTCCATATTTGTGGACACATCATCAATCATCTTTGCCGTTTCGATCAAAAACGCAATTTGTTCGGTCTCGGGCAGCGTATCGAACACGCCAAGTTGAAACTCCATGGTTTCAAGTCCGGTGATGGGTTTATTGTTCACCTTCGCCGCCTCGGTCAGTTGCTTTTCAACGCCGCTATTTGCGTCAAAACCGGATTTCTGCATAGCAAGCAGCGACATAGTAACGCCCGCAGCCCATGGTTCAAATGGGTCTAAAGCGGGCGCTGGAATACCAAGCTTGCCCATCGCTGTCTCGTACACCGCGCGGTCCGCGTCATTCATTTTGGAACGTAATGTCTTGCCCTGCGGGTCCAGCGCCAACTTGCCAAACAAGGCTTGGGCCTCTGCTGCGGGCGGCTCGACAAGTTCGAGTACCAATTGGTCTGAACTGTCAAAAGCCGTCTTAACGCCATCATCAAACCAGCCAAGACCGGGCTTTAAGATATGGATGCTTCCAAACAGGTAAATAGTGGTGTCGGCGTCTTTGACCACCCACAAGGCGGGATCGACGTCCTTGACGGCAGGCTGTGCTTTGA
The DNA here is from genome assembly GCA_041175465.1 of Pseudomonadota bacterium. Lineage (GTDB taxonomy): Bacteria > Pseudomonadota > Alphaproteobacteria > Sphingomonadales > Sphingomonadaceae > Sphingorhabdus_B. The sequence continues at coordinate 125,176 of JBEDEX010000007.1, read as the reverse complement.
CAGGGTCAAGCGCTTCCACCGATGCTGGGGCTTCCGTTGGCGCATTTTGTGCCGCTACGGGCGCTGCCCATGCCAAGGCGCATGTCGCGGTGGCAGCCATTAAGGACTTCAAAGTAATACGCATCGATATTCTCCATGAGCGAAAGATAGAACACTATTTCGACGAAATTGGACCGGTCGTTAGAGGTATTTTTTCCAGAACCAGACAATCAGGGTAACAAATATTGTTATAAAATACAATGCTATGCCGTTTACCTCTGGCAACATGCCCCCGCGCGACAGAAACCACCAGACGGGCGCGATGAACCAAAAGGCGTACATCGCGATTAGCGCGCCAAATCGATAGGCGGCCTCTTCTTGTTCATCGACGACATTTTTATGCCAGTAGAAAGTGATGACAGGGACAATGACACCGAGGGCGATCGAAAGGATAATCGCGAGCACTGGTGACATGTCGCCCGTGGCAAACAGATTGTTTTCGTTTGCGTCAAAACTACCGGTCAGAGCCAAGACGAGGCCAGTGGCGCCGCCAAATAAAAAGCTGCCAATTAAGAAACGATTGTAGACTTTTTCACGTTGGGGCAACTTTTGGTCGCTCTGCTGCATTTGACGAAACAATTTCCAGATGGCGAATGCAAGCGCGAGGGCGACACTAATGAACGCCGCTAAAATAGCATAACCAGATAATTTTAGCGGGCCGCCGCCTTCCTCCATATGTGCAGACAGGAAACCCGTGATGGCGCCTAAGAGCATGATTATGCCAAAGCCGCACAATGACATCCACAATATGCGTTTGCCGTTGCTGCCAGCATCTTCATCCGCGTTAAACATCGTTCCCTCCTTCAAATTCGTCATCAAAAATCTGTTCGATGGGCAAATCGAACAACCTTGAAATCTTGAACGCCAGTGGCAGCGAGGGGTCATATTTCCCCGTTTCAATAGCATTCACCGCTTGGCGCGAGACATCGAGATGTTCGCCCAAATCGGCCTGACTCCAGTTGCGCATCGCACGCAGCACTTTGAGCTGATTTTTCATGTCAGGTTTCGGTGTCTTTGTGTCATGTATACCTTACTAATTCGATTCGCTGATAATGTCAACAACACCTTACAATATGCTATGCACCGCTGACAAAAACCTATGCGTTTATTCAGAACCTTGATTTAGCAGCCCATCTCCGCCAATGGCTGGCAATGTCCGACATTGCTCCACTTAGTTTTCAGGATCTGATCCTCACGCTTCATGATTATTGGGGCAAGCAGGGTTGTGCCATTTTGCAGCCTTATGACATGGAAATGGGCGCTGGCACGTTTCACACGGCCACCACCCTGCGCGCGCTGGGGCCGGACCCATGGAACGCCGCCTTTGTGCAGCCATCGCGCCGGCCAACCGATGGCCGCTATGGCGAAAACCCCAATCGGCTGGGCGCTTATTATCAATATCAAGTTATCTTAAAGCCAAGTCCGCCCAATTTGCAGGAGCTCTATCTTGGCTCGTTGAAAGCGATTGGCATTGATCCTTTGCTCCACGACATCCGTTTTGTCGAAGATGACTGGGAAAGCCCAACGCTGGGCGCATGGGGCCTTGGCTGGGAAATATGGTGTGACGGTATGGAGGTGACGCAGTTCACCTATTTTCAACAAATGGGCGGTTTTGACTGCAAGCCCGTTTCGGGCGAGCTGACTTATGGTCTGGAACGTCTGGCGATGTATATCCAGAATAAGGACAGCATTTTCGACCTCGTATATAACAACGCAACGGCGGATCGTCCGGCGGTGACCTATGGCGACATATTCCGCGAAAACGAACGGCAGATGAGCACTTATCATTTCGAAGTTGCCGACACCGACATGCTGTTTGATGCCTTCAAAAAGGCGACGGCAGAATGCGAAAGCTGCCTGCAACATGCTTTGCCCATTCCCGCTTATGAGCAAGCGATTAAGGCGAGCCACATCTTCAACATATTGCAAGCGCGCGGCGTTATTTCTGTGCAGGAACGCGCAAGCTATATGGGCCGCGTCCGCGACCTTGCCAAAGGCAGTTGCCAGGCATGGATGGAAAAGAACGGATGGGCAGTATGACCGACTTCCTGCTTGAATTGCGCTCCGAAGAAATCCCCGCTCGAATGCAGGTGAAGGCCAAGGAAGACTTGGCCCGCCTGTTTAATGACGTGCTGGCTAAGGCTGGTCTTGCCGCGGCATCGGTGGAGACCTTTGCCACGCCGCGCCGTCTTGCGCTCATCGCGACTAGTTTGCCGCTGGCGACTGAGGCTGTGTCTGAAGAAACCAAGGGGCCAAAGGTCGGCGCGCCGCCGCAGGCGATGGAAGGGTTTTTGCGAAAAGCTGGCCTGTCGCAAGACCAGTTGGTCGAACGCGATGGCGTCTATTATGCGGTAGTTGAAAAGGCAGGACGTCAGACGGCCGATGTTTTGGCAGAGGCGATCCCCGCGATCATCCGTGCCTTCCCATGGTCGAAATCGCAACGCTGGGGCGCGGCATCGGTCTCGACCGAGAGCCTACGCTGGGTGCGCCCATTGCAGGGCATCGTGGCGCTGCTCGGCGACGCGGTGGTGCATTGCGAAATTGACGGTATTGTGAGCGGCGCGGAAACGATGGGCCATCGCTTCCATCACCGCGGCCCGATTATCATCGGCAATGCAGGGGATTATATTGAGAAGCTGCGCGCCGCGCACGTCCTCGTCCATTTCTCCGAACGCTGTCGCATCATCCGTGACGGCGCGAAGGCGGCGGCGCAGGCTGCTGGCCTGAACTTGGTGGAAGATGAAGGTTTGGTCATTGAAAATGCGGGCCTGACCGAATGGCCCGTGCCAATGCTTGGCCGCTTCGACCCCGCATTTCTGGACGTGCCGCAAGAAGTCATTCAGTTGACGGCGCGCGTGAACCAGAAATATTTTGTCTGCAACGACAAGGCTGGTAAACTTGCCAATGCCTTTGTCTGCACTGCGAATATCGACGCGCATGATAATGGGGCGGCGATTGTTGCAGGTAATGAAAAGGTATTGGCCGCGCGTTTGTCCGATGCGAAATTCTTCTGGGAACAGGACCTAAAGGTCGCGCTGGATAGCCAAGCGCAGAAATTGGCGCAGATTACATTTCATGAGAAATTGGGCAGCGTTGCCGATAAGGTGGAACGCGTGGCGAAGCTTGCCCGTTGGTTGGTAGAAGCGGGTATCGTCAAAGGCGCGACTGCTGACGCCGCCGAACGCGCAGCACGTTTGTGCAAGGCGGATCTCGTCACCGGCATGGTCGGTGAATTCCCCGAATTGCAGGGCATCATGGGCGGTTATTACGCCCGCGCGCAAGGCGAGAGCGACGCCGTCGCCGACGCCATCCGCGACCATTATAAACCCGTCGGGCAGGGCGATGATGTTCCCACGGCACCGGTAACGGTGGCGGTGAGTTTGGCGGATAAGTTGGATACGCTTGTTGGTTTTTTTGCGTTTGATGAAAAACCCACAGGTTCGAAAGACCCATTTGCGCTCAGGCGGGCGGCAATCGGTATTATTTCATTGTTGCAAAGAAGCGAGTTGAGACTCTCTACTGGAGAACTCATTTATAAACATATTTCAGCCTATGTTGACGTTATGGGCTCTCCAATAGTGAAGGTTGTTGATCGCGATCTCTCAGCATTTGCAGCTGCCAAAATTTCGCCTGACAGCATAAATTTGCCGGAACTTGTTAAACGGCGACGTGAAGAAGTGGTTCCTAAAGCAGAGCTTGATACTTTCATCGAAAACGTACGTCAGGTTATTCCTTTCCTAATCGACCGCCTCAAAGTCCAACAACGCGAAGCGGGCGTGCGGCACGACCTCATCGATGCGGTGTTTAGCCTTGGTGGTGAGGATGATCTTGTGCGGCTGCTGGCGCGGGTGAGGGCGTTGCAAGCCTATATCACGACCGCTGAGGGCGCGAACCTATTGGCGGCATATAAACGCGCGGCGAATATATTGAAGGCGTCAGACGGCGTTGATACGGCTGCCCCTGCTTCGACTGATTTGGTGGACGAAGAGTTAGCCCTCCGCAATGCGCTCGACGCGGCGGAGCCCAAGGCCGCTGCCGCCTTGTCGGTTGAAGATTTCGAAGGCGCGATGGCTGCATTAGCCAGTTTGCGTGCACCCATTGATGCCTTTTTTGAAGGCGTGATGGTCAACGATCCGGATCCGGCCAAGCGGGCGTTTCGTTTGGGCTTACTCGCGCGGTTTCGCGATGCGGTAACTCAAGTGGCCGATTTTTCGAAGATTGAGGGATAGGGTCGGGTTCATTCGCCATTGTCACGCTGAACATGTTCAGTATGGCGGCGCTTGATCTAAATCATTGCTGGCGGGGCCGAATGGGCGTTTGGTTTGTTTCCTGTTCAAAGGAACATCCCCATGGCCGTTATGCACCGCATCCGTATTTTTCATAGCTTTCTCGCGCTGACCGTATTGGCCGCTTATTTTTCGGCGGAAATGGGTCTTGTTCACGCCTGGCTTGGTTATGGCGTGGCTGCCCTCATATTGTTCCGGCTGATTTGGGCCTTGAGCGGTGCGCCGCAATTGGGGCTTGCGCGTTTCCACCCCTCTTTCAAAGATTTACATCTAAAGGGTGTCATGACCCATCCGGCCATCAGCCAAGTCCTATTGGCGGGAATCGCCCTTTCGGTGATTGGTGCCACGGGCACGGGTATCATGATGGACAAGGGGCGTGCGTTGCAACCTAGCACGCTTAGTTCCTTCGACCTTTCGGGCGAGCATGAAAGCGCTGGCCGCGCAGATAAATCCGGCGAAATTAGCGAAGAAGTGCACGAATATCTTGCAAATTTTGCGATTGCGCTGGTCGTGCTCCATGTCCTGTATCTGCTATCGTTCAAGCTACCCTTGGCGCGCTTTATGTTATTCGCCAACAAATCCGGAAAATAACTGCCCTCCAGACTTGACTCCGATGCGCTGCACTGCACAACGGCGGGCAAGCAATAAAGCCAAGCAAAAGGGATGGCTGCGGGATGACCCAGTACGTATATCGGTTCGGTGGTGGTGTTTCGGATGGCGACGAAACCGTTCGCGGCAATAAAAATATCTTAGGCGGCAAGGGCGCGAATTTGGATGGCATGGCTTCGATTGGCCTGCCTGTCCCGCCAGGCTTCACGATTACGACCGAAATGTGCACGGCATATTATGCCAATGGCCAAAGCTTCCCTGAAAGCGTTCGGGCAGAAGTCGCCAATGGCCTCGCGCATATTGAGCAGGTAACGGGCAAATCCTTTGGCGATTCTGCCAATCCCTTATTGGTATCGGTGCGTTCGGGCGCGCGGGTGTCGATGCCGGGGATGATGGATACGGTGTTAAACCTCGGGCTGAATGACCAAACAGTCGAAGGACTTACCGCTTCGTCGGGCGATGCACGCTTTGCGTGGGACAGCTATCGCCGTTTCATTCAAATGTATGCCGATGTGGTGTTGGAACTCGATCATGGCGCGTTTGAAGAGGCACTGGAAATCGCCAAGGAAGATCGGGGTTTCTATCTCGATACCGAATTGTCTGCTGATGATTTGAAGGCTTTGGTTGCCGAATATAAGCGTCTCGTGGCCGCCGAATGGGGCAAGCCATTTCCGCAAGATGTGCATGACCAATTATGGGGTGCGGTCGGCGCGGTGTTTGGATCATGGGAATCGGATCGGGCAAAGGTCTATCGCCGCCTGAATAATATTCCGGGCGATTGGGGCACGGCCGTCAATGTGCAGGCAATGGTCTTTGGCAATATGGGTGAGACGTCGGCGACGGGTGTTGCCTTCACCCGTGACCCCGCAACGGGCGAGAACGCCTTTTACGGCGAATATCTGATAAATGCGCAGGGTGAGGATGTTGTCGCAGGGATACGCACCCCGCAATATCTGACCAAGGCCGCCCGCGAACGCGCAGGTGCAAAGCCGCTGTCGATGGAAGAAGCCATGCCAACGGTATATGCCGAACTGGCGCGCGTGTTTGAAATTCTGGAAACGCATTATCGCGATATGCAGGATATTGAATTCACCGTTGAGCGGGAAAAATTGTGGATGCTGCAAACCCGTTCGGGCAAGCGCACCGCAAAGGCCGCCTTGAAAATTGCCGTCGATATGGCGCAAGCAGGCATGATCACGACTGATGAGGCCGTTTTACGCATTGACCCGATGGCGCTCGATCAGTTGTTGCACCCGACGCTGGATCCGCAGGCGCCGCGCGATGTGCTGACCTCTGGCCTGCCGGCTTCGCCGGGCGCGGCATCAGGGGAGATCGTTTTTGATGCCGATACTGCCGAACGGTTCAACGAATTGGGCAAGGCGGTCATATTGGTCCGTATCGAAACCAGCCCCGAAGATATTCACGGCATGCACGCCGCTAAGGGCATATTGACCGCGCGCGGCGGCATGACCAGCCATGCCGCCGTTGTGGCGCGTGGCATGGGCCGCCCTTGCGTATCAGGCGCAGGCAGTCTGCAAATCGACGCTGCTGTCAAAGTTTTGCGCATCGCTGGACGCACTCTGAAAGAGGGCGATATCATCACATTGGATGGTTCGACCGGCGAAGTGATGGCGGGCGAAGTGCCAACGATTCAGCCCGAATTGGTGGGTGATTTCGGTACATTGATGGTCTGGGCCGATGCAGGGCGCCGGATGAAGGTTCGCGCCAATGCCGAAACCCCGGCCGACGCGCAAACCGCACGTGATTTCGGTGCTGAGGGCATTGGCCTGTGCCGGACGGAGCATATGTTCTTTGACGCCGCGCGTATCACCGCTGTGCGTCAGATGATATTGGCCGATGATGAAAAGGGCCGCCGGGTCGCGCTCGACAAATTGTTGCCTGAACAGCGCAAGGATTTTGCCGCGATTTTCGAAGTCATGGCGGGGCTTCCCGTTACGATCCGTTTGCTTGACCCGCCTTTGCATGAATTCCTACCGCATCAGGAAAGCGAATTTGCCGAGGTTGCGGCAGCAGCAGGGGTAGGCGTTGAAGTGTTGAAACAGCGCGCATCCGAATTGCATGAATTCAACCCGATGCTGGGCCATCGCGGATGCCGTTTGGGCGTAACTTATCCCGAAATTTACGAGATGCAGGCGCGAGCGATATTTGAAGCAGCGTGCAGCCTTGCCGTCGCACCGGTGCCCGAAATCATGATTCCGCTCGTCGGCACGCGCCGTGAGCTGGAATTGATGAAGGATGTTGTCGACAAGGCTGCCGAAGCCGTCTTTGCCGAACAGGGTAAGCGGATTGAATATCTCGTTGGCACCATGATCGAGCTGCCTCGCGCGGCGTTGATGGCCGATGAAATTGCCGAAGTCGGCAGTTTCTTCAGCTTTGGCACCAACGACCTGACGCAAACCACCTTGGGCGTTAGCCGTGATGATGCAGCACGATTCCTGACGCATTATGTCGACAAGGGCATTTACGCCCGTGATCCCTTCGTCAGCCTGGATGTCGAAGGCGTCGGTCAATTGATCGAGATTGCCGCCAATAAAGGCCGCGCAACTCGTCCTGAGATCAAGCTTGGCATTTGCGGCGAACATGGCGGCGATCCGGCATCGATCACCTTCTGCGAACAGGTTGGCCTCGATTATGTCAGTGCGTCGCCTTATCGTGTACCCATCGCACGACTTGCGGCGGCACAAGCGGCGCTTGCCAACGGGTAATTGAACCGGCTAGCATTTGATCTTGAGGAGAGAGATTATGAAGGCTTGGCACAGATACGCCATTGCTATTGCACTCGGGCTCGTAGGTGGCACCGCCTTTGCGGTGCATCAGGTGCGTGGCGGATTGAGCGATGGCGTCGTTTCTAACGGACCTTGGGAGACAGGAAAAAGCTTCGGTACATTGGAGGCAAGCACGCTTACCCGCGCCAAGGTAGCTTTGTCCGGCTTGCTGGCCTTACCTGCGAAAGAGGCCATGTACTTCACCGCTACTCGCGATAGCGATGGCCGCAGACTAGACGGTCGCTGCACTTATGATGTGCGCGGCGGAACGCTGGATGGCCGCTGGTGGAGCATCACCTTATATGAAGGCGAAGGCTGGCTTGTGAAAAATGCGGCCAATCGCTGGTCCATACCGGCCAGCGCCGTAACCACGGACGCGCAAGGGCGCTGGTCTTTCACCGTGTCACCAGATGCACAATCGGGCCGTTGGTTGCCAACGGGGTCGATCGACGCTTTCGACCTGACCTTGCGTCTCTATCACCCGTCTGCGGCTATCATCGAAAACCCTGACAAGGCGCAGCTCCCGGTCATTAATCGTAAAGGATGTGCATGATGCGGCGCTGGTTATTTCCGATAGTGGCGGGTGGCCTTGTCGCCTTGGGTACTTATCAAGCGACCTTGCTGGCAACGCCTTATGCGTTGATGTATGCGGCGTTGACGAAAATTGGTGACCGCAGTCCTGTCAATCAATTTGCCTTTTCGCCCATGACCACCGCCGACAATCAAACTATTGTCCGCCCAAGTCCAGACCTTGCTTATGCCACTTGCGTTTTTGACGTTTCAAAGGGGCCTGTGCTGGTCGACGTAGCGCCAGTGGCCGGTCATTATTGGTCGGTGAGCATATTTGACGCGCGCACCGATGTCGCGGCTGTCCGCAGCGATCGCGATACCAAAGGCGCGCCTGCTCGCCTTGCGTTGATCAAAGCAGGGCAGACTGCCCCGCAAGGCTATCAACCAGTCATGTTGCAATATGATAAAGGCATTGCTTTGATCCGGATATTGCTTGCCAATCCGTCTGAATATCCAGCCGTGGACGCAATCCGCCAGAAATCATCTTGCAAGCAGCTTGAAACGTCAAATTAGGTCTTGCACAACTTTGCTGCCGTCCCTAATAGCGGCGCTCCAGTGCACCCGTAGCTCAGCTGGATAGAGCATCAGACTACGAATCTGAGGGCCGGGCGTTCGAATCGCTCCGGGTGCACCATTTACGTACCAAACCACTAACAGGGATTTTCCCGGTTAGTGTGGTACTGACAGCCTTCCACGCTCCACCTTTTGTTGATTGCTAGAGCGAAAAGCAATCGATCGCGCATGCGTCGATGTTCTTTGAGAAAGAAATCAATTGCCCTTAAGCCGCGAGGCTTAAGGGGCCGCTTGGCACCCACCAAATTTCCCGCATTCCATTGTCTTCGCTCATACCCACGAAAATTGAGATGAGAAATACCCATCTCACTTCTCCTTTGTCCGGAATGGCCGCGAGAAAAATACACCTTTTCCTGAAGGGCCGCATTCCGGCTGGGGCCGGACTGTCTGCTTTTGGTTATTCGGCGCCATGATGAAGCTTGATTTCCCCTACCGTTCCTGCCATCAAATTATGATAACGTTCACAATGAAGTTTTGGAGTGGGTTTGATGCGGTTAAGGGGAACGATGGCACTGATGGCCTTCGCGTCGGCGGGATGTGTTTCGGCGGTGACTTACCCACTGACTGCGAAGCCGGCGGCGCCATCTGCTGCGACTACTGCAAATGTTGCCAACTGGCCAACGGCCAAAAGCCCTGCTGCGATTACCGATACGAAAACCGAAGACGCGATAACGGCGTTGATTTCAAAAATGACATTGGAGCAGAAGGTCGGTCAAATCATACAGGCTGACATCAGCGCAATCACGCCTGAGGATCTAAAGCAATATCCGCTCGGCTCCATCCTTGCGGGCGGTAATTCCGGACCTTATGGCGACGAGCGCGCTGACGCTGCAAAATGGGCGCAGCTGGTGAGTGCGTTTCGGGATGCGTCACGTAAGTCAGGCGCTGGCGTGCCCATCTTATTTGGCGTCGATGCGGTGCATGGGCATTCAAACCTGCCGCAGGCAACCATTTTTCCGCATAATATCGGACTTGGCGCGGCCCGCGATGTCGACTTAATCCAACGCATTGGCAAGGCCACTGCAGCCGAGATTTCAGGCAGCGGGATTGAATGGACCTTCGCGCCAACGCTCGCCGTACCGCAAGATTTGCGCTGGGGCAGAACATATGAAGGCTATTCCTCCGATCCTGCACTGATTGCTGCATATGCCGGTGCGATGACCACTGGTTTGCAAGGCAATCTGGTCGCGGGCGCGCCGTTGGACGCCACGCATGTTGCCGCAACTGCCAAACATTTCCTTGCCGACGGTGGCACCATGGACGGCCGCGACCAAGGCGATGCCCAGATCACCGAAACCGAACTGGTCGCAAAACATGCGCAGGGTTATCCAGCATCTATCAACGCAGGCGCACTGACGGTTATGGCGAGCTTCTCAAGCTGGAACGGGGTGAAGCATCACGGCAATGCCTCTCTGCTGACCGATGTCTTGAAAAACCGGATGGGCTTTGCTGGGCTGGTTGTTGGCGATTGGAATGGACATGGGCAAGTTGCGGGCTGCTCCGCGACCGACTGCGCTGCGGCCATTAATGCCGGGCTTGACCTGTTCATGGCGCCTGACAGCTGGAAGGGATTGTTCGCGTCAACGCTGTCAGCGGCTCGGGATGGCCGCATTCCGGCCACGCGGTTGGACGATGCGGTGCGGCGAATATTGCGCGTGAAATACAAACTTGGCCTCATGGGCGATGCGCCGACTGTGCGGGGGCAAACATCTTTGGTTGGCAAGCAAGAGCATCTCGATCTTGCGCGTGAGGCGGTATCGAAATCACTGGTGCTGCTAAAAAATGATGATGGCGTTCTGCCCATTCGTAATGGCAGCAATGTCCTGATTGCCGGTTTCGGCGCGGACAATATGGCGATGCAGGCTGGCGGCTGGACCATTAGCTGGCAAGGCACGGACACCACTGCCGCCGATTTTTCCAATGGCCAGACGATTGGCCGCGCGATTTCGGAAGCTGTTAAAGCAGGCGGCGGCACTGCCAATATCGCGACAACAGGCACTTTTGAAAAGAAGCCCGATGTGGCGATTATTGTCCTTGGCGAAAAACCTTATGCTGAATTTGAAGGCGATGTGCCAAACCTCGCATTCCGGCCCCAGCCTGCTGAAGAAGAGATGATTGCGCGGCTTAAGGCACAAAATATACCTGTGGTGATTGTGTTCCTATCCGGGCGGCCGATGTTTACGGGCAAACTCATCAACCAAGCCAATGCTTTTGTGGCGGCATGGTTGCCAGGTACGCAAGGTCGGGGTGTGGCCGATGTGTTGGTCGCTGGCGGAAACGGAAAGCCGATGCGTGACTTTACTGGGCGCTTACCATTTAGTTGGCCAGCTGACGCGCGGTCACCGATTGACGCACCGCTTTTCCCGCTGGGTTATGGCCTCGATTACACGCAATCGAACAAGCTTGCTCCGGTTAATGAAGACCCGCGCGTCGATTTGTCATCTTTGACGATCGCTACGCAATATTTCGTACGTGGCAAAGTGCCCGCACCTTGGAATTTGCAGATGGACGGTTCGATTAGCGCGCGGGCTGTTGATATGACCGCGCAGGAAGATGCGCGTCAATTCACGTGGAACGCGGACGGCGCTTTCGTAGTAAACGGGCCTGCTGTAGACTTGAGCAAGCCGTTGAAGGAAGATTGGTCGCTGCTCATCGACTGGCGCATTGATCAGCCCGCGACCGGGCCAGTAATGCTGTCCTTTGGTGGCGCTGCGCTTGATATACAAATCACGATGCGCGCGTTGTCCACAGGGGTGCCCACACAAACCCGCATTCCGCTGCGTTGCTTTGCCGCAGCTGGTGCGAAATTGGACGCGGTCGGTTCCCCTATACGCATGCAGGCGGCGAAGGGTCTTGTTGCGACAATTCGTAACGTTCATATCGAAACGACAAATAAAAGCACGTCCTGCCCCGGCAAAGCGCGCTAAAATAAGGGAGAGAGAAGATGGCATTGGCACCCGGCGGATCTGCGTCAGCAGATACTGGAGATACCCATATCGACGCACCGCAATTGCAGTTATTCGTGATGGGGCTGTTCTTCATCTTCGGCGGCATCACAAGCCTCAATGATGTTATCATCCCGAAGTTAAAAGAGCTGTTTACGCTCAATTATACGCAGGCGATGCTTGTGCAGTTCTGTTTCTTTGCCGCATATGCCGTCATCGGCATTCCCGGCGCACGTCTTGTTAAGAAAATCGGGTATATGCGCGGCGCAGTTGCCGGCCTTTTAACGATGATGGCTGGCTGTCTGTTGTTCATCCCAGCGAGCCAGACCGCGACCTATGGCGTATTCCTGTTGGCATTGTTTGTGTTGGCAAGCGGCGTGGTCATTGTCCAAGTGGTGTCTAACCCGTTGATCTCCATGCTTGGTAAGCCTGCAACAGCGCATAGCCGCCTGACCTTTGCTCAAGCGTTTAATTCGCTTGGCACCACAGTTTTCCCTATCGTGGGTTCTATCCTTATCCTTGGTAGCCTCGCGACTGTAACCGCTGACCAACTCTCCGGTGTGGAACTTGACGCCTATCGCACGGCAGAAAGTCAAGCCATTGTGAATGGCTATTTGGGTATTGCTGTTGCACTGGCGATTGTTGCCGCAGTGGTATGGCTGTTTCGCGATGCGTTGAAGGGCGAAAAGCATGAAGCGAGCGAGGGCTTGGCCGGCCTCGACTTGCTTAAGCGGCCTCGTTTCGGTTTCGGTGCTTTATGTATTTTCCTATATGTAGGCGCCGAAGTCGCGATTGGCTCGCTTATCGTCAATTATTTGATGCAAGATCATGTGATGGCGCTAGCCGAGCAGGACGCTGGCAAGCTTATTGGCTTATATTGGGGCGGTGCAATGGTGGGGCGGTTCATTGGCTCGGTGGTCCTGCGCGTGCTGAGCCCTGGGAAGGTGCTGGCGTCTGTATCGGTTGCCGCAATTGCACTGCTGATCTTTTCCACACAAAGCACGGGCGAAATTGCTGGCTACTCCTTGCTGGCAGTGGGCCTGACCAATGCGATCATGTTCCCTACCATATTCACGCTGGCGTGTGAAAAGCTCGGGTCACGCGCGGCCGACGGTTCTGGTATCATCAATGTCGCCATTGTCGGCGGCGCTGTTGTTCCACTGCTCACGGGCATCATCGCTGACGTGACCGGAAGTCTGGCTATCGCGTTCACCTTACCGATGCTTTGCTATGCGATCATCGCGGCATTCGGTATCTACGCGCGTAAGCCTGCCTAATTGCGCGCATGCTGGCGCGGCATTGTTGCCAATAACAGGCACGCGATGAGCGCCAGCCCTGCTAGCAGCAGAAACAGGCTGCTAAAGCCATAAGTGGGCACCAAAGCCAGCGTCAGCCATGGCATGATGAGCGATGGTACTGTGTTCGTCAGGTTGAAAATGCCCAAATCCCGTCCGCGCGTTTGTGGACGGGGGAGTACCCTCAAAGTCTGGCTTGAGTGCAACGCCAGAAAAAGGCTGCTCGCCAAGCCAAAGACCACATATCCGGCAATGGCAATCGGTAAAGCTGACGAAACCGACATGATGACCAGTCCGGCCGAAGCTGCGGCTGCCCCACAAATAAGCGGGAAAATGGGACGATTTGAACGGTCGGACCAGCGGCCTACTGCTAATGCTATAAAGACAGCTAAACCCAGAACAATCGCAAAGATATTGGCGGCATCATTTTCGCCAAAATCAGGATCAACGCTGCGGAACCATAAAAGGAGAAATGCAAATAATGACGCTTCCGCAATTTGTATTAATAACCGCGCAATCCACATTTTAACGGCGGCGTGCCGAATTACGGCGCGCTGTTCCCCATCGGTTTTTTGATCCATCGGCGCGGACGTCAGTCCCGGCATAGCTATCGGTCTGCCAAAAATCAGCACCGGACTGACCATGGCTATTACCAACATCGCGATAATTATTTCACGGTGCTCCGAAGGAAAAATATTGTTCATTGTTACGAACGCACCTGAGATCGCCCCCATTCCTGGCGCTAACGCCAATAGGCCGCCGAGGAAGCCCTTTTGGGAATCGGGGATATGGTCACCGGCCCACGCGCTTAAGGGCGCAAGCATCATGTTCAGACCAATTTGCCAGAAAATGATGATGACTATCAACGCTATTGGGCTCTTGGCATAAGCTGTGGTGAGCAACAAAGCCGTCGATAAGGCTAATCCAGCGCATATCCACAGGCGTCGTTCGCCGGTCTTATCACTGGCCCATCCAAAACCGATATTGGCCACGCTTGCAGCAATTGCGCCCAGAAAGGCAGCTATCGCTAAAATGCCAAGGGTGTCCGTGCCGGACATATCTGTCGCACGTAATGGCAGTAAAATCGTCAGAAACGGCATATACGCAACAGCGCCGCCAGATACGGCGAGCGCGTACAAATACATGAAAGTTGCCGACTGCCGGCTGCTGTCCGCAGATTTATGCGCGACCATGTTTAGACGGCGGTGCGGTGCTGCTTCGTTCTATGAGGCTGCCCTCAATAACAACAGGTTGATGCGGCACGGGCGCATCACCGTTTGTAATCAAGAGCTCCACCGCCTTCGAAAAGGTTCCGGCGATAGGCTGATCAACCGCAGTGAGTTCGGGCACCGTAAAACGCACAACTGGCGTATTATCGAAACTGATGAGGGATAAATCGCTCGGAATGTGTAAGCCACGCGTCTTGGCCGCGTCTAAAGCGGCAAGCGTCATTTGGTCATTGCTGCCGATGATCGCCGTGGGTGGCTTTTTCAAGTCGAGCAGCGCGTTTGCGGCCAACACACCGCTGTCATATCCAAAATCGCCTCTGACGCATAACGCATCGCAGGAAAGGCCGACGGAGGCCATAGCCTCGCGCCATCCGTCGATACGCCAGTTAGATAGGTCATATTCTTTAGGGCCCGCAATGAAGCCAATTCTGCTATGGCCAAGCGCGATGAGATGCTCTGTTGCGCGTCGGGCCGAGCCTTCATCATCCATCGTCATCGCGATGCCCGGCCCCGGTGTGATCGAACCTATGCGGGCAAAAGGAATTTTGCGTTTGGCTAGAAATCCCGTGATGAGCGGGTTTTCAGAGTGAGGCGGCGTTAGGATAACGCCGTCTGGCTGCAATGCCGCAATGGCTGCGCCCAATTCGCGCTCGACATGATCATTGTGGGTATCAACCAGCTCAAAGATCATCCGGTATCCATGTTCGGCACATTTTAGCATGCCGCCGAAAAGCATTTGGTCTACCCAGTCCGATCCTTGGCGGTTCTGCCAATCGGCAATTGTGCGCTCACGATCGTTGATGGCAAGGATCAAGTAAGAACGTGACCCGCTCATCCGTTGCGCCGCAATTGACGGGACATAGCCAAGCTTATCAATAGACGCCTGTACGCGTTCCTGCATGGCCGGCCGGACGTTAGGTTCATTGTTGATGACGCGGCTTACCGTTTGCAGGGATACCCCTGCATCGGCTGCGACATGCTTGATAGTGACGGCCTGGCGGCGTCTCGCCATAAGTTACTTACTTTCTTTGTCGCCCTGCATGCAGGCCAGACCTTTTTCCTTGTCGCTGCTGCATTGGTAGATGCGAATCCAGTCGATCAAAAACGCAGCCGGTGTTACATTTGATGCAACGCCTTCATCATTATTCTTCTCTGACAGGCCACCACCAATGGCTAGGTTGGCCATGATGTAGAAGGGCTGATCAAAAGGCGCAACGGGATTTGATTTCGCCAAGGGCGACGCTGTCTCCCAATCGCCGCTTTTACGTTCCCAATATTTATTGCCATCAAGATAGAAACGCATAACGCCTTCACCCCATTCGAGCGTCCAAATATGGAATTCGTCTGAAGGCAACGCATTTGATGGCAAAGCCACGCGCGTGTCATGAAGCTTATTTTTCGGTGCGTAATCGCCAAAATGGATCGCACTAATCATTCGGTTCTCGCCAACACCCCCTGTGCATGTGTCGCATGTCGCGCCAAGATTAACGCCTTCCAAAATATCAATCTCGCCTGAACGTGGCCAGCCGCCATAGGCATTGTTGGCGGGCATCATCCATACGGCAGGCCAGGTGCCTTGGCCCTTGGGTGGCTTCGCCCGAAATTCGACTTTTCCGTATTTCCAACTTGAAATGCCGAGCGTTCGGATTTTGCCGGAGGTATATTCCTGTGTCTTTTGCGGATAAGGTTTTTTCGAAAATTCAGGCGGTAAGTCTGGACCTGTAAACGTCTCTTTATGCGCAATTAAATGCAAATTGCCATCTGCTACCTTAATGTTTTTGGTTCTATCCGTGTAGCATTGCCGCTCTTGATTGCCGCCGCCCCAGCATGATCTTTCGGGCTTCCATTTTTTGCGATCCAATTTGGTGCCGTCAAACTCGTCAGCCCAGACAAGACTCCAGCCATGTTCTGAAGATTGTGCTTTGGCCGCTGTTGTCCAGCCAGCCGTCAAACTAATCATCGCGCCAAGCAAAGCAATTTTGAACTGCATAGGTTTTCTCCTGAGACGCAGGCTGAAAGAAAAACGGACCCAAGTCATATGACTAGGGTCCGTTTTTCCGCAACACTGATATTTAAGTGTTAGAATTCAAATCGAGCAAGGAAAGTGAAGCGTCGATCGTTCCGGAACGCCGAGCGGGTTGCGCGGGTGCCATCAAAATCGATCACTTGTGATGTCTGCGTGACTTCATCAAGCAAGTTCACACCCTGAATACCGAGTTTCAGTTGCTTGGTCACAGAGACAAAGATTGATCCGTCAAGTTGACCTGTCGCTTCGCCGTAAATTGGCGAGAACGGGAAGATGACATCGCGTGGTGTCTGCACAAAATCAGAACGCCAGTTATAAGCTAAGCGGAACGACAGCGGACCTTTTTCATAAAACCCGACAGCGTTGACCGTGTGCTTGGAAACCCCAGCCAAAGGCAGACCGCCTGAAAGCGGGCTCTGTTCCGAACCAAGCGAAGCATTGTTGAAATCGCCCGCATCAACATAAGTGTAGGTCAACCCAGCACCCAAACCGCTCAATATGCCCGGTAGGAAATCATAGGCTTGCTGATACGCGATTTCGACGCCCTTTAGGGTTCCGCCGTCGCTGTTAACGGGTGTGTTGAAAAGAATATCGGTGTTGACGCCCTTTGGTGTGACAAAGGGACGCACGATGGCGCCGCTATTCACGATGTTCGAAATGTCTTTAACGAAACCGGATACCGTCAACGAACCAATATTTGCCCAATACCATTCGAATGAAAGGTCATAGTTCACCGATTCAACAGGGCGAAGGAAACGATTGCCCGTGTTAATAGCAAGCAATGGACCAGTGGCCAAAAGCCCACCAGCGCGCAGATTGTTGGTGTTGTCATAAGCACCACCACCCGATGTAAACGCCGAGAGATCTGGCCGGGAAATGCCCTTGGAGATAGCACCGCGCACCAGAACACCATTACCGAAATCAACCTTGGCGTTGAAGCTCGGCAGCCAGTTTGTGTAGCGGATGTTGAGAGGGTCGGAAATAACCTCACCTGTAAACAACGACGCGTATGTAGCTTGGCGCTCGGCCGACAAGCCGCAATAGCCAGGCACCGGCGTGATGTTATTGGCGAGAATGAAAGCGCATGAGCCCTGAACTTCCGCCAGTTGGACGACGCCATCACGGTTACCATTCGCGTCGAAATATTCAGGCGTTGGTAAGCTGAAAGAACCACCACTTCTTACATTGGTGCTGACATAACGCATGCCGATGTTGCCGCTGAGTGTTGCGCCACCAAAATCAGCGCCAAAATCGACGCGTGCATAGGCACCGGATGTGCTTTCTTCGACGTCCGAAATTTCACCAGCTGTCCATGGACCACCGGCAAGATTGCCTGAGCGTGCTGAAATCGGGAACCATGCATTGGGTGTCAGGGTGGAGGCTGTAATGGCATTCGCCTGCGTCCGGATAGCACCGCTCAGATAGTCCGCGACCATATTGTCGCCGCCGAAGAAGAAGGCAGAGCCATCGCCAAGCGGCACCGGCGCATTACCGCGCTGGAAGCTATCGCCAAAGGGGTTGCGAAGATTGGCCGAGTTCGGGAAGTCGCGAACATACGCACCGCCACAGCCGAATGCCTGGTAATCTCCGCAGTTCCAGTTACCACCGCGCCCGGTCCATGGCGCACCCAAATTGCCCCAGTTCGAGAAATTTGCGCTCCGCGTTACGCGGTTACGATCACCCCAACGCGCACCAAAACGGGCTTTTTTGAAAAAGCCGTCATCGCTGACGTCATATTCAGCATCGGCACGCATGCTGGTCAATTCGCCCTCATTCTTCACCTGATTGTCGATGAGGAACCAGTAAAAAGTTTTGCTTGGATCGTTGAAATAGGTCGACGGTGATGTGCTGAGCCCCGGCTGTAAAAACTCTACCAGAGGCGTGCTGCCACGGTTGTCGATACGCAAATCAGCATAGGTCTGCATCGCCGAGATAAAGCCATCTTCGGTGCGGTCTGATTTGATGTGCTGAACTTCAAAGTTGAAACGCAGCCGATCGGTAGGGCTCAGTTTGATATGCGCCGAGAAATCTTCGGTCTTTGCTGTGTCTTCGCGCTGGAAACGCAGCAATTCCGTTGGAATTCCGTTAACCCCGCCGGAGGATTGAGTCAGCGTACCTGCAACAAATTGGTTGTCATCATAGATTGCAGTTGTGCCTGGTGCGAGCACTGGAAACAGCGCATCGTCATTGACCAACGCCAAAGCGGCATATTCATTCAACGTCGCATTGGTAGCTGCACGTAGATATTCAACGGTGACCTCCGCACGGCCATCATTGCTCTCCCACTGCCCCACTGCTGAAAAGGAATTACGGTCGCGATTCAGATCAGTTGTGCGAACGCCTGCACCTTTCGGCACAAAAACGGAATTTGCAGGCGGAAAGTTCGACGCGTTCAAAGGAGTGCCACTGCCAAAACCGCCAGATCCGACCGGACGCACACGGATACATGCTGCGGTCAATGAACGGTCACGATAGCAAGGATCGGTAATTTGTGAGGCATCGGTTCGGGTAGCCAGTTCCGATTGGCTGTAAGCGAGTTGCAAACCGAAAGTGCCGATGTTGGTTTCAAATGTATTTGATCCCAGAATGGAAAAGCCTGGCGACCATTTTTTGGCCATATCACCATAATTGCCTTCAATCGCGCCAGCGACATGAAAGCCAGATTTGTCGAGTGGCTTGCGTGTCACAAGGTTGACGGAACCAGAGATATTGCCTTCCAACATGTCTGAGGTAGAGTTTTTGAAAACTTCTACTCGGCCCAACAGCTCAGACGAAACGTCATTGAACGACAACTCTCGTCCACCATTGGCCGAGAAGATTTCGCGGCCATTTAGGTTAGACAGAACATATGGCAATCCGCGGATGATAACGCCTGAACCTTCAACCGAAAAGCGATCCGGGTCATTGCGCTGCTCAAAACGTGAAATGTTGACGCCGGGAACGCGCTGCAATGCCTCTGCGACAGAGCGATCTGGAAGCGCGCCAATATCTTCGGATGTGATGACGTCAACAAAAGTATCAGAATCGCGCTTGATGCTCTGCGAGTCGGCTAGAGATTTTTTGAAGCCGCTAACGATGATGACATCTTCAGTTTCGGCAGTTTCTGACGCGTCATCGGGCTGATCAGTGGTTTGCGCAAAAACAGGCTGCGCTGCACATAGCGCAATGCTGGAAGCGGTCGTCAATACAGCAAGGCGCTGCGATCGCGATGCTCCGAATAAAGATTTGCGTGCCAATTGAACCTCCCTGATATTGATTCGGAGGATATTAATTCCCCCTTCATCTTAGCACATATCTAAAATTGAGAGCGTTCACAAGAGACAAAATGAACGTTCACAATTTGAAGTTTCTGTCTATATGACTATAAAGAAAACTAAGGGAGAGCGCAGATGGCAATCGAAAATATTATCATTGTTGGCGGTGGAACGGCAGGATGGATGGCCGCAGCTGCATTGTCCCGTATTCGCGCTGGTCGGCCTGTATCCATAACGCTTATTGAATCGGAAGAAATTGGTACTGTCGGGGTGGGGGAAGCGACTATTCCTCCCTTTCTTGATTTCAACCGTCTGCTTGAGATTGATGAGCGCGACATGCTGTCTATGGTCCAAGGCAGTTTCAAGCTTGGCATTCAGTTCGTGAACTGGGGCAAGATTGGTGACAGCTATATCCACCCCTTTGGCAATTATGGCTATGAGGTCGATGGCATTTCATTTCACCATGTGTGGCACAAATATCAGCAAGCAGGCGACAAGCGGCCTATTCAGGTTTTCAACGTGGAGACGATGGCCGCGCATTTCGGGCGTTTTGCCCGAACGGAAGATTATCAGCGTGACGACTTGCCACCTGTTAACTACGCCTATCATATCGATGCCGGACGCTACGCCCGATATTTGCGCAATTATGCAGAAACGCGCGGCGTTGTCCGCCGTGAAGGCAAGATTTCTGATGTCACATTAGACAATGAAAGCGGCTTTGTATCGTCTGTGACCATGGAAAACGACGATGTGTTAAAGGGCGATCTATTCATCGATTGTTCGGGCTTCCGCGGCCTGTTGATCGAACAGGCGCTGAAAACGGGTTATGACGATTGGTCCAATTATCTGCCCTGCAACCGTGCGGTAGCACTGCCGTGCTTGCGTGAAGATGGCAGCGGGCCGTTGCCCTATACACGCGCAACCGCCCATTCGGCGGGATGGCAATGGCAGGTGCCGTTGCAGCACCGCAATGGCAACGGCCATGTCTATTGCAATGAATATATGTCTGATGATGAGGCGCATAGCATCCTGGTCAACAACATTGCTGGCCAACCTGGCGCGGAACCAAATTTTCTGCGTTTCGTGACAGGCCGACGTAAGAAGTTCTGGAACAAGAATGTTGTCGCGCTCGGGCTGGCATCAGGCTTTATGGAGCCTCTAGAGTCCACCTCGCTTCACTTAGTGAATACGGGGATTAACAAGCTGATTGCGTTGCTATCTCTCGATGGGGTGACGCAAGCGCAAGAAGATGCATTCAATCGCCTGACAGGCAAAGAATATGCACGCATCCGCGACTTCCTTATCCTGCACTATAACAGCACCACACGCGACGATAGCCCGTTCTGGAACTATTGCCGCAACATGCCTGTGCCCGACAGCCTCACAGAGAAGGTCGAACTGTTCCGTCAAAACGGCCAGATATTCCGCGAAGATGATGAGCTATTCACAGAAACCAGCTGGGCCGCCGTCATGATGGGACAAGGCATAAAAATGGGCGGACACAATGCGATGGCAGACGCCCTGAAGGAACCCACCACGCGGCGCGAAATTGACGAAATGGAAAAATCGATCCAGTTTGTTGTCCAGCACATGCCGTCACACGGCGAGTATCTGAACCGATATTGTCCTGCCCCTGCTTGAAATAGGGAATTCCCCTAATCAAACTAAGCTTGCGTTGCTTATAAAATGGTTATTCGCCTGATCCTATGGCAATGGTTTGATATCGAAAGTCTGTGCCAACCCAGCGCTCCTGATTGGCGTTAGAACCCATATCGACGCGACCTCAACATCACGCGCCAATAAAGAGCGGAGTTCAATCGGCCAGAGCCACATCCTTTTTTTCCAGTGCCCCTAGCTCGCCTGATTCACGGGCTTTTCGGCCGTACACCAACTCGAACAATGGGCTTGCCATCATCGTGGTGACAATCGCCATAAGCACCAGCATTGAGAATAATGTTGGTCCGATTATGCCTTTTTGCAGACCGATGTTGATGATGATGAGTTCCATTAAACCACGTGAGTTCATCAACGCGCCGATACCCAATGCGGTGCGATTGTCTTCGCCAGCAACCCGCGCCGCGACATAGCACGCACCAAATTTGGCGACGATTGATCCTGCCAGAATAACCAGTGCGATCAACAGCAATGGAACCGTGTTGACCATATCCATGCGCGTGTTGAGTCCCGAATAAGTGAAGAACATCGGCAGCAATAGAACGACGGCAAGCGGCTCAACCTTCTTTTTAAGTTCCTCAACAAATAGTCCGCGCGGCATAACAACCCCCAGAATGAAGCCGCCGAAAATTGCATGGATGCCAACTGCGTCCATGATGAACGCTGACAGACAGAATAGGGCGATAGTTACGCCAAGCACATTCATGCTCATGGCGCCCTCGCGCTCGACCATCCGGCCCAGCGGCGCGAAAATTTTGCGACCAAACAGGATGATGAATGTCGCGTAGAGCAGCCCACCACCGATTGCGAGAACGGCAACTCCAGGGCCTGCGCCAAAGGTTGCCAGCACCACTGCCAGCACACACCAAGATACAGCGTCGTCAAACGCACCGGCGGCAAGTGACAATGTGCCAAGCGACGTTTTCGCCAACCCACGTTCATTAATAATGCGCGCTAACATCGGAAATGCGGTCAGCGCGATGCAGGCGCCCATGAACAACGTGGCGCTTGATTGCGGGATTCCGGGTGTAAAGAGGCCCGGAACAGTGAGGAGCCACGGGGTTATCAATACCGCAATCAAAAACGGCACAGCAATGCCAGCGAATGATACGCTTATCGCACTCTTTGCTTTGGATTTGAAATGGTCAAGTTGCAACGTTGTGCCGACCAAAAACATGTACAAACCGACGCCCAACTGTGCTCCTGAGTATAGCACATTTTTAGTCGGTCCGGGGAAAATCGCTGCCTGTGCATCAGCGAAAAAATAACCAAATAATGATGGCCCAAGGATCACGCCCGCAATCATTTCACCAACAACCTGAGGTTGACCCAGAAATTTTTGGCCTAGTTTTCCGACGATCCGGCAGGTTAGTATGATGATAGCTAACTGCAGAAAGAAATGGACACTAAAATCTGTTGGCGTGAAGCTACTAGCCGCCGCTGCCTGGGCAGGCCCGTTGGGTTCCAACACTTTGGAAAGCGTATCTATCGCGCTTGCTAGCATTTCAGAAAACATTCCACCTCCATGGATATGCAACGCTCATAGGTAAATCCACATTTATTGATCTTTGGTGGAACGGAAACGGCGTCGTAGGGCAACACAGGACATGATTGCAATAGCACGGCATAGTGCATTTGGGAGCTACCCAATGCTTACCTGAATGACGTATATTGAACGCAAACTGGTTAATTGCATCGCTTCTTCCTGCTCTCGCCTTGCAAACCGTAACAGTGTGAAGCACAAGAATTAACTTTTCGGGTCTAAAACAACAGCCGCATTTTTTTGCGTGACCTGTCTGTAACGCAATATCCATAATATATTTATTATCAGTTACATCCTCCACGGTGCACCGCTTTCCTTTCTTTGATAAAGTCCGAGCGCGGTGTGCGCAGATGAGGCGTTGTAGCAACACCCCCCAATAACGCAGTCTCGACTTTGCCCATGCCGAACGGCTATGGGGGCGGCATGAGCACACACACTAAATCCGCAATCGTCCTTTTGTCCGGCGGTCTTGATTCTATGGTCGTTGCCGGATTGGCGCGCGAGGCAGGGTATGACCTGATTGCGTTGACCATTGATTATAATCAGCGTCATCGGGTTGAGTTGGACAGCGCAGCGCGCATTGCCAAGCATTTGGGGGCGAAGGAGCATATCTTATTGCCGCTGGACCTGACACGCTTTGGCGGGTCGGCGCTGACGGCGGATATTGATGTGCCGAAGCAGGGCGTCGAGTCCGGCGCAATTCCGGTAACCTATGTGCCTGCGCGCAATACGATATTCCTGTCTTTATGTCTTGGCCTAGCCGAAGCGCGCGATGCCCGTGATCTTTGGATTGGGGTCAATGCGCTCGATTATTCGGGTTACCCCGATTGCCGTCCCGCCTTCATCCGTTCGTTTGAGGCGACGGCCAATCTCGCGACCAAGGCAGGCGTCGAGGGCGACCCTTTCACTATTCACACGCCCTTGCTGGATATGAGCAAGGCCGACATTGCGCGTGAGGCCGCAAGGCTTGGGCTCGATGCGGGGATGAGCTGGTCCTGCTATGACCCAAGTCCCGACAATAAGGCCTGCGGTCAATGTGATGCTTGCCGCCTGCGCGCGAAGGGCTTTGCTGATGCTGGCCTGTCTGATCCGACCATTTACGCATGAGCTACGCGGTTAAAGAGATTTTCCTGACCTTGCAGGGCGAGGGCGTTCATGCGGGCCGCCGTGCGGTGTTTTTACGCTTTTCCGGCTGCAATTTATGGACAGGGCGAGAAGCAGATCGTGCCAGTGCCATTTGCCAGTTTTGCGACACCGATTTCGTCGGGATCGACGGCGAAAATGGCGGGCGCTATGACGCCGAAGCGCTCGCAGCCAAGGTCGCCGCATTGTGGGGCGATGGCACTGACAATCGCTATGTCGTGATAACGGGCGGCGAACCCATGTTGCAAGTAGATGACGGGATCGTCGATGCGCTGCATGCCCACGCTTTCCAAATCGCGATTGAAAGCAACGGCACGATTGAGGTGCATCCCGGTATTGATTGGGTCTGCATCAGCCCCAAGGCGGGATCAGACGTCATCCACCGCCGTGGCGATGAGCTGAAATTGGTGTGGCCCCAACCCACCAGTGATCTGGATGGCATGGAACAATGGAAATTTGTCCATTTCCTTATTCAGCCGATGGATGCTGGCGACATAGGTGTTAATGCGGCCAATGTCGCAGAGGCCACGCGCTTTGTGATGGAGCGACCAAAATGGCGCTTATCCTTACAAAATCACAAGATCTTGGGCCTCCCGTAGCATCTTGTAAATTTGCTTGAAACCTTTTCCCGAAAGTGACAGTCTTGTGACAGGGAAGAGGAGAGAAAAAATGGCACAAGCCCAAAAGGCGCCTTTGCGCGCGTATAAAAGCTATTCCAAACGCATGTCTGACCATGTCGCGCTCGCGTTGGTTGTGTACACATTGATGCTGATATTTGTTGTGACGCCGACGATTGAATCGACTGGTACGTCCATTTTTCCTTATTTTGTCTTGGTCCTTTTTGTCGCTGCCGTCATCCCGCTATGCCGCAATTTGGAGCGGCATTGGCAGACGCTCAGTGTGACTGCCGACGCAGACGGCGGACTGGAAATGCAATATACCGCCGATCGGTTGAAGTTGTGGAGCGCCGCGATTGCCATTCCGACTGTGCTGGCGGTGCTATTCACGGTTTTTTGAAGGCCGTTTGATTGACGCTGTAACGGCCCGCGCCTAAGCGGGAATCATGCTGACACCACAACACGCGCTTGATCGCGCGCAAAATCTCGTTTCCCAAGCCATGAAGGCAGGCGCCGACGCGGCGGATGCCGTCTATGTCTGCGATGCCTCGACGGAGGTGCAAGTTCGGCTTGGCCAGTTGGAAGATGTGGCCCGCTCTGAAGGCGAAGATATTGGCCTGCGTGTATTTGTTGGCCAACGTTCTGCCACGATTTCATCTTCCAATATGAACCCCGACATTCTGGCAGGGCTCGTCACCCGTGCCATTGATATGGCGAAGGAAGCGCCGGAGGACCAATATGCAGGCCTCGCGCCGCAGGACCGTTTGCTGACGGGCGCTATTCCGGATTTTGACGGTGATGACGGCCTTGACCCGGATCCAGCTTTGCTGCGTGCGGCGGCGTTAGAATGTGAGGACGCGGCGCGCGCCGTGCCCGGCGTCACCAACAGCGAAGGCGCGGGCGCCAGCGCAGGCCGCAGTATTTTTGCGCTGGCCACCAGCCATGGCTTTGCGGGCGTCAAATCCGGTTCGGGTTATGGCATATCGGCCAGCGTGCTGTCTGGAGATGGCGACGCCAAGGAACGCGATTATGACTGGCGCTCGGCGCGGCATCTTGCCGACCTCGACAGCCCAGCCAGCATCGGCATGCGCGCAGGCGAGCGCGCGGTCAAACGGTTGAACCCTGGAACAGTCAAAAGTGGTCAGATGCCGGTTGTGTTTGACCCACGCGTTGGCAGTTCTTTCGTCGGTCATTTGCTCGGCGGTATCAGCGGCTCCGCCATCGCACGCAAAACGAGCTTCTTGCTGGAATCGCTTGGCGCGCAATTGTTCGACAGCAGCATTTCGATTGTCGATGACCCGCACCGGATACGCGGCCTTGGTTCACGCGCCTTTGACGGAGAAGGCTTGCCCACCGCGCGCCGTTCGATCATCGAAAAGGGCGTGCTGACCGGCTGGTTGATGGAAAGCGCGTCGGCACGGCAATTGGGGCTGGAACCCACGGGCCACGCCAGTCGCGGGATCAGCGGCGCACCGGGCGTCAGCCCATCCAATGTGCATCTGGAGGGGGGCAGCGTCAGCGTTGCGGACCTGATCGCCGATATTAAACATGGCGTGTATATTCATGAGCTTGCAGGGCAGGGCGTGAACCCCGTCACGGGCGATTATAGCCGGGGAGCAGCGGGCTTCCTGATCATCAACGGCGAAATTGCCGGACCCGTGAGCGAATTCACCATTGCGGGCAATTTGAAGGATATGTTTGCCGCCATGACTGCTGCCAATGACCTGGAATTCACACGCAGCATGAATGTGCCGACATTGCGTATCGATGGCATGATGATCGCAGGTGCCTGAGCGGCAGCTTGACCGCGCTGCCGTTGTAGCCGCCACGCAAGAGGCTGCGGCATTGGCCTTTGCCAGTTGGCGTGCGGGCGCGGCGGCCGATACGAAGGTGTGGGAAAAGAGTAAAAATAATCCGGTCAGCGACATCGACATGGCGGTGGACGCCTTTCTCACCACTCGGTTGCGCGCCATTTTGCCCGAGGCCGCGTGGTTGTCGGAAGAAACTGTGGATGACCCGTCCCGGCTGGACGCGCGTCTGTTATGGCTGGTCGACCCCATTGATGGTACCCGCGATTATGTCCGCGGGCGCAGCGGATGGTGCGTGTCGGTGGCGTTAGTGGCCGATGGCCTGCCAATTTTCGCCGTGATGGCAGCACCGGCGCAAGACAAAGTCTGGGTAGCTGCGCATAAGGAAGGCGTAACGTGCAATGGAGAGCGGCTGATGGGCAGCGCGCGTTTAGACTTCTCCGGATCGCGCGTACCTGCGGATGATTTGCCGAAACTGGATGCAGATTTGGTGACGGTGACCAAACCCAATAGCATTGCCATGCGGATGACGATGGTGGCTTGCGATCGCGCGGATCTTGTCGCGACATTGCGATGGGGCCATGAATGGGACATCGCCGCGGCGCATTTGGTGGCGCAGGAGGCGGGCGGAGTTGTTACCGATGCGTTGGGGCGGCCCATTAGATATAACAAACGCAAGCCTTTGGATTTTGGTCTGATCTGCTGCGCGCCGGGAATTCATGGCGCGGCGGTTGAGCGTTTGTCGGGCAGGGCGGCAGTGCTGCTCGCTTCGTCCTAACCCCGAAGCTCGTTCTCCTGAACTTGTTTCAGTATAACGATATTGTAAGAATTACCGCTTCCGCGTCCATAAGGCATCGCGTTGCATATCACGGGGATTGTTCGCGATTGCGTCGATAAACGCCCTGCGCACCCATCGGAATTTTTCAGGTCGGCTGGTAAAAATGCGTTGGTCCCAAGCTTGCGCACCGGACGCACGCACCTTGCGCGCGATCTCGCCGTAAATGCCAGCAGCGGACAAGACTGCCCAGCGGGCACGCAAGGGTAAATGCTTTGCACCAACCCTTGCCGATGCCTCATATTGTTCGGCCTCATCGGCGAGCCAGCGGCCCATCAGCGCTAGCTTTTTGCGGTTATGCGGTTTCATATGTTCACCAGGGCCGATATCGAGCATGGCGAGCCAATCATCGGGCAAATAGCAGCGCCCCGCCGCGTCATCCTCGGCAATGTCGCGCGCGATATTGGCAAGCTGAAACGCAAGCCCAAGGTCGCAGGCCCGGTCGAGCGTGGCGTCATCATCGGCGGCTACACCCATCACTACCGCCATCATCACGCCGACCGCCCCTGCGACATGGTAGCAATATTGATACAGATCGTTTTCGCGGCGGGGGTGCCAATCGGCGGCGTCGAGGGCAAAACCTTCGATCACATCCTCTGCCATGCGATGCGTGAGGCCACATTCCCGCGCGACCACACCCAAGCAGTCAAAGGCTGGTTCACCCGTAGCTGTTCCGGCGAGTGCCATTGCCGTCAATTCGCGTATCGCCTGCAACCGCGCCTTTGGGTCCGTGACCGCCTCCATCGCGCCGCCATGGTCTTGACCATCCGCCATGTCGTCACATTTGCGGCACCATGCGTACAACAACCACACCCGTTCGCGCGTCGTTCGGTCAAACAAGCGGCTGGCGAAGCGAAAGGATTTTGACCCGCGCGAGATACTTTCTTGCGCAAAGGCGACGAGTGCAGGACGGTCCATTATCTCCAGTCCGCTTGCGGGAGGGATGTCACAAGTCGTCTGCTTTCATCTGGAAGATTGTTTTGTGCGGCACATAAGCCGACATTTTGTCCAACAAGTCATCCAGATTATCATCAACAAGCATAATCCCGGCATGTTGTGGCCGAATGAAACCAACGTCGATCATATTCTGGTTAAATGCGATCAGTTGGTCGTAAAACCCTGCGACGTTCAAAAGACCAACGGGTTTTTGGTGATAGCCTAGCTGCGACCAGCTAATAGCCTCCCACAATTCATCCATTGTACCCACGCCGCCAGGAATAGTGATAAAGCCGTCGGACAAGTCGGTAAAGCTTTGCTTCCGCTCGTGCATACCCGACACCACATGCAATTCCGTGCAGCCCTTGTGCGCGACTTCTGCGCCGACCAACGCCTCGGGGATAATACCTATGACTTCGCCGCCCGCTTCCAGCGCGCTATCGGCCACTGCGCCCATCAGGCCCAACCGTCCGCCGCCATAGACAACGCCAATGCCGCGTTTGGCCAAGGCCCGACCGACTTCGCGGGCGACCTGGATGTATATAGGGTTTTCCGGCGTTGCTGACCCGCAATATACGGCAAGGCGTTTCATATATGTGCATCCTTTAACATTAATGCGGCCGTTGCTTTTGCGCTCCCCACGACACCGGGAATGCCAGCACCAGGATGCGTGCCTGCGCCTACAAAATACAGGTTTGAAATCGCGTCATCGCGGTTATGCGTGCGCATATATGCCGATTGCCACAATACAGGTTCAAGGCTGAAGGCGCTGCCCAAATGGGCGGACAAGTCGCGGCTAAAATCGGCTGGCGTATAATGAAACTGGGTCATGATGCGGCTGCGTATATCGGGGATTAGGCGGCGTTCCAGCTCATCCAATATTCGTTCCTTCATTGCCTCACCTACATCGCCATCCCAATCATGCGGCGCTTTGCCCAAATGGGCGACGGGCGCGAGCACGTAAAAGGTAGAACAACCTTCGGGCGCAAGGCTTGGGTCCGTGATGGTCGGGTGATGCAAATACAGCGAGAAGTCCTTTGGCACGACACCATGATTGAAGATATCGTCGAGCAACCCCTTATAGCGCGGGCCGAACAATATCATATGGTGCGGGATACCCGGCCATGTGCCCTTGATACCCAAATGCAGCACGAACAAAGAAGGTGACCAGCTTTTACGGCGCAACGCATTGCTTGCCCGTTCGCCGCGCTTATTATGGGTCAAAAGGTCTTTATATGTGTGCATCACATCGCCATTTGATGCCACCATGTCGAAATCCATGCGCCAGCCGGACTTTGTCCGTACGCCTGTGACCTTATCACCGCGTGTTTCAATTTCTGCGACCGCATCATTTAAACGAACGGTCCCGCCAAGCCTTTCGAAATGCGTCACCATGGCGTGGACGAGGCGGTTTGTACCGCCCTTGGCAAACCAGACGCCGCCTTCTTTTTCGATTGTGTGGATGAGCGCGTAAATCGCGCTGGTGCTCATGGGATTACCGCCAACCAGTAAAGTGTGAAACGACAGCGCTTCGCGCAATTTTTCATCTTTGACGTAAGAGGAAACAATCGAATAGACTGAGCGCCACGCCTGATATTTCATCAACGCAGGCGCAGCCTTTATCATCGAGGCAAAGTCCAGAAACGCAACCGAACCAAGTTTTTGATAGCCCTGTTGATACACGCCCTTTGAATATTCTAGGAACTTGCGATAGCCCTCCACATCTGCGGGGTTCAATTTCTCAATCTCTGATTTCAGTCCCGGCGCATCGTTGGAATAATCGAAATTCGTGCCATCTGGCCAGTTGAGTCGGTAAAAGGGGAATACCGGCATCAATTCGATGTCGTCCGCCATTTTATGGCCGGACAGCGCCCATAATTCTTCTAGGCAAGGCGGGTCCGTGATTACCGTGGGGCCACCATCAAAGGTGAAACCATCCTTCTCCCAATAATAAGCGCGGCCACCGGGCTTGTCCCGTGCTTCGACGATTGTGGTTGATATACCGGCCGACTGCAGACGGATGGCGAGTGCAAGGCCACCAAATCCGGCGCCGATAATGGCGGCGGTCTTGGTCACTTTTTCTTGCTCCAGATCGCTCTTATTGCCCGTCCTATGGCAATAGGTGGCTTTCCGGAGAGGATACGCACCATATCGCCGATTTTGGTATGTCCAGCGTAAAAGCGTTCGATCAAATCGGGCTGAAGCCGGTAAAAGCGTTCCAATATCTTGTAGCGGTCCGCACCATCCGCGCCGCGGAAAAGCATGCGGTTTAGCATGCGGAAAAATGTGCCCCTGCGCCAATGTTGCTCCGCCCGTTGCCGCAGCGCAAGGTTCAGCTTGTCACCGTCTAGGTCCGGTTGTTCGGCAATGAAAATCGCGTTGCGTACGGCATCGGGCAGGGAGTAGCTGGTAACGGGTTGGAAAAAGGCACCCCGCGCGCCGGCCTTCGCGGTCCGGCCACTGCCGCTATTCCAATAGCTGTCAAGATCGCCGCCCATGACCACCGGCAGAACGCCATTTTCCTCCCGCAGGACGCGTTCGACTTTCCAACCTTTTTCGTCGGCATAGGCCGCAAGCCGTTGCCGCAAAATGCGCGGGTCAAGGTGCGGCTTGTCGCTATAATAGGTGTCTTCGATGAACAGCTTGTCCATGCCAAAGGGCAAGACATAGACGAAACGATAGCCATCATGTTGGTCCACCGTGGCGTCCATGACAATGGGCTTGGTGAGGTTGTGCGGTTCGGACAATTGCATCAACTGCCCAGTGAATTTTTGCCAACCGCAGTCGAGATGATGGAGGTCGCCAGCGCCGCGCGCATCGATAACACCGCCAGCATTAATCCGCTGTGCACCGTCGAGGACAACGAGGCGTGGGGATACCGCCCTCACTTCACGGCCGAGCATGAGAGACGATGCCGGAAGCTCCTTGCGCAAGACCTGATCAAAATGTTCGGATTCGATGCTGTAATAAATATTATCCAGCGACCGGTTGTGCGCGGGGAATTTTACGTCATAACCCGACCAGCCATAAGTGACCAAAGGCGCTGTCAGCCAGCGATGCTCGGGCAAAATGTCGCTCGCAAAGTAGCTCCAGATATGATTGCCGCCAAAGCTTTGACCTTGTTCGATGAGAACAACATGTAACTCAGGTCGCATCTTGGCGAGTGCCAGCGCGATTAGCCCCCCGGCAAGACCGCCACCAACAATGGCAACGTCGCATTTGATGTTTTTGAGAGTCACGCCACCGCCCTAGCGCAGGCATTTTGCGAGGGAAAGGGGCCTGCCACCGTAATGCACAGCTTTCTAATCCGTCCGTTTAATCCGCGGCGGCATGGCGCAATATTTTCTACATGCTATTCATGTCCAAGACGGGTAGAACTGGGCCATGGCTTGCAGCGAAAACTGCTGCAGATAAAGGAATGAACATGCGAAAAAAATGGCTGTTGGCGGCGCTTGGATTGGTCGGGCTTGTGGGTGCTGTTGCGTATACGCAGCGCGATACAATCGCGATGGCACTTATTAGTCGCGCCGCAGATGGCGCTATGGCGCGCAACATCATGGCAGATTTGCCCGCTGACCAACTGCATGTTGGTTTCTGTGGAACGGGTTCCCCCTTGCCAAGCCGCGATCGCGCCGCTGCCTGCACTGTGGTTATCGCCAATGGCAAATTGTTCGTGTTCGATATGGGGGAAGGTTCTGGCGAAACATTGTCCCTGATGGGCATGCCGCTGGATAAGGTGCAGGGCGTATGGCTGACCCATTTGCACAGCGACCATTTTGAAGGCCTTGGCCCATTCACCTTGCAACGCTGGGCTGGGACGAGCGCCAAAACACCATTGAAGGTCTCCGGCCCCACTGGCGTTACCGAAATTACAGAAGGGTTGAACGCTGCCTATCGCATTGATTCCACCTATCGTGTTGCGCATCATGGCGAAGCGGTAGTGCCGCTATCGGGCTTTGGCATGACAGGCGCGGCTATCCAGCCAGGAATTGTTTACAACGCCAACGGCGTTCGCATCACGGCGTTTGCCGTCGACCATGAACCCATCTCGCCTGCATTTGGTTATCGCGTCGATTATAAAGGCAAAAGCGTCACCATTACCGGTGACACCGCATTTACCCCGAAACTTGCGGCCGCGGCCAAGGGTTCGGACCTGTTGGTAAGCGAACTGCTTTCGCCGCGCATCGTCGATACGCTCGCCAACAGCGCGCAAAAGGCTGGTATGACAAACCGCGCCAAGATTTTTGACGACATCCAAAACTACCATATCAGCCCCGAATTGGCCGCCGATGTTGCCAAATCGGCGGATGTGGGCATGCTCGCCTTCACGCATATTGTGCCATCCGTACCCAAGCCGCTCGAATTTGCGCTCTTGGGCGAAGCGGGCAACCATTATGACGGGTCTATATCGGTCATGCACGATGGTGATGTGATCAGTATATCGGGGCCGAAAGCGTTTAAAATACGCAACGTGCTAAGATAATCACAAAAAGTTGAAGACGATCTATGAATAGCGTGCTTGTCTTGATTGTGTCTGCTGCGGCGATGACAGCGATTGTGGGAACACGCTATCTGCTTGTCAGCGGGGCGTTTGCTTGGGCGACCAAAATCCGCGAACCCGGATTATATACTGGCCTCGATAACCAAATAAAGCGGGAGATTGGCTGGAGCCTTGCCAGTGCCGCAATCTACGGCATTCCCGCAGGCATTGTGGCTTGGGGCTGGAACAATTTGGGCTGGACGCAAATTTACTCAGATGTGGGCGCATTTCCTTTTTGGTATGTGCCCTTGTCGGTTTTCCTCTATTTGTTTGCGCACGATACGTGGTTTTATTGGACGCACCGCCTGATGCACCGCCCCTTTTGGTTCAAGGCGGCACATGCCGTCCACCATGAGAGTCGCCCGCCCACCGCATGGGCCGCCATGTCGTTTCATCCGTGGGAGGCGTTGTCCGGCGCGTTCGTCATTCCCGTTCTGGTTTTTCTTATCCCCATTCATGTCGGGGCATTGGGCGCTGTGTTAGCAATCATGACGATCATGGGCGTGACCAACCATATGGGGTGGGAATGTTTTCCCAAGTTCATCGTTAACGGCAGGATGGGGCGCTGGCTCATAACCGCAACGCATCATCAAAAACACCATGAGGCATATCGGGGAAATTATGGTTTATATTTCAGGTTTTGGGACAAAATATGTAGCACGGATCTTGGGCTCGGCGATTGGCGCCGTCGCCCTCGCTAGTGCGGCCGCGGCAACAACTGCCCCCGCAACGCTTGAGGTCAATATTTCTGGCCTGCGGAGTATGAAGGGCAATGTTCTGGTCTGCGTAACCGCAAACCCCCGTTTTTTCCCCGATTGCAGTAAAGATCCGAAAAGCTTTCGCGCAACACTACCCGCGCGCGATTCTGCGCAAGTTTCCTTCCGCGGCCTTGCCCAAGGCACTTATGCGATAGCCGTGGTCCATGACGAAAATGGCAATGACAAAATGGACATGGCAATCTTTATTCCCAAAGAAGGCTTCGGTTTTTCGCGCAACCCCGCGATTGTAGCAGGACCGCCGAAGTTCAAAGCCGCATCTTTTGCTATTGATGCTACTGTAGTCAGCCACCGGATTAAAATGAAATATATGCTCTAACCCCTTTGCTGAGATATAAGTGGAACCAACCGAACATTCGGGGCGTTCTCATATCTGGTTCAGCGGGAGCATTTCATGAGAATTTTTAAAAGCTGCGTCGCCATTTTGTGCGCCACTGTTCCATTATGCGCTCCTGCCGTTGCTCAAGATAGCGATGCACCTGTGCTCGAACGGCCAAATCGCAGCGTATTTGCAGGCGACTG
Source organism: Pseudomonadota bacterium (assembly GCA_041175465.1). Taxonomy (GTDB): domain Bacteria; phylum Pseudomonadota; class Alphaproteobacteria; order Sphingomonadales; family Sphingomonadaceae; genus Sphingorhabdus_B. The sequence continues at coordinate 91,170 of JBEDEX010000007.1, read as the reverse complement.
GGTAACCGTCGGTATCGGCGCTGGCTCTCGCCCCAGCTATGACGGGTCTGACGAATATATCCTTTTCCCCGTGCCACTCGCGCAAGGCAGTGTCGTTGGCATCGACTTTGGCGCTCGTGGTCCGGGGCTGTATGTTGACCTTATCGCAGACGGCAATAGCGGCAAGGATGTAAAATTCCTCGCAGGGCCCCTGTTACGTTTCCGTATGGACCGCAACAAGGATATCAAGGATCCCGTCGTCCGTTTGTTGGGCACAAAAGATGTAGCGATTGAGGTTGGCGCCACTGCAGGGGTGTCCTTCTCCAAAATATTGCATCCCTTCGATATCGTGACGATGTCTACGGACATCCAATGGGATGTCGCGGGCGCCCATAAGGGCCGCATCATCAGTCCAAGCGTCAGCTATTCAACGCCATTGTCGATGGCGATATTTACCAGCTTCAGCCTGTCGGCCACGCATGTCGATGGGAACTATGCCGACACCTATTTCAGCATCGATCAAGCGGGCAGCATTGCGAGCGGCCTACCGGTATTTGATGCCGATGGCGGCTGGAAAAGCTATGGCGCAAGCCTGCTCGGTGCAGTCGATTTGTCGGGCGATGCGCGCGACGGTGGCTGGGGCGTTTACGGCCTCATCAATTATGCGCGCCTTACTAACGATGCGGCACGTTCACCCGTCACATCGCTGCGCGGCGACGCGGACCAATGGTTTATGGCGGGTGGGATCAGCTATACTTTTTGACTGTACGTGATGCTTGTTGTCGACTTAGTGGTTGAACGGTTCTCCACATAAGATCTGTAGACGCAATAGTCCATCGGCGCGCTGCCATTAACATTCAGTATCACTTCTTAAACGGGTTGCTGAACTTTGCGTCTGTAGACAGGTTATCGTCGTTCAATGTTAGCAGAAATGCGACCAAGGCAGCCTTTTCATTCGCGGACAGGTTCAATCGTAGCGGGGCGCCTCCCGGCGTTTTTAAGCGATTGTCGAGTGCCGGACTATTTTGGATGCCACTGTTATAATGTTCGATGACCTGTTCAAGCGTCGAAAATCTTCCATCGTGCATAAACGCTTTCGATAATCCCACATTTTTCAGCGAAGGCGATTTGAAGATTATGGTTTCGTTTGCATCCAATCCGTTGCTGAGGGAATTTGCGGCCAAAGCGAATGTTGGCGGTTGGTGACAAGCCGCACAACCTGCTCCGCCTTGACCCGGACCTGTCATAAACAATTGATGCCCAAGTTCTTCTGATGCGGAAAAGCCGGGTAGGGGGACGTTGAGGTTCCGGTTGGGGCCGGTCGCGCTGAACACTTGCGCATAGGCCGTGTCCCATCGGCTGGCGGCGGAAATCATCGAACGGGTAAACTGGGCCAGCCCTTGCTGTATGCGTGCTTCGGTTATTGCGGCATTACCAAAAGCAAGCGTGAACAGATCCGGATAATAAGTGGATGCCGCCAATTTGGTCAGCAAGGCATTAATCCCGCCATTTGTGGCGTCAAAGCCCATCTCAACAGGGTGAATAATGGGCTGGCTGACCTGCGCTTCCAGCGAAGCCGCGCGCTTGTCCCAAAACATGGTGCCGGGACGAAAATATCGGATATTGCCCAGCCGCATGGCGTGTGCGCTGGTAAAGGCTGTGCCGGTAAATCCGGTGCTAAACCTTTTTGGATCGTCAAATCCGTTGGCTTGTTGGTGACATGCCGCGCAGGCAGTCGTATCATTTACGCTCAATCTTTTATCGTAAAATAATACCCTGCCAAGCGTTGCCACGCGGTCATTGATCGCATTATTATTGGGTGTGTTGTCGAGCGCGGCCACCGTTGCGTCATAATATGCGGGCAATGCTGGGTTGGCGTAGTTATCTAGTCTGGCGACATCGATAGTCGTGAAATCGACAATCCCCGATACCGTTGTTGTGGGAGGCGTTGGCGTCGGTGTTGCGGCGGCAATGGTGACCGTCGGGCTCGCTGCGCTGGAGCTTGTATCGCCTCCACAGCTAGACAAAATGGCGCTCAGCGGGAAAATAAATCCTAACGTCGCTATTTTAATCTTTCGCAAAAGCTGCCTCCCATGGCTCCTCGGTCGACAAAAATGCCGATTTCCCCAAGTACAATAGGCTTTATGAATATAAAGCAACAGGTTTAGTGCATATAATACAACATCTTAATTAATATCATATACTGTCGATGACGTCGAAAAATCTTCTGAAACTCATGGCGCCATGCGGGGATACTGGACGGACCGCGCGCTCTCGCCTATCGTCATGGCATCCCCGGGGAGTCGCATGACTGAGAGGCGGTGCTGCAATGCCCGCGACCCGCTGAACCTGATCCCGTTTGCACGGGCGTAGGGAGGTGAGACCGCAGCCAGTCCGATGGGACTGGCGAGGACCGAACCCGGTCTTCACGCCAATCGCTCTCCTTATGAAATACTGGAGAGATTGCATGGCAGACGTTCCCGCACGCACTGAAATTGGCGTAACCACTGGCCCCATTCGCGGCAGCAAGAAAATCCATGTTGGCCCGTTGAATGTCGCGATGCGTGAAATCCATTTGGAACCAAGCTCTGGCGAACCACCTGTGCGCGTGTATGACACCAGCGGCCCTTACACCGACAGCAACGCGCGCATCGATATCAGCGTCGGCCTGAATGAAATCCGCCGTCCATGGATCATGACGCGCGGCGATGTGATGGAGGTAACGCAGCGCGAGGTAAAGCCTGAGGACAATGGACAGCTTGGCCCCGACCGCAGCGGCGGTGTCGCGCCATTCCCCAATGTGCGCAAGCAAGTGCTCCGCGCCAAGAACGGCATGAATGTCAGCCAGATGCATTATGCGCGCAAAGGCATCATCACCCCTGAAATGGAATATGTTGCGGAGCGCGAAAATCTGGGCCGCGCGCGCCTTGCCGAATATAAGCGCGATGGCGAAAGCTTTGGCGCGTCGATCCCCGATTATGTGACGCCCGAATTTGTCCGCGACGAAGTGGCCCGTGGTCGCGCGATCATCCCCAATAATATCAACCACCCTGAATCTGAACCGATGGCGATTGGCCGCAATTTCTTGGTCAAGATCAACGCCAATATCGGCAACAGCGCGGTTGCGTCTGATGTTGCGACTGAGGTCGACAAAATGGTCTGGTCGATCCGCTGGGGCGCGGACACCGTGATGGACCTGAGCACGGGCCGCAACATCCACGACACCCGCGAATGGATCATCCGCAATTCGCCCGTCCCAATCGGAACGGTGCCGATTTATCAAGCGCTGGAGAAGGTCGGCGGCGTGGCCGAGGACCTGACATGGGAAATCTTTGCCGATACCTTGATTGAGCAAGCCGAACAGGGCGTGGATTATTTCACCATCCATGCGGGCGTCCGCTTGCCCTACGTCCCATTGGCGGCAAAGCGCATGACCGGCATCGTGTCGCGTGGCGGCAGCATCATGGCGAAATGGTGCCTTGCGCATCACAAGGAAAGTTTCTTGTACGAACGCTTCGACGAAATCACCGAGATTATGAAGGCCTATGACGTCGCCTACAGCCTTGGGGATGGCCTTCGTCCGGGCAGCATTTACGACGCCAATGACGAAGCGCAGTTCGCTGAACTTTACACGCTGGGCGAGCTGACCAAGCGCGCTTGGGCGCAAGATGTGCAGGTGATGATCGAAGGTCCCGGCCATGTGCCGATGCACAAGATCAAAGAGAATATGGAAAAGCAGTTGGAGGCGTGCGGCGAGGCACCATTCTACACGCTTGGACCGCTCACCACCGACATCGCACCGGGATATGACCATATCACCAGCGGCATCGGTGCCGCGCAGATCGGCTGGTATGGCACCGCAATGCTTTGCTACGTCACACCAAAGGAGCATTTGGGCCTGCCCGACCGCGACGATGTGAAGGTCGGCGTTGTCACTTATAAGCTGGCCGCCCATGCCGCTGACTTGGCCAAGGGCCACCCCGCCGCGCAGGTCCGCGATGATGCGTTAAGCAAGGCCCGCTTCGAATTCCGCTGGCGCGACCAGTTCAACCTCAGCCTCGACCCCGACACCGCCGAGCAATATCATGACCAGACGCTTCCAGCCGAAGGCGCAAAGTCCGCGCATTTCTGTTCCATGTGCGGGCCGAAATTCTGCTCGATGAAAATCAGCCAGGAAGTACGCGAATTCGCGCGGTTGCAGAACCAGCCAGCAGATAATTTTGTCGCGGCGGAAGAAGCAGAGGCCGGCATGGCGCATATGAGCAAGGTCTATGACGAAACCGGCCGCGAGCTATATATGGGCGCTGGTGATCGGGAGCATGATTGAGGCGGCACGCCCCGCCTAACGGGCAATGGCTTCCTCAATCCACAAACGTGCATCGGGGAAGCTGCGTTCTACTTCGGGCAAGTCGTTGACGCAGAGGAATTTGATCGCGTCCCATTCGCTGCCGCGTAAATAGCCGCTGACATCTTCGGCCGACCATGCATCGGGCGCGCCGACCGCGATGTGCAGATAATCGCGCGTGTCCAAAATCGCGGCGCTTCCGTCGGCCAAGCAGGCGTGGTTATGCAGGCTTTGCGGCAGAAACTGCCCCGCATCGCGAAAGCGATAGCTTGCATTGGCGATAAACGCCTCGTGGAACGTGTCGAACAATGCCGCCATCACCGAACGTAGCATCGGGTGCACGACATGCGCGCTTTCGAACACCTGATCGGCGGAATAGCCAATCATATGCGCGGCGCTAATCTGATTATAATGGTTCAGCAGGCTTGCCTCGTCCCGGCGGGTGCCGCAATTGGCAAGGTCGCTATGGTCGGTCCACTGACCGCGCAGAACGGGGCCATCGGCAGCAAAGAAATCCGAGGGCGTTACGGGCGCGGTTAAAAATACGTCATCGTTGAAATAGAGGAAATGTTCGGCCAACCCCTCTATGCGCCACAGCATCGTTTCGATGGACAGCGAATTGAACGTTGGCAACGCATCCTCATAGCCTGCAAAAATTTCGCTATGGTCTATGATGCTGATCTTCGCAGCGATTTCGGGCGGAAGCTGCATGATTTCCGGTGTCTGGTTGTCGGTCACAATCCAGATGCGCCGCACCCAAGGCGCGTTGTGCGCAATCGAACGCACGCAATAATTTAGCTCATCACTGCACAGCCACCGATGGGGGTTGGTGCCATTGTCATGCAACGGTGCTTTGGTTCCTGCCAAAGCCAGCGCATGCGCCTTTGCCAGATGATAATCTCGGTTCAACGTCAGCGCAGGGTCAGCCCCATCCACCCAGGTGATTACCGCATCCACTTCAAACATGACGGCACCCTGCACACGTTGTTTGGTAGCGCGTTACATTTCTATGCGGGATTTGGGAAATGGAAAGTTGGTCGGCTCCGGACGAATATCAGCTTAGTTTCTTCATATTTATCAAAATTTTCAGATAGCGGGCCAGCAATCACCCTATCGCCTTATATTGTAATGCTGTAAGCCTTCGTGATTGCTGCCACCGTCAACGGGAACTCCCGATCATGCGATATTTAGCTTTATTACTCCTCTGCATCATTACCACGCCTGCGTTTGCCCAGCCTGCGCCGGTGGACATCGCTGCCGCGCGCGCGTCGATAGTTGGCAATTGGGCGGGGAGCCTTGAATATCTCGATTATGGGGCGAATAAATGGTTCGGCATTCCAGTGACAACTTTTGTTGAGGATCAGGGCGATGGTGTGACCATGATCCGCAAATCCGACTTCGACGATGGTCCAAAGGTTGGTAATGTTAGGATTACGTCGGTCGAACTGTTTGACCCTGCGGTGGGTACTGTCACCACGGCCACCTTCCGCAAGGCCCGTCCGGTAGAGGTTCTTACCTATAATGTGCGCATGCAGGGGACAGCGCCTGACGTCACGCATTGGACGATGATCGAGGAAACGCTCGGTAGGGATGATGATCGCCCCGCTATTCTTCGCCTCACCACCACCCGCGATGGCAACGCAATCGAAACGGTTAAGCAGGTGGATTTTCAGGATGACGACAAATCCGAATGGCTAACGCGCAACCGCACGCGGTTGAAGCGGGTTGGGGGCTAGGTTTAGGGGGAAGCGCAAGCCGTCCCTTTTTATTCCCGCGTGACATTTTGGCGGCGCGGGTTAGGGTTGGGGCATGACCGCGACACCGAAAAAGCCCAACTGGTTCGACATAAGCATGGATGCTTGGGCGCTTGCCGCGGAATCGAACATGGTGATCGCGATGCGCATTGGCAGTCTGGCGCAAGGTGGGCCGGCTGCGCTGCAGGAGGCGCAGCGAATGGTGACAGAAAAGGTCGCTGCGAACATGACGCTGGGTTGCGACCTGATGACGGGAAAACTGGGAAGCAGTCCCGAGGCGATCGTGAGCGCCAGCATCGCGCATTATTCCAAAAGGGTGGTCGCCAACCGGAAAAGGCTCAGCGGCACGCGTGCGGCGCAGTCGCCCGAAAATGGCGCCGAGCGCGAATAAGTCGTTATTTTCGCTTCTAGTTTGCACATCGGCTAAATTAAGCGTATACGAGACGAACGCTATCGTCGACCGCGACGGATTTTTGAGGCGCGTCACCGGTCACAAGATCGGAACGGGCAACGTTTTTCCCTACCACGACTTGGCTACCCACCTGGCGCTGTTGTCCGGTGGTCACCTGTTTCGTGAAAGGAACATATTATGCCAGTAGGCACCGTAAAATTTTTCAATGCAGACAAAGGCTATGGCTTTATCGCGCCTGATGGCGGCGGTGATGACAGCTTCGTACACATCTCAGCTGTTCAGGCAGCTGGCATGCACACGCTGGATAAAGAACAGCGCGTGAATTTCGAAGTTGAAATCGGCCGCAACGGTAAGGCTTCGGCCATCAACCTGTCCGCAGCTGATTAATCAGCCGCGTAATGCGAAAAAAAAGGGCTGCCGAAAGGCGGCCCTTTTTTTGTGTTGCGTACGAACGTTTAGTCGAACAGCTCTTCGAGAAACGATTTCCTCCGCTTCTTATACGGATAGCCATGACCATAGCCTTGGTGCGGCATAGGATAGCCTTGTGGGGCAAAGCCGCCTTGGGGTGGCATTGGCGCTTGCGGGGCAGGTGCGGGTTGCGGCGGCATTTCGGCAGCAGCGCTGCGCTCGATAATCTTATCCAACTCTCCGCGATCCAGCCATACGCCGCGACATTGCGGGCAATAATCAATTTCGACACCTTGGCGGTCACTCATGACCAACGGTACCTTGCACACAGGGCAAGGCATTCCAACGGCTGCATTCATTTCGGGTCTCCTCTTGAACTCATAAAGCGGTCCGACATCGCCGTCATATAACGACCAGAGGGGCCCGGCCCGCATGTTCCGAACTGGGAATTGCGCGGCGCGATTTCAAGATGGACAAAATTGCGGTGTAGGTTGGGCAGGCGGGGTAGACTATCAACGCTTCCGCACAAACTCCGCGCGCAGCACAAGGCCCTTGATCCCATCAAAGCGGCAGTCAATTTCTTGCGTGTCGCCCGTCAGTCGGATCGATTTGATTAACGTGCCGCGTTTCAAAGTCTGGCCCGCGCCCTTGACGGTCAGATCCTTAATCAACGTTACTTGGTCGCCGTCGGCAAGCAGATTGCCGACCGCATCGCGGACTTCCACCGTGTCATTCTGGGCGCTAGCGGCTTTTGCGTCGGCGGCGCTTATCCATTCGCCGGACACTTCGTCATAGATATATTCTTCGTCCATATTGTCGCTCATGAGACCTAATTTCCTTTATGCTCAGTTCTGCCGTAGCGACATTTTTACGTACACGAAAGCCAGTTGCAATTTGCAACGATGTCAGTAAGATTTTCGTGTAAAATGGAGAGGCATATGGCGCAGGCTGAGACGATAGTAGATGTTTTGATTGTGGGTGCCGGTCTGTCCGGTATTGGCGCTGCGGCGCACCTCACCATGCAATGCCCGAACAAAAGCTACGCGATTGTAGAACAACGCGCGGATATGGGCGGGACTTGGGATTTGTTCCGCTATCCCGGTATCCGGTCGGACTCTGACATGCACACGCTGGGCTATCGTTTCAAACCATGGTTGCATGAAAAAACGATCGCAGATGGCCCGTCCATTCACGAATATGTCCATGAAACCGCCGACGAATATGGCATTTCACCGCATATTCATTTTGGTCACAAGGTTATCTCGGCCAATTGGTCGAGCCCAGATGCCCGCTGGCACATAACGGCTAAGGCCGTCGACGGCGGTGCAGAACGGCATTTTTCCGCGCGTTTCTTGTTCATGTGTGCGGGCTATTATGATTATGATCAAGGTTATAAGCCCGATTTTGCGGGCGAAGGCGACTTTGGCGGTCAAATTATCCATCCGCAGCATTGGCCAAAAGATTTGGATTATGCGGGTAAGAAGGTGACGGTCATCGGTTCAGGCGCGACGGCGGTCACGATTGTCCCTGTTATGGCGCAGCAAGGCGCGCAAGTGACGATGCTGCAACGCTCGCCAACTTACATGGTGTCGCGTCCTGCCATTGACCCGTTTTCGAAATTTGTCCGCAAAATCATGCCAGAAAAGCTGGCTTATGCGCTGACGCGGTGGCGCAATATCAATATGCAGCGCTTTACATATTGGTATGCGCGTCGGAACCCCGCAAAATTAGGGGAGAAGTTGGTCAACATGGCGCGGGAGGCTTTGCCCGCGTCGGTGGATGTCGATACGCATTTTGTACCTAAATATGGACCATGGGAACAACGCCTGTGCCTAATCCCTGATAGCAACATGTTTACGGCGATTACCGAGGGTAAGGCGGAAGTTGTCACCGACCATATCGACCATTTCACCAAGACCGGTATTAAGTTGAAATCAGGCAAGCATATCGACTCCGATATCATAATCACGGCAACGGGCCTGAACCTTGTCACCATGGGCAAGACGGCGATCAGCGTAGACGGGAAAGCCATCAATTTCGGTGAGCATTTCAATTATAAAGGCGTGATGTTCAACGACATACCGAACTTCGCCAGCGTATTTGGCTATATCAACGCATCTTGGACGCTGAAGACCGATATTGTCGCCGATTATGTCTGCCGCTTGTTGTGGAAAATGGATGACAAAAATGCGCTGGTAGCAACGCCGGTTCTGGATGATCCCGACATGCCCAAGCTGCCATTTGTGACTGATTTTAGCTCTGGCTATTTCGCACGCAGTTTCGACACGCTGCCAAAAAATGGCGATCGTCATCCATGGCGTGTTTTGCAAAATTACGCGGCAGAGAAGAAAATCCTCACGCAAGACCCTATTGATGACGGTGTCATGGTGTTTTCGGCGCCGCATTTTGTGGGCAATTATCATACGGACAGCGAAACGCTTATCGCTGCGGAATGATATTGGTTGGACGGGCGTCGGTGGCGCCCGTCAGCTTTTGAAATTTCGGGTGGTCGCGGCTGCGGCGCGCGTTGGGCAGCAATACGATTGTATGTAGACCGGCCGATGTTTGCCATAAAAGCCATGTATATAAGAAAAATACGTGAGATATCTGAATTATCTCCCGTTAACGGGCTAATCCGGCTATCGCAGTGTTTATGCGTTACGACAATTTGATCCAGCCTGATAATGGACAGGCAGCCACCCTCATTCATGTCACCGACAAGGGCCGTTTTGAATCTTGGCTTGCGCTGCAATCCGATGCGGTCCGAACCGCGATCAAGGCGCAAAAGTTTGAAGGCAATGCGAACGATGTAGCTATATTACCCGGAGATAAGCCCGGGGAATGGTCTGCCGTTGCTGGCGTTTCGGATGCGGATATATTGGGCGTGTGGCATCTTGCGAAAGCCGCAGACAGCCTTCCCGAAGGGACATATCGGCTTGCCGATTATGATGCGGGTGATGCGATGCTCGGCTGGATACTGGGCCAATATCGCTACCAAGAATATCTGAGCGAGCCGAAGCTTGTGGGGCCACGGGTTTTATTGGTGCGCGAGCCTGCTCGGATTCCCTTGGCCGAGATGCAGGCCGCCGCAACCGCTTTGGTGCGCGATCTTGTCAACCGGCCAGCAGGTGATCTTGGTCCCAATGCGTTGGAGGCCGAGGCAAGACGCATCGCAAAATCGCATAAGGCCGACGTCACGGTCACTGCCGGTGAGGCGCTGGAAACGGGCTATCCGCTCATCCACGCTGTCGGCAAGGCCGCCGCGCGGGAACATGCGCCACGCCTGATTGAATTGGAATGGGGCGACCCGCGCCACCCGCGCATCGCGATTGTGGGCAAGGGAATTACGTTCGACACAGGTGGTTTGGATATCAAACCCGCCTCCGGCATGCGGTTGATGAAGAAGGATATGGGCGGCGCAGCGCATGCTTTGGCCTTGGCGGAGCTGATTATGGCGGCGCATTTGCCTGTGCGGCTACATATGTTGGTGGCGGCCGCAGAAAACAGCATCGCGGGCAATGCCATGCGCCCCGGCGACATCGTCAAAAGCCGCAAGGGTATTAGCGTAGAAATCGACAATACCGATGCCGAAGGGCGCTTGGTGTTGGCGGATGCACTCACCAAAGCGATACAGGATGAGGCGGCGTTGATCATTGATTTCGCCACGTTGACCGGTGCAGCCCGCGTAGCGCTAGGTCCCGATTTACCAGCGATGTTTAGCAATGATGAAAGCGTCGCAAATGGCATTCTTGAGGCCGCAAAGGCAGCATCGGATCCGCTCTGGCGCATGCCGCTTTGGGCGCCCTATATGGAAATGCTCGACAGCGACATCGCCGACACATCGAATAGTGGCGGTGCCTTTGCAGGCGCGGTAACGGCGGCGTTATTCCTCCAAAAATTCGTGCCCGATGATATGCCTTGGGTGCATTTGGATACCTTCGCCTGGCGGCCCACGAGCAAGCCCGGCAGGCCAAAGGGCGGCGAGGCGCTTGGATTGCGGGCTGTCTTTCGTTATTTGACGGAAACTTATCCGGTCGGCTAAGGGCTTTGCAAGAAATCTACCGTCGCCCCAGCGCAGGCTGGGGCCCATTACGCCTCTCAATTTTGAACGAAAGGCGAGATAGGCATCAGCCTGCGCTGGTGCGACATATTTGGGGGAATGAGTAATTGGATATCAATAAGCCAATTGGTAGGCCTATTCACAAGCTGACGGGACACAGCCTGGTCGGCGACAAAAGGACAACGCCGATCCGTGGTGACCTTGCCGATATCAGCCTGGCTGGAAAGCTTTTCGCGCCGCATTATGCGGTGCCGATGCTGCGCACGGGTATCGCGCCTGTCACCGAAATCCATGCCGAGGCCCATGCGACATCGATGCCGGTCAGCGCATTAATGCATGGCGAAGAATTTGCGGTATTGGATGTCGCAGGTGAATGGGCATGGGGATATTGCCTGCACGACAATTATTTGGGCTATCTGCGCTTTGCCGAATTGGGGGATGATTTTGCCGCAACGCATATCGTCAGCGCACCTGCGACCTTGCTCGTGGCGGCACCATCGACAAAAGCGCCGGTGCTGGCGCGTTATCCTATGGGCGCGCGCTTGCTCTGCGGCGACCTGAGCGCCTGTGGCAAATATCTGGCGTGCGAAAATGGTTATGTACCGCGCACGCATCTGTCCGAAATTGGGGGCGTCAATGCATCCCCCGCCGATCTCGCGGAACAGCTCATCGGCACACCTTATAGCTGGGGTGGGCGTAGTGGGGATTCGATTGATTGCTCTGGCCTTGTCCAATTGGTCTTTGGCTTGAAAGGCATCATGGCCCCGCGCGATGCGGATATGCAGCAGGCCGAATTTGGCGACGAATTGGCGGACGGCGAAACGTTGCAGCGCGGCGATCTCGTGTTTTTCCCCGGCCATGTTGGCATTATGGCGGATGCCGAAAATATCATCCATGCCAATGGCAGCGCGATGGCCGTAAGCGTTGAGCCACTGGCGTACGCAGCGGCGCGTTTTGCCGAGCATGAACAAGCCATTTTGGCGCGGAAGCGGGTTGTGCTTTGACCAAAACCATCTTCATCGACGGCGCAGCGGGCACCACTGGGCTTGAAATTGCCGAGAGGCTAGCAGGCCGCGATGAGTTCACGCTTATCGCCTTGGATGATGCCAAACGTAAAGATGTGGCCGCGAAACGCGAAGCGCTGAACGACGCCGACTTTGTTATTCTTTGCTTGCCAGACGACGCTGCAAAAGAGGCGGTCGCGATGACAACTTCAGCCAGCACCCGCATCATTGATGCGTCTACGGCTTATCGTATTGATCCTGACTGGGCCTATGGCTTTGCCGAATATCGCACGGGCCAGCGCGAACGCATTGCGTCTGCACGGTTGGTTAGCAACCCGGGTTGCTACCCCACCGGATTTTTGGGCCTTATCGCGCCCTTGGTGGCCGCTGGCTTACTCCCCGTCGATTGGCCTTACAGCGTGAACGCCGTGTCGGGATATTCGGGTGGCGGTAAGGCGTTGATACACAGGTTTGAAGGCGAGGACGCGCATATCGGCTATCGCAGCTACGGCCTTGATCTGGCGCACAAGCATGTGCCCGAAATGCAGACGCACGCTGGGCTCACGCACGCACCCATCTTCGCCCCCGCCGTCGTCCGCGCCTTTCGCGGGATGGTGGTTGAAGTGCCTTTGCCGCTATCGGCCATGACGGGGGCAGGTAGCGCGGACGCGCTACGCGCTGCCCTTGCGGCCCATTATGCAGGATCGCCGGTGGTAAAGGTGCACAGCGAAGCTGCGCCAAGCGAACTATTACTGCACGCCGACCAAACACCATCCGACCGGCTTGACCTCTATGTGCTGGCAGCGCCCGACGGGTCGCAAGTGCGATTGATCGCGATGCTCGACAATCTCGGCAAAGGCGCGAGCGGCGCAGCGGTGCAGAACCTAAACATCATGGCCGGCTTGGACGAGACTGCAGGGCTGCGGTTGTCATAACCCCTCAATAAGGCGGATTATCGAACCCTTTGGGGCTCTTGGTAAATATCTCGCAGCCATCCTCTGTAATGCCGATGCTGTGTTCGAACTGCGCGGACAGGCTCCGGTCACGCGTTACCGCCGTCCAGCCATCGTCGAGCACTTTGCCGGCGGCCTTGCCGATGTTGATCATGGGCTCAATCGTGAAAATCATGCCGGGACGCAGCTCTGGACCCGTGCCGGGGCGGCCGACATGGACGATTTCAGGGGCGTCATGGAATAACTGGCCCAAGCCATGGCCGCAGAAATCGCGGACCACACCATAACGATGCTTTTCGGCGTGGGTTTGAATGGCGTAGCCAATGTCACCGACATGGTTGCCGGGCTTAGCGGCTTCGATACCGAGCATCAGGCATTCATAAGTCACATCGACCAAACGCTTGGCCTTCACCGGCACATCGCCGACCAAGAACATGCGGCTGGTGTCGCCGTGCCAGCCATCCAGTTGCGGCGTGACGTCGATGTTGACGATGTCGCCGTCCTTCAATTTCTTGTCCGACGGAATGCCGTGGCAAATGACATGGTTGATCGAAATGCAACAGCTATGCGTATAGCCGCGATAGCCCAAGGTCGCAGGGACAGCGCCGCCGCGCATTGTCATCTCGCGGACAATATCGTCCAATTCTTCGGTCGTGACGCCGGGCACAACATGCGGCACCAAGGCATCTAGGATTTCTGCGGCAAGGCGTCCTGCCTTGCGCATGCCGTCAAAGCCCTCCGCCCCGTGCAATTTGATAGTCCCATCGCGGGCCTGCATCGCCTCTTGGGGCGTCACGCGTACATATTGTTCCATACAAGCGATATAAGGCAATAATCCGCACTTTGCGAGGGGGTGAATTATGCTATCGCATGCATATGACAGATTCCCGCATATACACCGCTGCCCTTGTGATTATTGGCGATGAAATCCTTTCTGGCCGCACACAGGACAAAAATGTCAGCCAAATTGCGCTTTGGCTCAATATTCAGGGCATTCGCCTACGCGAAGTGCGCGTCGTGGCCGACGATATGGACGCGATTATTGAGGCGGTGAACCTTTTGCGCGCGCGCAATGATTATTTGTTCACCACCGGCGGCATTGGCCCGACGCATGATGATATTACAGTCGATGCAATTGCAGCGGCTTTGGGTGTCGATGTGGTGATTCATCCCGAAGCGAGCGCTGTCCTTCATGCCTATTATGAAACACGCGGCGGCATAAATCCGGGCCGGCTGCGCATGGCGCGCGTGCCGGATGGCGCGGACCTCATCCCCAACAAAATGTCGGGCGCGCCCGGCATTCGTCATGGCAATATCTTCATCATGGCGGGCGTCCCGCACATAACCGCTGGCATGTTGGACGCATTGACCGGTACGCTTGAAGGTGGCGCGCCCTTATTGTCCCAACAAATCGGCTGCTGGGTCGCCGAAAGCGAAGTGGCAAAGCTGCTAGGCGATACGGAAAAGCAACATGAAGGCTGCCAGATTGGCAGCTACCCATTTTTCCGTGAGGGCAAGGTCGGCGCAAATTTCGTCGTCCGCACCACCGACGCGCATAAATTGGCGGAGTGTGTCGCGGCATTGAAACTTGGTCTGGGTGGATTGGGTTATGACACCGTTGATGGTGGAATTTAAGCGGGGGTCTTGGGATCGTTCATGTGCGGTCAAGCTGCACACACGTTATGAGGAGTGTAATGCGCAAATTTTCTTATGCTCTCGCTTTGGCAGCCTTGCTGCTTCCCCCCGCCACTTACGCCCAAACTGCGCCTGTCGCGACCGCGCCTGCCAAGACGGCTGGGCAACCTTGGTTATATGAAGGCAGCGACGTCCCTGTGGATGACACATGGATTTTTGGCGTTCTGCCGAACGGCCTACGCTATGCCGTGAAGAAAAACGATGTGCCAGCGGGGCAGGTTTCCATTCGCGTGCGTATTGATGCCGGCGCATTGCATGAAGATAATGACGAGCAAGGCTTTGCGCATCTTATTGAGCATCTGTCGTTTCGCGGATCGACCTTCGTTCCGGATGGGGAAGCCAAGCGCATTTGGCAGCGGTTCGGCGTAACATTCGGCAGCGATAGCAACGCGCAAACCACACCGACGCAGACCGTGTATAAGCTTGATTTGCCCAATGCGACGCCGGAAAAGCTGGATGAATCAGTCAAAATCATTTCGGGCATGATCCGCAACCCACGGATTTCGCCAATCGCTTTGAATGCCGAGCGCGCTATTGTTTTAGCCGAATTGCGTGAGAATAGCGGCGCACAGATGATTTACAGCGATGCCCTGCGCCAACACGCGTTTCAGGGGCAGCGCCTTGCGAACCGGTCGACCATTGGGACACCCGAAACGCTGCAGGCGGCAGATGCCATCCGCCTCAGCGCTTTTCATGACCGTTGGTACCGGCCCGAAAACGCTGTTGTGGTTATGGCTGGGGATATGGAGCCAGCCAAGCTTGCCAATCTCGTGCAGAAATATTTCAATGATTGGAGAGGCAAAGGCCAAAGCGCGCCGGAGCCCGATTTTGGCGACCCCAGCCCGCAAGGGACACCTGCGCGTGTGCTGATTGAACCGACATTGCCAACGACAGTCAGCCTTGCCTATCTGCGGCCATGGCGCAAAGTGAACGACACAATTGTTTATAATGAACAATTGCTGATCGATGCTTTGGCGCTGCAAATCATTAACCGCAGGCTTGAGGTGCAGGCACGCAATGGTGGCAACTATCTATTTGCCCAGGTCGCGCAGGAAGATATTTCGCGTACCGCCGATGCGACATTGGTGTCGCTGACGCCCGTCGGTGACCAATGGGAAGCCGCAACGCGCGACGTCCGCGCCATCATTGCTGATGCAGTTGCGACACCACCTTCGGTTGCGGACATTGATCGGGAAAAGACTTTGTTCGGCAATGCGCTGCGCACGATGCTGGACAGCTATCCCTTCGAAGCCGCTGCAAAACAGGCGGATGATATTGTCAGCGCCGTAGATATACGCGAAACGGTGGCAGCCCCGAAAACCGTCGTTGCGGTGTATGAAGGGATGCAAGATAAGCTCACGCCCGAACGGCTTTTGGTGTCCACGCAGAAGCTTTTTAGCGCCGATGTCACGCGGTTGATGATCTCTTCGCCCACTGCCATACCCGACGCAGATAATCGCGCTCTGGCAGTTTTGAATGCATCGGTGGCGGCAAACACATCGGCGCGCCTGTCTGAAAACAATATTGGCTTTGCCGCGTTGCCAAAATTGGGCGCGCCTGGAAAGCTGTTGGCTGAGGAAACATTAGCGCGATGGGATGTTACACGCCTAGAATTGTCCAATGGCGTGCGTGCATTATTGTACCCCAATCAAGCCGAAAGCGGTCAGATTCGCGTGCTGGTCCGGTTTGGTGCTGGCTATAAGGCCGTAAACCCCGACCAAGGTGGGTTGTTATGGGCAGGGCCGTTGGTTCTGCCTGAAAATGGCATTGGCACTATCAAACGCACCGAAATTGATCAGATGGTCAATGGTCGGCGGATTGAGTTGAATTTCTCGGTCGATGATGACGCATTCCAATTTGGTGCCAATACGCGGCCCGATGATCTTGCCGATCAGCTCACCTTAATTGCGACCAAGATGGAATATCCCGGTTGGGATGCTGCGCCCGTTGAACGCGCCAAGGCCTTGGCTACATCAGGCTATGCCAGTTTTGAAATGTCTGCGATGTCGGTGTTGCAACGTGATTTGGAGTATTTGCTGCGCAATAAGGACGCGCGTTGGAAGGCGACGACCCCTGCAGAAGTTGCAAAAATTGATGCAGCGAAGTTTGAATCCTATTGGCAGCCTTTGATGGCGCAAGGTCCGATTGAAGTTCTGCTTTTCGGGGATTTCGACAAAACGGTAGCGATAGCCGCGCTGGAAAAAAGCTTTGGCGCGATGGTACCACGCCCGGCATTGCCTGTTTCAGCCGCGGCCAGCGATGTCCGTTTCCCTGCGCCAAGTTCTGTGCCGGTTCGCCTGACACATCGTGGTGCCAGTGATCAATCGGCAGCGGTCATGGCCTGGCCTACAGGCGGCGGCATTGCGGGCATTACCGAAGGACGGCAGTTGGAAATATTGGCAGCCATTTTCCGGGATCGTTTGTTCGAAAAATTCCGCGCTGAGCAAGCCGCGAGTTACAGCCCTGATATGGCCGCCAACTGGCCGCTCAACTTTAACAGCGGCGGATATTTGATGGCCTATACGCAGGTTAAACCGGCGGATGTGGACCGTTTCTTTGCCTTTGCAGATTCCGTTGCTGCGGATTTAATTGCCAATCCCGTTAGCGCCGACGAATTGCAGCGCGCGGTGGAGCCGACCAAGCAAGCCATTGAGCGCGCGGCGTCGGGCAACACATTCTGGCTCAACCAAATGAAAGGGGCGACCTATGACCCCGAACGATTTGTCGCATTAGGTAAGCTATACAGCGATTTTAATGATGTAACGCCGGCTATTTTGCAGGCACTGGCCAAGCGCTATTTTATCAAGGACAAGGCGTGGAAGTTGGTCGTTGCCCCGCAATCGGGTGATGGAGACGGGACCGCCGCGCGCTGAACCTTATTCTGGGAAGCGTTCAAATGCGGGAAGGGTGTGTGCATTCGCCATCCAATCAATCCGCTCGGCTGTTTGGATAAGGCACTGCAACGGAAATACGGACGGGTCATCAAGCGTCGCCGATTGAATATCGACGATACCCGGCAACATTTCGGCATTGCGATAGGCGATGCCCGTGCCGCAGCTTTTACAAAAACTGCGCATGGCCGTGCCTGATGAATTGAACTCAGTTAGGTCACCTTGCAGCAGTTGAAATGCGTCCTCGGCGAAGGCTGCCCAAGCAACGGCAGGAGCACCAGCGCTTTTCCGGCATCCTTCACAATGGCATAAGGCCACATGCTGGGGCGATCCGCTGACTTCATATCGCACGGCACCGCATTGGCACCCACCTTGCTGTGACATGATCCGACTCCATTATAGAAGCTGACACCATATCAAAAGTGAGCACCCGTCAAAGCACATATTTGGACAGGTCTGTATCCTTGGCAATGCCTGAAAGCTGCTTGCTGACATAAGCAGCGTCAATCTTCAACGTCTCGCCTTTGCGGTCCTCGGCATCGTAGCTGATATCTTCCAGCAGCTTTTCCATCACCGTCTGCAAGCGCCGTGCGCCGATATTTTCGACAGAAGAATTCACGTCCACTGCAATGCGTGCAATGGCGTCAATGGCGTCATCACTGAATTCGAGCGTAACTTCTTCCGTCGCCAGCAATGCCCGATATTGCATCGGCAGGTTGGCGCGGGTTTCGGATAGGATACGAACAAAATCGGCATGCTCCAGCGCGCGTAGCTCGACGCGGATGGGCAAGCGACCCTGTAATTCAGGTAGCATGTCGCTGGGCTTGGAAATGTGAAACGCGCCTGAGGCAATGAACAACACATGGTCGGTTTTCATCGGGCCATATTTGGTCGCGACGGTGGTTCCTTCAATCAACGGCAGCAGATCGCGCTGAACACCTTCGCGACTGACCGAGCCGCCGCCGCGCGCATCGGACACTGCAATCTTGTCAATTTCGTCCAAGAATACGATGCCATTGGCTTCGGCATCGGCCAACGCGACGCGGTTCACATCGTCTTGGTCTAGGCGCTTTTCAGATTCTTCCTCGATCAGCTTCTTCCACGCGTCGGGGACTTTCATCTTGCGCCGTTTTAGATTGTCCTTGCCAAAGGCCTTGCCCATCATCTCGCCAAGATTAATCATCCCGACATTGCCGCCCATGCCCGGTATTTCCATCGGCATAGTCGGATTGTCGGACACTTCGATTTCAATTTCGACGTCGTCCATATGCCGTTCGCGAATGCGCTGGCGGAATGCTTCGCGTGTCGCCTCGCTAGCCGTGTCGCCAGCCAGCGTTTTCAGTATGCGCTCCATCGCCGCGGCCTCTGCAGCTTCGCGCACATGTTCGCGGCGGCGCTCTTTTTCCAGACGCACGGCTTCTTCGGCCAAATCGCGAGCAATTTGTTCTACGTCGCGACCCACATATCCAACTTCAGTGAATTTGGTGGCCTCAACCTTGATGAACGGTGCGTCGGCCAACTTGGCCAAGCGGCGGGAAATTTCGGTTTTGCCGCACCCCGTGGGGCCAATCATCAATATGTTTTTGGGCGTAACCTCGTCACGCAAATCCGCGCCAAGCCGCTGCCGCCGCCAGCGATTACGCAGTGCAACCGCAACCGCCCGCTTTGCGTCGGCTTGGCCAATGATATGTTCGTCGAGAGCAGCCACAATGGCTTTTGGGGTCAGTGCGTTTTTCATTACGACCTACATGGGAAGTTGCGAACAGCGTTCAAGTGAATTGGGCAAGTGCAGTGCGCCTATTGGGCGCTATCCAATGTTTCTACCGTCAGATGGTCATTGGTATAAACGCAGATTTCGGCGGCTATTTTCATGGCATGGCGCGCCATTTTTTCCGCGTCCGTCTCATAATCGGCAAGTGCACGGGCGGCTGACAAAGCGTAATTTCCACCTGATCCAATGGCCGCGATGCCGTCATTCGGCTCCAGCACATCACCATTGCCTGTTAGGATCAGCGTCACATCCTTGTCCGCGACAATCATCATTGCTTCCAAATTGCGGAGATATTTGTCGGTCCGCCAATCCTTGGCCAATTCGACCGCTGCGCGCATTAACTGTCCGCGATGTTGTTCGAGCTTGCGCTCCAATCGTTCAAAAAGGGTGAAGGCATCGGCAGTCGCCCCTGCAAAGCCACCAATGACGGAGCCATCGTGCAATTGCCGCACCTTCTTAGCATTCGGCTTCATCACTGTTTGGCCCATCGACACTTGGCCATCGCCAGCGATTACCACTTTGCCATTTTTGCGGACGGATAGTATGGTGGTGCCGTACCATGTCACCGGATTTGCGTGCGATTGTGTTTCCATAAGCTGAGATATGGGAAACATACGGCAAAAGCGCAAGTGAGCGGTTGCGCCTTTTGTATGTCCATCAACAGGCTTTCCCGCGCGCGTACGCCTGCTAAGGCTTCCTTAGCGCTGCATATGTCTTGCAATGTTGCTTGCCCAGTGAAATGATTGGCCTCAAGCGACGTCACTTTCCATTTACTTCCAATTTATTAGGTTTTTTCATGCGGATAGCTTTGCATCAGATGACAAGTCATATTGATCCGATGCGTAACGCTTCGGATATGGCAGATGCTATTGCCAAAGCCGCCGAAAACGGGGCGGTCATGTATTTTGCGCCAGAAATGTCGCTTTTGGTCGATCGTGATCGTGCGCGTGCGCGCAAACATATGGCGGATGAATCACATAATATCGCCTTACGAAGTCTGATCGCGGCGGCAGCCCGACATCGGATATGGGTGCATATTGGCTCTATGCCTATTTTGGACACGGGCGCAGAGAAATTGGCCAATCGCAGCATCATCATCTCTCCCGATGGTGCCATTGCCGCCCGCTATGACAAAATGCATTTGTTCGATGTTGATTTGGCCTCGGGCGAAACGTGGCGCGAGTCATCCGCTTATATTGGCGGAGAACAACCCGTGGTGGTTCAAACACCCCTCGGCCTTATGGGGCTCGCAATCTGCTATGATATGCGCTTTCCGGATTTGTTCAGCTTTTATGCCAAATCGGGCGTGGATATCATCACGCTACCATCTGCTTTTACCGTGCCCACCGGTGAGGCGCATTGGCATGTGCTGTTGCGCGCGCGGGCCATTGAAAGCGCGGCATTCGTTATCGCGGCGGCGCAATGCGGCGTGCATGAAGATGGCCGCCAAACCTATGGGCACTCGCTCGTGGTCGACCCTTGGGGTACAATATTGTGCGATATGGGCAGTGCACATGGCCTCGCTTATGTTGATTTAGACCTCGACGCCCTGAACCGGGTACGAAAACAAATTCCGGTCCGCGCAAACCGGCGCACCATTTCTTTGCCCTTTATTGCCGAATAAATCCGCATTAAGGGCAGTCTTATGCACGCGTTTGCGCAATTTGTTTGGCAAGATCATATTTGGACGGCGTCATCTGTGATGTCGGCTATGGTCGTTCTGGTCAGTAGTCTGGCGGATCGCCGCCGTCATAACCGCGCCAATTTCGACGATGTGGGATTTATGCCATGGACGGCGATTACCGTGTTTTCGGTGCTGGCAACGGTACTGTCGGCGGCGCTGGCGATTAAGGGGCTTTAACTGGATCTGAAGTGAGCCCAAGCGGGTTTGTAAAAGCCGCGGATAAAAGCCGAAAATGGGTCATCTGCAACCTGTGCCATGCGACGTTGGCGCCGCTTTCCATTCTGGATAAAGCGGATTAAGGCGGCGCAAAAATTGGGGAAAATTTCGTGACATCATCCTCGGCCCGGTCGGGTCTGTTATATGCGCTGTGTGGTTTTGCCCTTTTGGCGATGGGCGATGCGGTCATCAAATCTATCGCGGGGGCATGGCCCGGTACCGCTGTTGCGGCATTACGTTATGCGATTGGCTCCATTGGTCTTGGCACTTTACTGTTCCTAAAAGAAGGGTCGCAGGGTTTTGCCTTGCCCATGCCCAAAGTGCAGTTGTTACGCGGATTTTCGGTCGCCATGGCGACAATCTGTTTCTTTTCTTCCATATTCCTAATGCCTTTGGCGGACGCGACGGCCATCGGTTTTACCAGCCCCATGATTACGGCGATTTTCAGCGCTATTTTCCTGAACGAACGCACCCGTGCGACCAAGTGGCTCGCCATTGTCATCGCGTTTGGCGGCGTACTGCTGATCATGCGACCTAATGTTGCGGAGCTTGGATGGGTCGCATTACTGCCGTTGGCGGCGGCAATGAGCATGGCGTTGGTTATGATGGGCAATCGCGCCGTTGCGGGATCAGGTTCGCCATTGCTCATGCAGTTTCTGGTGGCGTCGATCGCCGTGCCCTTCATCCTGTGCGCCGCCTTTATTGGCCATTTTTCTGGCGTTACGGCGTTGCACGTCGGTGTCCCCGATTGGACGATTATCGCGCGGTGCACGCTGGTTGCCGTCACCGCAAGCTGTGCACATTGGTTACTGTTCATGGCAACGACACGCGCATCTGCCGCAGAAATCGCGCCCATGACCTATATCCAACTGTTAATTGCCGTTGGCTTAGGTATCATATTATTTGGCGATTGGCCGGACCTGACGTCACTTGCGGGCGCGGGCATCATCATCGCAAGCGGGCTTATTTTGTGGCGCGGGGCCCGCTAAAATTCTGCACGATGCGAAAGCGGTAAATTAGCAAAAGACTTGGCCAAAACGGGCTGCTATCGCAGCGTCATGTCTGAACAAAAGCATCTCTACCTCGTTGACGGCTCTGCCTATATTTTTCGTGCCTATCACCGGCTGCCACCACTGACTAACAAGCATGGCGAGCCTGTAGGCGCTGTCTATGGTTACACAACGATGCTGTGGAAGCTGGCGGACGATTTGAACCAAGCCGATGGCCCAACGCATATGGCGGTGGTGTTGGACAAATCCAGCCAGACATTCCGCAACCGGATTTATGATCAATATAAGGCACATCGCCCCGACCCACCCGAAGACCTGAGGCCCCAATTTCCGATGATCCGCGATGCAACGCGGGCGTTTTCGCTGCCATTGATTGAAGAAGAAGATGTCGAAGCCGACGACATGATCGCAAGCTATGCCAAAGCGGCCAGCGCCGCCGGCTGGCATGTCACAATCGTTAGCAGTGACAAGGACCTGATGCAGCTTGTTGAACCGCGCATTGACATGTTCGACACGATGAAAAACGAGCGCATCCGTTCTGAAGAAGTGTTCGAGAAATTCGGCGTTGGTCCCGACAAGGTCGGCGATGTGCTCGCGCTCATGGGAGATAGCGTGGACAATGTCCCGGGCGTTCCCGGCGTTGGTCCAAAAACTGCGACCAAGCTTATTCAAGAATTTGGCGATCTTGAAAGCGTATTGGCCGCCGCACCCGATATGAAGCCATCCAAGATGCGCGACAATTTGATAGAGCATGCCGAAAAGGCACGATTATCTAAGGTTTTGATAACATTGAAAGATGATTGCCCGTTGCCCATCGCCATGGAGGACATGGTTTTGGGCGCTATTCCCGAAGAACCTTTAGCTGAGTTTCTGCAGCATCATGGTTTTAATTCGCTGTTGAAGCGTATCGGGCATGTCGCGGATACGGCGGCGGCTAATAAGGCGATTGCAGGTAACCCCAAGGCGATGAACGCAGGCGATGGGGCAGAACGTGCGCCGGTAACAGGGGCGTCTGCCGCTCCCGCACCGATGCCTAAAATTGATACCTCCGTCTATGAATGCGTCACCGATAGTAAACGGCTGGAGCATTGGATTGCCCGCGCACATGAAACCGGCACGCTGGGTTTTGATACCGAAACCGACAGTCTGCAGGCCGCAAGTGCGAACCTTGTGGGGCTAAGTCTTGCGGTCGCGCCGGGTGAGGCGTGCTATGTGCCGCTCGCGCATGGCGGCACGGACATGTTCGCCGAACGGCCACAGCAAATTCCGATGGCGGAGGCGCTTGCGAAGTTACGGCCACTGCTTAGCGACCCAGAAGTCTTAAAAATCGGCCAAAATTTGAAATATGACATGTCTGTGATGGCGCGGCACAATGTCGTTATCACGCCTTACGATGACACTATGGTGATGAGCTTTGCGCTCGACGCCGGGCGTCAGGCGCATGGCATGGATGAACTTTCCAAGACACATTTGGGCCATGAATGCATTTCCTACAAAAGCGTGACCGGCACAGGTAAAAGCCAAATTGGTTTTGCCGCTGTGCCATTGTCCGACGCGACCCGTTATGCGGCGGAAGACGCCGATGTGACGTTGCGCCTGTGGCACCATTTGAAATTGCGCCTGAGCCCCGAAAAAGCGACCAGCGTCTATGAACTTGTAGACCGCCCATTGGTGCCTGTGCTTTCCAAAATGGAATGCTTGGGCATCAAGGTTGACCGCGCCGCGCTGGCGCGCCTGTCGTCCGAATTCGCCGCACAAATGGAATTGCTCGAAAAAGAAATTCATGGCCTTGCAGGGCAACCCTTTACCATTGGTAGCCCCCAGCAATTGGGCGAAATCCTGTTTGGAAAAATGGGCTACAAGGGCGGGAAAAAAGGCAAGTCGGGTCAATATTCTACCGATGTGACCGTGCTTGAAGACCTTGCGGGTCAGGGCATTGAAATCGCGCGCAAAGTGCTCGACTGGCGGCAATTGGCGAAACTGAAGTCTACTTATACCGACAGCCTGCAACAGCAGATTGACCCCAAAACCGGCCGCGTGCACACAAGCTACAGCCTTGTTGGCGCGCAGACTGGCCGTTTGTCGTCGACGGATCCCAATTTGCAGAATATCCCGATCCGCACGGAGACGGGGCGCCAAATCAGGGATGCATTTGTCGCGGAAGCCGGCAACGTCATTTTGTCCGCAGACTATAGCCAGATTGAGCTTCGGCTCGCCGCACATTTTGCCGATGTTGAACCCTTGCGGGACGCCTTTGAAAAGGGTGAGGACATCCACGCCCGCACCGCGCTTGAGTTATTTGGTGAAGTCAACCGCGACACAAGAGGGCGCGCCAAAACTATTAACTTCTCAATCCTCTATGGCATTTCGCGCTGGGGGCTTTCAAAGCGGTTGGAGTCCTCCCCAGAAGAGGCGCAGGCACTTATCGACGCATATTTTAAGCGTTTCCCCGGCATCTCCAATTATATTCAGGAAACGATGGCGACCGTGCGCGAATGTGGTCATTCGACTACTCTTTTTGGCCGCAAAACATGGTTCCCGCGTATCACTTCACCCAATCAAGCCGAACGGCAGGGCAGCGAACGCGCCGCGATCAACGCACCGATTCAAGGCACAAGCGCCGACATCATCAAAAGGGCGATGGTACAAATGGGACCAGCGTTAGAGGCGGCGGGTCTCGGCCATGTCAAAATGTTGCTGCAGGTGCATGACGAACTGGTGTTCGAATTGCCAGAGGCGGACGTTGCCGCTGCCAGCAACATCATTCGCAGCGTCATGGCCAATGCCGCGGAACCGCTGGTGAAGCTTACGGTCCCGCTAGGTATTGAAATCGGCACTGGGCCAAGCTGGGGGGCAGCGCACTAAGGCGCCGCCGCCCGACGCGTTTAGCTTTTGGCGACTTCTTCTTGTTCAAAGGTAACGGCAACGTCGGCATTGGCCGACAGGCGGACGGTTTTGTCGTCCGCCGTCGCGACGAGACCACCATCGATATAATGATGGTGTCCTGCATGGCTACCTTGCCCTGAATCTTTTTTGGTCAATTTGATGCGGTTGCCTTCAATGCTATCGACGGTGCCAATATGGACGCCATCAGCGCCGATGATTTCTGCATGTTCTTTAATGTTTGATAGATCTGCCATGTGTAAATCCTTTGTTGGGGGATTTGCTAACGCATCAAACAGCTTTTGGGTTCCGCCTGGGACGGTTTGGATGACCAGGTGGCGTGATACGTATCAGGCAACAGGCGACGCGCAATTCGCGCCAGTTTCAACCCCGTTCGCGGGTTTGCATATAGGTGCCGAGCAAGCGGACCGAGTTGCAGTGGAAGCGTAGCTCTTCCAATGCGCGGTCCACGGCTGGGTCGCCGGGGGCGCCTTCGATATCGGCGAAGAATTCAGTCGCGGCAAAGCTGGCGCCATTTTGATAGCTTTCCAGCTTTGTCATATTAACGCCGTTGGTCGCAAAGCCACCCATCGCCTTGTACAAAGCGGCGGGGACGTTCTTCACCTCAAAAATCAGCGTGGTCATTAACGTGCCCGTCAGGCTGCTGCGGTCAGCAGGGGCGCGCGACAGGACGACGAAGCGGGTGGTGTTGCTGTCATCGTCTTGCACGGCGTCGTTAATGGCGACGAGGCCGTAGAGTTCGGCGGCAATCGGGGGCGCAATGGCTGCAGCCGACGCATCATCATTGGCCGCAACAAATGCCGCAGCCGCCGCGGTATCCGCATAAGCGACGGGGATAATGCCATTGGCGCGTAAAAAATGCCGGCATTGTCCAAGCGCCTGTGGATGGCTCATCGCGGTTTTGAGATTGGCATCTGCCGTTTTGGCCATCAGGCAATGGCGGATCGACATAAAATGTTCGGCAATGATGCTCAGGCCTGATTCCGGTAACAGAAAGTGAATGTCGGCGACGCGGCCATGCAGTGAATTTTCGATAGGTATAATCGCACACGCGGCCGTTCCGTCCTTGACCGCATCAATGGCGTCTTCGAACGAAAAACAGGGCAGGGGCAAGCAATCCGCGTCATATTCCAACGCCGCCAAATGCGAGTTCGCGCCTGGCGCGCCTTGAAAGGCTATCGCTTTTGCAGGATGTTGATGGGCGGCGATCGTCATGTTTTTGACGATTGCCAGTGCGGGCGCGGGATAACTGTTCATGTTGCATAGGCGTTAGGATAGGCAGACTTATCGGGCAAGTGTGGATTTGGACACTTGCACGGCGTAACACTCACGATTAGAGGGACCAATGAAACCGGCCGTCATTCTGCGCCGGTGTTTTAACGCACTTTCAAGGCTGATAAACAATGGATGATCGTAGTAACACAATTGCTGGTTGGGTTTTGGCAGGCGGCATTGTCGCGCTTGGACTAAGCATCGTCACAGGCATGTATTTCCATGCAGAGGCGCCTGAAAAAGAGGGTTTTGCCGTTGTGGCTGAGGCAGCTGGCGAAGCGGGTGGCGCTGCGGCGGTGCCTATCGCAACATTGCTTGCGACCGCTGATGTTGCCAAGGGCGAAGCTGTATTTAAGAAGTGCGCTGCATGTCATACCGTTGCCCAAGGCGGCGCAAATGGCATTGGTCCGAATCTCTGGGCTACACTGGGTAAGCCGCATGGCCATGTCCCTGGCTTTGCTTATTCCGATGCGTTGAAGAGCGTTCCAGGTAACTGGGATTGGGAAGGCATGGACAAATGGTTGGCCAACCCTAAAAAATATGCGCCGGGCACAAAGATGACTTTTGCGGGTCTGGGCAATCCGGAAGAGCGTGCGAACCTGATTTTGTATCTAAACTCGCAAGGTTCAAACTTGCCATTGCCAACACCGCCTGCTGCGGAAGCACCTGCGGCTGATGCAGCAGCCGATGCCGCAACGGATGATGCTGCCGCAGCACCAGCCGCTGATGCGGCCGCACCGGCACCTGCCGCACCAGCGGCGAAGTAATCCGGTTACATCAATGTGACACTTCGTAGAAATTGCAGATGGCATCCCATGCTTCATCTGCGGTTTCTACGAACTGGAATAATTCCAGATCACGCGGGCTGATTACGCCCTCGAGCATAAGCTCCTCAAAATTCACGACGCGGTTCCAAAATTCACGCCCGAACAACAGGATCGGCATCTTTTTGATCTTGCCGGTTTGCACCAGCGTGAGCAGCTCAAAAAATTCATCGAAAGTGCCAAAGCCGCCGGGGAAAACCGCGACCGCGCGGGCGCGCAGCAAGAAGTGCATTTTGCGCAACGCGAAATAATGGAATTGGAAGCTTAAACGCGGGGTCACGAACAGGTTCGGGGCTTGTTCATGCGGTAGCACGATATTCAGGCCAACCGATTCTGCGCCGACATCATGCGCACCGCGATTGGCAGCTTCCATGATTGAAGGGCCACCGCCGGAACAGACGACAAAGTGGCGACGACCTTCTTCATCGGTCACATTGGCTTTTCCGGCCAATTGCGCCAAATGGCGCGCTTCGGCGTAGAAACGTGACTTTTCCTTCATCCTCTCCGCGATGATTTTGGCGCGCTCCCCTTCGGCGGTGGCAAGCATTGCATCCGCAGCTTCTGGCTCAGGTATCCGTGCCGAGCCATAAATGACCAACATGGAACCGATGTTGGCCTCATCAAGCAGCATTTCGGTTTTGAGCAATTCAAGCTGGAAACGCACAGGGCGCAAGTCTTCGCGCAGGAGGAAGTCGGTATCCTGAAAGGCTAGCCGATAAGACTTGCTTTGCGTTTGTGGGGTGGAAAGCTGCTGTTCAGCAAAATCCGCTTCTTGTTGTGCTTTATAAAAGCGGCGATCGTTAATTTTTGTGTCTGTCATTACGGTATATGTAGGGAGCGTGCATCGTTTTTGCCACCTTTATCGGCAATAAGCGGTGCCATTGCTTGTGGATTTGGCCATGTCGAAATGGAAATGGTTTGCATGCGCCGCATTATATTCAGGGCCAAGAACAGTGCCAAAGCGTTTGCAGGCGGATTGATGTAAGCGGCGTAAAAATGCCCGTTCTTCGGAGGATCCGCGCCAACCGTTCAGCACCGAGACGCGCCGTCCATCGCGCAAAACAAAGGCGGATACATCAACGGCATTCGCAAATGCATGTTCGGACAATTTGCCAGACCGGCTGCCGTTGACAACGCGGCAGTTGAATGTGCCCATGGTCTCAATCTTAACCACCGGACTGCCCAGATATTGTTTGGCCGCAGGAACCACGGCATAACGCGCCCAATCGGTAAAGCTTGCGGCAAGCGGGCAGGTCATTGCCCCCAAATTTGTTGCCTGTGTGCCGAAATCCATAAGCTTTATGGCATCAATCATGCGGCATCCGCCGTCGAAACTTTTGCTCGGCAGTCCGGCAAAACGCACCGATTTGGACTTAAGGCCAGCCAGGCATTGGCGGGCACTTTGGGACGTCATATTGTCGCTAGATCGGGGGGATTGCGGTTTTTCCCGTCCGCCACAGGACGCCAGCGCAAAGACGCCAGCGATCAGCAGAAATCTTTGAAAATAGCGCAGAGACATGAAAGCGTCTTAACGCATAATATCGTCAGCGCAGCCAAAAAATGACGTAACATCCCCTAACTGCATGCAAATATGAATGGCTTTCTCACAATTTGCGCGTTGCATAGCGGGCAACAGGCGATTATCGCGGAAGCATGTTGCGAATCATTCTTAATAAGAAGCTGGCATTTTGGGCGCTGTTGTGCTTGCCTGCTGTGTTGATGATGCGCCCTTATGTTTTTGGCGATGTGATTGCGATGGATATTCTGCATCCAACGGGCGAATGGTCGGCACGCTTTATGATCGCAGCGATGGTGCTTAGCCCCTTATTGTCGCTAATCGGTCCGCGGCCTTGGTTAAGCTGGCTTATTCAGCGCCGCCGGGCTTTAGGCGTGGCGGCCTTTGGCTATGCGACATTGCATCTCATTTTCTACATCATCGATATGGGCAATCTTGACGATATGCTCGCTGAGTTTCTTGCGCTGGGTATTTGGACCGGCTGGGCCGCGATGCTGTTATTTGTGCCCTTGGCGGTGACCAGCAATGATGTGTCGATGCGCGCGCTCAAGGCTGGCTGGAAACGTCTTCAGCGTTTGGTCTATCCCGCTGCTGTGCTCGTTCTCGTCCATTGGATATTCATCCATAATAATTTAGGGCCAGCACTCGTGCACTTCGTCCCACTCGTGCTTCTCGTTGCGGCACGATATTTCCTCCCACGCCGACCCAATTTAAAAGGAGCATGATTATGCGTTTATGGACACCTCTTTCGCTCGCCGCTGTGGCTGCTATCGCCTTTGCATCGGTACCTGCATCGGCAACTGGCGCAATCACCTGTAAGTCAGGTCCCGAAACCGGATGGAAAAGCCAAAAGACGCTGACCGACAAGCTGACCAAAGATGGTTGGACAGTCCGCAAATCGAAAGTCGATGGCGGCTGCTATGAAGTTTATGGCACCACCCCCGAAGGCGACCGTGTCGAAGCCTATTTTCACCCCGTAACCCTCGAAAAATTATATGTGAGCCGCCGTGGCGAAGTATTGTTTCGCAAGGCGGGTTACTGATATCATATTACGATAGTCGTTGACAAAACCGGGGCTGCGCCTAAACGCGGCCTCGGGCCACGCGGCCCCAACGCCGCGCTGCTCTCTGCAAGGAGACGCTTACATGACTATAGTACCCCCCGCCGTTAAACCGGCGCGTCCGTTCTTTTCTTCCGGTCCCTGTGCGAAACCGCCAGGCTGGAGACCCGAAAAACTTCAAACTGAATCGCTTGGCCGTTCGCATCGCGCGAAAATCGGCAAGTCACGTCTGCAATTGGCCATCGACCTGATGCGCGAAGTGCTGCAAGTGCCCGATACGCATCGTATTGGCATTGTCCCAGGCTCAGACACCGGCGCAATTGAAATGGCGATGTGGACGATGTTGGGCGCACGCCCCGTCACGATGATGGCGTGGGAAAGCTTTGGCGAAGGCTGGGTCACCGATGTGAACAAGCAGTTGAAGCTGAACGCGCATGTCATGAACGCGCCTTATGGCGAAATTCCGGATTTGAGCACAGTCGATTTTACCCATGATGTGGTCTTCACATGGAATGGCACAACGTCTGGCGCGCGCGTTCCCAATGGCGACTGGATTGCCGATGACCGTGAAGGCCTGACCTTCAACGACGCTACCTCGGCCGTATTTGCTTATGACATGCCTTGGGATAAGCTCGATGTAACAACATTTAGCTGGCAGAAGGTGTTGGGCGGCGAAGGCGCGCATGGCGTGCTCATTCTCGGCCCCCGCGCTGTAGAGCGGTTGGAAAGCTACACCCCATCATGGCCGCTGCCGAAAATATTCCGCTTGATGTCGAAAGGCGCGCTCGCCGAAGGTATCTTCAAGGGGGAAACGATCAACACGCCGTCGATGCTGGCGGTGGAAGATGTTATTTTTGCGCTCGAGTGGGCAAAAACTGTGGGCGGATTGCAGGGCCTTATGGCGCGCAGCAACGCCAATGCCGCGGCGCTAGACGATATTGTTGCGGCAAGCGACTATCTCGGATTTCTGGCCGCTGACCCTGCTATCCGGTCGAAAACCTCCGTTTGCTTGACCGTAAAAGGTGCTGACGAGGCAATGATTAAGAAAATGGCGTCTTTGCTTGAGGCAGAGCACGCGGCCTATGACATTGCTGGATATCGCGACGCCCCGCCGGGGTTGCGCATTTGGTGTGGTGCGACCGTTGATACCGCCGATATCCAAGCGCTCGGGCCATGGCTCGATTGGGCTTACCACACAGCAAAAGCATAACCCCGTCGCGCCAGCCAGGCTGGCGTCCACACTGTCTCTCGCGTGCCATTGACAGGCGAGATAGGCTCCAGCCTTCGCTGGGGCGACGACCCAAAAGGATAAAATAATGACGAAACCACGCGTACTCATCTCCGATAAAATGGATCCCAACGCCGCCAAGATTTTTGCTGAACGCGGTTGTGATGTGGATGTCATCACCGACAAAACGCCTGACGAACTCGCCGCGATGATCGGCGATTATGATGGCTTGGCCATTCGTTCGTCGACCAAGGTGACGAAACAGATATTGGACGCAGCAACGAACCTAAAGGTTATCGGCCGCGCCGGCATTGGCGTCGACAATGTCGATATCCCTTATGCGTCGGCCAAGGGTGTGGTAGTCATGAATACGCCTTTTGGTAACTCGATTACGACCGCCGAACACGCCATCGCTTTGATGTTCGCGCTCGCGCGTCAATTGCCAGAGGCCAACGCGCAAACGCAAGCTGGCTTATGGCCGAAAAACGGTTTCATGGGCGTTGAAGTCACCGGCAAGACGCTTGGCTTGATCGGCGCAGGCAATATCGGATCGATTGTTGCAAGCCGCGCGCTGGGTTTGCGGATGAAAGTCGTCGCCTTTGACCCGTTCCTCACCGCAGATCGCGCGATTGAAATGGGCGTAGAAAAAGCCGACCTTGATACCTTGCTTGCCAAGGCAGACTTCATCACCTTGCACACGCCGCTGACCGACCAGACGCGCAATATATTGTCGCGGGAAAATCTGGCGAAAACCAAAAAGGGTGTCCGCATCATCAACTGCGCACGTGGCGGGTTGATCGACGAATCGGCACTGAAAGAGGCGTTGGACAGCGGCCAAGTCGGCGGCGCTGCTTTGGACGTTTTTGTGACTGAGCCTGCGAAGGAATCGCCCTTATTCGGCACACCAAACTTCATCTGCACCCCGCATTTGGGTGCGTCAACTAATGAGGCGCAGGTCAATGTTGCGTTGCAGGTCGCCGAACAAATGGCAGATTATCTGGTTAATGGCGGCGTGACCAATGCGCTGAATATGCCAAGTCTGTCCGCTGAAGAAGCGCCCAAATTGAAACCCTATATGACCCTTGCGCAAAAGCTTGGTTCGCTTGTGGGCCAATTGGCGCATGACAATCTCGATAATATCGCGATTGAGGTTGAGGGCGCTGCAGCGGAGCTCAACATCAAGCCGATTACAGCTGCGGTTCTTTCTGGCTTTATGCGGCGTTTTTCCGACGCGGTAAACATGGTCAACGCCCCGTTTTTGGCGAAAGAGCGCGGGTTCGACATTCGCGAAGTCCGCCATGACAAGGCAGGCGCCTATCACACATTGGTGCGCGTCACTGTCAATACGGCGCAGGGGCCACGTTCGGTTGCAGGCACTTTGTTTGCCAATAGCGAAGCGCGGCTTGTCGAGATTTTCGGCATCAGCCTTGAGGCGGAGCTGGAAGGCAATATGCTCTACATCGTCAACGAAGATGCGCCCGGTTTCATCGGCCGTGTTGGTACGACCTTGGGTGAAGCTGGATTGAACATCGGTACATTCCATCTGGGGCGTCGCAGTGCGGGTGGCGAGGCAGTTTTGTTGCTATCTATGGACGCGGCGATTCCAGAAGCTGTCCTGAAGCAGCTTGGTACGTTGCCCGGTGTCAAAACAGTGAAGGCGCTGAAGTTTTAAGCGGGGCTTCCCCGCGAGAAGTTTTCGCGTAAAGAGTGCGCATGAACATTCCACCTGACTTGCTGCCCGAAGGGTTCCGCGACCGCCTTCCGCCCCAAGCGGAGGTCGCGGCGCGGGTATCGCGGGCGATGATCGACGTGCTGACAAGCTATGGCTATGCGCGCGTGGCGCCGGCCATGGCAGAATTTGAATCGGTGCTTGCCAAACATAGTGGCGATGCCAACCGTAATCAGCATTTGCGCTTCACTGACCCTGTGTCGGGACACACGCTAGCGCTGCGCGGTGATATCACGGTACAAGTCGGGCGGATTGCCACGACGCGGATGAAGGATGCGCCGCGACCGTTGCGCTTGGCCTATCATGGGCAAGTATTGCGCCTGCGCGCCAAGCAATTGCACCCTGAACGGGAATTAACCCAATTGGGCGCGGAGTTGGTCGGCAATGACAGCGTTGCGGCCGCTTGCGAAATTGTCGGCGTTGCTATTGATGCGCTTGAGGCGGCGGGCGTGAAAGACATCACCATCGATTTTACTTTGCCTGATCTCGTGGAACGGCTGGCGGAAAAAGCGCTGCCTTTGGCGGCGGACAAAATTGATGCCGTTCGGTCTGAGTTGGATATGAAGGATGCAGGCGGGCTGAGTGCGCTTGGGGCGGATGCCTATTTGCCACTGCTCGCGGCGACCGGTCCATTTGCCGAAGCGGTTGAGAAATTGCGGGCGATTGATGCGGGCGGAGCCTTAGCTTCGCGAATTCGTGCCTTGGAGGCCATTGCGCGCAATATTGCGGGCCGCGCTAATGTGACGCTGGATCCAACCGAGCGGCATGGCTTTGAATATCAAAGCTGGTTCGGCTTTACGATCTTCGCCAAAGGGTACAGCGCGGCGCTGGGTCGCGGCGGCACTTATTATATTGATCGCGCCGATGGACCATCGGAACCTGCCACAGGCTTCTCGCTCTATCCCGATCCGTTGATTGATTTGGCCGATGAAGGCGTTGTCCGGCGGCTTTTCTTGCCGCTTGGTACTGATGCTGCAATGGGCGCAAAATTGCGCCATGACGGCTGGGCGACGGTAGCGGCATTGGACGATAATGACAGTGCTGCGGTGCTGGGTTGCACCCATATCTGGGCAAACGGTCAAGCCATTTCTGTCTGAAATTGCCATGCGCGCCGCTTTAGGGTGGACGCCAGCGCTGCATAATCATAACGGAGTGCACGGCGAATCCCTTCGTAGGAAAAACCTCCTGCGCAGAAAAAGGCCCCAGAGCTATCTGGCTTTGACAGGGAATATCTGATGGCGAATGTAACCGTAATTGGCGCACAATGGGGCGACGAGGGTAAAGGTAAAATTGTCGACTGGCTGGCGGAACGCGCCGATGCCGTCGTCCGCTTTCAAGGCGGACATAATGCAGGCCACACTTTGGTGGTGGGCGACAATGTCTATAAATTATCACTGCTTCCGTCGGGTATCGTCACCGGCACATTGTCGATTATCGGCAATGGCGTCGTTCTGGACCCTTGGGCACTGCGCGATGAAATGACGAAACTGCGCGGGCAGGGCGTTTCCATCACGACCGAGAATTTTGCGCTGGCGGACAATTGCGCGTTAATCTTGCCGATTCACCGCGACTTAGATGGTTTGCGGGAAGCCGCCGCAGGTTCGGGCAAGATTGGCACAACCGGTCGCGGTATTGGTCCTGCATATGAAGACAAAGTAGGGCGCCGCGCGATCCGCGTGTGCGATTTGGCCCATCTGGATGCTTTGGATGCACAGCTTGACCGCTTGTGCGCGCACCATGACGCCTTACGCGCCGGATTTGGCGAACCGCCGGTGGATCGTGCGCGTTTGATCGCGGATCTGAAAGAAATCGCACCCTTTGTTCTCGAATATGCGCAGCCTGTGTGGAAGCGGTTGAATAAAGTACGCAAGGCAGGCGCACGAATATTGTTTGAAGGCGCGCAAGGCGTATTGCTGGACGTTGATCATGGCACATATCCCTTCGTCACTTCGTCCAACACCGTATCGGGAACAGCGGCGGCTGGATCCGGCCTTGGGCCAAGCGCGGCGGGCTTTGTGCTCGGTATTGTCAAGGCTTACACCACGCGGGTGGGGTCTGGGCCATTCCCGACCGAGTTGGAGGATGAAACCGGCCAACGCCTAGGTGAGCGCGGCCATGAATTTGGCACTGTTACGGGCCGCAAGCGCCGTTGTGGTTGGTTTGACGCCGTAATCGTGCGTCAAAGCTGCGCCGTGTCGGGCGTGACTGGCATAGCGTTGACCAAGCTCGATGTGCTCGACGGGTTCGACACAATCAAGATTTGCACGGGCTATCGCCTGAACGGCAAGGTCTATGATTATCTGCCCGCGCACGCCGCAGATCAAGCCGCTGTGGAACCCATTTACGAGGAAATGCCCGGC
Source organism: Pseudomonadota bacterium (assembly GCA_041175465.1). Classification (GTDB taxonomy): domain Bacteria; phylum Pseudomonadota; class Alphaproteobacteria; order Sphingomonadales; family Sphingomonadaceae; genus Sphingorhabdus_B. The sequence continues at coordinate 56,095 of JBEDEX010000007.1, read as the reverse complement.
TGGCAGGAAACCACAGCTGGTGCACGCAGTTGGGCCGACCTTCCGGCACAAGCGATCAAATATATCTCGCGGGTGCAGGAATTGATCGAAACGCCCGTTGCCTTGGTATCCACATCGCCGCAGCGCGAAGATACCATTTTAGTGCGCGATCCTTTTGCCGATTAACCTGTTTTCAGTTCGGCCTTCAGCCGCAAACTCGCGCGCCAGAAGAAGAAAGCGGGGATGAGGCCAAGCCACGCCGCGCCATAAAGCACCCAACGGACGCTTTCATCGCCCGCCAGTGGCTTGAACGCGTCCGACATCATGCCGAATAACAAGGGACCAAGGCCAAGGCCAATCAGGTTTTGCGCGAATAGCATGAAGGCGGCGGCGACAGCGCGCGCCTCCGGCTTTACCAAGCCCTGCACAGTGGCATAGGTCGGGCCGTAATAAGCGGCGTTCAATGCCGATGGCACAAACAAAAAGAGTATCGCCACGCGCCAGTCGGTTGCGAAATAGCCGAGAAACAGGATCGGCGTGGCAATCACCATCCCGATGGCCGGTGTGGTCAACAAATGCCGTTTATCGATTTTACCAAACTTGTCGGCCATCATGCCGCCCAGCCATGTGCCGATCATGCCCGCGACGCCCAAAACTAGGCCAAGCAAAAGGCCGGTTTCGCCGGGGCTAAGGCCATGCGAGCGGATGAATAAGATAACTGCCCAAACGCTTTTGCCATAGGAAAGAAACGCCGTGAATGAGGCCGCAATAGCCAACATCACAAAGGCGCGCGAACTGAACACTTCCTTTAAGGCTTCTTTGGTGGACAGAACGTCGCGGGCTTTTTCGCCAGACAATGCGCGGGCCGCTGCTTCTGCCTTGCGCGGTTCGCGCAAAATGAAGGGCAACAAAGCCGCCAATATTAAACCCGGAATAGCGACCGCCATAAATGCCACGCGCCAGCCATAGGCATCGTTCAATGCGCCGCCGATGACAAGACCCAATAAGCTGCCAATCGGAATACCGAGGCCGTAAAAAGCCATGGCCGACGATCTTTTCTCCGGCGGAACGCTGTCGGTAATGAGCGAGTGGGCCGCCGGTGTGCACCCTGCCTCGCCCACGCCAACACCCACACGAGCAAGTGCAAGTTGTGCAAAGTTTTGCGCCAACCCGCACAAGGCGGTCATCGCCGACCAGACGGCTAAGGATATGGATATCAGGCCAACGCGGTTGGTGCGGCTATTGTCTGCATAGCGTGCAATGGGAATACCCAACAATGTATAGAAAAGCGCAAAGGCAAGGCCGGTTAACAAACCAATTTGCGTGTCGGAAAGGTTGAGATCTCGGCTGATGGGTTCAGCGAGAATATTCACAATCTGTCGGTCGAGAAAGTTCAATACATAGACAACCATCAATATCCACAGCAGCAATTTCGGATTGGTAACGGTTGTTTTGGCAACGTCCGAGCTTTGGCTTTCGACCATGAATGTCTCCTCTTCCTCTCTCGAGTTATGGGATAAATTTTGACATTGTCAAAGCATTGAGAGGTTTATGGAGCAAAGCTGATGGACGGCGCGACGTGCTGTTGTTGGACATAATCAGAAAGACCAATCACTCTTTGATTGACTGTTGCTCCCTTCACGGCTCTTGGGACGACATGACTACACGCGAAACGACAGCATTTCTGGCCCTTGATGATCTCGGCCTTACTTTATCATTGGGCGATCGATTCATGGTCATGGCCTATGGCGCTATTCAATGGCCGTGGTTGTTGCGTAGCCTCGATGGTGGCCGCAAAAAAGACAAGGCTGCTTTGCTTGCCTATCTCGAGTTGCCGTTGGACGCGCTGCCGAATTTGGGCAGTTGGAAAGCCGATACACATTTTTTGTGGCATATTGTTTCCGCAATCGAAGAAATGCGTCCGGCGCAAGTGGTCGAACTTGGCTGCGGAGCCTCGACCTTTGTCGCGGCGCGTGCGTTGCAGCTTTTTGGCGGTGGCAAGATTGTCAGTTTTGACCAGCATGCGGAATTTGCGCAAACAACTCAGGCTTGGATACGCGAGAACAACATGGACGCCGAAATTCGGCATGCCCCATTGGGCGCGCCACCTGCTGGCTGGCCGGGGCACTGGTATCAACTGTCTGATGTTCCTAACGAGATTGACTTACTCATCGTCGATGGCCCGCCTTGGGCCCTTCACCCACATGTGCGCGGTGCGGCTGCAAGCTTATTCCCGCTTATTCGTCCCGGCGGCCGGCTGTTGCTAGATGACGCCGCGCGACCCGGCGAGCGTGTTGTGGCGCGGCGCTGGCGCAAAGAACATAAAAATATGGACTTCACGCTCGACAGCCAAGGTGCCAAAGGCACCTTGCTTGGATATAAACACCCCGCTTAGGGGCAGGCCCTAAAGCTTGGTTTTCCGCTTATCGGTCACCATGTCCTTAGCCAAATCGAGCCCGGCCTTTCCGCCCGCCGCCGTATGCGCAGGGGCGTGTGGCGTTTCGATAAAATCTGGATCGGCAACCTCAAGCATCCCCTCCCATTTGGTGATGACCGATGTTGCAACGGCATTGCCGACGACATTGGTCGCGGTGCGGCCCATGTCGAGGAACTGATCAATCGCCAGGATGAGCGCAACGCCCTCAACTGGAAGGTCGAACATCGCCAGCGTGCCCGTGATGACCACCAACGACGCGCGCGGTACGGCGGCGACGCCCTTGGATGAAATCATGAGCGTGAGCAGGATCATGATCTGCGTGCCAATAGATAGGTCAATGCCATAAGCTTGCGCGATGAAGATGGTTGCAAAGCTCATATACATCATCGAACCATCAAGATTGAAGCTGTAGCCCAAGGGCAGCATGAAGCCTGAAATCCGGCGCGGAACACCAAAGCGGTCGAGCTGTTCAAACAGCTTGGGCAGGGCCGCTTCGCTCGATGCGGTCGAAAACGCAATCAACATTGGTTCGCGGATATAGCGGATGAGCGTCCATATACGCCGACCCAGAAAGATTGCGCCGATGGACAAGAGGATTGTCCACAATAAAGCCAGCGACAGATAAAACTCCGTTACCAGTTCCAAATAGGTCGCAAGGATCGCCAGGCCGCTTTTCGAAACCACCGCTGCCAATGCACCGAAAACTGCAACGGGGGCATAGCGCATCACATAATGCGTGATCTGAAGCATCATTTCCGCAAGTGATTCTGCGCCGCGCACCAAAGGCGCGCCCTTTTCACCTAAAGCAGACAGAGCGATGCCTGCGAACAAAGCGAACACCAAAATTTGCAAGATGTTGTTGGTAGCCATGGCTTCAAAAGCATTTTTGGGGAAAATCGAAAGAATGAATTCCCAAAAATCGAGTTTCTTAACCTCGCCAATGGTGGCGGCAGCATTTGCAATGCTGTCCACTGGCGCGCCAACGCCCGGTTGAAAGATGTTCACCATCAACAAGCCAAGGCCAATCGAGATAAAGCTGGCGATGATAAACCATGTAATGGCGCGGAAACCGATACGACCGAGCGCAGTGCTATCGCCCATATGCGCGATCCCAACGACGATGGTCGACAAAATGAGGGGCGCCACCAACAATTTGATTAAGTTCAGGAAAATATCAGAGAGGAGTTTGAATGTCTTGGTCAGATACTCAAACTGCAAGCTGTCTTGCGCGAAACTGATGTGGACTGCATAGCCTACTGCCACGCCCAGGATCATGCCTGCCAATATCCACAATGTAAGCCGTTTATCCACGCAACCCTCCGAGCGTTTGTTATTTCAAACGACGCTACACAGGAGCAATGCAGGTCGCAACAAGTTACAGACGTGACTTGTTTAAGCTTGAGAAGAGCGTCATAAGTCTTGTAATAAAATTACAACGCATTTTGTCGTTAAACATGGCACATAACCAGATGCTTGCGGACTCAGGAGATTATTTCATGGCGGCCGCCAAAGTTACGAAGACTTCCGTAAAAATCGACAAGACCCTTTTGAAAGATATGGTCTCAGCCTTTGCCGAGACCGCGTTGCCGGGTGAAAACGAAGGTTTTGACGCCAAAGCGGCAGAGGATGCCGCGCGTTTCACCATCGAAACCGGCCTGCATCGCAAGGCTGGCAGCGTGGCCATTGCCCTGGATAGCTTTACCGATGTGCATGGCCGTTTGATGATGCGGATATCGCTGAATAATGACGATATGCCCTTTTTGGTGGATTCGGTGTCTGCAGCAGTCGCCGCTTGCGGCATTTCCGTGAATCGCATCATTCACCCCGTGTTGAGCGTCACCCGTGATGCGGCACATATGCTGTCATCTATCAGCCGGAAACGCATCGATGGGCAGCCGCGCGAATCCTTCATTTACTTCGAAACAGCGCGCGTCGATGCCAAGGAGCGCCGCCAACTTGAGGCGCATTTGGCCGCGGTTCTCGCCGATGTGCGCGGCGCAGTGACCGATTGGCGCGACATGCTGGCGGCCTTGTCCGCCGACGCCGACAGCCTGCCGGATAGCGAAGGCACAGCGCTTATCCGCTGGTTCCACGATAATAATATGACGATTTTGGCGCATGAGCGGATCAGTAGCGATGGAACACGGTCCAACCGCCTTGGATTGTCGCGTGTCAGCGACGCGCCTGTACTTTCGGAAGATAGCGTCAGCCTTGCCATAAATTGGTTTGAAGCCGGCGGTGTTGCGCCCTTGGTGCTGAAATCCAATCGTGTTTCAACTGTGCATCGCAATGTGCAATTGGACTTGATCGTTATTCCTGTTCAAACGGGCGATCGGGTAACGGGTTTAGCGGTCACGGCGGGACTGTGGACCAGCGCGGCGCTGGCAACGGCGCCCGAATCCATTCCTGTACTCAGAACGCATCTGGCATCGCTTATGACGCGTTATGGTTTTGACCCTTCGGGCCATGCGGGTAAGGCAATGGCTCACGCGCTCACAGCGCTACCGCATGACCTTTTGGTTGCGCTCAAGCTCGATGATCTGGAACGCGTCACTTTGACTGCGATGTCGCTGACGGACCGACCACGCCCTAAGTTGATTGCGCTGCGGTCACCGCTGGGGCGTCATTTATATATCTTTGTATGGTTGCCTCGCGATGATGTGTCGACCGGCATCCGTAAGCAGATTCAGACGATGTTGATGGATGCCACCGGCGGGTCTTTATTGGGCTGGACCATCGGTTTGGAAGATGGCGGCGTTGCCTTGTTGCGCTATACGCTCGATTTACCGGACCGTGGGCAGGCAGTCGACGAAGCTGACTTGGATGCAAAGCTGGAGCTGATGGTCCGTGGGTGGGAACCCGCGGTTGAGGCTGCATTGGCCAATCTGACTGATGAAAAGCGCGCCGCTGCGATGCTTGTTCGTTATGGTGCCGGCTTCCCCGCCAATTACCGCAGTAACTATTCGACCGATGAAGCGGCGCGGGACATGATAGGTTTGCTCGCCATGGAGCGCGACCACAGCAAGATTACGCGGCTGTTCGTCGAAGAGGATAAGCTTCGGCTAAAAATCTATAGCTATGGCGGCGCCTTGCCATTGAGCGATGTCGTGCCTGCGCTGGAGAATTTCGGTTTTGATGTTCTGGAGGAATCGCCGACCGCATTGGCGAATGGCCATTATATTCATGATTTTCATTTGGCGCTGCGTGGCGGCATTATTTCAACCTTATTAGAAAATCCGCATGTCCTTGAAGGCGCGCTGAGCCAAGTCTTGGACGGCAGTTTTGAAAATGACGTGTTCAACCAACTGGTCACGATTGGCGGGCTTGCACCGCAATCGGTCATCTGGCTGCGTGCATGGTATCGGTATCTGCGCCAAACGGGCGTGGCCTATGGAATGCCAACAGTGGTGTCCGCTTTGGCTAAAAATGCCAATGTGACGCGGGCGATCATATCGCTGTTCGATGCCTTGCATAATCCAGCAGCCAACGGAAACCGCGAAAAGGACGCCGTCAAATATCAAAAGGCGATTAATACTGATTTGGCGGCTGTGTCGGCGATTGACGAAGATCGCATACTGCGGCGGTTTTTGGCTGTCGTCCTCGCAACATTGCGTACCAATGCGTTTTCCGCAGCTGCGACTGAGGCATTGGCGTTCAAACTGGATTGCGCGAAGGTTCCCGGCCTGCCGGCGCCGCTCCCCTGGCGGGAGGTTTTTGTCTATTCGCCCCGCGTGGAGGGTATTCACTTACGCGCAGGACCTGTCGCGCGCGGTGGCTTGCGCTGGTCCGACCGGCGCGATGACTTCCGCACAGAGGTTTTGGGCCTGATGAAGGCGCAGCGCGTTAAGAATGCGGTTATCGTGCCAACGGGTGCGAAGGGCGGATTTTACCCTAAGCGCTTGCCCGACATGCGCGTTGACCGCGATGCATGGTTTGCAGAAGGCACAGAGGCCTACAAAATCTTCATCCGGACGTTGTTGTCGATCACTGATAACATCGTCAACGACAAGATCGTGCATCCCGACAATGTGGTCATCCATGATGGCGATGACCCCTATTTCGTCGTTGCGGCGGATAAGGGCACGGCGACATTCTCCGACACCGCGAACGCCATCGCGCTGGAACGCAATTTCTGGCTTGGTGATGCCTTTGCCAGTGGTGGCTCGGTTGGTTATGACCATAAGGCGATGGGCATCACCGCCAAGGGCGGCTGGCTATCGGTACAGCGCCATTTTGCCGAAATGGGCATTGATGTCCAAAAAGAGCCGATCACAGTTGCGGGTGTTGGCGATATGTCGGGTGACGTGTTCGGCAATGGCATGTTGCTTTCAAAAACCCTGAAAATTGTCGCTGCGTTTGACCATCGCCACATCTTCCTTGATCCCGATCCTGATCCCGCGAGCAGTTGGAAAGAACGCCAGCGATTGTTCAACCTGCCGCGTTCCAGCTGGCTCGATTATAATGCCAAGCTGATTTCCAAGGGCGGCGGCGTGTTCGCGCGCACGGATAAGATTATAAAAACAACGCCGGAAATCAGAAGTTTGCTGGGCATTGATGCGAAAGACATTGAACCATCTGCATTGATGACTGCGATATTAAAAGCACCGGTTCAATTGATGTGGTTCGGCGGTATCGGAACCTATATTAAGGACCGGAGCGAAAGCCATTTGGACGTCGGTGACCCCGGCAATGACTTTATTCGCGTGAACGGCGCAGACGTGCAGGCGCATGTGATTGGCGAGGGCGCGAACCTTGGCGTGACGCAGGCGGGGCGAATTGGTTTTGCCTTGCGCGGTGGTCGCATCAACACCGACTTTATCGACAATAGCGCCGGTGTTGATTGTTCCGACAATGAAGTGAACATCAAAATCGCCCTGAATGCGCAGATGCGTGCCGGCAAGTTGAAGGAGCCCGCCCGCAACGTCTTGCTGGCAGAGATGACCGATGCCGTGGCGCATTTGGTGTTGGAGGATAACCGGCTGCAGACGCTTGCCTTGTCGATTGCGGAAACCGGCGGCACGGGTGATTTGCCAGCCTATGTAAGGCTTATCGAAATTTTTGAAGGCGCTGGCCGATTGGACCGCGTGGTTGAGGGACTTGCGCCCAATGAGGAGCTGTTCCGGCGCGCCAGCGAAGGGCGCGGGCTCACCCGGCCGGAGCTGGCTGTGTTGCTTTCCACGGCAAAGCTGGCCGCGCAGGATGAGGTGGAAGAAGCCTCTTTGGCGCAGGACCGGTCGATGGACGGCGAACTTTTGGCGGCCTTCCCGAAAGCGATGGTCAAATCACATAAGTCGGCGATTTTGGGACATCGGCTCCGCAAGGAAATCATCGCCACCAAATTGGCCAACCGCATGATTAATCGGCTTGGTATGCTGCACCCATTTGAATTGGCGGAAGAGGAAGGTTGCAGCCTTGGCGATGTCGCGGCAGCCTTTGCTATAGCCGAAAGCATTTACGATCTACCTGCCTTGTGGGATGCAATGGATAGGACTGCGATGCCCGAATCCACGCGGCTGATGCTGTTCAACCAAGCCGCCTTAGAAGTGCGCGCGCAAATGGCGGATATCATTCGCAACGCGCATGAAGGTCGTGATGTTGCGGCGGCAACTGCGGTCTATGCGCCTGTGGTGCAAAAGCTAACCGCGGCATTGGATGGGCTATTGCCCCATGATGTAAGGCTTCAGACCGAGCGCTTTGGTGCGCGCTTGACGGAAAATGGCGCGCCACGCAAAATTGCGGATCGTTTGGTGCAATTGGCACAATTGGATGGCGCAATAGGGCTGGCGGCGCTTTCTTCCACGCAAAAGGGCGATGTGACCGCACTCACGCGCGCCTTTACCGCCCTTGGTGAGGCGCTGGGTTTAAGCTGGGCGCAAGGAACCGCCATGCAGGTTGACCCGCAGGATCCGTGGGAGCGGCTGTTGGTTGCTGGACTGGCACGAGACTTCCAAACCATGCGCCTCGACTTTCTGCGGCGGCGCGCTGCCAAAAAACCGCTTGAAGATACGCAAGACTGGCTGGTGGCCAATGCGGTGCGTGTGCGAGCGTTCAAGGCAATGGTGGATCGTGCCCGCATGGCGGGTGCAGCGACCCCCGCCATGTTGGCACAAGTCGCGGGTCAGGCACGCGTATTGCTGGGGCGTTAAAGCCTCAGCTTTTTGCCGCCAAGCCCGCTGGATTGCCCTTTGTCGACGGGTTTGATGCGTTTGGCTTTTTGGGCTTTTCTGCTTTTGGCTTACGCGCTTCGCGGCTCGACTTCTTTTGGCTCTTCGCCATGATATTTTCCTTTGAGGCAGTCGTGCGCAATTTAGGCTTGGGTCAGGAAGACCTGCCCAGCGTAATGCAAATATAAGCATGAACACCCCTCATTATAAGGGCGCGCGCAAAATGGCTGGTCTAAGCGACCGTCTCTACCGCCCTTTTGTAGATGCTATTGAGCGGGCTACGGAAAAGCTTCATCACCATCGGTTCGAAAAATGAAAGCGGCAGCGTGTCATAATCCGGATCAAAGGATGGGCAGTCATATTTGTCGATAAACTCTTCGGTATCGGCAAACCATATATGCCCGCGAAACTGTTCGCGCATGTCGCGGTCAAGGCCCAGATGGTGGAAGAAATTATGCCCCTGAAAAATGCCGTGATTTTGCACAATCCAAAGAGTTTTTTCTGACACAAATGGTTTCAATATGGCCGCGGCAATGTCGGGATGGTTGGCAGCGCCCAGCGTATCTCCAATGTCGTGCAGCAACGCCATCACCACATATTCTTCATCCCGGCCATCGCGATGCGCGCGTGTTGCGGTTTGTAAGGAATGCGTCAGCCGGTCGACGGCAAAACCGCCAAAATCACCGTCGAGCAATTTGAGATGATCCAAAATCCGGCGTCCGCCATCTTGCGAAAACGGGATATTGTGCCGCATGATGATCTGCCAATCCTCTTGCGTGCTTTGCGCCATGTCATGAAAAGTTGCGCGGTCTTCTTGGTTATCCATTTTGGTTTCCTCTCACTTATAATGTTTAACAACCTTGGCCGACGAAACAAGGGCTTCATGCGCGCGCGAAAAGCGGCTAGACCGAAAAAATGGCGGTATTAGAGCTTACAGATAAACCCTTCTTTGCGGACAAGAACCGCGCTTTTTGGAACTTGCACTCGGCCGGTTGGGCGGGCGCGGTTATATTGCGCGCCGCATCCGGTATTGCGCAGGGACAGCCTGTCAGTTTCTTGGTGCCGATTCTGATTTCGGCGGTGACGGGTTATTCAATCACGCTGCTTTTGTCGGTGATATACCGGTTCTTGATTGACCAGCGGCCTTTTATCACCTGGAGCTTGACCTTTGTGTCGGTCTCGCTTGCGACATTGGGCTATGCCTATTTGGACGTATGGGTACTGCAAACCATTCGTGATGGGGTTGATGAAACGCCTTTTGCGCAATTATGGCTAGCGGCGATTTACATCAACTCAGTGTTATTGGCGGCATGGTCTGCGCTATATTACGCAATCAATTATTTTGTCCGCGCGGAAGAGCAAGCCGACCAGATGATGCGGTTGGAGGCGCAGGCGACGAGCGCGCAACTTACGATGCTACGCTATCAGCTCAACCCTCATTTCCTTTTCAACACATTGAATAGCATTTCGACCTTAGTGCTGTTGAAACAGACCGAGCAAGCCAATGCCATGCTCTCGCGGCTGTCCTCATTTTTGCGGTTTACGCTGATTAACGAAGCCGCTGCAAAAGTGCCGCTGACTCAAGAAATTGAGACCTTAAAGCTATATCTTGATATTGAAAAAATGCGGTTCGAAGAACGCTTGCGGACATATTTCATCATTGAACCATCGGTTGAAAACGCATTGGTGCCATCGCTCTTGCTTCAGCCACTTGTGGAAAATGCCATCAAATATGCCGTTACGCCTAAGGAAGAGGGCGCGGATATTTCGGTGACTGCTCAACTCGTCGGCCAAAGGGTGCGGATCACCGTTTCGGACACGGGGCCAGGCTTGCAGCCGGGGCAACAAGACCACAGCCTATCCACAGGTGTGGGCATGGCGAACACGCGTGAGCGTCTGTCGCAAGCTTATGGGGATGACCAACGCTTTGAACATTATGTAAAAGCCGGGGGAGGATTTGAGGTGTTGTTGGAACTACCCTATCAAAACAAGATTATCGCAGGGGAAGACAATCAAGCGGGGGCACAACAGCAAGGAATGATATCCGCATGAGTATTCGTACAATATTGGTCGACGACGAAAAGCTGGCTATTCAAGGCCTCGAATTACGGCTTCAACCTTTTGATGATATCGAAATTGTAGCCACCTGCCACAATGGTCGCGACGCCATTCGCAAGATTAAGACGTTAAAGCCTGACTTGGTCTTCCTAGACATTCAAATGCCCGGATTTGATGGCTTTTCGGTTGTGCAAGGGGTGATGGATATCGATCCGCCCTTGTTCGTTTTTGTGACGGCTTATTCCGAACATGCCATTAAAGCGTTTGAGGCGCAGGCTATCGATTATCTGATGAAGCCGGTGGAGCCTGAGCGCTTGGCCGATACTATGGACCGCGTGCGCAGCAGATTGTCCGAAAAGCGGACATCGGAAGAACTTGACCGCCTGCGGACGGTCATCAACGAAGTCGCGCCAGATGCGGCGGACAATTTGGCTTCTGTCGATGACGATTTGGCATCGAGCCGCTTTGAAAAACTGATCAACATCAAAGATCGCGGTCAGATTTTCCGTGTCGATGTCGCAAGCATTGAACGGATTGATGCGGCAGGCGATTATATGTGCATTTACACCGCCGACAACTCATTGATCCTCCGTGAGACCATGAAGGATTTGGAAAAAAGGCTCGACCCGCGCACCTTCCAACGTGTGCACCGTTCAACGATCGTCAATTTGGATCAGGTCCGCCAAGTTAAGCCCCATACCAATGGCGAATGCTTTTTGGTTCTGGAATCCGGCGCACAAGTAAAGGTCAGCCGGTCGTACCGCGACGTCGTTGCCCGTTTTGTACATTAAGGGAGCTTTGGGATGAAGCCAGCCGATACGCCAACCCGCATGAAGGCCAGCGATTTTCATCCCTATATCCTCGAAATCTTTGACGGCTATGTCCATGGCAAGCTGACCAAGCGGGAATTCATGCGTGAGGCGGGCAAATTTGCCGCAGCGGGTGTGACAGGTTTGATGATTCTGAACCAATTACAGCCCGATTACGCGCTGGCGCAGCAGGTAAAGGCGGATGATCCCGCCATCGTCACGTCACGCGTAACCGTGCCAAGTCCCGATGGCCACGGCAGCATCAATGGCTTGTTGGCGAGGCCAGCAAAGGCAAAGGGTAAGTTACCAACGGTGCTCGTCATCCACGAAAATCGCGGCCTTAACCCCTATATCGAAGACGTAGTCCGGCGTTTGGCCAAGGCGGGCTATATGGCGCTGGGGCCGGATGGTCTGTCCTCCGTCGGCGGCTATCCCGGCAATGACGAGACGGGGCGCGCTTTGCAGGCAAAGCTGAATCCAGCCAAGTTGCTGGAGGATTTCTTTGCCAGCTTTGAATATCTGCGGGATCATCCCGACAGTACAGGCAAGGTGGGCGCGGTTGGGTTTTGCTATGGCGGCGGCGTGTGCAATGCGCTTGCCGTGGCCTATCCCGAAATGGCGGCATCGGTGCCTTATTATGGGCGTCAGCCAAGGGTAGAGGAAGTGCCTTCGATTACAGCGCCGTTGCTAATCCATTATGCCGAGGTGGATGAACGGATTAACGCAGGTTGGTTACCCTATCAGGCCGCGCTTATTGCGAACCAGAAACGTTTCAGCGTACATTTCTACCCTGGAACGCAGCATGGTTTCCACAATGACAGCACACCGCGTTTCGACACGGCGGCGGCCGACCTGTCTTGGACCCGCACGCTGGCGTTTTTTGACGAAAATGTGCGTTAACGCCGTTCTGCAAAGAATTTTTTGAGCAAGGCGGCAGATTCGTCGGCTGCGATGCCGGCATAGACCTCCGGCTTGTGGTGCAGCGTCGATTGTTCAAACAAACGGGGGCCATGGGCGACAGCGCCACCCTTGGCATCGTCCGCGCCATAATAAAGACGCGCGATGCGCGCATGGGCAATTGCGCCCGCACACATAGCGCAGGGCTCGAGCGTTACCCATAGGTCACATCCGGTAAGGCGGTCATTGCCAAGATAGGCTGCGGCCTCCCGAATGGCGATGATTTCGGCATGGGCGGTGGGGTCATGGCTGTCCATGGGGCGGTTGGCACCGCGGCCGATAATGACACCATCCTTGACGACGATTGCGCCAACGGGCACTTCGCCTTGCACAGCAGCATCCTGTGCGAGATTGAGCGCTTCATTCATCATTTCGCGGGCTTTGGTTAAGGACATAGCATTTTGCTAGCGCAGATTCCCGCTTTTGGCCACACATCGGCTTGACCTTTTCGGCGTGGAGGGTTAGGGGCAGCGACTTTCGCGGGTCAGTGATTCCGCATACACTTATTTATACAGGACATATATCATGGCGCGCATCTGCGAACTCACCGGTAAAGGCCGTCTAGTCGGCAACAATGTGAGCCACGCCAACAACAAGACAAAGCGCACATTCCTGCCAAATCTGCAGAATGTTACGTTGTTGTCGGACGCACTTGAGCAAGGCTACAAGTTCCGCGTTTCGACCCACGGTCTGCGTTCGGTTGAGCATGTTGGCGGTCTCGACAATTGGTTGTTGAAGACTTCGGACGAGAAGCTCTCGACCAATGCGCGCAAAGTGAAAAAAGAAATCGCCAAGAAGCAAAAAGCTGCGGCGTAAAGCCAAGGGCTGCTGACGCGGCCTTTTGCGAAAGCGAATCACAAGCCGGGGGCAACCAATGCCTCCGGCTTTTTGCTGTCTGGCTATCTGGCAAAACCCTTGGCCAATGTGCGCGGCACTGCGCCTGACCTTAAGGCCTAAATTCTGACGATGCTTGGCTTTTTCGTTACAGGTGAAACTTGTCTGCGTTGCTTTTATCCTGCAAAGCGCCGCTATGAATGCATCACTCGAATCCGCGCGCGCGACTATCCGGCCTTATCATCGCAAATCAGAAGCTGAGGTGCTGGCACCATTGGTGGTCGCTGCTACTGTCGATGGGGCCATACGGTGCGATATCGTGCGCAGCGCGCGTCGCTTGCTGGACGATTTGCGGGCGGTGCAGGCCGATGGCTGGGTAAACTCTTTTTTGCAGCAATACCGCCTGGGCACCGAAGAGGGCACGGCCTTGCTGTCGCTGGCGGAAGCGTTCCTGCGCGTACCAGACCCGCAGACGGCAGACCTACTGATTGCGGACAAGCTGACAGACGCCGATTGGAGCGATCATAAGGGGCAATCGTCCAGCATGCTGGTCAACAGCGCCACTTGGGGTTTGGTGCTTGGTAAGGCCGTTCTGGGCGACAGTACGAGCACATTGAAGCGCCTGATTGCAAAAGCAGGCGAACCTTTTGTGCGCCAAGCTGTCGGTGCTGCGATGCGCCTGATGGGGCAAGTGTTCGTTATGGGCCGCGACATTGACGAAGCGATGAAGCGCATGGAGTCGAAAGACAATCGCGGCTTTACCGCGAGCTTTGACATGCTGGGCGAAGCGGCGCGGACCAAGGCAGATGCCGAACGTTATTTCCAATCCTATGCCGCCGCGGTCGCTGCAGTCGGCCGCAACCCCACACGTGGGCATAGCGTTTCGGTTAAATTATCGGCGCTCCACCCGCGCTATGAAACCGCGCAAAGCGCAAAATGCGTGCCCGAGCTTGCCGAGATGGTGCGCGAATTGGCGCGCTCTGCGTCCGCGCAGGGTGTCCAACTGACGATTGATGCGGAAGAGGCGGCACGGCTGGAAATGAGCCTCGACATCATCGAGCAGGTCGCGCGTGATCCCGCCTTATCGGGTTGGGATGGGCTTGGCATGGCGGTGCAAGCGTATTCCAAACGCGCACGCCCCGTGCTCGCTTGGGCCGACGCTTTGGGCCGTGAGACGTCGCGCATCTTGCAAGTGCGCTTGGTGAAGGGCGCATATTGGGACAGCGAAATCAAACATGCGCAAGAACGTGGCCTGACCGATTTTCCGTTGTTCACGCGCAAGGCCGCAACCGATGTGTCCTATCTTGCCTGCGCCAAGGACATGCTCGCCGCGCGCAATATCCGTCCAGCCTTTGCGACGCACAATGCCTTGACGGTCGCGACAATCCTCCAATGGACGGGCGCACAGCGCGATTTTGAATTTCAGCGGCTCCACGGGATGGGGGAGGGGCTTTTTGACCGCCTCGTGCGTGAGGACGGCTACAACTGCCGCACATATGCGCCGGTCGGGGGACATCGCGATTTGCTGGCCTATCTTGTCCGCCGCTTGTTGGAAAATGGCGCGAACAGCAGCTTCGTCCACCAGTTGGCGGATCAATCAATCAGCGAAGACGAATTATTGGCGGATCCAGTCGAAAAGGTCATGGCCGTTGGTGGCACGCCGCATCCCGCGATTGCCGCGCCTGCTGACCTGTTTCAGCCAGAGCGCGTGAACAGCGGCGGCATTGATTTAGACGATGCAATTCTATTGCAGGAAACTGTTGCCGCCATCACCATTCCCGTGAATGTGAATGGTGCAGCGAATGTAAGTCCGGCAGAGGCTGTGACATCTGCGCTGACGGCTTATCCTGAATGGTCAAGCACGCCTGTCGAAGCACGCGCCGATTGCCTGGATCGTTTGGCCGATTTGTTGGAAGAAAACCGCAGCCAGTTGATGGCCATTGCGGTGCAAGAGGCCCGCAAGACAATTCCCGATGCGCTGTCCGAAGTGCGTGAGGCGATTGATTTCTGTCGCTATTACGCCGCGCGCGCCCGCACCGACTTGGTTCCGATTGAATTGCCCGGACCAACGGGTGAACGCAATGTCCTGCGCCATGAAGGCCGCGGTGTATGGATCGCCATTGCCCCGTGGAATTTCCCCCTGGCGATTTTCTTAGGCCAAGTTGTCGCCGCCTTAGTCGCTGGCAATACGGTGGTGGCCAAACCGGCGCCACAGACGCCCGCGATTGGCAGGTACGCAGTGGCATTGGCACATAAAGCTGGCGTGCCTGCAGACGCGCTGCAAATTATAACCGGCGCAGGCGATGTCGGCGCGGCGCTCACGGCGGATACACGCATCGCGGGCGTAGTGTTTACCGGTTCCGTTCCGACTGCCAAGGCGATTGCACGTAATTTGCTGGCCGATGATGATAGGCCCTTAGTGCCTTTGATTGCCGAAACAGGCGGCTTGAACGCGATGATTGTCGATTCCACAGCTTTGTCCGAACAGGTTGTGCGTGATGTCATCGTGTCGGGTTTCCAATCGGCCGGCCAACGCTGTTCGGCGCTGCGGCTGTTGCTGTTGCAAGAAGATATTGCGGAACACACGCTCGAAATGCTGCGCGGCGCGATGGATACGCTAAATATAGGCGATCCTGCGAATCCGGCCACGGATATTGGGCCGGTGATTGATCAGGCGGCTTATGATACACTGATGGCATATCGTGCGAGCGTGAAAGACCGGATCATCCACGAAATACCCGTTCCAAAAAATGGCCTGTTCGTGCCGCCCACCGTCATTCAATTGGACGATATTAGCGCACTGAACCGCGAATTTTTTGGCCCATTGGTCCATGTGGTAACGTGGAAAGCCGGGACATTGGAAGCCACTATTGCCCAAGTAAACGCCAACGGATTTGGTCTAACGATGGGCCTCCACAGCCGGATTGCTGGCAGCAGTGCTGTGGTTGAACAACTGGCGCGCGTCGGTAACTTGTATATCAACCGATCGATGATTGGCGCGGTGGTTGGCAGCCAGCCTTTTGGCGGCGAAGGCCTGTCTGGAACGGGGCCCAAGGCGGGCGGGCCGCATTATTTATATAGATTTTGTGCAGAACGCACGACGAGCACGGACACCACCAGCGCGGGCGGTAACGCGTCGTTGTTATCATTGGATGATGGAAGCTAGGGGTAAGACCCTAGATAAACATCGCGCTTGCTTGGGCATCCTAGTTGGTGGCAAAGGGACCATATGTCCGGAACAGAAAACAATCAGCCCCGCCTTGCCGGCGGCATCTTCATCGCCTTTGGCCTGTTAATCGGGGCCGTTATTGGCGTTGTTATGGATCAACCCTCTGCCGGAGCGGTTATTGGTATGGCCATCGGCAGCATGATCGCCGTGCTGGTTTGGGTCATGGATCGCAAACGTCGTTAAGGGAGCGGGTAAAATGTGGAAGCATGTGCGCAATATCGTTTTGATCATCATTATTCTGGCGCTTGCTGGCATTTGGTACATTACGCGGCCGGATGTTGCCCAACTTTCGCTAGATGCCGTGACGGGCGCTAAACCGCAAATTACTGCGCCGCGTGAACAGATTTTTCCGACCATAAAGGTCGCAGAGGTTGATCGCTGGAAAGCTGGCGAGGCACCCGTTGCTGGGCCTGGCCTTATCGTTGAACGCTTTGCCGAAGGTCTCGACCATCCCCGCAATATGTACACGCTGCCCAATGGCGATATTTTGGTCGCCGAGACAAATTCGCCACCGCGCGACCTTGGCGGCGTTGAAGGCTTTGTAATGAAATGGCTGATGGGCAAGGCGGGGGCCGGTGTCCCTTCGGCTAACCGTATCACCTTGCTGCGTGACGCTGATGGTGATGGAAAAGCGGAACTGAAAACGCCATTTCTGACAGGGTTGAATTCGCCGTTCGGCATGGTTCTGATTGGCGAGAAACTTTATGTTGCCAACACGAATGGCCTGGTCGTCTTTCCTTATAAAAAGGGTGATACGAAAATTACCGCCAAGGGTAAGGAACTGACGAAGTTTAACGCCCGTGCGCCGAATAACCATTGGACGCGCAATCTAGCGGCGTCACCCGATGGTAAGAAAATCTACATCGCGGTGGGATCGAACAGCAACATTGGCGAACATGGCATGGAAAACGAAAATGGCCGTGCCATGGTGTTTGAATATGACATCGCGAAGGACAAGAAAATTCCTTACGCCATTGGTATGCGCAACCCCGTTGGTTTGGATTGGGATAATAAGGGCCGTTTGTGGAGCGTCGTAAACGAACGCGACATGCTGGGGTCCGATATGGTGCCTGATTATCTGGCGCTCGTTGAATTTGGCGCCGATTATGGTTGGCCGCAACATTATTGGGGCGGCTTCACCGATTTCCGTGTTTCACCGCCAAAGCCAGAAAAGCGTGAATATGAACGGCGTCCGGATTACGCACTAGGCGCGCACACAGCGCCGCTTGGGTTGGCGTTCGGTTATAATGGAAAGCTGGGTGCTAGCCTTACCGAAGGGGCATTTATTGCCCGTCATGGTTCGTGGAACCGCAAGCCTGTGTCGGGTTATGATGTGATTTTCGTTCCCTTTGCCAAGGGTGAACCCTCTGGCAAGCCAATCAACGTCCTCACAGGGTTCTTGGACAAGGATGGCAATGCACAGGGCCGTCCGACGATGCTTGCGATAGCAAAGGATGGATCCTTGTTAGTCAGCGATGACGTGGGCAACATCATCTGGCGGGTGCGCGCGAAGAACTAAATTTTCCGTCCCGCGCGGCCAGCGAGTTCCACAGTATAGTGCCACGCAATCCGGCCTGAACGGCCACCGCGCCCTTGGGCAAAGCCCAATGCGTCGGCTTCGTCCCAGTCGAGGTCAAAATGGCTGGCATAGCTGCTGACCATGTGCAGATACGCCTCCTGATCAGGATATTGAAAACCCAATTTCAGGCCAAATCGGTCGGCTAAGGCAAGGCTGTCATCGATGGAATCGCGTGCGTTCATGGCATCGGCCTGTTCATTGCTATCGCGTTCAACAATGTTCCGGCGGTTGGACGTTACGCACAGCCGCACGTTGTTCGGACGCGCCTCAACCCCGCCCTCCAGCAAAGACCGCAATAGGCGCGCATTTTGGTCGTGCGGCTCGAACGAGATATCGTCGATGAATAACAGATAACGCCGACCCGAGGCCCCAAGCTCTTCAAACAAAGCTGGCAGGCTCGTCAAATGAGTTGAGGCTGCTTCGACCAAAGCGATGAAGAAACCATCTTCTTGCAGTGCAGCCACCACAGATTTGACCAAGGCGGATTTGCCCATGCCGCGCGCGCCCCATAACAGGACATCATGCGCCGCTGCCCCAGAGGCATGCCGACGGCAATTTTCGTACAAATCGGCTTTTTGTCGGTCGACCCCGACAATCAGGTCAATCGGCAGCGGTTTAAAGCCTTGCACGGCGGCTAAGGTCGCTCCGTTCCAGTGATATGCAGGCGACGACGACAAGTCGATTGGCGGCGCTGGCGGCGGCGACAGCCGCTCAAGCGCTTCCGCAATCCGTTTGAGCGTCTGCTCGTTCAAGCAGCTAGTTCCTCTGTATCAAGGACGTAGAGCAATTCCGATCCCGCCATCGCTGTTCCTTTATGGGCGATAGCCTCTGGCACCATCACGTCCAGATAATAACGGCAGGCCGCAACCTTGCTGCGTAAAAATGCGCTGCTGTTACCATTGGCGATATCGGCTTGCGCGGCGCGCAGTTGCTTCAACATTAACCAACCTGACGTGACCACTGCCATCATATTGGTATAAGCATAGCTGCCTGCCAAACGATCATCGACTTCTGCGCCGAACATATATTCGGTAACTTCGGTAGTTGCGGTTGCAAGCGCAGACAGACCAGCGTGACCCGCCGCATCCGCCGAAATGGCAGAAAGATGGTTGCGTATGACATCACCGCCCTGCATCGCGAGTTTGCGACCAACCAAGTCCGCGGCCTGAATACCATTGGTGCCTTCGTAAATCGCCGCGATGCGAATATCGCGATAATATTGGGCTGCACCGGTTTCTTCGACAAACCCCATGCCGCCATGCACTTGTATGCCAAGCGAGGCGATTTCACTGCCCATGTCCGTGCCATAGGTTTTGGCCAGCGGTGTTAGCAGATCGACCATCTCTTGGGCACCTGCCTCGCCAAGTGTGGCGCGATCAACATAGCCAGAGGCAAGATACAGCAAGGCACGAATTGCCTGTGTGCCTGCTTTCATCCGCATCAACATGCGGCGTACATCGGGATGTTCGACAATTGCGACAGGCGCACGCGATGGGCCGCTTGCCTTCGCCGATTGCACACGCTCCCGCGCGAACCAGATTGCTTTTTGCGTGGCGGCCTCGGCAATTTGTACACCTTGTAAGCCGACATTCAGGCGGGCGTTGTTCATCATCGTGAACATGGCGCGCATACCACCAAATTCGGGACCAATGAGTTCGCCGACGCACTCGCCTTCTTCGCCAAAGGCCAAGACACAAGTTGGTGAGGCGTTAAGGCCCATTTTATGTTCGATCGATACGACTTTGATATCATTGGCGTTGCCGATGCTGCCGTCCGCGTGGACTTGATATTTGGGTACCAGAAACAAGGAAATGCCTTTTGTGCCGGCGGGGCCATCGGGCGTGCGGGCAAGGACCAAATGGACGATATTTTCCGCCATGTCATGGTCGCCAAAGCTGATATAAATCTTCGTACCCTTGATCTGGTACGTGCCATCGCCGCGCGGGGTTGCAGTCGACTTCAACGCACCAACGTCAGACCCTGCTTGTGGTTCGGTCAGGTTCATTGTGCCTGAATATGCGCCCGTTGACAGCTTGGGCAGAAACAATGCTTTCTGCCGGTCAGTGCCATGATGGTTGATCGCCTCAATCGCGCCGACAGAGAGGATCGGGCATAAGGCAAATGCCATGTTCGCGCCGCCAAGCGAATCGAGCGCCACTGTTGCCATCGAGAAAGGCAGACCTTGGCCACCAAATTCGGCCGGCGCGTTAATTGATCCCCAACCATTGGCGACATAAGATTTATATGCGGCGACATAACCTTCGGGCATCACCACTTTGCCATCCATTAACCGCGCACCAACAGTGTCGCCAATGCGGTTTAACGGGGCAAATTCACCCTCCGCAAAGGCGCCAATGCCCTCAACTATGGCCTGCACCATATCGGGTGTCGCATCAGCAAAACGTGCATGTTGCGCCAATGCGTCGATGCCGACGATATGCTTGAGGACAAAATTCTGTTCTGCGATGGGTGCTGAAAACGCCATGATGGATAAAAATTCCTGTTAAATCGGATCTGCATCCGCCTATAGCCGCTTATGATGTTTGGCTCAAATACCTTGGGGAATGGCTGGGTTGTACCCGCTGACGACGCTGCAATTACGGCTGCGGCGCAGCTTCTTCATGCCGGACAGATTGTCGCGATTCCTACCGAGACGGTTTATGGCCTTGCGGCGGACGCGCAAAATGCGGAGGCCGTCGCGCACATTTATGCCGCAAAGGGACGGCCGGATTTTAATCCGCTTATCGTACATGTGCGTGACCGGAAAGCCGCAGAAAAGCTTGGTGTGTTTAACGCTACTGCGCAGGCACTGGCGGAGGCGTTCTGGCCGGGGCCGTTAACGCTGGTTTTGCCTTTGCAACCCAATGCTCCCGTCGCCCGCGCGGTCACCGCTGGGTTGCCCACTATCGCCATTCGCTGCCCTTCACATCCCGTGATGCAGGCATTGCTTCTAAAAAGCGATTTAAGCCTCGCTGCACCCTCTGCAAATCGGAGCGGGGCAATCAGCCCAACGCGGGCGGATCATGTCTTAAAAGGGCTTGGCGGGGCTGTGCCGATGATTTTGGACGGGGGGTCATGTTCGGCTGGGTTGGAGTCGACCATCGTTGCTGTGCGCGATGACGGTTGGCAGGTGCTGAGACCGGGGCCCGTCAGTGCCATGGACATTGAGCAAACGCTCGGATTTCCACCTTTGTTTTTGCCCATGAGTGGGATTGAGGCGCCCGGCCAAATGGCCAGCCATTATGCGCCGTCTAAGCCCGTCCGTCTAAACGTTACCGCACCAGAACAGGGTGAGTATCTGATC
This sequence comes from Pseudomonadota bacterium, assembly GCA_041175465.1. Taxonomy (GTDB): domain Bacteria; phylum Pseudomonadota; class Alphaproteobacteria; order Sphingomonadales; family Sphingomonadaceae; genus Sphingorhabdus_B. The sequence goes on along the minus strand of JBEDEX010000007.1, from coordinate 34,745 downwards.
GGTTTTGGCGCAATAACGGGCGATGAAAACCTATCTGACACGGGCGATTTGGCGCAGGCTGCGGCGAATTTGTTTGAGGCGCTACACAATGGGGATGCGAGTATGGCCCATGCTATCGCGGTCGCGCCAATTCCGCATGAGGGGATAGGTATCGCCATGAACGATAGGCTTGCAAGAGCAGCTGTCAGGTGACGAAACTGCCTCTATTCTGTAGACAGTATACTGCAATCGTCCGCTTGCGAAGCATTGATGGCGCCGAACAAATCGTAAAATAAGTTGCATATTAAAACGCTATTTCATCCTGAGGAATATTCTACTATCATCGGCAATCAAGCCGTGCACGGGAGGGCCGTTTGCCAGTATCTTCAAAATTTTTGACGGGCCTATTTTTGCTGAGTGCATTGGCTGGCTGCAGCGACAGTGCGAGCGAGAGCACAGTCGCGCCCAAGGCGGCCTTGCCCGTCGAGATATTCACCGTAGGAAATCAGAACGCAGAGCGCGAAATCAACGCCGTTGGTACCGTGCGCTATCGCCGCGAAACGCCTTTAGGTTTTACAACCGCGGGCAAGGTCGCTGTGGTGCGTTTTGAAGAAGGCGATGTTGTAAAGCGCGGCGCGTTGTTGGCTGCGCTCGATACGACAAATGTGGGCGCCGACATGAGCGTCGTGACGGCAGAGCGCGATCGCGTTCGGGCAGAGTTTGAGCGAGTCCGCGCGCTTTATGCCGATGGTTGGATAACCAAAGCGCGGTTTGAGGCCGCTGAGGCGATGCTAAAGGGCGCGGAGGCGCGCGTGCGGCAGGCTGGTTTTGCGAGCAGCACTGCCCAGTTATACGCGCCATCCAGTGGCGTGGTGCTGATGCGTAATGTGCAGGCAGGGCAAGTCATCGCGGCTGGAACGCCAGCGCTTATATTGGGGGAAGCTGACGAAGGCTTTGTCTTCCGCGTTCCTATCGTTGACCGTGATGCTTCGAAACTGCGCGTGGGTATGGCGGCGGCTATATTGATTGGATCTGCGAGTGAAACACCGCTGACGGCAATGATATCGGAAATCGATGGTCGCGCAAATGCAGGAACGGGCGCGTTTTCGGTGCAATTCCGGCTTCCCAATCTGCCTATATTGCGGTCGGGGCAAATAGGTACAGCAACCCTAAAGCTACCGGCGTCGGAAGACGCTGCGCAATTGCAGATACCGGCAAGCGCTTTGTTTGGTGTGCGCACGGGCGAAGGCTTGGTCTATGTCGTAGATGCCAAGAACCGCGTTGAAACACGCAATGTTATAATACAGCGCGTTACCGATAAATTCGTGAATGTGTCTGGCGGTATAAGTCATGGTGACAGAATCGTGACGTCCGGTTTGGAAAAACTGCGCACTGGGTCCGCCGTACGTATCGTCAAGGGGCTGCGTTAGTCCATGCATATCGCGGAGTTTGCAATTCGTCGATGGCAGCTGACACTTGTGCTGTTCGCGCTTCTTTGCGCGTTAGGATTTTCGGCATTTCAGCAAGTTCCTCGGGCGGTTGATCCGCATTTTTCGATGCCTGTCGTGTCCATTGTTGCATCGCAGCCCGGCGCAGATGCAGCGGAGATTGAACAAACCATTACCAAGCCGATTGAGGAACTCGTTCAAGGGCTTGAAGATGTCCAAAGTGTCGTATCTTCCAGCAGCGACGGCAATGCAGTCATTCGGGCCGAGTTCGATTGGTCAGGTGATCCTGACCAATATTTCAACGACACTGTGCGTGAAGTCACTGCCATTCGTAATCAGCTTCCGTCAGATCTTCAGGCGCTACAATTCGAAAAAATCCGCACAACTAATGCGTCAATTCTTCAAATTGCGCTGCTGAGCGATAGTGCAAGCTGGTACAGGATGGAGAAATATGCCCGCGATATCAGTGAGGCTTTGGGGCGGTATAAAGAGGTGCGCCAGGCCGAAATTTACGGTTTACCACAAACGGAAATTAGCGTTGCCATCAATTCGGGCAAGCTTGCCGAGCTGCAGTTACCGGCCAGCGTTGTAGTCGATGCGATCCGCGTTGGCGGCGCGGACGTCCCTGCTGGTGCCGTCATCAGCGGTGCACGCAGATTCAATGTGGAGACAGGCGGCGCGTTTCGCGATCTTGAAAGAATTCGCAATCTTCCGATCCGGACGAACGACGGTTCGATAATTCGTGTCGGAGATGTCGCCGACGTGAAAATCAGCGCTGCGGAACAACGCGTGAAAGTAAGCCATAATGGCAAGCGCGCCGTATTCATTACCGCTAATCAAAAACAAGGCACCGATGCGACCAAATTGCGGAACCGATTGGTCGAAGAGCTTGCACAGCAACAGAAATTATTGCCGCCGGACATTGAGGCCGTCATCCAGTTCGACCAAAGCAAAGATATTAGTAAACGCTTGAACGAGCTTGCGCGCGACTTTGCAATTGCATTGTTTCTGGTGCTGATCACTTTGTTGCCCCTGGGCTGGCGGGCGTCAGTCATCGTGATGATATCTATTCCGCTTTCGATTGCGTCGGGGTTGCTGGCGATATCGGCTTATGGTTTCAATCTTAGCCAGCTGGTGGTGGCAGGTTTCATCCTGACATTGGGATTATTGGTCGATGACTCGATTGTTGTAGTCGAAAACATCTCTCGGCACCTGCGAATGGGAAAAAGCCGTAACGAAGCTGCTATAGATGGCACCAAAGAGATTACGATGGCGGTTTTGGGATCGACCGGGGTGTTGGTCTTCGCCTTTTTGCCCTTATTCTTTTTGCCCGAAGGCGCCGGCAAATTCACTCAAAGCTTTATCGGTACTATTGTCGCAACGATTACAGCGTCGATGATTGTATCGCTCACGATCGTCCCGTTTTTGGCGAGCCGTATCTTGAAAGGCGATGAGTCTGAGGAGGGCAGCCCGTTATTACAATGGTTGATGCGGAAGATTGACCGTTTTTACCACCCGATGCTCCATTGGGCGCTGGACCGGCCTCGCCGCTCCGTATGGGGGGCTTTGATTGTGACATGTGCGGCATTCTCGCTTATGCCGGTTCTTGGTTTTAGCCTATTTCCAAATGCCGACACATCCTATTTTCGTGTCACTATAGAGGCCGAGCAAGGCGCGAGCATCGCTAAAACGGAACGCATTGTGCGGCAAGTGTCTGCGATTTTAAAAACGGAACCAGCTATCAAAGTGCGTGCAGAAAATGTTGGGTCTTATAACCCACCCGTTTTTTACAATGTTTTTCAACGCGGCGAAAATCCGACCCATGGAGAAATCCTCGCCATTATGGACAATTGGCAGGGAGCGAAATCGCGCGCGATGGTGGACCGGCTGCGTAAGCAACTGGACCAGATATCTGGTGCGCGGATTAAGTTGGTGTTGTTTCAAAATGGCGCGCCCATCAACGCCCCTGTCGAATTTCGCGTATATGGTCCTGATCAGGACGAGCTAAAACGCCTTGCAGGAAAAATGGAGCAAGTTTTGCGGGAAACTCCTGGTACCAGAGACATTAACAACCCCGTTGCGTTTGATAAGGTCGATTTGGATATACGCGTTGACGATGCCAAAGCGGCGTTGCTGGATGTGCCCGCAGGAGCCGCGCGGCGTGCGATACGGCTCGCGCTAACTGGTGAGCGGGCAGGTACCTATCGCGACACTGAAGGGGACAGCTACCCGGTAGTCGTCCGTTTGCCGCTTGCAGAGACCCAGCCAGTTTCGGCGTTGGAATCGATTTATGTTTCCAACCGTAGCGGGCAGGCGGTTCAATTGGCAGAGATTTCCAACCCCACGTTGGAATCGACGCCTGCCGCCATTTATCGCTATAATCTGCAGCGCTATGTTGGCGTTACGGCCCAGATCACCAATGGCGCTGTCGTGTCCAAAGTGAATGTGGATGCGAAAAAGCGGATGGATCAGATACCGCTTAAGCTCGGCTATTCTATTGCCGTGGGCGGTGAGGCGGAGAAAATCAATGATACCTTTGCTGGATTCGGCCCAGTCGTAGTGGTGGCTTTGTTTAGCATATTCGCGATTTTAGTAGCTGAATTTGGGCGGTTTAAAGAGGCATTGGTCGTTGCCGGTGTTATTCCTTTAGGCACATTTGGCGGCCTTATAGCATTGTTAGTCACGGGTAATAATCTCTCCTTCCTTGCGATTATTGGATTTATCGCGCTGGTTGGGATCGAGATTAAAAACTCCATATTGTTGGTCGACTTCACTACGCAGTTGCGCCAGCGCGGTCTTGGTTTACGCGAAGCGATTGAGAAAGCTGGCGAAGTACGCTTCCTGCCCGTTTTGCTGACGTCTGTGACGGCGATTGGCGGTCTCATGCCGCTCGCGTTATTTGGCGGTAGCCTTTATGGGCCGTTGGCAATCGTGTTGATTGGGGGCTTGATTTCTTCGACTTTGCTATCACGTATCGTCACGCCAGCAATGTACCTTCTGGTGGTGCGTGGGGATGCGGCAAAGGCTGCAAGCTCTGCCCAAATTCAAGGATAGATTATGCCGCAAGAAGAAGCCATTTTTGCCGGAGGTTGTTTCTGGTGCACCGAAGCCGTCTTTGGTCAACTGAACGGCGTTAGTGGCGTCGTTAGCGGCTATATCGGTGGCCACACAGTCAATCCGACTTACAAAGACGTGTGCGGTGGAGATACGGGGCATGCCGAGGCAATCCGCATCGCATTCGATGCCGATGTCATAAGCTATGCCGATTTGCTCGAAATTTTCTTTGCAACGCATGATCCGACGCAACTCAATCGTCAGGGCAATGACATGGGTACCCAATATCGTTCGGCAATTTTCCCATTGTCTGATGAACAGCGCGCAGACGCCGAAGCAGGTATACAAAAGGCGGCAGGTGATTGGTCTGCACCCATTGTGACGACAATCGAGGGCCCCACCACCTGGTATCCTGCCGAAGATTATCACCAAGAATATTGGACCGGCGAAGGGCAGCGTAACTCTTATTGCCTAGCGGTTATTCCGCCCAAATTGGCAAAGTTGAAAAAAGGATTTGCCGCACGTCTTGCCAACTCTGCATAGACTTTGTTGCTTCGTTCGTTAAGCAGATATCATGACACATAAACCTGTTCGTAAAGCTGTTTTTCCTGTTGCTGGATTGGGAACGCGTTTTCTGCCCGCAACAAAAGCTATACCTAAAGAAATGCTGCCGATCGTTGACAGCCCCCTCATTCAATATGCGGTCGATGAAGCGCGAGAGGCCGGCATAGAGCAAATGATCTTCGTCACGGGCCGTGGTAAAAGCGTCATTGAAGATCATTTCGACATAGCTTTTGAGCTTGAGCATACCATGACCTCACGCGGAAAAGACGTGTCAGTTTTGGCGAATACGCGTCTTAGCCCCGGCAATTGTGTATATGTTCGGCAGCAAGAGCCCTTGGGCCTTGGCCACGCCATTTGGTGCGCGCGTGATATCATTGGCGATGAACCCTTTGCCATCTTCCTGCCCGACGAGTTTATGCATGGATCGCCAGGATGTATGAAACAGATGGTCGATGCGTATCACCAGATTGGCGGAAACGTCATCAGCGTGCTTGAAGTGCCGCCTAGTGATGTTTCTAGCTATGGTGTGATTGCACCAGGCGCAGCGAATGGCGCGGTGACCGAAGTATTGGGTTTAGTGGAAAAGCCAAAGGTTGAAGATGCGCCTTCGAACTTGATCGTGTCTGGGCGGTATATCCTTCAGCCGGAGGTTATGCGCATACTTGAAGGTCAGGAAAAAGGCGCAGGCGGCGAAATACAACTTACGGACGCCATGGCACAGATGATTGGCCAACAACCTTTTAATGCCGTGACATTTAACGGCAACCGTTATGACTGTGGATCAAAAGTGGGGTATATCGAAGCAAATTTAGCACTAGCGCTACAGCGACCAGATATGGCAGAACAAATCCGAGCTATTGCTATGAATTTGCTGAAATAAATTTTTGCAGGAGTATCTGTTTTGGAACGAAAAGCGCGTTTGGTGTTGGCGATAGCACCGATAATATTGTTGCAAGGATGCGTCGCGTCGATGGTTTCAAATGTTGTCACAGCACCTGTGAAGATTTTATCCAAAACTGCCGACGTCTTAACGACCAGCCAGTCTGAGTCCGATGAAAAACGTGGGCGTGACATGCGTAAGCAGGAAAAAAATGTTGGAAAACTGTCCCGGCAGCTAAAAAAAGCCCAAGAACGCTGCGCGGATGGTGATAGAGGCGCCTGCGAAAAAGCGGAAGACATTCGTGACGAGATCGAGGACGAGCGGCGCGCTGGGTAACAACTCGGCCTAGCCGCTTACGTGTTAGAGCCATATACAAAATGCTGAAGTGGCGTTCGCTTTGCAGCTTGTCGAGCCAATAGCGCATTGGTCGAAGGCTGCTGGCACATAACCTCAGGCACTGCTAGGCCGCGTTGACACCACAATGGACGGGCATATTGTGGGTCTTACAGGAGGTTTCCATGCTTGGTTTGAAAATTCGGCGGGCGTTGCTGGCCACAGCAACGGCTACTCTGTCTGTGCCCGGCGTTGCCAATGCGAATGCCGATAATACAAACGCCGATATGTCTGCGGCACTAGCGGGCAACAGAAAATTCGACCCAGATTTTTTTGCTGCTTATGCACCCGTGACTGCGCTTGATATGGTAAAACGCATTCCTGGGTTTTCCATTGATCAAGGAGAAGGTCGCCGGGGTTTCGGTGAAAATGCCAGCAATGTCCTGATTGACGGTGATCGCCCTTCAACCAAATCCGATGACATCCTAACGATCCTGTCCCGAATACCGGCAAGCCAAGTCGCTTTCATATCTCTTTCCGAACAAGCGGGCGCAGAGAGCGAAACGCAAGGGCAGGGGCAAGTGGTCAATGTCGTCCGCAAGCGAACTGCAAAGGTCAACGGGACGTATGAGGCCACAATCGTGGCGGGAACGCGTTATGGATTTCAGCCATCACTCAATACATCAGCGACGATGCGCCGCGGCGACACCAGCTATGAGGTGAATTTCTCGTCTTATTCCGAACGGGTTTACGGTTATGGTCCTGAGGACTTTAAGACTGCATCCGGAGGACTTGTGGAGCGGCGATCCTATACCGGAAAAGGCGGTCATGACGAAGCCGCGCTCGGGGGCGCCATTAAAACCAGAGTAGGGGAGGCAAAACTCAACCTCAATGGACAAGTGCGCTGGAATGACAAGTTTGACATTCGTAATGCCGAATATTCAAATGCAGCACGGGCCCGCACTGGCGACGAATTTTTGATGCGTGACGGTCCGATCGGTGACCTGAGTTACGAATTGGGCGGCGATATCGAATTTTCTGCGTTACCGAAAACCAGCACCAAGATTATTGGATTATACCGCACTGGAGATGAAAGCAGCTTTAGTAGCATTGAAACCGCTCGTATTGCGCAGCCAGTGACCTTGTTCGAAACAAGAAGTCAAAACAAGCCCATGGAAGCCCTCGTGCGCATGCAGAATGATTGGGCTGGTCTTAGAAGGCACGCTGTCCAATTTGGCGCTGAGATTGCTTACAATCGCTTAGGCGCACAGTTCAGCGTGGCTAACTCAGTGGCAGGTGCCGTCACGAATTTCCCGGCGTCAAATGTGTTGGTTGAAGAAACGCGGCTTGAACCCTTTGTGAGTGATGTGTGGACGCTTGGTTCTGCTTGGAAGATTGAAGCTGGCGCAATCGCGGAGTTTTCTAAGCTCACTTTGTCTGGCGACAGCGTGGCGGAACGTAGCTTCACTTTTATCAAGCCGCGCGCCATTGCAACCTGGACCGTTAATGCGCAAACGACATTGGAATTCCGGGCGGAGCGGCAGGTAGCGCAGTTAAACTTTAACGAATTTGCGACGTCGGTTGACGTGACCGTCGGCAATCAGGTGGATGCGGGTAATGCCGATCTAGTGCCTGAAAAGACCACAACATTATCGGCACTGATCCGGCATAAGTTTCTGGAGCGTGGCAGTGTTCAGTTTCGTGGCGACTATCAGCTTGTCAGTGATACACAGGATCTGGTTCCGATTACCGTTCGTGACGCTGACGGCAATATTACCGGCCAATTTGATGGTACGGGCAATATTGGTAAAAGCACAAAGTGGAACGGCGAGTTAGAAATCACGCTGCCGTTAGATTGGCTGACCAAGCCTATCGGCTTTGCCGGTGTTGAGGTCCGTTATGTCGGCCATTATCATGGTAGCCGCGTGACGGACCCTGTGACCGGTCTGAACCGACGCGTATCACAACGGCCATTATGGCATCAGCAATGGGATATCCGTCATGATATGGCTGATCTAGGTCTTGTCTTTGGCGCATCGTTCGGTGTGCAGGACGCTAACTTTGACTATTTTATAAACGAGAAGCGCCGACAACAAGAAGGCACTCGGACTGTGATATTCATAGAATATAGCAAGTTTAAATTGGGAACACTCCGCTTCCAAGTGACCGATATGGCAGGGTTCCGACGTGACCGCTTCATTTATACCGGAACACGGGCATCAGACACTCTTGTGCAAATTGTGAACCGTGAGCGTAGATTGGACCCGTTATTGCAACTGTCGTTGTCGGGTAAGTTTTAGTCCTTTATCCCAATAATGTTGGGAGCAAAGCGGACCATCAAAAACCCGCCGGAATTGCTTCCGGCGGGTTTTTGTTTGCCTTAAACGCGAGGTTTATTCCTCTTCGCTTGCGTCAACGACATCGTCGATAGCTGCGTCGGTGGTGGTCAGGTCATCTGCAATGACCTTTGCCAACACATCGTCGCCAATCGCGGCTTCAGAACCCTGTGCCAGTTCGGCAGCATGCTCTTCAGCCGCTGTCTCTGGCGCAATCAGGCTTTCTTGAAGCTTCTTGTAGCTGGCACGAAGCGCAACGTCGCGGCTCGTCGCGGCAATCCGCATGCGGTTCATGGCAGATCCAGTACCCGCAGGGATCAGACGACCAACGATGACGTTTTCTTTCAGACCGGTCAGAATGTCCTTCTTACCTTCCACAGCGGCCTGCGTCAGGACGCGTGTGGTTTCTTGGAAGGATGCCGCCGAGATGAACGAACGTGTCTGCAACGAAGCCTTTGTGATGCCGAGCAATACGGGGTTACCCGTTGCTGGAGCTTGGCCCTTGGAGAGCTTTGCGTTGATCGCGTCCATTTCTTCGCGGTCGACCTGTTCACCAGGAAGCAGGGTTGTGTCGCCACCGAAGGTGATTTCAACCTTTTGCAACATCTGACGAACGATTGTCTCGATGTGCTTATCGTTGATCTTCACGCCCTGCAGACGATACACTTCCTGAATTTCGGCAACCAGATATTCCGCCAGAGCCTCAATGCCCATGACTTCAAGAATGTCATGCGGGTTCGGTGAACCGGCAATCAAATTATCGCCCTTACGAACGAAATCGCCTTCCTGAACGTCGAGTACCTTGGACTTTTGGATCAAATACTCAATCCGATCACCTTCTTCCGGAACAATCGCGATCTTACGCTTCGCCTTATAATCACGGACGAACTCAACGCGGCCCGAGATTTTGGCGATAATCGCGTTGTCCTTTGGAATACGCGCTTCGAACAATTCGGCAACGCGCGGCAGACCACCGGTGATGTCGCGAGTCTTGGCAGATTCGCGGGTCACACGGGCGATAACATCACCTGCCTGCACCACGGCACCATCTTCAACCGACAGCATAGTGCCAACGCCAAGCAGATAACGCGCAGCTTCGCCGCTATCGTCATCCAGCAAGGTAATGCGTGGACGCAGATCTTCCTTCTTGGTGCGGCTACCAGCCCGATCTTCAATAACGACGCGCTGGGCAATACCCGTTGCTTCGTCGGTCTGTTCGGTCAGCGTCTTGCCGTCAATCAGGTCCTGATACTTCACGATACCTGACTTTTCGGTAATGATCGGCATGGTGAATGGATCCCATTCGGCCAGACGATCACCAACATTAACTTCAGCGCCATCTGCGAACATCAACGTCGCACCATAAGGCAGACGGTGGATTTCCATTTCACGGCCATCCTTGTCAACGATGATCAGTTCGCCGTTACGTGCCATCGCCAAACGCTTCTTCCGCTTGTCGACAATGCTTGGAAGGTCGCGATACATGACCTTACCCGATGCTGTTGCATCAAGGTTGGACTGCTCGTTCAACTGCGCTGCACCACCGATGTGGAAGGTACGCATAGTCAACTGCGTACCTGGCTCACCGATGGACTGAGCAGCAATAACGCCCACAGCTTCACCGATGTTGACTGGTGTACCGCGTGCAAGGTCACGGCCATAGCAGGTGCCACAAACGCCGACCTTGGATTCGCACACCAGTGGCGAGCGGATCTTCAGCGCTTGGATGCCGGTTTCTTCCATCGCAACAACCATTGGCTCGTCGAGCAAGGTTCCCGCAGGGATCAACACTTTGCCATCAAGGCCCATGATGTCTTCTGCTGTAGTACGGCCAAGGACACGCTCACCGAGCGAGGCGATTGTGGAACCACCCTGAACGATTGAACGCATTTCCAAAGCACGCTCAGTACCGCAATCGACTTCAACGATGGTGCAATCCTGCGATACGTCCACCAGACGGCGCGTCAGATAACCTGAGTTTGCAGTCTTAAGTGCGGTATCGGCCAGACCCTTACGGGCACCGTGGGTCGAGTTGAAATACTCGAGAACGGTCAGACCTTCCTTAAAGTTTGAGATGATCGGCGTTTCGATGATCTCGCCCGATGGCTTGGCCATCAGACCACGCATACCAGCAAGTTGCTTCATCTGCGCTGGCGAACCACGCGCACCGGAGTGGCTCATCATATAGACCGAGTTGACTGGCAATTCGCGGCCATGTTCGTCGGTGGGCGAGGCCTTCAACTTGTCCATCATGGCGTTGGCGACCTTGTCACCACATGTGGACCAGGCGTCGATGACCTTGTTGTATTTTTCCTGCTGCGTGATCAGACCATCCTGATACTGCTGCTCGAAATCGGCAACAATTGCTTTGGTTTCGGCAACCATCTCGGTCTTTTCTTCCGGAATGATCATGTCGTCCTTACCGAACGAAATACCCGCCTTGAACGCATATTTGAAACCAAGCGACATGATGGCGTCGGCGAACAATACCGTGTCTTTCTGACCGGTGTGGCGATAGACCTGATCGATAACGTCGCCGATTTCCTTCTTGGTGAGAAGGCGGTTGACGGTTTCGAAGGGCACGCGGTGGCTCTTTGGAAGCGTTTCAGCGAGCAACATACGTCCAGGTGTGGTGTCAAAGCGGACCATGCGCTCAACGCCGTCTTCACCAGTCTGTGGCACGCGGGCGACGATCTTGGAGTGGAGCGTAACCGCACCTACTTCAAGCGCCTGATGCACTTCGGCCATATCGGACAGCATCATGCCTTCGCCTGGTTCGCCGCGGCGATCCATCGAAAGATAATATAGACCCAAGACCATATCCTGTGAAGGAACAATGATTGGCTTACCGTTTGCAGGCGACAGGATGTTGTTGGTGGACATCATCAAAACGCGTGCTTCCAACTGGGCCTCAAGGCTCAATGGAACATGGACGGCCATCTGGTCACCGTCAAAGTCGGCGTTGAATGCCGAGCAGACGAGCGGGTGAAGCTGGATAGCCTTACCTTCAATCAGGACAGGCTCGAACGCCTGAATGCCCAAACGGTGCAGTGTTGGCGCACGGTTCAGCAATACGGGATGCTCGCGGATAACCTCATCGAGGATATCCCAAACTTCCTTACGCTCCTTTTCAACCCACTTCTTGGCTTGCTTCAAGGTCATCGAAAGACCCTTTGCATCCAGACGCGAGTAAATGAACGGCTTGAACAGCTCGAGCGCCATCTTCTTTGGCAGGCCGCATTGATGCAGTTTCAATTCTGGACCGGTCACAATAACCGAACGGCCCGAATAATCGACGCGCTTGCCCAAAAGGTTCTGACGGAAGCGACCCTGCTTGCCCTTGAGCATGTCGGAGAGCGACTTCAAAGGACGCTTGTTCGCGCCGGTGATGGTGCGACCGCGACGGCCATTGTCGAACAACGCGTCGACGGCTTCTTGCAACATACGCTTTTCGTTGCGGACGATGATGTCCGGCGCGCGCAGTTCAATCAGGCGTTTCAAACGGTTGTTACGGTTGATGACGCGGCGATAGAGATCGTTGAGGTCGGATGTCGCAAAGCGGCCGCCATCCAGCGGCACCAATGGGCGCAATTCTGGCGGAATGACCGGAATGACGTCGAGGATCATCCACTCTGGCTTATTGCCGGAATCGATAAAGCTTTCGACAACCTTCAAACGCTTGATGATCTTCTTTGGCTTCAGTTCGGACTTCGTAACAGCCAACTCATCGAGCAGGTCTGTACGCTCTTGCTCAAGGTCCAAATCCATCAACATGGTCTTGACAGCTTCGGCACCAATGCTGGCGGTGAATGCGTCTTCGCCATATTCGTCCTGCGCGTCGAGCAATTCGTCTTCGCTCAGCAACTGGAACTTCTCAAGGGCTGTGAGGCCAGGCTCAGTAACGATATAGTTTTCGAAATACAGCACGCGCTCAAGCTGCTTCAACTGCATGTCCAGCAACAAGCCTATGCGCGATGGTAGCGACTTCAGGAACCAAATATGGGCAACAGGAGCAGCCAACTCGATGTGGCCCATGCGCTCACGGCGCACCTTGGTAACCGTAACTTCAACGCCGCACTTTTCGCAGACGACGCCCTTATACTTCATGCGCTTATACTTGCCGCACAAGCACTCATAATCCTTCACCGGACCAAAGATGCGCGCGCAGAACAAGCCGTCGCGCTCTGGCTTAAACGTGCGGTAGTTGATGGTCTCGGGCTTTTTGATTTCGCCAAAAGACCAGCTGCGGATTTTTTCCGGTGACGCGATCCCAATCTGAATCTGGTCAAATGTTTCGACCTTGGTGATGGGATTGTTGAATTTGCTCAGTTCGTTCATAATCTTTTCCTCATTGGGCTTAGGCCCATGAAAACCTAGGGGCAGGGGCAGGGGGCGGACTTAAGTCCGCCCGTCTCTGCTTATTCCGCTGCCTCGGCAAAGCCCTCGTCACCTTCGATCAAGTCATGCGCCTTCAGGTCAACATTCAGACCCAATGAACGCATTTCCTTAACCAGAACGTTGAAGCTCTCAGGTATACCGGCTTCAAAGCTGTCGTCACCCTTGACGATGGCTTCGTAAACTTTGGTACGTCCGATAACGTCATCTGATTTGACCGTGAGCATTTCCTGCAAGGTATAAGCCGCGCCATATGCCTGAAGTGCCCAGCATTCCATTTCCCCGAAACGCTGACCACCGAACTGCGCTTTACCACCCAATGGCTGCTGCGTGACAAGGCTGTACGGTCCGATGGAACGGGCGTGGATCTTGTCATCAACAAGGTGATGCAGTTTCAACATATAGATGATGCCGACAGTAACCTTGCGGTCGAACTTGTCGCCTGTGCGGCCGTCGAACAGGTCGGATTGACCCGAACCATCAAGTCCAGCAAGCTGAAGCATGCTCGTTACGTCAGCTTCACGCGCGCCGTCAAACACTGGTGTGCCCATTGGGACACCGGTGATTACATTGCCAGCAAGCTCAATGATGTCTGCATCGCTGCGGTTCTTGATCTCGTCCACATATTCTGCACCATACGCCTTCGCTAGACGCTCACGCACCACGGCAGGCGGTGCGGCGGCCTCGGGGTTCGGGTTTGCGTGGCGCCACTCTTCAAGAGCCTCGCCAATTTGCATGCCCAGACCACGCGCGGCCCAACCAAGATGGGTTTCGAAAATTTGACCCACGTTCATACGTGACGGCACACCCAATGGGTTGAGCACGATGTCGACAGGCGTACCGTCGGCGAGGAACGGCATGTCTTCTTGCGGAAGGATCCGCGAGATAACACCCTTGTTGCCGTGACGTCCGGCCATCTTGTCGCCAGGCTGAAGCTTGCGCTTCACGGCAACGAAAACCTTAACCATCTTAAGCACGCCAGGCGCCAGCTCATCGCCACGCTCCAGCTTTTCACGACGATCTTCGAACTTCTCGACGATCAGCTTGACGGCATCATCATACTGCACCTTGACGGCTTCAAGATCGCCTTGGATCTTGTCGTCGGCAACGGCGATTTTCCACCATTCATGACGCTCAACTTCGCTGAGATTTTCCTCAGTGATCTTGTCGCCCTTTTTGATACCTTTTGGCGCTGCGGCTGCAGTCTGACCAATGAGCATGTCTTTCAAGCGGTTGTATGTCGCGCGGTTCAAAATCGAACGTTCGTCCTCGCGGTCTTTCGCAAGACGTTCGATTTCTTCACGTTCAATCGCCATGGCGCGTTCGTCTTTGTCAATACCGTGACGGTTAAAGACGCGGACTTCAACAACCGTACCAGCAACACCTGGCGACAGACGCAGCGAGGTGTCGCGCACGTCGCTCGCCTTTTCACCGAAGATCGCACGCAGCAGCTTTTCTTCTGGCGTCATCGGGCTTTCGCCCTTTGGCGTGATCTTACCGACAAGGATGTCACCGGGGTGAACTTCCGCGCCGATGTAGACAATGCCAGCTTCATCAAGGCTACGAAGCGCTTCTTCACCTACGTTTGGAATATCGCGGGTGATATCTTCTGGTCCAAGCTTGGTATCGCGGGCCATCACTTCGAATTCTTCGATATGGACTGATGTGAACACATCGTCCTTCACGATACGTTCGGAGATCAGGATAGAATCTTCGTAATTATACCCATTCCAAGGCATAAACGCGACGAGGCTATTCTTGCCCAATGCGAGTTCACCCAGCTCAGTCGATGGACCGTCAGCAATGATGTCGCCGGCCTCAATCACATCACCAACCTTCACCAATGGCTTTTGGTTGATGCAAGTGTTCTGGTTGGAACGCTGGAATTTTTGCAACGTATAGATGTCGACGCCCGATTTGCCGGGTTCCACATCACCAGTAACGCGCACAACGATACGTGTTGCATCGACTTGGTCGACGATACCGGTACGGCGGGCCGCGATAGCCGCGCCAGAGTCACGTGCAACGGTTTCTTCCATGCCGGTGCCGACAAATGGTGCTTCTGCACGCAGCAGAGGCACAGCCTGACGTTGCATGTTCGATCCCATCAAAGCACGGTTTGCGTCATCGTTTTCCAGGAACGGAATGAGCGATGCAGCAACTGAAACCAGCTGCTTTGGCGAAACGTCCATCAAGGTGATTTGGTCACGCGGCGCCATTAGGAATTCGCCCGCTTCACGCGACGAAATCAAGTCTTCTGCAAAGCTGCCATCGGCGTTCAGTTCGGCGTTCGCCTGCGCGATGGTGTTCTTTTGCTCTTCCATGGCGGACAGATACACAACATCGTCGGTGACTTTGTTGTCCACGACCTTGCGATAAGGTGTTTCGATAAAGCCGTATTTGTTCACGCGGCTAAAGCTAGCGAGTGAGTTGATCAGACCAATGTTCGGGCCTTCCGGCGTTTCAATCGGGCAGATACGGCCATAATGCGTTGGGTGAACGTCGCGGACTTCAAAGCCAGCGCGCTCGCGGGTCAGACCACCTGGTCCAAGTGCCGAAACGCGGCGCTTATGGGTGACTTCCGAAAGCGGATTGGTCTGGTCCATAAATTGCGACAATTGCGATGAACCAAAGAATTCACGCACAGCAGCAACAGCTGGTTTCGCGTTGATCAGGTCGTTTGGCATTACGGTCGATACATCAACCGAGCTCATCCGCTCCTTCACCGCACGCTCCATACGGAGCAAGCCTACGCGATACTGGTTTTCCAACAATTCGCCGACCGAGCGGACACGACGGTTCCCAAGGTTATCGATATCATCGATTTCGCCCTTGCCGTCCTTCAGGTTGACCAATTCCTTGACCACGGCGAGGATATCTTCCGTCCGCAAGGTCGTCAGCGTGTCTTCTGCGTCGAGGTTCAAGCGCATGTTCAGCTTCACGCGGCCAACGGCGCTCAGGTCATAACGGTCTGCGTCGAAGAACAAGCCAGCAAACAAGGCTTCTGCGGTTTCACGCGTTGGCGGCTCGCCAGGGCGCATGACGCGGTAAATGGCGTCGAGCGCCATGTCGCGGTTTTCGGCCTTGTCCGCCTTCAACGTATTGCGCATCCATGCGCCGGTGATGACATGGTCAATGTCGAGCAACTCAAGGCTGTCGATTCCGGCCTTGTCCAAAGCGTCAAGGTTTTCCGCGGTGATTTCGTCACCAGCTTCGACATAAATCCGGCCAGTCTTTTCGTCGATCAAATCGAATGCGGAATAACGGCCAAAGATTTCTTCGGTCGGGATCAGCAGGCTGGTCAGGCCATCCTTTACAGCCTTATTGGCCGCGCGCGGTGTAACCTTAGTACCTGCTGGGAATACGACCTCGCCGGTATTGGCGTCAACAATGTCAAACATTGGCTTCGAAGCGCGCCATTGTTCCGCATTGAATGGAATCTTCCATCCACCCTTGCCACGCTCAAACGTCACGCGGTCATAGAAATGGCCGAGGATTTCTTCGTCATTCAAACCAAGCGAATACAGCAAGGTTGTGACCGGTAATTTGCGCTTACGGTCGATACGAACGTTGACGATGTCCTTGGCATCGAATTCAAAGTCGAGCCAAGAGCCACGGTATGGAATAACGCGCGCTGCAAACAGATATTTGCCGCTGCTGTGCGTTTTGCCCCGGTCATGGTCGAACAATACGCCCGGCGAACGGTGCATCTGCGATACAATAACGCGCTCTGTTCCGTTGATGAAGAAGGTGCCGTTATGCGTCATGAGCGGCATATCGCCCATGTATACGTCCTGCTCCTTAATATCGAGAACCGAACGCGCTTCGGTGTCGGGGTCAACCTCAAAAACGATCAGGCGCAACGTCACCTTCATCTGTGCTGCGTAGGTAATTCCGCGCTGGCGGCATTCTTCTACGTCAAATTTCGGATCTTCCAATTCGTAATGGACGAAGTCGAGTTCCGAAGTGCCTGCAAAATCCTTAACCGGAAAAACGCTGCGCAGCGTCTTTTCAAGGCCGGATACATAGCCAATCGACGGGTCAGAGCGCAGGAACTGTTCATAGCTCTCGCGCTGAACCTCGATGAGGTTAGGCATGTCGATAACTTCATGGATGTTACCGAAGATTTTGCGGATACGCTTTTGACGCGACAGGGTCGCAGGAGCGGGACGGGATGCCATAAGGTGCTTTGCCTCAGTTAGAAATGTCAGTCGCGACGTACGATTCCACAGACAAGAAAAGGCCGCATAGCAATGGACCGAAGAATCGGGTCCTGCCGTGCAGCCGTTTCGCGTATGTGAAAACCCATATCCATCAATGCGTTAGCCAAGTTGCGCGACGACAAGGCCATTCCCGATGGGTTGGATGTTGGAAACGATATAGGCCTCCGTTTCCCAAGGGTCAAGCCTGACCTGCGTCCAAAACGCACCGACTTGTGCGCGAAAAATAACACTAATGCATGACCTAAATCGATGTCGCGCGACGTGCAGGCGATTAATATTGCTGTTCCGATTAGCCCTATTGGTCGCTTCACCCATAAGCCATTTCCATCGCGCACCCCATCGCACATAACCCCCTACCGCCTTTCCGCCATGCTTGAAGGGGCGGGGCGGCCCTGCTAGGGGCGCTTTATGACTGAACTCTCCCTCATCCGTAATTTCTCCATTATCGCGCATATTGACCATGGGAAGTCGACCCTGGCCGACCGGTTAATCCAACAAACCGGCGGGTTGACGGCGCGCGAAATGACGAGCCAAGTCCTTGATAATATGGACATTGAGAAAGAGCGCGGCATCACCATCAAGGCGCAAACCGTACGCCTAGATTACACCGCGAAAGACGGCGTTACATATCAGCTCAACCTGATGGACACGCCGGGCCATGTCGACTTCGCTTATGAAGTCAGCCGCAGCCTCGCCGCATGCGAAGGCGCGCTTCTGGTCGTCGACGCCGCGCAAGGGGTGGAGGCGCAAACGCTCGCCAACGTCTATCAATCGATTGAGCATGACCATGAAATCGTCCCCGTCATCAACAAAATCGATCTGCCCGCCGCAGAGGTGGACAAGGTCAAGGCCGAGATTGAAGACATAATCGGCTTACCCGCCGACGACGCCGTCCTGACCAGCGCGAAATCGGGCATCGGCATTGATGAAGTGCTGGAGGCCGTCGTCACCCGCATTCCTCCGCCAAAGGGTGACCGCAACGCGCCGTTGAAAGCCATGCTGGTCGACAGCTGGTACGACCCCTATTTGGGCGTCGTCATCCTGATCCGCGTCATTGATGGCGTCATTAAAAAAGGCCAAGAAATCCAATTCATGGCTGCGGGCACAAAGCATTTGGTCGACCGCGTCGGCTGCATGCGGCCCAAGCTGGAGATTTTGCCCGAAATCGCCGCGGGCGAAGTCGGCATCATCACTGCGCAGATTAAGGAAGTCGCGCAAACCCGCGTCGGTGACACGATTACCGATGCGAAGCGCCCCGCCGCTGAACCGCTCCCCGGCTTTAAGGAAGTGCAGCCCGTCGTATTCTGCGGCCTGTTCCCGACCGACGCCGCCGACTTTGAAAAGCTGCGCGAAAGCATCAGCAAGCTACGCCTCAACGACGCATCGTTCAGCTTCGAAACCGAAAGCAGCGCCGCCTTGGGCTTTGGCTTTCGCTGTGGATTCCTTGGGTTGCTCCACTTGGAGATTATTCAAGAGCGCCTGACCCGCGAATTTGACCTGGATCTTATCACCACCGCGCCGTCCGTGGTCTACAAATTGAAGCTGAGCCGCAGCAAGACCGAAGATGCGCGGGATATGGAACTGCATAACCCCGCCGACATGCCCGACGTCAACCGCATCGACGAAATTCAGGAGCCATGGATACAGGCGACAATTTACTGCCCCGATGAATATCTCGGCTCCATCCTAAAGCTATGCCAAGACCGGCGCGGCATTCAAAAGCAACTGACCTATGTCGGTGGTCGCGCGCAGATCGTTTACGAATTGCCGTTGAACGAAGTCGTGTTCGACTTTTACGACCGGCTGAAGAGCATCAGCCGTGGCTATGCCTCGTTCGATTATCACCAGATCGGCCATCGCGAAGGCGACCTTGTGAAGATGAGCATCATGGTTAATGGCGACCCGGTCGACGCGTTGAGCATGATCGTCCACCGTGGCACCGCGGAATCGCGCGGCCGCGGCATGTGCGAACGGCTAAAAGACCTGATCCCACGCCATTTGTTCAAAATCCCCGTGCAAGCGGCCATCGGCGGCAAAGTCATCGCCCGCGAAACCATCGCCGCAATGCGCAAGGACGTAACCGCGAAATGCTATGGCGGCGACATCAGCCGCAAGAAAAAGCTGCTGGAAAAGCAGAAAAAGGGCAAGGCGCGTATGCGGGAATATGGGAATGTAAGTATCCCGCAGGAAGCGTTTATTGCGGCCTTAAGGATGGGTGAAGAGTAACTATTCTTTCATGCGGATGCGGGGGGCGTTTGGAGACCAGCGGTCAATATGGCAATGTGAGCATTCCGCAGGAGGCGTTTATTGCGGCGCGATTTAGCTGATCCGGTTTTAGCGCGCGCAATACGCATGCAACGGCCACGACCGCGATTTACCTTAGTGAAAATGAACTTCGGTTCAGCAATGAACAGCCAGAACATTTTAAACTCGTAAGAGTTTACAAATTTTCGGAAAGCCTGATGGCATATGAATTACAACCACCCTTAAGTGCTGGACTAACGCTTTCGCCATTAAATGAAAGGTAACGTATCTAAATAACTGACAAATTTGAAGTACCTTAACTTGCTTTTATGCTGCGCGCGCGAGACCCTGATATGCTTCCTGCGCTTCGCATTCGGCCTCTGCCTTGGCGGCGTGTTCCGCGTCATATTTTGCGCGCCATTCGCCCTCCCACTTCGCCTTTAATTTTTGCATCGCGTGGCTCATCCCGCTCATATCCATCAGGCCGGTCGCGCTGCCATATTTTTCGGGGAAGCGTTGGCTGACGATCCACATCATCGCGCGGTGGTTGTATTTGCGGCGTTCGGCGACGACCTCTCCATCCTGAATAATCGTTTCGGGTGTGCCGTGAATGGAGTTTTCCATTAACGTGTCGAGCACGCGGCGCGCGCCGATCTCAATCGCGGCCACCCACGCGGCGGCAAAGCTTTCCGCGCCTGCGCGGCGGCGCAAATTGTACATCGCGCTGGTGGTGGTGCTGATGGCTTTCGCCTCCATGGTCACGCTGCCGCAGTCGGCGAGCCATTGGATGAAGGTTCAACTCGGTCAGGCCATTCCAAGTTTCGTGCCGCGCGGGACGGGGGTGAAGTCCAACCGGGCATCCAGCGTGGTCTCGATCTGGTTGGTGATTTTGGTGCGCGTGGGGGGAGCAGGAAGAGCGAGAAGGGATTGGGGTGGGGATTTTTTCTGGGTCATAAGCCGGAAAATAACCGATATGCTTTCTTATAGGAAAGTGGTTTCTGAATAACCGCCATTCTGCTGCGCGTCGCTGTATGCATAATTGTGTTCGACGTAGGTTCCAATTCGCGTCGGAGACAGACGGCTGTGATCGCCTCATCTGAGATTGCTTAAAAGTCCTTGCGCTTTTGCTCGGTCAGAAACTAGCGTCCAAACAGGATACAAGTCGTTTCCTACCAAAAGTTGGATTGTGAGAGTGGTTTCCTTGCCAGATTCAGGCGCCTCGTCAATCACTCCCGTTGCGGGATCAAAGTTGCGAAGGAACGCGCCGCAGGTATCCATACGGAATTGCACTACCTTCTGCATCAGTTATCAACATGGAAGGGACAATCTGAACGTGCAGATTAATATGTAAGAAGGAACTGGGTCCCATAAACCAGTATGTGGGGGGTGCCACCCCGGTGGGGTCTAGTTTGGCTAGTTTTTAAGGGGGGTGGGGATGTAAGTGACCGTGCTGCTATGTCAGCATGTTAAGTAGTTCCATGAGGACCATGAAACCTAGGTGAAACCTTTTTTCAGCATGCATATCAATGTCCCCGAGGGGGAGTGCAGCTAAGCCATTGAAAAACAATGGTGAGCCCTGCTGGGTTCGAACCAGCGACCTACTGATTAAAAGTCAGTTGCTCTACCGACTGAGCTAAGGGCCCCCGACCTGAACCCATTTGGGTTCATAGGAGAGCGCTCCCCCTAATGGCGGTGGGGGGACTGGTCAAGCGCCTTTGGTCGGTTAAATCGCGATTGCAGGTGACGAATGTTAAGACCCGACACTGGGTCGCGCCAATCGGGGGCAACCATGGCCGCTGGCGTAAGGACAAAACCGCGCGATTGTAGGCCTGGATGGGGGATGGAAAGCTCAGGGTTGCTGTCGGCCCATATGCCACCTGACCATAAGAGAATGTCAAGATCCAGCACCCGCGCGCGCCAGCTTTGGCCACGACGGACGCGTCCGAAATGGCTTTCGATTTCTTGCAGGCGGGTAAGCAACGCAGGGGGATCAAGTTCGGTCGCTACTACCACAGCTGCATTCGCAAAACGGCGCAACGACGGGCCCATCGGGCGGGATTGCATAGTAGCAGAATGCGCGAACACATCTATGTCATCCATCTCCAGCGCAGCTATCGCTTGCGGGATGATGCGGTTTGGCGTGCCAATGACAGGATGTGGCTGATTTGAACCAATACCAATAAGATAGAGATGCGACAGATCAAATATCCTCAGTAAGGCGGGTGTATAAAACGGGGCGGCGGTCGCGGAAGAAGCCCATGCTGGCCCTGTGTGCACGGGCTTGGTCGAGATCAAAGGTCGAGACCAATATGCCTGTTTCGGCGTCATCCAAGTCAGCGACTACATCGCCCCATTCATTAGCGATGAAACTTGTGCCGTAAAATTTCTGTGCTGTCTGGCCGTGATCATCTTCGTTGCCAACTCTATTGGCCGCAATAATGGGCATACAGTTCGATACCGCATGGCCAATCATCGCCCGCCGCCACATATGTCGTGTGTCCAATGTCGCATCCTGCGGCTCCGCACCGATGGCTGTGGGGTAAAATAAAAGCTCAGCGCCCATCAATGCCATAGCGCGTGCGCATTCAGGGTACCACTGGTCCCAGCAGATACCTACGCCAATGCGCGTGCCAATCACGTCCCAAACCTTGAACCCCGTATTACCGGGGCGGAAATAATATTTCTCTTGATAACCGGGGCCGTCGGGAATGTGGCTCTTGCGATACACACCCATGATCTCGCCATTGGCGTCAATCATCGCGATGCTATTGTAAAAATGAGCCCCATCACGTTCGAAGAAGCTGGCGGGGATAGCAACGCCCAAGCGCTTGGCCAATTTTGCCATGGCCTGAACCGCAGGATGTTCCAGAGTTGGCCGCGCCAGTGCGAAATGCGCTTCTTCCTGCGTTTTACAGAAATAGGGGCCTGAAAAAAGTTCCGGCGGCAGGATGATTTGCGCGCCCATATCAGACGCCTGCGCGACAAGGTCGCTGACGGCATCAATGTTTTCAGCTTCACTAGCCGCAAAAGGCAGTTGCAACGCGGCGACGGTGATATTTCTGGTCATGCTGCTTCTATAGCCGCACGCAGAAACGCGCTGCAATCATGATTGTCGTCAGGCCGTATATTTTGCGTGTTTTGTGATGGCAACGACACGCATACGCGCCGCTGCTGCCGCAAAATAATCAATCGCGCTTTTTGAACAACAATGTCATCCGGTCGGATTCTCCGATGGCCTCATACTTCGCGCGATCAACATCCTTCAGACGTAAGGCAGGTGGCAATGTCCATACGCCTTCGGGCCAGTCAGCGCTGTCCTTTGAATTGGCGTTCACTTCGCTTTTAGCGACGAGCTCGAAGCCATGAATTTCCATGAAGTTAATGATGTCCGCTTCGCGCATATAGCCCTTGCTGCCATTGGTATAGCTATAGGGGGCGTCTGCCTTGGCACGATGCTGTTCAATGCCAATCAGGCCGTCTGGCTTCAACAAATCGCGCATGGCCTTCATTTCGGAATCGGCGATGTTCCAATTGATTAGGTTATGCATCATCCGCATTACCAAAATGCGATCAAAGCTGCCCTTCGCACCTTCAGGGATTTCGCTGATGGAAAATGCGTTGAAGTCCGTTACCGGACGACCTGATACCGCAGCTACGTCTGATGGAAATTTTGTAACCGCTGTAGCTATGCCCTGCTTTTGCTGGTCACTGAAATAGGTTTTTGTACCAAAATACAGGCCAGTATATTTGCCATTTTCATTCACATAACGGCCAAGAATACGCGACACCCATTCCCCGCCGGGCGCATATTCACCAATGACATGATCGGGATGAAGGCGGAAAAATTCAAACGTTTCCGCAGGATGGCGATATTGGTCGCGCTTTGCGTCATTGGCGCGTGCGGGGTCGGAAAGGATTTTTGCAAGACGTTCCTGATGCGCCTTATGCATCTTGTCATGGTCTGCATTTTTGGCGCCATGATGGTCAGCAAATGCCGGAACCGTGAGGGTCGTTGCTGCAAGGGCGAGTAGAAACGCTTTTTTCATCGGAAATCCTCTTCTTAAATGCGAATTCTGGATATGGTTATCCGCGCTTGAGAATCCAATAGAGTTATGTGGGCACTTGTTGGCTAGAGCAATGAAAGCTGCCGCCGCCGGTTAATACGGCGTCCGCCATGATCCCCACAACTTTGCGGTCGGGAAACAATGATGCCAAAACGGCAATCGCAGCATCGTCATTCTGCGCGCCATAAAGGGGCACAACGATCGCAGCATTGCCGATGTAGAAATTCATATAGCTTGCCGGAACGACTTCCCCATCTTGCACGAAGCGTCCGACTGAAGGCATGCGGGTGACACGGCATCCAAAGGCTTCCGCGCGTTTACGGGCATCTTCAAAAACCGCTTCATTGGGGTCATCTGGGCCATGGCCTTGCGGAATGAGGATGTGGTTTACACCCACAAAGCGCGCGAGATTATCAATATGTCCATCAGTATGGTCATTCACCAAGCCATCACCCAACCAAAGCAATCGCTCGATTCCTAGGTCATTGCGAAGCCGCGTCTCAATTGCTTCTTTATGGAGAGAGGGGTTTCGATTTGGGTTCAACAAACAATCGACAGTGGTCGCCGCGAGGCCTTCACCGTCCACATCGATGGAGCCGCCTTCCAAAATCCAATCCGCCTTGGTGACGTCAAATCCCGCAGCAATGGCGAGGTCATGGCCAATGCTTTTGTCGCCCGGATAATCGAAACGGTCTCCCCAGCCATTAAAGCCAAAATCGCGTGCGATACGGCGATTACCGTTTTTTACGAGGATACAAGCCGTGTCACGTAGCCATATGTCGCCAATGAGGTGCTGCTCGACATGAACACCATTGTCCGCAAGGTCCACGGCTATGGCGGCGGCTTCGGCGCTACCTGCAACCAAATGGACGCGCTCGCCATGGCCGGAGGCATGAACGGCGTTAGCAAATGCCGCAATTTGTTGCTGAGCGCGATGTAGTGGTGCGCCCCACGCATCGGCTGAACTGGGAAAACCAATCCAGACCGATTCATGGGAGGCCCATTCCGCAGGCATGCGAAATGCCATATGTTTATTTCCCGCTGCGGCTTTTGTCGCGAACAGCGCGGAATTCATCGCCTTCGTTCCAGTTTGGCCAGGCATTGGTCATCGCAAGCATCCGGCCAACACGATAATATAGTTTCAGATCGGACATGACACCGGACCAATCCCAATTTTCGTCAAATTCATCGTCAGGCGCGTGATAACGGTTCTTTTCATAGTCCTCTGCCGCTGCTTGAGCCGCGGCTTTGCCACCAATGATCAGATCATCGCCGCCTTCAAAATAGACCATCGGTACGCCAAGCTTGGCGAAGCTGAAATGGTCCGAACGATAATAGAAACCTTTTTCTGGGGTCGGTTCCATTTCAGGTGTACGATTTTCCGATTTGGCGGCCGCTTCCAAATAGGCGTCAAGCTGTGACTTGCCTTTGCCAATGACGGTTAGGTTCTTGGCAGGACCAGACATCGAAAATGCATCCATATTCACACCACCAACGGTCTGGGACAGAGGAAGTACAGGGTTTTCGGCATAAAATTTGGAACCGAGTAGACCACTTTCTTCGGCCGTGACCGCAAGGAACACGACCGACCGGTCTGGCGTGCCGGCTCTGGCATAGCCCTCGGCAAGCGTAACCAACGCGGCTGTTCCTGTGGCATTGTCAACGGCGCCGTTGCAGATGTCGTCGCCATCCGCTGCCGCCGTACAGCGCCCCAGATGGTCCCAATGCGCGGTGTAAAGTACATATTCATCGGGGCGTTTCGCACCCTTCATCACACCGATCACATTCTTACTGGCCTTGCGCGCAATATCGTTGTCGAAGTTTAAAGAGGCGGTGATGTTCAACGGCACGGCCTTGAAACCCTTTTGCTTTGCTGCCGCCATTTGCGTTTCCAAATTCTGGCCTGCCGCAGCGAAAATTTTCTGTGCAACCGATTTCTGGATCCAGCCATTGGCCTGAGTCTGGCTTTTGCCACCATCTTTGGATTGTGCGAGGAACTGCGTCCCCGTCCAACTAGAATTGACAACATTCCAACCATAAGCGGCTGGCGCAGTATTGTGGATGATCAGAACGGCTGCGGCACCCTGACGGGCGGCCTCTTCATATTTGTAAGTCCATCGACCATAATAGGTCATGGCTTTGCCGCCGAAAGGACCATCAAGGCCTTCGTTTTCGAAATCGGGATCGTTGACCATCACGACAACGGTTTTTCCCTTCACATCAACGCCAGCATAATCGTTCCATCCCTTTTCAGGGGCAACGATTCCATGACCGACAAAGATCATTTCGCTTTGCGTAATTTCGGTTTTCGGCGTTTCGCGGTAGCTGCCGATGACATAGTCACTGCCATAGGCAAAAGACATGGCTTTTCCGTTCCG
Organism: Pseudomonadota bacterium; assembly: GCA_041175465.1. GTDB lineage: Bacteria > Pseudomonadota > Alphaproteobacteria > Sphingomonadales > Sphingomonadaceae > Sphingorhabdus_B. Next base: position 8,847 of record JBEDEX010000007.1, on the reverse strand, counting down.
GTCAGCAATGTTGAGGGCCGAGACATTCTTCGCTGTAATTTCGATCAGGGGAACGTCCTGCGTCCAACTGCCATTATTTCCCGGCTCGAGTCCTGCCGCTTTGAACTTCGAAATCAGGTGAGCGACGGTCCTTTCTTCGCCAACAGACCCAGGTGCGCGACCTTCATATGCATCAAGCGACAGTTCGCGGGTAACGTCCTTCATTGTCTTTTCCGACAAATTAGGAACCACAATCTGAGGCAGTGCAGATGTATCGACATCTGACGATGCTGCCGCCGGGCACGCACTGGTCAGAGCAAATGCGGAAACAAGTGCTAAGGAAAGCTGGCGCATAGAATTCTCCTATGGGGGAACGATGAATGCGCGCCTTGTGCCAGACCCGTCCACATGGCTCAAACGAAAAAGATTTGCGTCGCGAATGCGTCGGCTTACGCTGCCTTATTCAGCAAACTCCGCGAGCCGACATGGTTGACGCGCACAAAAAAAGGCGGCCACATGGACCGCCTTTTTTGTAATCTGTGTGAGAAGATTAACGCGAATAGAATTCGACGACCAGATTTGGTTCCATCTTCACAGGATAAGGTACTTCATCAAGCGTTGGTACGCGTGCGAAGGTTACCTTGTCATTGCCATCAACGGCAACATATTCAGGAATGTCACGCTCGGCGAGGCCTTGAGCTTCGATAACCAGAGCCATTTCCTTAGCTTTCGGTCCAAGGCTGATGACGTCACCAACGGCAACCTGGCGGCTTGCGATGTTGCACTTCACGCCGTTGACGCGGATGTGGCCATGGCTGACGATCTGGCGTGCAGCAAAAATGGTTGGTGCGAACTTGGCGCGATATACAACCATGTCCAAACGACGCTCCAACAGACCAATAAGGTTCTGCGAGGTATCGCCCTTCATGTTGCTCGCTTCTTGATAGGCGCGCTTGAACTGCTTTTCAGTCACGTCGCCATAATAGCCCTTAAGCTTCTGCTTTGCGCGCAGCTGGATGCCGTAATCGGACAGCTTGCCTTTGCGGCGCTGACCATGCTGACCTGGGCCATATTCGCGCTTGTTTACAGGGGATTTTGGGCGGCCCCAGATGTTTTCACCCATCCGGCGGTCAAGTTTATACTTCGAGCTTTTGCGCATCGACATATTCAGTCTCCAATTGCTAACAACATTGTTTCCGGTACCGCGCGATACATCTGGGACGTACCGGACACCTGCTTCACCGGAATGCAGGGTCGATTGCGAAGCGGCGCCTATGGCCGTTGATGGGCCGTATGTCAACATCTGGCTCGACTTTACGGGTGCGGAAACGTAAAGGCGCGGCCATGAACAGCACCCCAAGCCCAGTCGAACCCGCCAACTGCAATGATATGACCGAAGTACGCGCAGGCGTTGATGCGGTTGATGTGCAACTGGTGGGGCTGTTGGCCGTTCGTTTCGCGTATATGGATGCCGCCGCGCGTATTAAATTAGAACGCAGCGCCGTTCGCGATGAAGCGCGCAAGCAGCAGGTACTCAAAAACGTGCATGATTCGGCAAATGGCTTAGGTGTTCCCGCTGATGTTGTTGTGGATTTGTGGGAGCGTTTGGTTGAAGCTTCTATCGCTTACGAACTCGACAAATGGGATGCCAATCGGGCCTGATAGTTTGCCTAAGGCAGCGCCAAGGACATCACACTTAACCTTCGGGTGGTCGCCACCTGTTCAACGTTGTCAGCACACCACGTAATGTCCTGACCTCCAGGGCATTCCATGCCGGTTTGGTTAGTAAATTGCGCAATGTTCGGCGCGTGACGGGCGCGCGATCGACGGGCGTGAAATAATTCAGCGGCTCCAGCATGGCGTCCAATTGTCCAATCAGGCCGTCCAATTCGAACTGCGTGGCGGGTGGTTCCAAATCTGTTTTGGGTGGGCTCGCCAACGTTTGCGTCTTCGACCATTCATATGCGCATAGGATGACCGCCTGCGCTAAGTTCAGCGAACCAAATTCAGGATTGATCGGCACTGTTATAATTGCGCGCGCAACATTGACTTCGTCGCTTTCAAGGCCGGAGCGTTCGGCCCCGAACAAGATCGCGCTGCGTCCTGTGTTACAGAATATCTCTCCAGCGGCTACTTCGGGCGTTATAACCGGCTTGGTAACGCCGCGCTTGCGCACCGTTGTCGCATAGACATGGGCAATGTCCGCGGTTGCCTCCGCAAGCGTTGGAAAAACTTGTGCGTTCGCCAACACAATGTCCGCTCCCGATGCTGCGGGACCTGCATTGGGGTTAGGCCATCCATCGCGCGGCGCAACTAAACGCATTTCGGTTAAGCCAAAGTTGAGCATAGCGCGCGCCGCCTTGCCAATATTTTCGCCCAACTGCGGGCGGCACAAAATGATGATGGGCGGCGCGCTCATTTCAGCGCCGCTTCGACCACACTTCCGGCGAAATCCTCAAAATCTTTGGCTTCACTAAAGTCCTTATACACCGACGCGAAGCGGATATAGGCAACGCTATCCAGCGCCTTCAGGCCATCCATGACGAATTCGCCAATACGTTTGGATTCGATTTCGCTTTCACCCAAGGTTTCAAGCTGGCGCTGGATCGCGGACGCGAGCTTTTCGATTTGCGTATTGTCGACCGGGCGCTTTCGGCATGCGACAGACAGTGAGCGCTCCAGCTTCTCCCTATCGAACGGCTCGCGCTTGCCTTCGCTTTTGATCACAACCAGCTCACGCAGTTGAATGCGCTCAAAGGTTGTGAAACGCCCACCGCAACCCTCGCACTGCCGCCGACGGCGGATCGCGCTATTGTCTTCAGTCGGACGGCTGTCCTTTACCTGGCTATCGTCATGTCCGCAAAATGGGCAGCGCAATTATTTTTCCTGATTCTTTTTCTTGTTCACATGCCGATAAGCGACAATGCCTGCACCAATCAACGCGCCAGTTGCAAGGCCGATTGGGGCGATGATGCCGGCTGCAGCGCCAATCGCCGCACCGCCAGCAACTTTCTTCACTGTATCTTGATCGGCGAGATGCTTGCCGGTGTGAAACGCATCCTTGGTCGCGCCCCACAATTCGCCTGCCGCTTCGCCTACATAATGCCGTGCCTGATTGGGTATGCTTTCTGCGGCCCGTTGTTCCGGTGTTTTTGCACCGCAATTGGGGCAAAACTTTGCGCCCTCTCCATATGCCGCATCACATTCGTTACAAAATCCCATGGTCATTTCCCTTCTGTGTATTAGATGGGTAAGGCACCTATATAATTCAAGATGGGTAAATGGGGAAGCGGCTGCACAATGCGCGCACCCGAAGGCGAACTTCGGCTTCGACCGCAGCGTCGCCATGCTCCCCCTTTTGACGCAAGCCTTCCAGCACGTCGGAGATCATGTGTCCAATCTCCTGGAATTCGGCAACGCCAAAGCCGCGTGTTGTTCCAGCAGGCGAACCAACCCGAATACCGCTTGTTTTCATCGGCGGCATTGGATCATTTGGAATGCCGTTTTTGTTGCAGGTGATGGCCGCGCGCTCCAGCGCTTCGTCAGCATCTCGCCCAGTAATGCCGAGCGGGGTCAGGTCGACCAGGGCCAAATGGGTATCTGTGCCGCCGGAAACCAAATTAGCGCCGCGTTCATGCAACGTTGCGGCCAGAGCCTTCGCATTTGTAATTGTCGCTGCGGCATAAGTTTTGAAGTCCGGACGCAGCGCTTCACCAAAAGCGACTGCCTTGGCAGCAATCACGTGCATCAATGGACCACCCTGGAGCCCTGGGAAGACCGCTGAGTTAATCTTCTTGGCGATGGCTTCATCATTCGTCATGATCATGCCGCCACGAGGCCCACGGAGCGTTTTATGCGTGGTGTTGGTTACAACATGGGCGTGCTCAAGCGGGTTGGGATGAACGCCGCCAGCCACCAAGCCCGCAAAGTGGGCCATATCTACATGAAAGATCGCGCCGACTTCGTCCGCAATGGCGCGGAAGCGAGCAAAATCAATGATACGTGGATAAGCAGAGCCACCAGCGATGATGATTTTCGGACGATGTTCTTTGGCAAGGCGCTCGACTTCGTCGAAATCAATAAGATGTGTTTCAGGATTAACGCCGAATTGCACCGCATTGAACCATTTGCCTGACATGGCCGCCTTAGCGCCGTGCGTCAAATGGCCACCTGCATCAAGGCTCATACCCAATATAGTCTCGCCTGGTTTTACAAGCGCCAGCATGACCGCACCATTTGCCTGCGCACCAGAATGCGGCTGGACGTTGGCAAAGCCGGCATTGAACAACTTCTTGGCGCGTTCGATAGCTAATGTTTCAACTTCGTCTGAGGGCGCACAGCCTTGATAATAACGCTTGCCGGGATAGCCCTCGGCATATTTGTTGGTGAAAACGGATCCTTGCGCCTCAAGTACGGCCTTGGAGACAATGTTTTCCGAAGCAATTAGCTCAATCTGGTTCTGCTCGCGGTCCAGTTCATGGGTAAGACCAGCAAACACTTCGGCATCGGTTTCGGCCAAGCCGCGTGTGAAAAAGCCATCGGGCTGAACATCGGAAAGATCGTGTGCGGGACGCGTGCTCATGCTGGTTCCTTGGTCGTGAGTAAGGTGGATAATTTATCAACCCGGCGTTGGTGCCGTTCGCCACCAAATTCGGTTGAGAGAAATGAATCAATACAGGCTTTCGCCATTTCGATACCGATAAGGCGTGCACCCATGACAATGACATTTGCGTCATTATGTTCGCGCGACAGGCGTGCCGAAAGTGGTTCCGACACCAGCGCGGCGCGTGCGGCAGGGTTGCGGTTCACGGCAATGGAAATACCAATGCCTGATCCGCATAAGGCGACGCCGCGCTCCGCCGAACCATCGGCAATCGCGCGTGCAAGCTTGTATCCATAATCGGGATAGTCAACGGACGCTTCGTCATGTGGGCCAAGGTCGGCGACATCATGCCCAGCAGAACGCAAATATTCAGCTAGCGCTGATTTCAGCGCGAGGGCAGCGTGATCTGAGGCGATGGCGATACGCATGGCACATCCTGTAACAGCTTGAGTCGACCTATGTCTTCCCTATGGGAGCTCGCTGCAAAAGGCCATGCCGAATTTCCGCAATTGCGCAGCTTATCCACCGCCTTTATGAGGGTAGAGATGCTTAATGCCATATTGTCCGTCGCTATGTTGTCCGCTTTCCTATTGCTCTATGGGGCAGGGAAGCGCTGGCGGCGCGACGGCGCGAGCCAGCAAATGTGGCTCATGGTTGCTGCGGCCTTCGTAATATTCGCTAATGTGGCGATTTGGGTGGTGCCTGATGAAAAGGGGCAATCACTGGTAACGGGCGCAACTGAAGCGCCCTGATACCATGGCAGAATAACCGATTGAAACCTTTGTATCGACAGCCTCAGGGCGATCAAAATCACTTAATAGGGCAGTTCGGATCCAAGCGGAAATCGAGATAGCCGTTCACCGACGCCATCAGCAATTCCATTTCATTTTCGAAGAAATGGTTCGCACGCGGAATTTCCTCGTGATGGATGGTGATGTGCCGCTGTGTTCGCAATTTATCGACAAGCTTTTGTACCGCGTTCGGGGTCACAACCTCATCATTCACGCCTTGAATGATGATACCCGATGATGGGCAGGGGGCTAGAAAGCTGAAATCATACATATTGGCTGGCGGGGCAACGGAAATAAAACCACGGATTTCCGGACGGCGCATCAAAAGCTGCATCCCGATCCACGCGCCAAAGCTGAAACCTGCGATCCATGTCGTCGAAGCTTCGGGGTGAAAGCTTTGGACCCAATCGAGCGCGGAAGCTGCGTCAGACAATTCACCGATACCATTGTCAAATTCGCCTTCGCTTCGGCCAACGCCGCGAAAGTTGAAACGTAAAACGCCAAAACCGCGTGCCACGAAAGTTTTGTAAAGCTGTTGCGTGATCCGGTCGTTCATTGTTCCGCCCGCTTGCGGGTGCGGATGCAGAATCATTGCGATGGGCGCTCGTGGGCGTGGCGGCGGTGAAAAACGAGCTTCGAGGCGACCTTCTGGACCGGGAATAGCAATGGCGGGCATATAAAATTTCGATTCTAAGAATGTGTGCCGAGCTTTACCCGACGGTTCGGGCTTTGCAGGAATAGGAAGCGCTATATAGAAGCAGTGACGATTTTCGCAACTGTCATGGAAATTATGCCCGACCAAAGCCGCATCTATCTTGATCACGCCGCCACAACGCCCATCATTCCGGTGGCGCGCGCGGCGATGGCTGAAGCTATGGTGCATTGGGCTAATCCATCCTCGCCGCATCAAGAAGGCAGAGCTGCCCGCTTTGCGCTGGAGGCCGCGCGTAGGCAGATTGCCGCCGCGCTGAATTGGGATGGTGAAGTCATCCTGACGAGCGGAGCTAGCGAAGCCATTGCGTTGGCGCTTCGCGGCACGGCGGCGGTGGCAAGTGCGGTGGAGCATGATGCGGTGTTGGCCGTGGCTGGGCCGAACCGTTTGCCAGTAGGGACAGGTGGACAAGTCGATATCGGTGCAATCACTGGTGCAGCACGATTTGCTGTTCAATCTGTGAATAATGAAACCGGCATTATCCAACCTTTGACCGAAATTGCCCGCGCTGTGCGCGATGTTGGCGGCATATTCTTCGCCGATTGTTCGCAGAGCGCTGGAAAATTGCCGCTTCCCGATGCTGATATGATTGCGGTCTCGGCCCATAAATTGGGCGGGCCGCCGGGCATGGGGGCATTGCTCGTGCGCAATCTTGGATTATTATCGCCGACGGGTGGTCAAGAGCAAGGCTATCGACGCGGGACGGAGAATTTGCCTGCAGCGATCGGATTCGCAGCAGCGCTTGAGGCGGGGTTTGCATGGATGGAAAACGCGGTCCGTCTGCGCAAAATATTGGAAGATGCCCTTGTCGAATGTGGTGGCATAGTCGTTGGGTCGGAAAGCAACCGGCTCGCGACCATCGGTAGTTACCGTATGCCAGGCGTTGCCGCGTCGAGCCAACTTATCAACTTTGACATGGCGGGGGTCGCGGTTTCTGCTGGCAGCGCCTGCTCATCAGGGACGCTGAAAACCAGCCATGTGTTGGGGGCGATGGGATGGGATGATAAATCCGCGTCCGAAGTCATCCGCGTCAGTTTTGGCGCTGCCACGAATGACGCTGACATCACGCGCTTCATCGAAGTATGGCGCAGCATCTCCATCCGCGCAAAAATCACATGATCTATTTAGACTATCAAGCCACAACACCGCTCGCCCCCGAAGCCTTCACGGCCATGGAGCCCTGGCTTAAGACCGCTTTTGCCAACCCGCACAGCGCCCATGCTGCGGGCAGGGCGGCGGCAGCGGCGGTAGAGGTTGCCCGTGATCAGGTTGCGGCTTTGTTGCCACCCGGCGGACGCGTTATCTTTACCTCCGGCGCGACAGAAGCGATTAATCTGGCGATTTTAGGATGTGGTCTGTCCGTGAGCGCCACTGCGACTGAGCACGCCGCGGTTCTGGATTGTGTGCAGCATTTGGGTGGCGATATATTGCCGGTCGGACGCAATGGCCTCGTCGATGATGTGAAGACACATGCGACGTTACAGGCGGTTATGCTGATCAACAACGAGATTGGAACCATTCAACCTATTGCTGAGTTGGCTGCCGCTGCCCACGCACAAAATAAGCTGTTTCTGTGCGACGCCGTGCAGGCTTTTGGTCGTATGCCTATGCCTGAAGGCCCCGATATGATTGCGGTTTCCGCACACAAAATACACGGGCCAAAGGGCATCGGCGCCTTGTGGGTGCGTGATGGTGTGTCACTGACCCCACAAATGCTAGGTGGGAGGCAGGAACAGGGCATGCGCTCCGGCACGCTCTCACCCGCTTTATGTGCGGGCTTTGGCGCGGCGGCGAAACTGGCGGCGGAGCGGATGGAGGCGGATGCCATGCATGTTGCCATGCTTTGGAATCGCGCCACCGCAGCCTTCGCAGATTGGACGATTAACGGCGCAACGACCGAGCGCTATAAGGGCAATCTTAACATCCGCCGAGATGGCGTTGATGCTGGACGGCTGATTTCCGAATGCCGGAACATCGCCTTTTCGGCTGGAAGCGCCTGTGCAAGTGGCTCTGGGCGTCCAAGCCATGTGTTGCGCGCGATCGGACTGTCTGACGCGCAGGCAAAATCTTCCATTCGATTGGGCTTTGGCCGCTATACGACTGTTGAAGAGATTGATATTGCGGCAAAGGCCATCAATCAAGCAGCAGAAGCGATGTTATGATCACCGTCACGTTCATCAATGCCGAGGGCGATTCGCAAGTGGTCCATGGGGTCGACGGCCAGAGCCTGCTCGATCTCGCGCAAACCGCTGGACAGCCGCTTGAGGGAACGTGCGAAGGTCAAATGGCTTGCTCCACTTGCCATGTCATCATTGACAAGGATTGGTTTGATAAGCTTCCGTCCGCAGTTGAGGATGAAGAAGATATGCTCGACCTTGCCACAGGGGCACGACGCACGAGCCGCTTATCCTGCCAAATTACGTTGATGCCTGCCCTCGACGGTTTGGTCGTTCACATTCCGGCGGAAAGCCGAAATATGCAAGGTCTATAACCGCCTCCACTTTCCATTCACGAAAAAGCGCCTATATGGGTCCTTGCCGAGTTCGCTCGGCTATGGTGATAAATTGCGATGTGCAATAGGTGCAGCGGACCCGGGGGCGGTACCCGGCAGCTCCACCAAAATCTCTGGGTTTCAGAGGTCTTGGAGGGGCTGAACTAGGATCGACGTGCGTTGAAAAGCATTGTTTTTGCCCGGCATGAATAAGCCGTGAAATGGTTCATAACCAATAGGTGCAAACGATAACGAAGCACTTGCTCTCGCA
>JBEDEX010000006.1:0-127883 GCA_041175465.1 Pseudomonadota bacterium | reverse complement strand
CCCGGACCTGGCGCCGTCGCCCACATGTCCCTTCATCTAAATATCACAATGTCAAAGAGCCGAACCGGTTTGACCCGGTTACCACCGACAAAAAAGCGGACACCTATGGTTCCCTGATATTACTACCAGAGGAGTAGGTGACCTAATTGTTAGCGACCGAACCGCGGAAACGCTTGCTTCCCGTCCGGTGAGAGGGCCTCTAAAGTGACTTCAGGATTCGGTCAACCGCCATTTGCAATTTTATTACAAAAAAAATGCACCTTTGTCGCAAATGCACGCTTTTCTGCGGTTTTCGTTCCATAGGATAATCAAGCTTTTCGCGATGTAAGTTAACGTCGCTACCGAGCAAGAGTTCCTTATGCGCGTATAATTGGCTGTTTTCGCATATTTTGAGGCCCTGATTCTAACTTGGGACGGCATTGGGGATGCGATTCTCGTGCTTGCCGCGAATCTTCGAAGCCAATGAACCGCATCCGATTCGAACATTATGCCTTTAAAAGACCAATCTCGATCAACCGTTCGCGCAGATAGTCGTCCGCGAGAATCGGATTGGGATACCGGTTTGGGTTCGCATCGCTTACACATTGCGGCAAAGTCGCAATGGGAAAGTCCGAACGCAGATGTAAGAAGAAAGGCATGGAGTAACGGCTAAACTGCGACCGCGCACCCGTTGGGTTCACCACACGGTGCGTCGTCGATGGCAGCACATGGTTGGTTAACCGCTGCAACATATCGCCTACATTGACAGCCAGCCCCCCCTGCGGCGGGGATACGTCCATCCAGCTCCCATCAGGACGCAATATCTGCAGACCTGCCTCCTCAGCTCCCAGCAGCAGGGTAATAAGGTTAATATCCTCATGCGCGCCTGCGCGGATGCAGCCATCGGCATCGCCTGCGATGGGCGGATAATGCAAAAGGCGTAAAATGGAGTTCCCGTCTGCAATCGCTGGATCGAACCAGCTCGCCGGTAAATCCAGATAGCGAGCAATCGAGGACAATATCCGTGCACCAACCTTGTCCATCTCTGTAAAGAGCAACTGGAATGTCTCTTTAAACTCTGGAACGTCCGGCCAGATATTAGGCAACATAGATCCCGCAAGCGGACTATCGGGCGCCACGTCGCGACCGACATGCCAAAATTCCTTCAGGTCGTGAAAGTCGGCGCCCTTGGCAATTTCAGTCTTGAACGGCGTATAACCACGTTGTCCGGCAAGCGCCGTCTGGAAACCCTTCATCTTTTGCGGTTCGGATTGTTCGAACAATTCCTTGGTCAGCGCCCAAGCTTTCGCAACCAAGGCGGGATCAAGGCCATGGTCAACGACCGTCGCGAAGCCATAGGTCTGAAATGAATTGCCAAGTTGTTGGCCAAGAGCATCGGCATCGCCGCTGCTGAGCGAAATTATGGGCATAACTGTCATGGACAGCGCAATATCGCCTGCCGTAAAGGCTTGCCAGCGAAAAGGAGTGAGCAGTGGCAAAACAATTTTGGCTGATGAAGTCGGAACCAGACGTCTATAGCTACGACGATCTGGTGGCTGAGGGCGAAGGCACATGGGACGGCGTGCGCAATTATAGCGCCGCAAATAACTTGCGGACAATGAAGGTCGGCGACGAAGCCTTTTTCTACCACAGCAATATCGGGCTTGAGATTGTGGCCATCATCACGATCAGCCAAGAGCATTTCATTGATCCCACTGATGAGAAAGCGCGCTTCGTTGCGGTGAAGGTCAAACCTACGCGTACATTAAAGCAGCCCGTGACGTTAAAAGCCATCAAAGCGAACCCGAACCTGGCCGAGATGGAAATGCTGCGGCAGTCTCGCCTGTCCGTCGCCCCAGTCCGCGCATCCGAGTGGGAAGAAATATTGAAGATGGCGGGCGAATGAGCGGTCTTCGAATCGCCATATTATGTCCGACGCCGGAATATGAAGAAGATTGGTCGCATATAAGGGCCGATTATACGCGCTTGTTAGGCGACAACGCTATTTTCATAGATTGGACCAAGGCGGACGACTTTAGCGGCTTTGACCTTGTCACACCCTTATTAGCCTGGGGCTATCCGCGCGATTGCCAGCGCTGGTTTGCCTTGCTCGACCAATTAGAGGCCGGAAATGTGCCGGTGCGGAACCCGGTAAGCATATTGAGATGGAATAGCGACAAGGCCTATCTGGCGGAATTGGATGCAGCCGGCATTCCTTCGGTGCCAACCATATTGTGTCCGCTACTCGACAGGGTCGCACTTGAAGACGCGCGGAAAACCTTCAATGTCGAATCGCTAGTCGTCAAGCCACCGATATCGGGCGGAGCGGACGGAACTTTCCGGTTGGAGCGCGACGATATTATGCCGGATTCGGTCGCTGGCCAGCGGATGATGATCCAACCCTATTTGCCCAATATTGCCGAAGAGGGCGAATATTCGCTCTTCTATTTCGCAGGTGCCTTCAGTCATTCCATCCTCAAACGCCCCGCAAAAGGCGACTTTCGCGTTCAGGAACAATATGGCGGTCGGGAAGAGGCCGTCACCGCCCCCGACGACGCTTTGATGCTAGCACAGCGCGCCTTGGCCGCCACAGCCGAGATTACCAGGACCGGCACGCTGGCATATGCGCGCGTCGACATACTGCGCGACGGTGACGGGGTTTTCCGCCTGATGGAGCTGGAACTGATAGAGCCGTCTTTGTTTCTACGCTTTGCCCCCGATGCAGGCGCGGCTTTTGCTCAGGCGTTGGTTTCGAGCGATTAACCGCTGAGCACGCTGGAACCAACGGCCAGTCGGCGGGTTCACTTCTTGTACCGCCCCGCAATTCACGCGCGGCCGGATGACACAGAAAGGACGCGCTTTATGGGCGAGCTAAATGACAAGGCCAAAGGCCTCGGCAATGAAATTGTTGGAAATATCAAGCAAGCTGCAGGCAAGATATCCGGCAATGCGCACCTGCAGGCCGAAGGCATTGCGCAGGAGCGCAAAGGTGAGGGCCAAAATCTTAAAGGGAAAATAAAGGGCGCGATCGGCGACAAAGTCTAGGTCCCGTTCATGCCTAAGAAAAAGGCCGCCCATAAGGCGGCCTTTTTCGTGTCCGGCCTGCGTCAGCCCTGACGAAAATCGGCGGTTATCACGCCACAGTCCCGCAGCTCCGCCTCATGCCCAGCTTCGCGCCAGCTTTCGGTCAGCGCCTCTTTTTCCCACGCCAGCATCGGCGCAAGCCCAAGCATATGCTGCACCCATTCATTACCCGCATGGCCCACATCAAGTGCGTAAGTACGCACCCGAAACGCCACCGGCGCGAAAAAGGCATCTACCGCGGTAAATTGAGGGCCTGCCAGAAATGGACCTCCAAAACTATCGAGCCCTTGCCTCCATAATTCGGACAAACGCGCGACATCGCGCTTCAATGCGGCGGACATCGGCTTGGGCTGAACCCTGACCCCGACATTCATTGTGCAGTCGTTTCGCAAAACCGCAAAACCGCCATGCATTTCCGTAACCGCGCATTGCGCCCAAGCCCGTGCCGCAGGATCAGACGGCCAGACGCCTTCGTGCCGGTCGGCAAGATATAAAGTGATGCCAAGCGAATCCCAAACCGTCCGCGCCCCGTCCATAAGCACCGGGACTTGGCCAGTCGGTGAAAATGCCCGAAATGCATCATAATTACTATCTGCAGCAAAGGGCTCAATGCGGTCCTCAAATGGGATACCAAGCGTTGTCATCAGCAGCCAGGGCCGCAAGCTCCAGCTGGAATAATTGCGGTTCGCTGTGATGAGGGTGTAGCCCATGTCAGTTTTCCTTTTGGATTCTGCAGTAAACCTAACGCTTATCAGATCCGTCAGTCCAGATCCAACCAGCGCGAGTCCGTCCGCTGATGGTAACTGTCGAACACAGCAAATGGAATACGGAAGGGCGTGCCCCAGTTGCTGTTCCACATCGCTACAACACCAACACGCGTGGTAGGATCAAAAATCAGGGTTGCGCGGTAACCGTCAACCGCGCCGGAGTGCCCCACCAACACATTGCCATCATATTTGAAGCTGCGCCAACCAAGGCCATAATGTGCTTCCGAATTCGCCTGCCGCAATTCGCCGCCATAAATTGGTGCAGTATTAACGCGCGGAGATTGCGCCATCCGCAGCGTCGCCTCAGGCAGAACATCGGGACGGTCCCCCATTGTTGCCTGCATCCACCGAGCAAAATCAACGATATTGCTCTCAACACCCGCAGCCGCGGGGACACGCCAATAGGTCTCTTTCACGGTACGGACCATGCGGCCATTATGCGGCCGCGCCCAGTCTTTCGCATGGGTAAGTCCAGCCATTCCGAAATTGGCGCTATTCATACCCAAGGGCAAAAAGAAACGCTCACTCACCGCATCCGGATATGGCCGCTTCGCTGCCCGCTCCAATATCTCCGTCGCGGTGTCAAAGGCGACATTTTGATACGTGTGGCACGAACCCGGCTTACACTGCAACGGCGCGTTAGCCATGCTGGCACGCAGCAATCGGGGATCTTGGCCATCCTCCAACCGCTCATCATAGGCATTTTTGGTAAGGCCGGTTTGCTGCGCAAGCAGTTGCTCTACACTTAACCGCGATTCGGCGCCGTTGGGTAAACGCAACGATGTATGATAACGCGAGACTGGTCGCTCGAGGTCTAGAAGTCCTTCGTTTGAAAGCGTCGCAGCCATAGTGCCCGCAACCGTCTTAGACACAGAAGCCCATCGAAAAACCGTTCCCAAGGTCACCGGCACGTTCGTATCCCGGTCAATGACGCCATAGGCGCGGACAAAACGCAGCTCACCATCTTCAACAATAGCAATAGCAAGCCCGGCCATTTCAGATCTTCGCGCCATGGCGGCAAATTTTTGATCCAATTGGGCATACTGGATTCTACCGCGCCATTCGTTAGGCTGGTCCGGAAAATTCGACTGGGGCTTAGTAAATTCACGCAATATTGCAGCCACCTGATTGTCATCAGGCGCGGCGCGCATTGCGTATAAGCCGGTCAGTGCCAGCAGAGAAACCACTATCAAGGCCAAAAAAGTGCGCCGCATATTGCAGATCAGACCGCAACTTCAAAATGCGCAGTCGTTTTTGACCTAATGTCGTCAACAGACACACCGGGTGCAATTTCGATCAGTTTGAACGCAGATAATTTGTCGGGCCGCTGAAACACCGCCAGATCGGTTATGATGATGTCGACGACATTTTTGCCCGTCAACGGTAGCGTGCAAGCCGGTATGAATTTGGGCGAGCCGTCCTTGGCAACATGCTCCATCACCACGATGATTTTCTTGACGCCTGCAACAAGGTCCATCGCGCCGCCCATGCCTTTGATCATCTTGCCGGGGATCATCCAATTGGCAATGTCACCATTTTCCCCCACTTCCATCGCGCCTAAGACAGTCAGATCGATATGCCCGCCACGGATCATGGCAAAGCTGGCGGCGCTGTCAAAATAGGCTGTCTGCGGAAGCTCGCTAATCGTTTGCTTGCCCGCGTTGATTAAGTCGGCATCTTCTTCGCCAGCAAAGGGAAACGGCCCGATACCCAACATGCCGTTCTCCGATTGCAGCGTTACTTCGACGCCCTGCGGAATGTGGTTCGCAACCAAAGTCGGAATGCCGATACCAAGGTTCACATAATATCCGTCGTGCAGTTCCTTCGCTGCGCGGGCGGCCATATCATCACGGGTCCAGCTCAATGTATCAATCCATCTTCATCGGTGGTTTGGTGCTCAGTTGGAAAATCGGTCGGGTTGACGCGCTCGGCATCCACCCCTTCCCAAATGCGTGCGAGTGCCTCTGCCTCTGAAACGCCCGTGGCGCGTGCCCATGTCCTGGCACCATGGCGAATACAATCGACCAAGGCGATGCCATAGCCCATCGGGTCACCGCCAACCGGCACGGGGTTGATAAAACAGGTCACGGGCCCGCCTTCCTTCGCCCACACACGCAGAAATTCCCGGGAATCAACCAACATGTCGGCATATGGGACGAGGTCGATAGGAACCGGTTTGTCGGCCATCACACATTCTCTCTTTCGCGCACAGTGCGGAACTCAATCTTTTTGTCATAAGGCGCCCCAACGATCATGCGCTGCACATAGACGCCGGGCAAATGGATACAGTCCGGGTCAAGGCTGCCGACTGGTACCAATTCTTCGACCTCAACCACACAAATTTTGCCGCACGTCGCCGCAGGCAGATTGAAATTGCGGGCAGTCTTGCGAAAAACCAAATTACCGCTTTCATCCGCTCTCCAAGCTTTGATGATGGAGAGGTCGGCGAATATCCCATGTTCAAGGATATATTCCTCGCCACTAAATTCTTTCACTTCTTTGCCTTCGGCGACCAAGGTGCCAACGCCGGTTCTGGTATAAAAACCCGGAATGCCCGCACCGCCAGCGCGCATACGTTCGGCCAAAGTGCCTTGCGGGCAGAATTCAACTTCCAGCTCACCTGCCAGATATTGCCGCTCAAATTCTTTATTTTCGCCCACATAAGACGATATCATTTTTTTGACTTGCTTCGTTCGAAGCAGTTTACCGATGCCTTCATTATCGATGCCAGCATTGTTCGAAACAAAGGTCAAACCCGTGACCCCGCTGTCGCGCACCGCATCCAACAAGCGTTCCGGAAGGCCGCAAAGACCAAATCCGCCGCACGCAATCAACATGTCGTTTTTTAGGACGCCTTCGAGCGCCGATTTTGCATCGGGAAAGAGTTTCTTCGCCATGAAATGCTCCAGATAATGGGAGAGACGGAACAGCCCTCCGCCTAGACCCCAAGTGGCGTGAAGGTCAACGCCAATAGCGCGCCTAAATCGTGTAAAGCTTGATCACCGCTTGTGACTTTTATGGCGGCCATCCCCATGGCGGCGGCCGGTTTGCAGTTGATACCAAGGTCGTCCAAATAGATGCATTGCGATGGATGAACCGCTAACGCTTCGCACATCATGGCATAAATACGTGGGTCCGGCTTGCGCACCCCGGCTTTGCTCGATTCAATGATATGGTCGAACCGTTCCATGACCCCTGAGATCGCCGCTGCTTTCTCGTCACTGCCTGCCATGCCAGCGCCTTTGCCAGACGGCACATTGTTGGTGATGCACCCAAGCGCAAAGCCCTTGGACTTTAACACATCCAATGCGGCCACCATAGCAGGGCGGATGTCACCTGATAAGCAGGCAATCACCGACGCGCCGTCAAGCTCCTGCCCCAATGCCCGCGCTTCAGCGGCAAATAACGCGTCAAATTCCGCTGCATTGCACTCCGCCCGTTCAAATTTCGCCCAAGCATTATCATCGGGGTTACGCGCATTCACGCTACGCACGAAATCCTTAGGTAGACTGCGTGTCGCCTCCATGCGGTTGAAGGCCTCAAAAGGCGAGGTCGTAATAACTCCGCCAAAATCGAAAATAACAGAATTGAACGTCATGTTTTTCCTTAGGCAACCGTCGTGCCGAACAATGCGCCAATAGCAGCCGTTGC
This sequence comes from Pseudomonadota bacterium, assembly GCA_041175465.1. Classification (GTDB taxonomy): domain Bacteria; phylum Pseudomonadota; class Alphaproteobacteria; order Sphingomonadales; family Sphingomonadaceae; genus Sphingorhabdus_B. The sequence continues at coordinate 120,402 of JBEDEX010000006.1, read as the reverse complement.
GGCCATAGCAATCGCCCCCCAAAAGGTAACGCGCATCACAGCCCTACCCATTAGTGCGCCGCCAGCTTTGGCCCCAATCGCTCCCAAGACAGCGAGGAATAACAATGCCGCTATGGATACGGTCCAACTCAAATAGTCTGACGGAGATAATGGCACCATAGCCAAGGGCAGTGATGCGCCAATTGCGAAAGATGCGGCCGATGCCAATGCCGCTTGCACCGGTCGTGCGGCAGTGTGTGAGGCCATGCCCAATTCGTCGCGCAAATGGGTCGCCAGCGCATCGTGCGCCGTAAATTTGTCCGCCACTTTCTCTGCGAGTGCGCGGTCGAGGCCATGCGCTTCATAAATGCCCACCAGCTCCTCGCGTTCCTTATCCGGTATCGTCGCCAGCTCATTCTCTTCCCGTATGCGATCCGCATTTTCCGTATCTGCTTGCGAACTGACCGACACATATTCACCAGCCGCCATCGACATGGCCCCCGCCACCAGTCCCGCAATCCCCGTCAGCAATATGGTCGCGGGCGTTGCTTGCGCCGCGGCAACACCGACAATCAAGCTTGCGGTCGACACAATGCCATCATTCGCCCCAAGGACCGATGCCCGCAACCAGCCAATGCGGTCGATAAGATGCGCTTCCTTGTGCCGCGGCATATCCTTGTTTCCAGTTCTAATATTGCAGCTTCAGCCCCGGCCGCGCCCATCGGGTTTTAACGAGACGCCCGCTGCCCGAGAGGCAGATATAGGCGTCCATCATATCATCGCCGCCAAAGGCAATGTTGGTTGTAAAAATATCATCGGTTGCAACAAATTCGACCAGCTCGCCTGCGGGAGAAATCACGCTGATTCCACATTCACCGATAGTCGCGACGCAGATATTGCCATTGGCTTCCATGCCAAGGCTGTCAAAAAATTTATATCCCGCTGGGCGGTAAACCGGAATACCCGGGCCGCCGGGGCCTGCATCCCCAGCAACCTTGCCTGGCGCGGTGATGTTGAACTGCATCAAACGACATGTATAGGTTTCGGCGGCGTACAGCGTGTTCCCATCGGGGGACAAACCAACGCCATTGGGGTTGTTTGACGGGAAGATGACTTCTTCCAAATGGGTGCCATCGGCCTTGGCATAAAAAATGCCAACGACATCATGGCTGCGCTTGGCATAGTCGATCTTGCCATGATCGGTGAACCAAAACCCGCCATGTGCGTCGAACACAATGTCGTTCGGCCCGCGCAGACTGCACCCAAAGTCACCTGATTTATACAATATTTCGACTTCGCCGGTTTCGATATCGATGCGTTCAATCCGGCCGCCTGAATAATCCTTGGCAATACCATGCGGCGCGAGAAAGCCATTGGCTTCCATATATTCAAACCCGCCATTGTTGCAGCAATACAGCTTGCCATCCGGCCCCATCGCTAAGCCATTCGGTCCACCGCCGGGTTTGGCGATGACGGATTTGCTACCATCGGGGCGAACGCGCGTGATTTGGCCTTGCGCGATCTCTACCAATAGGACGCTACCATCGGGCATGACCACTGGGCCTTCGGGGAAGCGAAGTCCATCGGCGACCAATTCAAACTCAGCCATATTTACTCTCTCCTTTACGCACGACACTCGCGCGATCATCCTTTAATCCATTAGGCAGGCTCTCGCGCTGGCGCTGACCGGTCTCCATCACCAAGCTCGGCTTGCATGTAGACGGTGTCAAGCCAGCGTCCGAATTTACGGCCCACGTTGCGCATACGTCCGGCATGGGTGAAACCCATTTTACTGTGTAAAGCAACCGAGGCGGGTTCGCCGCCGCCAATGACGGCTATCATTTGACGAAAGCCGCAATCACATGCGCGCTCCATTAATGCGCGCATCAATTGCACGCCCACACCCTGCCCCACAAAATCGGGATCCACGTAGATCGAATCTTCGCAGGTATAACCATAAGCCGGCCGGTCGCGAAACCCGGTCACATAGGCATAGCCAAGGATCGTTTCGGCACGCTCTGCCACGATGAACGGCCATCCTTTAGACAATGTGTCGCGGATCTTCTCTTCGGTTTGAACCGGCGTACGCGCAACAGCATCAAAGCTGGCGGTACCATGCTGCACATGATGCGCATAAATACGGGCAACGGCTTCCGCATCGTCGGCACGCGCAGGCCGCACCTTCAAATTCGTTAAAGCCGGTCTTCCATCGATCATACGGCATGGCTGACATAATATTCCACGCTTTGAAAGTTTTTTGCTGTGTTTGATGTCCATCAATGACTTTGCAGCGTTTAGGTCCAGAACCACTTTTGTGAGACCGGCGCATCACCACCGGCCATTAGGTAAGGAAATGACGATGAAGTCTATCATGGTACATGCAGGCGGAGATAACGCCTTTGAAAGCCGGTTGCAGGCAGGTCTTGACCTTGCGCGGCGTTTTCACGGGCATATGTCGCTTATCTTGCCTCGGCCGACGCAGGATTATGTGGCGTTCGATATGTTTGGCGGCGCGCATTTTGTTGCCGAGGCCTTTGAAGCAGCAGAAAAAGAGCGCGAAAAGCTGTGCACACGGATCGATGCGCGGTTGAAGGCGGAGGATGTCCCATGGGACTGGCAAATATTTGATGGCACGACGTCAGACGCGCTGATCAACGCTGGGCGATTGGGGGATATCTTGGTTATGTCACTGGATACAGCAGGCGCGGCAGGCACTACGCGCGCTTGGATTAGTGATGTCGTCACAGCATCGCGCACCCCGGTTCTGGCGGTCCCGGCGAACGCCGCGCCCCTTTCTTTCGACCGGGCCATGGTCGCATATGATGGCGGATTTGAAGCCGCCAACGCATTGCGCGCTGCGTTACCCTTGCTTCAAGCCGCATCTTTTGTCCGCATATCGGAAATCGAAATGGTGCCAGAGCAATTCCCCGTCACTGACGCGGCAACCTATTTGTCGCGGCACGGCATCAATGCCGAAATCGCCATTGCGGCAAAAGGCGATCAGAGCGTTGAGGAAAGGCTTTTGGCAGAAACGCATGCATGGAGACCCGACTTCCTTATCATGGGCGCCTATAGTCACGGACGGTGGCGTGAAACCCTGTTTGGCGGCGTGACACGGTTCATGCTAAGCGAGCTTGGCATCCCTATATTGCTCGCGCATTAAGCGGCTACCCAAACAAAGCTTGGCTTTTGCCCCCGTTCCATGCCAGCGTGCGCGAAACAAGGGGGAATTACGTGAAGCAAGATACAGCCGCTATAGCACGGCCCATGGGGTTCTGGATGGCGCTCGCCTTGGTCATGGGCAGCATGATCGGATCGGGCGTATTCCTGTTGCCCGCAAGCCTTGCGCCATTGGGATGGAATTCCGTCATTGGCTGGACGATTACCGTTTCGGGCGCATTGTGCGTCGCTTCGGTCTTTGGGGCACTGAGCAAAGCATTGCCAAAGGCTGGGGGGCCTTATGCCTATACACGGGCTGCATTTGGCGATGGTGCGGGCTTTGCGATTGCATGGGCCTATTGGATTTCGATGTGGGTCGGTAATGCCGCCATAGCGACTGCAGCCGTCAGCTATCTTAGCCAGTTATTCCCTATCGTCGGCACCCATGGCGTGTCCGCCGCCGTAACCATTGCAATTGTATGGGCTTTCACGCTGATCAACATTCGCGGCGCAAAGCTGGCGGGACAGGTGCAGGTTATCTGGACGATTGCAAAGTTGCTTCCGCTCATCGCGGTTATTGGCCTTGCCGCCTATATATTAACGATCAAGGGCACTGGCGTTGTCCGCAGCTTCGAACTGGCAGACATTTCGACGGCAAGCATTTCGACGGCCACTATTTTGACACTTTGGGCAATGCTGGGCCTTGAGCTGGCTACGGTTCCGGCGGACAAGGTGCAAGATCCTGAACGCACCATCAATCGCGCGACATTATTCGGAACCGCTGGCGCAGGGGGCATCTATATCTTGGTCTGCTCAGCTGTCGTTTTGATGCTACCTGTAGCGATCACCAGCGCCTCTGCCGCGCCATTTGCTGATTTTGTGAGCGTATATGCAGGTACCAATGCTGGCACCGCTATTGCTGCCATTGGCGCAATCAGCGCGCTTGGTGCATTGAACGGGTGGATCATGTGTCAGGCTGAATTACCTGCCGCCTTGGCACGCGATGGCTTGTTTCCAGCATTCATGGCCAAAGCGACCGCCAATGGCACGCCGCGCAATGCGCATCTATTTTCTACCAGCCTGTTGACGCTTGTTATCCTGATGAACAGCAGCCGGACGATGGCATCCATGTTTGAATTTCTAATATTGCTCACCACAGCCATCGTTCTGGTCATGTATTTCGGTTGCGCAGCGGCGGCATTTCGCCTCATCCAAATGGGTATATTGAAGGTAGGCGCAGGGTTTAAAGTCATCTTATTGCTCGCTGCACTCTATTCCTGCTGGACGATATATGGCGCAGGCGCGGAAGCCTTGGTCTGGGGCATTGCGTTATTGCTCGCGGGCTTTCCGGTTTTCTGGCTATTGCGGCGCGCAAGGGGTTCCAAAGCCCTCACCTGATGCCTACAAGCAAGACACATTAAATTTGCAGGAAAACCGATGAGCTATTCCACTGATTTGGGTCTATATATTGACGGCTGCTGGCGCAAAGGCGAAGGCCGCGATACGCATTGTGTGATCAATCCAGCCACGGGCGAGACGCTAGCAGAATTGCCATTGGCGACGGCTGCTGACCTTGATGAAGCACTGGCCGCAACGGCCAAGGGTTTTGCCCATTGGCGGGGCGTAGACGTGAACGCCCGTGCGGCGATATTGCATAAGGTCGCTGACCATATTCGCGAACGCGCCGAACAAATCGCTATCCTGCTCACCACCGAACAGGGCAAGCCACTCGCCGAGGCACGCACCGAAGTACTGTCCTGCGCCGCGCAATTCGATTATTTCGCAGAAGAAGCCAAACGCAGCTATGGCCGTGTGCTGGTACGACCAACGGGTCAGCGGGCGGTGGTGCTGAAGCAACCGGTGGGGCCAGTCGCCGCATTTTCACCATGGAATTTCCCGGTGAACCTGATGTGCAAGAAAATGGCGGCTGCTTTGGCAGCTGGATGCTCGATCATCGCAAAGCCGCCGGAAGAAACGCCCGCAAGCACGAACGCCATCATGCAATGCGTCATCGATGGTGGCGTGCCCGGTAATGTGGCGCAATTGGTCTACGGTGTACCTGATATGGTCAGCCGCCATTTGATCGCGTCTCCCATCATTCGCAAGGTGAGCTTCACAGGCTCTGTGCCCGTTGGCAAACATTTGCTTAAGCTTGCCGCCGACGGCGTGAAACGGACCACTATGGAGCTGGGCGGTCATGCGCCCGTGCTCATTTTCGACGATTGCGATCTGGAAAAAGCGATCAGCTTGTCGGCCACCACCAAGTTTCGCAACGCAGGCCAAGTGTGCATTTCGCCCACCCGTTTCTATGTGCAAGAGGGCGTATATGACCGCTTCGTCGATGGCTTTGCCGCGCATACGAAACAGATTCAGGTCGGCAATGGCCTCGATTCTGGAACGGTTATGGGTCCATTGGCCAACGCGCGGCGACCATCGGCCATCGCGGCCTTGGTCGAGGATGCAACGTCAAAGGGTGCCAATTTGCTTACCGGCGGGTCGCGTGGAAATCATGGCTTTTTCTTTACGCCAACGGTGCTGTCCGATGTGCCGATGTCAGCCAAGGTTATGGACGACGAACCCTTTGGTCCAGTTGCATTGATGCGGCCTTTCAAAACCTTTGACGAAGCCATTGAACAGGCAAACCGCCTGCCCTTCGGCCTTGCCGCTTATGCCTTCACCGAGAATGCGCGGCAGGCAAATCTGGTCGCCGACGCGCTGGATACAGGGATGGTTGGTCTCAACAGCTTTGTCATCTCGATGCCCGATGCGCCCTTTGGCGGGGTTAAGGAATCCGGCTTTGGCAGCGAGGGCGGTCCTGAAGGGCTTGATAGCTATTATGTGACCAAGGCAGTGCATCAATATTGATAAAGCGGCAGCTGTATCTGTGGGTTGGCTTGCTGGCTCTGGCCTTGGGCACAGCAGGCATTGCTTTGCCCCTACTGCCGACGGTGCCGTTCATAATATTGGCCGCCTTCTGTTTCGCACGCAGCAGCCCGGCGCTTGAAGCGCGGCTGCTGAATCACCCGAAATTTGGGGCGCATCTGTTAGCATGGCGGGAAAAGGGTGCCATTAGCCGGCACGGAAAATGGTCGGCAACGATCGCCTTTAGTGTCAGCATCGCCATCGGCTTTACAGCTTTAGCTTTGCCATGGTCGCTTGTGCCCGTGGGCGTTGCGGGGGTTTGCCTGAGCTGGATCTGGCTTAAACCCGAAGGCTAAATGGCGGCATCGCGGACAATCGCGGTGCCAGCCTCGCGTTGTTTTTTAAGATCAGCTTTCAACTTGGCCGGGTCTCGCGCGAATACAAAACCAAAGCTTACGCCGCCTTCCTTGCCAATGGTCGCATGATGCAATTTATGCGCCTGCACTAGCCGTTTCGCATAGCCACTGCGGGGGACATATTTGAAATAACGCTGATGCACGAGACCATCATGCACGACGGTATAGATAACGCCATAAAACATGACGCCAAGGCCAATCCATGTCGCAGGTTTCCACGCGTCATTGCCAAGCACTAGGGGGCTGCCGATTACGAACAGCGAAATGCTGGTGACTGCGCCCACAATGCCATAAAGATCGTTCTTCTCCAGCGCATTGTCATGCGGTTCATGATGGTCACGGTGCCAACCCCAGCCCCAGCCATGCATAATATATTTATGGCTGGACCAGGCCACCCACTCCATCGCGAAAACCGTTCCAAGCACGATAAGAATGATGCTGAAAATGCTCATATCGTTTATAATAGACGCAAAGTTTGCAACTTTGAAGTGCAAGCGACGCTGCATCACTTGATTTCGCTGCAATCGCTTCTATGGCATTTTTATTATGCCAACACCGCAAACACTGTACGAAAAAATCTGGAATGCCCATGTCGTGGAACAACGCGACGATGGGACATGCCTGATTTTCATTGATCGCCATTTGGTTCACGAAGTCACTAGCCCGCAGGCATTCGAAGGCCTGCGCGTCGCCGGACGTCGTGTGCGCAGACCAGACCTGACTTTGGCCGTGCCTGACCACAACCTTCCAACTACGGCGCGTTTGGACGCCAATGGCAACAATATTCCGATTGCTGATCCCGAAAGCGCGCAGCAATTGGAAGCACTAGAACGTAACGCACCAGCGTTCGGTATCACCTATATCGACGCCACGGACGTTAAGCAGGGCATCGTCCATGTCGTCGGGCCGGAACAAGGCTTTTCTTTACCCGGAACCACAATCGTCTGCGGGGATAGCCATACTGCCTGTCATGGCGGGTTGGGCGCTTTGGCCTTTGGTATTGGTACGTCAGAGGTTGAGCATGTTTTGGCCACCCAAACACTTCAGCTCAGCCAGTCCAAGTCGATGGAAGTCCGTGTTGAGGGCGAACTTGCCCCCGGCGTTTCGGCAAAAGACGTTGTTTTGCATATCACAGGCGTGCTGGGCGCATCTGGCGGGACAGGTCACGTTATCGAATATACCGGTTCGGTTATTCGCGCGCTGAGTATTGAGGGCCGCCTGACCATTTCCAACATGGCAATCGAACATGGCGCGCGGGCTGGCCTCATCGCGCCCGACGATGTGACCTTTGCCTATCTCAAAGGCCGACCAATGGCGCCCAAGGGAAGCCAATGGGACGCAGCCGTTGCTTATTGGCGTTCACTCGCGACCGATGCGGGCGCAGTCTATGACAAGGTCGTTCACATCAATGCCGCCGATATCGCGCCAAGCGTCACTTGGGGCACGAGCCCAGAGGACGTGTTGCCGATTACAGGCGTCGTTCCTGATCCGTCGTCCTTTACCGATCCATCCAAGCAAGCAGCGGCCAAAAAATCACTGGATTATATGGGACTGACGCCTGGCACGCCGATGACCGATATATCGGTTGAAAATATTTTCATCGGCAGTTGCACCAACAGCCGCATTGAAGATCTTCGCGCTGCTGCCGCCGTCCTTAAAGACCGCAAAAAGGCGGATAACATCAAATGGGCAATCGTCGTTCCCGGCAGCGGCCTCGTGAAGCAAATGGCAGAAGCCGAAGGGCTTGACCGGATATTCATCGAAGCGGGCTTTGAATGGCGCGAGCCGGGTTGTTCGGCCTGCTTGGGCATGAATCCGGACAAGGTACCAGCCGGCGAGCGTTGTGCATCGACGAGTAATCGCAATTTTGTAGGACGACAGGGGCCAGGCGCGCGCACACATTTGGTCAGCCCGGCTATGGCCGCGGCAGCGGCAGTCACTGGAAAGTTAACCGATGTGCGTGCGTTAATGGACTGACATATAGCGATGCCATTTGTAGGTTCAGCCTTGCGCAAAGATACGCTATTCTCTTTAATTGCCAAAGAAGCCAAAGCTCAGGTTTAGTCCATCAAGGAAGAGATATATGACCGATAGAAAATCCGATGGCGACGACAAATGGTCGACCACAGCAAAGGTCGGTGCAGCTGTAGGATCCGCTGCGTTGGTGGCCGCCTTATTATATGCCGGACGGCGCAGCCTGACCCAGAAAAAGGGCAAGCTTGAGCCTATGTCGCCCGAACCCGAGGCCGAGCCAATCAGCCCAAATCACTCGAAAACAGAAACGGACTAAACGCATGCAGCCTATCAGTAGCGTTAAAGGCAAAGCCTATCCGCTTGGGCTGAAAAATGTCGACACCGACATTATCATTCCAGCAGTATGGCTTAAAACGATAAGTCGGACTGGGCTTGGCAAAGGCGCGTTTCAAGCTTTGCGCGGGGTTGCTGGCAATGTATTTGATGATCCGGCATATGCAGGCGCGCCCATATTGATTGCCGGTGATAATTTCGGTTGCGGCTCAAGCCGCGAGCATGCCGCTTGGGCTATGGCTGATCTAGGTATCTCAGCGGTCATCGCCCCAAGTTTTTCAGATATATTTTCCGGCAACGCGTTCAAAAACGGGCTACTGGCTATCGTGCTGCCACAAGATGCCATCGACCGCCTGATGGAAGTGGCAAAAACCGATGATATCCATATCGATCTGGAAACGCAGACGGTCACTACGCCGTTTCAGGATCGCTTTGCATTTGAAATTGACCCCTTCCGCAAACATTGCCTGATCAACGGCGTCGATGAAATCGGCCTGACGCTCAAAAGCAGCGACGCCATTTCGGCCTATGAAACCAAGTTATCGGCGAGCCAGCCCTGGTTGTCGCCCAACCAAGCCTAGGAGAGAGAGAAATGCGCGCATTGTTATCAACCGCCAGTGGCGGTCCCGAAACGCTTGTAATGGGCGAACTACCTGAGCCTGTCGCGGGCCCTGGGCAAGTCGTCGTTGCGGTCAAGGCATGCTCGATCAACTTTCCCGACACGTTGATGATAGTCGACCTGTATCAGTTCAAACCAGAGCGCCCCTTTGCGCCCGGCGGTGAAATCGCTGGTGTCGTGGAAGCGATTGGCGATGGTGTTAGCGGATTTGCCATTGGTGATCGTGTGATTGGCCTCTGCGGCAATGGCGGGCTAACCGAAAAGGTCGCTGTTGCAGCATTCAATTGCTTTAAAATGCCGGACGCCATGTCTTTTGACGATGGCGCGTCATTGCTCATGACTTATGGTACGTCGATTCATGCGCTGAAGGATCGTGGTCATATGAAGGCTGGGGACAATGTCCTTGTCCTTGGTGGTGCTGGCGGTATCGGTATTTCGGCGATTGAATTGGCTAAGGCCTATGGCGGACGCGTCGTTGCCGGTGTTTCCAGCGAAGCGAAAGCGGATATCGCGCGCGAAGCTGGCGCTGATGAAGTTGTGGTTTACCCGCATCAGCCCTTCGATAAGGACCAATCCAAGGCCGTAGCCGAAATGTTCAAGACCGCCGCGGGCCGCGATGGCTTTAACATCATTTATGACACGGTCGGCGGTGACTATAGCGAGCCTGCGGTCCGCGCTATTGCATGGGAAGGCAAGTTTTTGGTCGTTGGCTTCCCCGCGGGTATCGCCAAGCTGCCATTGAACCTGACATTGCTGAAAAGCTGTGACGTATGCGGTGTCTTCTGGGGTGCCTTTGCCGCGCGCACGCCGCAAAAGAACCACGCCAATATTTCGGAATTGTTCGATCTATATGCCGCAGGCAAAATCAAGCCACGTATTTCGGAAACTTTCGCACTGGCCGATGCTGGAACCGCGATTGCTCGGCTTGGTGATCGCGCGGCTGTAGGGAAGCTGGTGGTGCATATTTGACGCCATCAGCCTTGTTGATTGGACGCAAAGCCATTATCTTGAGCCGACAACAGATAGGAACTGCAACATGACAAGTTTCGACAACCGCGAAACCGCTTTTGAAAACAAGTTTGCGCATGACGCAGAAACGCAGTTCAAAATAACCGCCCGCCGGAACAAGTTACTTGGGCAGTGGGCCGCCGAAAAAATGGGCCTTACGCCGGAAGAGACAACCGCATACGCCACTTCCGTGGTGCAAGCAGATTTTGAAGAGGCGGGCGATGAGGACGTGGTGCGCAAGCTGTTGGGTGATTTGACGTCGGCAGGTGTTGAAATTGACGACGCTATGATCCGTAGCGCACTTGAAGACAAAATGGTTGAAGCGCGCCGCCAATTTATCGAGCCCGCATAATGGCAATGCAGGCAGATGAAATAGAAGGCATGATTAAGGCCGCTTTGCCTGACGCGTTGGTGGAAATTACCGACCTTGCAGGTGACGGCAACCATTATGCCGCACGCGTAGTGAGCGAGAGTTTTCGCGGGCAACCCCGCGTAAAGCAACATAAAGCCGTTTATGATGCGTTGGGTGGACGAATGGGCGGCGTTTTGCATGCCTTGCAGCTTACGACAGCCATTCCACAGAATTAGAATTTTTGGAGTATAAGAGATGAGCGTTCACGAACGGATCGAAGAGATCGTCAAAGGTAATGATGTTGTTCTGTTTATGAAAGGCAGCCCATTATTTCCGCAATGCGGTTTTTCGAGCAAGGCAATCGCCATTCTTGACCATCTCAATGTCGCCTATGAAAGCGTTGATGTGCTGCAAGACATGGAAATTCGCGCAGGTATCAAGGATTATAGCGATTGGCCGACCATCCCCCAACTTTACGTTAAGGGTGAGTTTCTGGGCGGCTCCGACATCATGATGGAAATGTACGAAGCTGGCGAATTGCAGGAACTCGTGCAAACCGAGGGATTGTCAAAGTCTCAATAATCAGTCGGCGTCGTTGGTAACCACCAGCTTTGGCTGCATGATGTGTATCCATAATAAAGCCAGCAAATAAGCGCTGGCACAGATGGCAAACATCGGCGTGTAGCCAAAGCCTGAATCCAGGGACCAGCCAGCGAATTCAAGCATGGCTGCACCGCTAAGATTGCCTGCCAAAGCACCAATGGCAATGACACTGCCAACCTGTCGTGCAGGAATGATATCCGCCGACATGCCAAAGATATTGGTCGAAAAGCCCTGATGCGCAAATAGCGCGAGACCTATGATGAGCGCCGCTATCCATTCATTAGGCGCTTGCAGCGCCAATGGTATTGGCAGGATAAGTAGCGCGTAAAAGAACATTGAGTTCTTGCGCGCGCCATTTGCCGTCATGCCTTTACCCAGAAGAATCGGGAACAAAATACCGCTGGTCAATGCGCCGACGGCGGCCAAAGCATATACGATAGCCGTAGGTGCGCCAATTTCAGCCTGCCCCAGCCCGAACTGTCGCGCAAAGAAATCAGGCGCCCAGAACAATATGAACCACCAGACCAGATCCGTCAGTAGTTTTGCACCTGCCACCGCCCATGTCCGTCGCTCTTTCAGCAATGCACTCCATGGGGGCCCTTTATCAGCAGGGCTTGCTGCCATCGATGCTGCCGAACCCAAAGGCTGAAGCTTACTCGTTCCTAACCACCAAAATGCCAGCCAGACGAAACCAAGCGCGCCAGTTATGATAAATGCCTCGTGCCAACCATAAGTGATAGCAATCCACGGCACGATCAGCGGGGCTAAAATGGCGCCGATGTTGGAGGCGCTGTTGATGACGCCAATTCCGATAGAACGTTCCCGAATAGGTAAATACGTCGCGGCAGATTTCATGGCTGCCGGGGTATTCACCGATTCCGCTACAGCAAGCGTGACACGCGCCGCGACGAAGTGCCCGACGGTGGTTGCAAAAGCATGCCCCATTCCGGCCAGACTCCACACTGCAACGGCTAGGCCATATCCCCAGCGCACGCCAAAGCGGTCAATAAACCACCCAACGCCGAGCAAGGCCACCGCGGTGGCAATTTGGAAAGCCGAGCCAAAATGTCCAAATTCGCGATCGCTCCAGCCAAATTCCACTTGAAGCGTTGGTTTCAGTAAGGCCAGCACTTGCCGGTCCAGATAATTGAGCGCGGTGCCGAAAAACAGCAAAGCAATAAGGCCGTAACGTATGAACCGCGCCGCGTCGCCTGAACTGCTGTTCTTGGTGTCGGTCATTGCATCCACTCCCACTTCCCGCTTTATGCTGGAACTCCTCATCCACTTGCCTATAGAAGGCCATATGACACCGCAAGACATAAACGCGAGTTACATTGCTGACCTGTACGGCGAAACTTACCTTGCCGAGGAAAATCCTGCGCGCGACAAACGTTTATTGATTAGCGCTCTGTTCCCAGGTCTTGCTGTCGTCGGCGTTGCCGCCGCAGCTGCGACTTGGTTTTCGGAGCATTATGGCATGCCCGTAATCTTGGCGGGTTTACTGCTTGGCCTTGCGCTCAATTTTGTATCGGCGGAGCAAAAGGTACATCCCGGCCTCGATTTTTGCGGTACGTCTTGCTTGCGCTGGGGTATCGTACTGTTAGGCACACAAGTCACCGCAATGCAAATTGGCGGGCTTGGTGCGCTCGCATTTTTAGGACTGCTGGGTATGATGTCTTTGGTTGTGGGCGCTGGACTTTTGGGGGCGCGGCTTGGCGGGCAAAGCCGCTACGCAGGCTGGTTAGCCGGCGGCGCGACCGCCATTTGCGGCGCATCCGCAGCCTTAGCGATTTACGCCGTTATCGGCCGCGAACGCCTAAACCAATCCCAGTTTACGCTCATTCTCGTTGGCGTGGCCTTGGCAAGCGCCGTCGCCATGTCCTTCTACCCGCTCATTGCCGTCCAACTTGATTTCACGGATAAGCAAGCAGGCTTTTTGATGGGGGCCGCCGTGCATGATGTCGCCCAATCTTTGGGTGGAGGTTATAGCTTCTCTCAATCGGCGGGCGAGACGGCCACGATCGTCAAACTGTCTCGCGTTGCGCTACTCGCACCCGCCGTTGCACTCATCGGACTAGCGATTGGATCAACCGATGGACATTCCACAAGCTTTGTCTCAAAGCTGAAACTGCCTTGGTTCATCATCGCCTTCTTTGCTGCCGTTGCCTTAAATTCCATCGTTGACGCGCCCGACTGGGTGGCGGAATATGGCTTGATTGCTTCCAAGGCGATGTTGTTGTTTGCGGTGACGGCTACTGCGATGCGGTCACGGCTTGATCTATTACTCACCCAAGGGTGGAAGGCGCTGCTTCCGGTAATACTGGCGACCTTCACCGCCTTTATAACCGCAGCGGCATTTGCATGGGCGTTTCTATGAACCAGATAATCTATGATTTAGCCGTGATAGGCGGCGGTATTAACGGCGCAGGCATTGCTCGGGATGCCGCTGGTCGGGGCGCCAAAGTCATCCTGCTGGAACGCGGCGATTTGGCGCGGGGCACATCATCAGCCTCGACGAAGCTCATCCATGGCGGTCTGCGCTACCTTGAGCATTACGAATTCGCATTGGTACGCGAATCCTTAATCGAACGCGAGCGACTCTGGGCGATTGCGCCGCACATCATCTGGCCACTACGTTTCATTTTACCGCATCAAAAAGGGATTCGTCCTGCGTGGCTCGTGCGGCTTGGTTTATTTCTGTACGACCATATTGGTGGCCGAAAATTGCTGCCCGCGACCCGGACGGTCAATTTAAAAACTGAACCTGCGGGCAAACCGCTTCGGCCCGAATTTGTGAAGGCGTTTGAATATTCGGACTGCTGGGTCGATGACGCACGCTTGGTCGTTTTGAACGCGATGGACGCGACCGAGCACAATGCAGATATTCGCACCCGATCCGAAGTGACGCATCTCGAAAGACGCGATGGATTGTGGCACATTCAGATTTCTGGGCAGAAACCGATTGTAGCGCGCGCGGTTGCCAATGCAGCAGGGCCAGCGGTACTAGACCTACTTGCACGGACAAGTGGACACGACCGGCCATCAGGCGGCACAATTCGCTTAGTAAGAGGATCGCATATTGTGGTCCGCAAGATGTTCGACACACCGCAGGCATATTTCTGCCAAAACCCTGACGGCCGGATATTCTTTGCCATTCCGTATGAGGATGACTTTACCCTCATCGGGACGACGGATGCCGATCATAAAGGGTCGCTGGATGACATTCACGCGACGGCAGAGGAGATTGATTATATCTGCGCGTCGGCCGCGGCCTATTTCAAACAAACCATCACAGCTGCGAACGTGCTGTACAGCTTTGCAGGCGTCCGGCCCTTGGTCGATGACGGTTCCGGCAAACCGGAAACAGCATCGCGTGGATATCATTTCGAACTGGATGTTGATGCAGACGAAACGGCACCTATCCTCTCGGTATTTGGTGGCAAAATAACCACCTATAGGCATCTAGCCGAGAGCGCGGTCGAGCGACTTGCTAAGCACCTGGCTGTACTTAAAGGCGAAAGCTGGACATTGCGACAGCCGTTGCCGGGCGGGGATTTTCCAATTGATGGTATCGAACGCCTTACCCAAGATGTTCAGAGCGCATATCCCTATGTGCCAGAGTTCCTCGTCCATCGTTGGGTCCGGAGCTATGGAACATTAATCCATTCGATATTGTCCGGCGCCGGATTATCGGCTTCTGGCTCGCTGGCAGATTTGGGTACGGATTTCGGGCATGGTCTATATGCGGTTGAGGTCAATTATCTCATCAGCCGCGAATGGGCTCGTTCCGCGGAAGATATATTGTGGCGGCGAAGCAAGCTTGGCCTTCGGTTTGCAGAGGCGGAAACGCAAAAGCTGGAAGATTATGTTCACGCTACGCTGCACAAAATTTATTTCAACGACACGGAGTCCTTTCCGGCTTGATTTCCAAGTATAAAGGGACCATCTGCCCCCAATCGGAGTAAATTTATCTGATTAGGGGACGCAATATGCGTTTGTCGAATATGGCGGATTACGCAGTGGTGATTATGAGCGCAGCATCGCGTCATTGCGGCTTTGCGCGCGTGTCGGCCACTGACCTTGCTGCGGAAACCGGCTTGGCCCTGCCAACAACGCAAAAGCTGGTGAGTATATTGACAAAAGCAGGCCTGTTGCGGTCGGCCCGTGGCACGGGCGGCGGCATCACGCTTGCCCGTCCCGCAGCCGCGATCACCATTGCCGACATCATTGAAGCTGTCGAAGGCCCGATTGCGCTGACCACATGTTGCGATTCGCACAAACAAGCAATGGGGCAACATTGCGCTAAGGAAGGCAGCTGCCACGTCCAGGCGCACTGGCCAGTGGTCAACAATGCGGTGCGCGGTGCCCTAGCACAAATCAATTTGGCGGGATTAACGCGATGAACGATGACATGGACATCAAGGATAAGGCCGCTTGGGATGCCGCAGAACGCGTCGCGGATTATGAGCATGGCTGGTCATCGGACATCGAAACCGACTTTGCGCCCAAAGGCCTGACCGAAGACACCATCCGCTTTATCTCTGCCAAGAAAAATGAGCCCGAATGGATGCTCGAATGGCGGTTAAAGGCGTTCGCAAGCTGGAAAACGATGACGCCGCCCGATTGGGCCAAGCTCAACGTGCCGCCCATCGATTATCAGGACGCCTATTATTATGCCGAGCCAAAGGCGAAACCAAAGCTTGGTTCGCTGGACGAGGTTGATCCCGAAATCCTGCGCATTTATGAAAAGCTTGGCATTCCAATTGCCGAGCAGAAGTTGCTCGCAGGTGTAGAAGGCGGCGAAGATGGCGGCTTGCCGCAACGCCGTGTCGCGGTTGATGCCGTGTTTGACAGCGTCTCGGTCGCCACCACTTTTCGCGCCGAACTTGAACGCGCCGGCGTTATCTTCCGCAGCATATCAGAAGCGATTAAGGAATATCCGGAACTGGTGAAAAAATGGCTCGGCAAGATTGTGCCGATGCACGACAATTATTTCGCGACATTAAACTGCGCAGTTTTTTCCGACGGGACGTTCGTGTACATTCCCGAAGGCGTGCGCTGCCCGATGGAGCTCAGCACCTATTTCCGAATTAACGCTGAAAACACTGGCCAGTTTGAACGCACGTTGATTATCGCCGACAAGGGCAGTTACGTGTCCTATCTCGAAGGCTGCACTGCGCCGATGCGCGATGAAAATCAGCTGCACGCTGCCGTTGTAGAACTCGTCGCGCTCGACGATGCCGAAATCAAATATTCGACGGTGCAAAATTGGTACCCCGGCGACGCCGAGGGTAAAGGTGGCATCTACAATTTCGTGACCAAGCGCGCTTTGTGCCAAGGCCGGAACAGCAAGGTAAGCTGGACACAAGTAGAGACCGGCAGCGCCGTGACGTGGAAATATCCAAGCTGTGTTTTGAATGGCGAAAATTCGGTGGGTGAATTTTACTCGGTTGCTGTCACTAATAATTATCAGCAAGCCGACACCGGCACAAAGATGATCCACAATGGCAAAGGCAGCCGCTCGACCATTGTCAGCAAGGGCATCAGCGCCGGACACAGCAACAACACCTATCGCGGCCTTGTCCGTGTCGCACCCAATGCAGAGGGCGTGCGTAATTTCACACAATGCGATTCCTTGCTCCTTGGGTCTTTGAGCGGCGCGCACACCGTGCCCTATATCGAAGTGCGGAACCCGAGCGCGCAGATTGAGCATGAAGCAACGACAAGCAAGATCAGCGATGACCAGATGTTCTACGCAATGTCCCGCGGTTTAAACACGGAAGAAGCGGTGACGTTGATTGTGAATGGCTTTGCCAAGGAAGTGTTGCAGCAATTGCCGATGGAATTTGCGGTGGAGGCACAGAAACTGCTGGGAATTAGTTTAGAGGGGTCGGTTGGATAAACCAACCAGCGCTCAATGATCGAACAAAGCTTTGATGGAAAAAAGAAGTAACATGCTCCAAATTACAAATCTCCACGCCAATGTTGGCGACAAGCCGATTCTTAAGGGCCTCACACTTTCCCTGAACGCAGGTGAAATACACGCGATCATGGGACCGAATGGTGCAGGCAAATCAACGCTTGGTTATATGCTGTCCGGCCGCCCAGGTTATGAGGTGACTGAGGGTGCGGTAACATTTAACGGACAAAATCTCCTAGAGCTCGAGCCGCATGAGCGCGCGTCGGCTGGCTTGTTTTTAGGTTTTCAATATCCCGTCGAAATCCCCGGCGTGTCGAACGTCCAGTTCTTGCGTGAAGCATTGAATGCGCAGCGCAAGAACCGTGGTGAAGCACCATTGTCTGGTGCGGAATTTCTTAAAGTTGCGCGCGAACAGGCGACAGCGCTCGGCATGGATATGGACATGCTCAAGCGCCCTGTAAACGTCGGCTTTTCCGGCGGTGAAAAGAAGCGCAATGAAATGGTGCAAATGGGCATCATCGACCCAGCGCTCGCGATCCTTGATGAAACCGATAGTGGGCTCGACATCGACGCATTGCGCATTGTTGGCGACGGAATCAACCGGATCATGCGGCGGCCCGATAAGGCCGTGCTGCTTATCACCCATTATCAGCGCCTACTCGATTATGTGAAGCCAGACTTCGTCCATGTCCTCGCCGATGGGCGCATCACGCGGAGTGGCGGACCTGAGCTCGCGCTGGAGCTCGAGCGTGACGGATATAAGGAGCTGGCTGCTTGAACATGCCCGCGCCCACCCGCCACGACGAAGCTTGGCGCTACAGCGACATTGCCGCAGTAGAGTCGGCGTGGCCTCTACCCACGCCTGAAAATATCATTGTGCCCGCAAGCGGTCATTATGCGCGCACGATTGTTCAAGACACAGGATCCATTCACCAAATTGATATCGCCATTGGCAAAGATGCGACAGCGGCAGTCCATGTGCTCAATATCGGCGGCGAATATGGCCGCATTGAATTGAATGTGACTTTGCATGAGGGCGCGGATTTCAAACTCGGCAGCGTACAAATTGGTGGGAACGCGCAGACGCTCGAGATCATTACGACCGTCACCCATGCCGAGCCCAAAGCGACGTCATCGCAAATCGTGCGTTCGGTTCTTGCTGGCACCGCTACTGGAACCTATTTGGGCAAGGTTGCGGTTGCGCGCGATGCGCAGCTAACCGACAGTGAGCAATCCGTGAAGGCCATGTTGCTCGACCGCAGCGCGACGGCCAATGCGAAGCCCGAACTCGAAATCTATGCCGACGACGTCAAATGTGCGCATGGTTGTGCGATTGGTGAATTGGACCCGATGGGGCTATTTTATCTGCAAGCCAGGGGCCTGTCGCCAGCGGACGCAAAAAAATTGATGCTGCAGGCCTTTGTCGCTGGTGTGTTTGAAGGCGCCGAGCACGAGGAAATGCTCATTGAAACTGCGTTGCAGAAATTAGGCGAATTGGTGTGAGCGCTGCTACCGCCATGCCTCCCCTTTTGCAGGCAGAGAACATTCGCGACCAATTCCTGGGCCTCGCTAACAACTGGCATTATCTCGACACCGCTGCGACAGCCCAAAAACCCCAGGTCGTGCTCGACGCGATGATGCGTGCAGGTGGCGTTGATTACGCTACCGTCCATCGCGGCGTTTATGCACGGTCGGCCAATATGACCGTTGCTTTCGAAGCCGCGCGGACCCGTGTAGCGCGATTTATGGGTGCGGGTTCGGACGCTGAAATTGTGTTTGTTCGGGGTGCAACGGAAGGCATTAATCTTGTCGCGCATAGCTGGGGCACAGCGAACCTGATGGCGGGCGACCGTATCATGCTGAGCCAGCTGGAGCATCACAGCAACATCGTGCCATGGCAAATGGTTGCCGAGAAGGTTGGCGCGCATATTGATGTGTGTCCATTGACCACCGACGGTCAGATCGATCTTGATTGGTTAGAGGCCCATCTAACACCTGCGCACAAGATGGTCGCTCTCGCACATGTATCGAACGTGCTTGGCTCGGTGCTCGACGCAAAGCGTGCCGCGCAGGCGGCTCATGCGGTTGGTGCGAAGCTGCTACTTGACGGCTGTCAGGCTGCGCCCCGAATGAGTCTGGATATGGCAGCCTTAGGTTGCGATTTTTATGTTATGTCCGGGCATAAATTATATGGCCCGACCGGCGTTGGCGTGTTGTGGGCGCAGGCGGAAACGCTGAATGCCATGCCTCCTTATCAGGGTGGCGGCGCGATGATTGACCGGGTAACGTTTGAAAAGACGACCTATGCCCCTGCCCCATCACGATTTGAGGCGGGGACGCCGATGATCATTGAGGTGATAGGATTGCACGCCGCCATCGACTTCATCGATAGCTTTGGACCAGACGCATTATTCGCACATGAAAGTGCGTTGGCCGCGCAGGCACGCGATGCCATACGCGCGAATAACGCGATAACTGTATATGGCCCTGAACAATCGGCGGGGATTGTCTCCTTTTCAATGGCCGGCGTGCATCCGCATGACATCGGCACGATATTGGACGAAGAAAATGTCGCCATTCGCGCTGGCCATCATTGTGCACAACCCTTGATGGACCATTTGGGCGTGCCTGCCACCGCGCGGGCAAGCTTTGGGATTTATAATGACGAAGATGATGTCGCGGCTTTGGTGCGCGGCCTCGAACGGGTGAAGAGGATTTTTGGATGAGCGAGAACATCCGCATAGAAGAAGTCGATAGCGTCGAAAAGCCGCCCAAGGCGCGGGTTGATAGCGCAACCGAGAAAGTCGAACGCGAAAAGGATTATCTGGAAGGATTCCTCGCGCAAAAACCCTCTGTGCCTACACCAAGCGAACCTGAGGGTGATTTATACGAAGCGGTGATTGCTGCGCTCAAGGAAATATATGACCCCGAAATTCCGGTGAACATTTATGACCTAGGCCTCATTTACAATGTCGAGATTAATGATGGCCATGCCATTGTTTCCATGACGCTCACGACGCCACACTGCCCCGTAGCGGAATCGATGCCCGGTGAGGTTGAGCTGCGCGTGGGTGCGGTGCCCGGCATTGGCGATGCCGAGGTAAATTTGGTGTGGGAGCCTGCATGGAGCCCGGCCAATATGACGGACGAAGCCCGCTTGGAGCTAGGAATGTTATGACCGAGGTAAAAACACGCACCCGACCTGCCGCCGTGACACTCACCGCGGCATCCGAAGCGCGGATTGCCGAACTGATGTCCAAAGCCCCCGAAGGGGCGATTGGCGTGAAGTTGTCTACCCCGCGCCGCGGCTGTTCGGGCCTTGCTTATTCAGTCGATTATGTGACTGAGGCCGTCGCGTTCGATGAAAAGATCGAAACGCCAGGTGGTGTTTTGTATATTGATGGCGGCTCCGTGCTATATCTCGTCGGTTCAATCATGGATTGGGTCGAGGATGAATTTGCCGCTGGTTTTGTGTTCACCAACCCCAATGCAACGGGAAGTTGCGGCTGTGGCGAAAGCTTTACCGTTTAAAAATCGAATTGCGCGCGGAAGGCAATGCCTACATCATCGGGCGCGTTTTCAAAATGGCCCGGTTGCTGTCGCCAAAACAAATTTGACGACATATGGCCGCTATATATTGGCACACTCCAAGTAAGCTCGCTGCTAATCTCTTGTCCCTTTGGTACGAGCGAAATTTGGCGGGCAGCAAATGTCGCTACCAAAGTCGCATAATCATAGGCCACAGGTAGATGGAGTGCGAGCCCGCCGCTTGTGACGCGCAACGGCTGGGCAATACGGAACGCAACCCGGTCATGACGGGTCAAGACATTGCTACCCGACAGATCTAACGAAAAGGCGTTGCTGTGCAGCGCACTTCGAGCCGTCAGCGCGGCGCCGGGATTAGCCTTTGTCCACCCCTGCCGCCAGCTTGCGCCAAGCGTCCACGGCCCGATCAGCGTCAGATCGCCCCGGCCGTCAACAAATAGACTGCGTGCGCCATTTTGGCTGAGGAAGTTGGCAAACCATGCACCAAGAACGGTTTCGTTTTCGCGCATCCAATGTACGCCACCAGCGAATTTGGCAGGCCCAATCTGGCTGTCTAGCGACACGCCGACAGCGGAATAAGAATAACGATTATGACCGTTACGCAAAAAAGCTGCGCCACCGCGCTCGAATAGACGTGCCTGACCTACCTCAACACTTCCTGT
This sequence comes from Pseudomonadota bacterium, assembly GCA_041175465.1. Classification (GTDB taxonomy): domain Bacteria; phylum Pseudomonadota; class Alphaproteobacteria; order Sphingomonadales; family Sphingomonadaceae; genus Sphingorhabdus_B. Next base: position 98,969 of record JBEDEX010000006.1, on the reverse strand, counting down.
CATGCCTAAGCGTCCAAGTTGACGGCGCAACGCCAATGACTGCGCCGGTGCGCGATTGAACCCGCTGTCCATTTGCGCATCGGTCGCGGTGAGAAACGCAGCCCGCGACATGCCCTGCAAGGCCGCGACTTGGCCCGCTGCCGCTTGGCGGATGCCAAGGCTAAAACGTGTGTTGCGGGCTATTGCGGCACTCACGCGCCCCGCCAAAATACGCGCTTGGTTCTGCTGCCCATCCGACAGAAGCAATGGAGAAAGGCGCGGACCTCCAGCGTCGCTTGCGCTAATCGAAAAGGCAAGTTCGGTTGTTCCGCGCAACATGCTAACAGATCGGCTCTGATCCGCCAAAGCAGGTGTGAGCTGAAGGCGTGGCGCGCTTGTGGTGATACCTTCAGCTACATTGATGTCATAAGCACGGCCATAGCTGTCCAACACCACGGCATTTACCGACATAGGAGATGAAGCAGCGTCCCCCATAGACATCGATGTTGTCCCGCCATTGCCGTTCAGCGCAACAGCCGTGGTTGTTCCGGCCAGCGACGTTGTTCCCGCAGGTGCAAAGGCACGACCAATATCCAATATGCCGCGTCCGTAAATCGCGTCTGTGTCTGGGGTCCCCGCATCACGCGCCGATGCCAGCAGAAGATTCACAATCTGTGCGCCGGTCAAATTCGGAAAGGCCTGCGCCAGCAAAGCTGCGGCACCAGCAATCTGTGGTGCAGCATAAGACGTGCCGTTATAGACCCGCACAGAGGTCCCATCATTCACATTTAAACGGTAAATAGTGTCGTTGCGATATTCGCAGCAAATGTTTTGGCCTAAAGCCGACAACACGGCATTCTGTGCAACCCCTGCCTTGTTGCTGAATTTTGCTATGATACCATCCTCATCAACGGCAGTGGCAATGATGACAAGCCCGTTACCGTTGGCCAATAATGCTTGCGCAAAGGGGCTTGGGCTATTCGGGTCAAATGCGGGGTCTAATTTATTTCCCTCATTTCCCGCTGACACGACAACCACAACGCCAGCAAATGTCGCACGATTTATTGCGGCGCGGAGCACACCACTTGCGCCACTCGCGCCGCCGAGCGAAATATTGATGACGCGCGCTTTATTGTCCACGGCGCGATCAACGCCAGCGGCAATGGTTGAATCAAAGAACGAACACCCTGCTTCATCCACGCCAGCATCTGCGGAGGTACAGCTACCCGCTTGGTCAGCCCGCAAAGCTAATATCGTAGCGTTAAACGCCATGCCATGGACATCGCGATCATCTTTGGCGGCAGCCAAAACGCGCGAAACGCTCGTGCCGTGACCATCGTCGTCGCCAAGCGGTCTGTCTGCACCAGTTACATCCCCGGACTGGGCATGGATTCGACCGGCAAACTCGTGGCTATTTGGGTCAATCCCTGAATCAATCACACCAACAGTTACCCCATAGCCACTGGCGCCCGCCTGATAGGCCGTGATCGCTCGGTGAAAATTTGGGCCGTCTGAACGGGAATATTCTTGCGTAGCGAAACTCATTGTTGGCGGAGGGGGCGAAGGAGGTGTCGCAGGGGGCGAAGGTGGCAAGTCTGCTGAGGGGGGAGGCGGCACGGGTGTCGAACGCACACCGCCTCCGCCGCAAGCAGATAATGCGAGTGCAAAAATGACTGAACTACCAATCGCAACTTTGCGACTAACGCGCATTTCATGCATCGAGATAGGACTTTCAGCGATTGAGTATAAATTTAAGTATGTTTGGCCGTGCTAATCTTAACGTCCCCGTTGAGTAAAGCTGCTTTTCTAGCTACGCAGTCGGATGCATTCGCGTTTCGAACATATCGACAATTGGATTTTTGACCTAGACCTTACCCTTTATGGGCCAGAGGCGAATATTATGGCGCAAGTTCGGGACCGGATTGCGTTATATGTTGAGCGACTGTTCAATATCGAGCCAGAAGCCGCGCACCAAATCCGGCACACTTATTGGAAAAAATATGGGACAACACTCGGCGGATTGATGACAGAACATGCCGTCGACCCGCATGGATATCTTGATTTCGTTCACGATGTAGACATGACCCTGTTGCAGCCTGCTGCCGATTTGCGTGCCCAGATAGAGGCTTTACCGGGGCGCAAGTTGATCTTCACCAACGCAGATGCACCTTATGCGCAGCGGGTTTTGACGGCACGGGGGCTTGAAGGCGTGTTTGAAGATGTGTTTGATATCCACCGGATGCAGCATATGCCAAAGCCTGCATCTGCGAGTTATGACAGGCTGTGCTCTGAGCTCCATATTGATCCCAGCCGCGCGCTTTTTGTCGAGGATTCGGCGCATAATCTTGCCCCAGCAAAGGCTTTGGGCATGACAACAATTTGGGTGAATCACGAGCGTGCAGCTGGTAGCAACGGGGCTGAGCCATTTATTGATCATGAGATTGCCGACATCAGCGCTTGGCTCTCTTCACTGCACACCATTGAAAGAAAAAAATGACTGACCAACTTGCCACGATCATCGATGCCGCATGGATCGCACGCGACAGCATTTCCAGCGCCACCAAAGGCGAAGTGCGCGACGCGGTGCAAACGGCCTTGGCTGGCCTAGATGACGGATCGTTCCGCGTTGCCGAGAAACTAGACGGCAGTTGGCAGGTCCACCAATGGTTGAAAAAGGCCGTGCTTTTGTCTTTCCGCCTGAATGACAATATCTTGGTCGATGGCGGCGCATCTGGCGCGCCTGCTTATGATAAGGTTCCTTCGAAATTCAGCGGTTGGGATGCCGACCGTTTCCGTAATGCAGGCTTCCGGGTCGTACCCGGCGCTGTTGCACGCCACGGCAGCTATGTCGGCAAAAACGTCATCCTAATGCCTAGCTTTGTTAACATTGGTGCGCGTGTAGATGCTGGAACGATGGTTGATACATGGGCTACCGTCGGCAGTTGCGCCCAAATCGGCAAAAATGTGCATTTGTCGGGTGGCGTTGGCATTGGCGGCGTTTTGGAGCCCCTGCAAGCTGGCCCCGTGATCATCGAAGACAATTGCTTCATTGGTGCGCGGTCGGAAGTTGTCGAGGGCGTAATTGTGGAAGAAGGCGCTGTGCTGGCCATGGGCGTGTTCATCAGCTCAACCAGCAAAATTATCGATCGCACGACAGGTGAAATATTCGTTGGCCGCGTTCCAGCTTATTCGGTTGTCGTGCCCGGCTCGATCCCCGGAAAGGCTTTGCCCGATGGCAGCCCCGGACCTAATTTGTCCTGTGCCGTCATCGTCAAACGCGTCGATGCACAGACCCGCGCAAAGACGGCAATCAACGACCTGTTGAGGGATTAACTCGACGAGCTGAGTTTCTTGTGTCGCAATCGTCTTGCAATTCGGACTAAATCGCTCCATAAGAATTCTGCGGACCGGGCCCCTCTGACGCTCGCTTCTTCGGAAGGAACGTGATGTCGGCCGCATCGGATGTTTCCGGTGCATTGGTCAGGCGGTCTTCAAATACCCCCGAAATACGCTTAACCGAGCCCGGAACATCCGATTGAACTTAAACAATGTTCAAAGAGGATGAGCTATGACATTTTCGTCATTTCGATTGATGCAATATCACCAAAAGATTGACCGCGAATTGCGCGCCGAAATTACTCGGCGCTGGCCCGACATTTTCCGCATTCAAAAATTGAAGCGGCTTAAATTAGCAATCAAAGATCGCCTTGAGGGCCATGCAAAAGTGCGGTTACACCGGCCATTGCGTCTTAACAAAAGCTAAAATTTAAAACTTACGCACCGCGCAGGTTTATCATCTTCGCGGTGCCTGACATTAGGATCAACAGGGAAAATTTCATGGAATTTTTGACAATGGACTGGCTCGGAACGCCCGTCTGGTTTTGGCTCACTTTTCTCGGTATCGTCGTCGCGTTGACGGCGTTTGACCTTGGTATCCTGCACAAGGAGGACAGGGAAATGGGCATCGCCGAAAGCCTGAAGCTGTCGGCTTTCTACATCAGCATTGCACTGCTGTTTGGCTTATGGGTCTGGTTCCAAAAGGGCGCCGACTTGGGTATGAAATATTATACGGGCTTTTTCATCGAAAAGGCACTGTCGATCGACAATGTCTTCGTCATCAGCCTGATATTCACGTTTTTCGCGATACCGCGCAAATATCAATATCGTGCGCTTTTATGGGGCATTATCGCCGTCATCGTGTTGCGTGGCCTCATGATCGCTGCTGGCGCGGCCATTGTGCAGGAATATTATTGGACGCTTTACATCTTTGCGGCTTTCCTCATCGGAACCGGTATCAAAATGCTGTTCAGCGGCGATCAGGAAATGGACGTCGCCAAGAACCCGGTCGTCAAATATATTTCAACGCATATGCGGGTGACCAAGGAGCTTCATGACGAAAAGTTCTTTGTAAAGGTGCCTGACGAGAAGACCGGGAAGATAGTTCGTGCGGCAACGCCTTTGTTCTTGGCGCTGGTGGTCATCAACTTGGCCGACTTGGTGTTTGCGGTGGACTCGGTGCCCGCGATCTTTGCGATCACCACCGATACCTTCATTGTCTACACATCCAACATCATGGCGATACTGGGCCTGCGCGCTTTGTATTTTGCGTTGGCAGCGATGGTGCATCGTTTCCATTATCTGAAATATGCGCTGGCGCTGGTTTTGGTCTTCATTGGCTCAAAAATCTTCGTGTCTGACTTCCTCCTGGATGGAGACAAATTCCCACCGGTGTTGAGCCTTGGCGTTACCTTTGGCCTTATCTTGGGCGGCATCCTGTTTTCGCTATGGAAGACTAAGGATGACGGCCACTCACAAGCATCCCATTAAGGCGCATGTCTCGCGCCTGCGCCGAACATGTTAACGACGATCTTTGGTCGGTGCGTTAAAGTCGGACGGTTTGTTGGCTATCCAGTCGACAAACCGTCCGATTTCTTCATGCGCTAATAAAGCGTCCACGGTGGCAAAGCGCTTTTCAAGGTCGCTATTGGTGAAATTGGCATGAATAGTCCGGTGGCAGATGGGGTGCACAGGTTGCCGTTCTTTCCCACCCCGGCTTTTCGGCACGGGATGATGCCATTCGGTAACATTACCCATTGGGCGGGAGCAGAGCCAGCAACTTAATTCTGGCTCCGCTGACACTTCGTCCGCTGTGAAATGATCGCGAATTTTGCGTGCCATAATGGCTTCCCTACACTCTACCGGCCCTACCGATCAGTTTTTGCTGGATCCAAGCAAATCGAGCACAGCGGCGGTTGTTGCTTCAATCCCCAATCGAACAGATGGTTCCGGATCAATTTTGAATAAAGGCGAATGGTGGCCCGCCACTGGCGTCCCGCCATTTTTAGCTGCGGCTATCCATTCAGGATTGCTCCCACCAACTGCGAAATAATAGCCAGGGATGCCATATTGTTGATCGACGAAGAAGGCGAAATCCTCAGCGCCCATATTGGTCTGGCGGAATGGTGTTACCACATCTTTACCCAAGGCATTTGCGATAGCTCCGTTCAAACGGCGGGCAAGCGCGCCATCATTGACCGTCACCGGTGTGCTTTCTTTCACCGTGACAATGGGCAACTTGTCCTGCGGCAAGCCATGTGCCGCGCCAATGCCCTTGGCAACGCGTTCAATGGAGGCAATGAGCTGGTCGCGCACGGCTTGACTGTTGGAACGCACAGTGACCTGCAAGTCAGCATATTCGGATATGATATTGTGCTTTGTTCCGGCATGGAAGGCACCCACGGTAATCACGCCGGGGTCCAGTGGTCCCTTTTCACGGCTGATGATTGACTGCAAGCCAACTACGATCTGCGAAGCGATATAGACCGGGTCGCGACCCAAATGCGGCGCCGCACCATGGGTGGCGATACCTGGAACGCGAATATCAACGCTGTCCGCCGATGAATATTGAATGCCTTCTGAGGCCGCGATTTTACCTGTCTCAAGCTCTGCTGCGACATGGAAAGCCAATGCATAATCCGGCTTTGGAAAACGGGTATACAACCCATCTTCTATCATCGCCTTTGCACCACCGACGCGTTCTTCGGCTGGCTGGACGATGAACAATACTGTTCCCTTCCAGCGATCTTTCATCCGCGCCAACTGACGCGCTGTGCCGACCAATGATGTGATATGCACATCATGACCACATGCATGCATCACCGGCATTTCAAGACCATCAACGCCGACCTGCTTAACGGTAGACGCATTGGCAAGGCCGGAGCGTTCCTGCACAGGAAGACCGTCCATGTCTGCGCGCATAAGAACGACTGGGCCATCGCCATTTTTCAGCATGCCTACGACGCCAGTGCCGCCGACCTTTTCGGTTACGAGCATGCCAGGGACCGCGCGCAGTTCCTGCGCCATACGCGCAGCAGTCTTAAATTCGCGGAACGACAATTCGGGGTTGCGATGGAAATGGTCCCACAGGCTGGCCAGCGACTTGTCATAATCCGCTTTAATCGAGTCTGCGTAATCTGGCTGCGCTGCTGCTGGCGTTGCGACCAGCGCGCTGGCCAATAATGCGCCCAAAATGGACTTTTTCATCATTTTATTTCCCCTGTTATCCCAATTTTCGGTTATCTGTTGTCTACGCTATCACGGGCACCGGTCAAAGCAATGCCCGACCGTCGAAAATTCGTCGACCATCGTCACATAGCGATAGAAGCCCCTGCGTTCGGTAGGATTAATCCAAAAGCCTGCGCGTAGCGAATACGCCTCCCCCACATGGCCGAACCAGCGTTGACCGGCCATGTCGGTCAACCAATGCACACCAAGGCCATAGCTTGTAAAATAGCCTTCATCATCATCGCCATTTTTGCCGTCAAAGGTCCAAACGGGGCCAATCATCTGCGCAAAACTCTCACGCGACAGCAAAGGTGCGCCGTCGCGCAACAGCAATTGACCGATTTTTGCCAAATCGCGCGCCGAAATACGCAACCCGCCTTGCGGACTAAAAGCCGATCCGTTGCGGCCAATTTTGTACAGCTTATCCACGTTGCAACTACCGTCGCTAGCCGGATAAACCGCGCATGGATCAGGCCCGATCATCGGCGCATCGCGCGCAAGATCTCCATTGGGCCGCAACAATGTAACCGCCTGCGCCCGCCGCCCATCGTTGCACCCGGCGCCCCAATTATAGCAGGCGTCCAACCCCAGCGGCGTCAACACCCAGCGCGCCATCAGCCGGTCAAAACGCTCGCCCGTTGCGCCCTCCATCACTGCCGCGATCAAGGGCGAATTGATATTGGCATAAGAAAAATACGTGCCCGGCGCATGGTCCACATCCCATGCTTTTGGGTCAGCAAGCACCGCCTCAAGACTGCCGTCCAGCGGTACGATATAATCCACAGTGTCACGCAAACCGCTTTGATGCGATAACAAAGCGCGCAAGGTAATGGGGGTATCAGGAAAGGCCGGATTGCGGACCCGCCAACTCAAATATTCATTCACGTCGCGGTCGAGATCAAGTGTGCCTTGCTCCGATAGCCGCATGACGCCGATGGCCACGACCAATTTCGATATAGAGGCAACCCGCGCGGGGTCATCTATGGTGACGGCTCGTCCGACAACGCCGGCATCGCCTTCCACTATCGCGGGGGTAACACTGTCCAATGTGAAGTCGATTTTGACCACTGCAGGCCGAATATTTGCCTGACCAGATAGCATTTCCGCATGGCTAGTCGTTACAGATCCGGAGGCTATCACCGCCGCAAACGTTGCGCAGACCAATTTTAAGCGGCTGAGGTGTATCATAACGCAGGACAGGCACCCATATATTTACCCCTTGCCGTGCCCTGCATGGCGACCTTACCAACCATCGGCAGGCGGACATTTACTGTGCTGCCATAGCTGAATTCGGTTTCGCCCATGACACCGGCAAGCTCCATGTCGATGCTGCCCATGCTATCCATGCCGCAAGACAATTTCATGCGGACATTTTTTCCGGAAACATCAAGCGCCTCATAAGCACATTTTTCCGCGCCATTGCCGGCAAAGAAATCCGCATCTGGTTTTTTCGCCTCGGCTTCGGTCAAGCAGCTCCGACTGGAGGCGCTTTTTGCCACTTCGTTCATAACCCGCTGCTTTTCAGCCTTACCCAATGTCGGCACATTGATGTCCGTAAAGACGAAATTGGTTTCCCAAAGTCCGGCTTTCATCGGAATAATCGCGTCATAGTCTATTGCAGCGGTATCAATGATGCCATTGGCGCCCCGATCTGCGCTACCGTCAGCACCCTTGTCCGAACATGCGGATAATGCCAGCGCGGATGCGCACAGAAGGACAAATTTAAGCATCGACGCACCTCCTCATTGCTCTCGACAATATGTGTGTCGCCGCCGCCGCCAAAAGGCAACAGTGATAAAAAATATCAGCCATTTCGCGATGTAAATTTGGTGCATCGGGCCGCATTCCGACGCAGGCCTCTTGCCCTTACAGCGTACAAAGCACATAGAGCGAACATGGCAGAGCTCATCATCCGCCGTGGGCTGGAAGAACCGGACACGGTTGGCACCTTTACCCCGCACCGCCCGGAACGCCCACCTAAGTTGGAGGGCGGCAGGCCGTTTAAGATCGTGTCGGATTACGAACCAGCGGGCGATCAGCCGACAGCCATTCGCGAACTTGTCGACACAGCACTGACGGGCGAAAAAAATCAAGTTCTGCTGGGCGTCACCGGGTCGGGCAAGACCTTCACGGTCGCCAAGGTCATTGAAAAATTGCAACGTCCGGCGCTCATTCTGGCGCCAAACAAGATATTGGCGGCGCAGCTTTACGGCGAATTCAAAAGCTTTTTCCCCGACAATGCCGTCGAATATTTCGTGTCTTATTACGACTATTACCAGCCGGAGGCTTATGTCCCGCGCAGCGACACCTACATCGAAAAAGAATCGAGCGTTAACGAAGCCATTGACCGGATGCGCCATTCGGCGACACGGTCTTTGCTGGAACGCGATGATGTCATCATTGTAGCTTCCGTTTCGTGCATTTACGGTATCGGCTCCGTCGAAACATACTCGGCGATGATTTTCGACCTGAAAAAGGGCGAAAGCGTGGATCAGCGCGAGTTGATCCGCAAGCTAGTTGCACTTCAATATAAACGTAATGACATGGGCTTCGCGCGCGGTAATTTTCGTGTGCGCGGCGACAATCTCGAAATTTTTCCGTCGCATTATGAAGATACCGCATGGCGTGTTAGCTTCTTTGGCGACGAGATTGAGGAAATTGCCGAGTTCGACCCGCTAACCGGCCATCCCGGCGCGAAGCTGAACAGCGTGCGAGTCTATGCCAACAGCCATTATGTGACCCCCGGGCCAACGATGAAGCAGGCCAGCGAAGCAATCCGCTTTGAGCTGACCGAGCGATTGAAGGAACTGGTGGGCGAAGGCAAATTGCTCGAGGCGCAGCGGTTAGAAGAGCGGACCAATTTCGATCTCGAGATGATTGCCGCAACGGGATCTTGCGCTGGCATCGAAAATTACTCCCGCTTTCTCACGGGGCGCTTGCCCGGGGAACCGCCACCAACCTTATTTGAATATTTGCCAGACAATGCGTTATTGTTCGTCGATGAAAGCCACCAGACAGTACCGCAAATCGGCGCAATGGCCAAGGGCGACCACCGGCGTAAGCTGACCTTGGCAGAATATGGTTTCCGCCTGCCCTCTTGCATCGACAATCGACCGCTGCGTTTTAACGAATGGGACATTATGCGTCCGCAAACGGTGTGCGTATCAGCGACGCCGGGCGGGTGGGAGATGGAGCAATCGGGCGGCGTTTTTGCCGAACAGGTCATTCGTCCAACGGGACTTATCGACCCGCCGGTTGAAATCAAACCTGTTGAAGACCAAGTGCAGGACTGCATCAATGAATGCCGCAAAACAGCAGAAGCCGGTTTTCGCACATTGGTCACCACGCTGACCAAGCGCATGGCGGAGGACCTGACCGAGTTCATGCATGAAGCTGGGCTGCGCGTGCGTTATATGCACAGCGATGTCGAGACGCTGGAACGCATTGAACTGATCCGCGATTTGCGGCGCGGCGTGTATGATGTGCTGGTGGGTATCAACTTGCTGCGGGAAGGTCTCGATATTCCCGAATGCGGGTTGGTCGCGATATTGGATGCCGACAAAGAAGGCTTCTTGCGCAGCGAAACGTCGTTAATCCAGACAATTGGTCGCGCGGCGCGCAACGTTGAGGGCCGCGTAATTCTCTATGCCGATCGCATGACCGGCAGCATGGAACGCGCCATTCGCGAAACCGACCGCCGTCGCGAAAAGCAGCATGCTTACAATGTTGAACATGGTATAACCCCAGCGACAATCAAGCGCGACATCCATGACATCGTCGCCGACACAGCCAACCGAGATACTGTGCTTGTCGAGATTGACGCCGATGGTGCCAACAACCTCGTCGGGCATAATCTGCGCGCCTATATCGACGAACTGGAAAAGAAGATGCGCGCTGCTGCTGCAGATCTGGAGTTCGAAGAGGCAGGCCGCCTGCGTGACGAAATTCGGTCACTGGAGGCAAGTGAACTTGGCCTGCCGCACCAACAGCATATTACTGCACCCAAGGGCCGCGCTACCGAAGGTCAGCCCGGCACACGCAAAATGCGTTATGGCAAAACGCAGCGCAAGTTCGGGAAATAAGGTTTAATTTAATAACCGCAAAACGGCAGAAAGCCCAGCAAGGCCAAGAACGCCCGCGACAAAACTGCGCCATAAAGTCGGCGGCACTCTGCCAAAGGATTTCGCGCCAAGCCAGTTGCCCAACAACACCGACGGGAACAGCAGCAGCGACAGCCATAAAAGCCGCTCGTTCGCAAGTCCAAGCACAAAAGCAGATATCGTACCCGCAATAGCGGTAGCGAAAAACACCAGCATCATGGATGCACGCGCTTCCTTGGGCGGGATGGGTTGCCGCAGATAAAAGGGCACGACAGGCGGCCCCGGCATCGCTGCAAAACCGGTCAAAATGCCCGAGGCGATGCCTGTTAAAGCAGTCTCCTTTGGCCCGGGACGCAGTTCCCCACGTTGCGGTAACAGCACGAGCACAAACGCGCCTATGGCGATGGCAGCAATCATCAACCGCGCCACATCTGGGCTGGTGTTCATTAACAGCCAGATGCCAAGGGGCGTTGCCAAAATGGCAAAAGCGGCAATCATCAACGCACTCTTGCGGTGGGCGTCAGCGTATATGACTTTCAGGCCGACAGGCCCAATCAAAACCTGAAGCAATATGCCAATGACCACTGCCTCACCCGGCTTCACAATTAACCCGAACAAAGGCACGAGAATGATGGCCATGCCAAATCCGGTCAGTCCACGAATATAGGCCGCGCCAAAAGTCATGGACGCCAATAGCACCAATTGCGTAGTGGCGAGGCTGATTACGTCTTGAATGTTCAGTGCCCCATCGCGGCATGATCAGCAGCGGTCAGCGGTTTTTCTGTAGTTGCGCCTTTTTTGTCGAGCCATGCCTGCATGTCCTTTATTTCAGCTTCTTGTGCAGCAATGACCTTTTGCGCAAGTGCCCGGACTTCGGGATTCTTGCCATGCTCCAGCGCAACCTTCGCCATCTCAACTGCGCCCACGTGATGCGGGATCATGCCTTGCATAAAGGCAATATCGGCGTCGGCATTGATATTAACCATGCCCGAATGCATCTTGTCATTGGCCGCGGCATAGGCCTTTTGTGCGGCGTTGTAGCTGGCAGTCGCATCTGCCGCTGCCTCTGGTGTAGCGGCACTCTCATCCGCGGCGGGTTGCTGACACGCAGCCAAGAAAAATACAGCCGCAAGTGTAAATGTGCGTGTTTTCATCGCTATCTCCTTACAGTTCATATTAACGCAAATCCGGCGGCGTGGTTTCATGTGACAGCATAGCTATCGCTTCTTCCAGCGTCATGATGCGCTGGCCATCTGAACCTAGGCTACGTATCGCAACTTTGCCTTCCTCCGCCTCACGCATGCCAACCACGAGAAGGTGCGGCACCTTCGCGACGCTATGCTCGCGGACCTTGTAATTGATTTTTTCGTTGCGTGTATCGGCCTCAACGCGAATGCCCGCCGCCCGCAACTTTGCAGTGACATCATGTGCATAACCATCGGCCTCTGACGTGATCGTCGCGACCACCGCTTGCACAGGCGCGAGCCAGACAGGGAACCGGCCGGCATAATGTTCGATCAAGATACCGATAAAGCGTTCATAGCTGCCAAAGATCGCACGGTGCAGCATGACAGGGCGGTGGCGAGCGCCGTCCTCTCCGACATAGCTTGCATCCAGCCGTTCGGGCAGCACGCGGTCTGACTGAATCGTGCCCACCTGCCATGTGCGGCCAATCGCATCGGTTAAATGCCATTCGAGTTTTGGTGCGTAGAAGGCCCCCTCGCCGGGCAGTTCTTCCCACCCAAATTCGGGGGTCGCAAGGCCAGCCCGAACCACGGCATCGCGCAGTTCGTTTTCCGCCTTGTCCCAATCAGCGTCCGAACCAAAGCGTTGGTCGGGGCGAAGCGCGAGTTTGATCGAATAGGTAAAACCAAATTCCTTGTAGACGCGGTCCGCCAGCGCGCAGAACGCCTGCACCTCTTCGACAATCTGGTCCTCGCGGCAGAATATATGCGCATCGTCCTGCGTAAACTGACGCACGCGCATCAGGCCATGCAACGCGCCATGCGGTTCATTACGGTGGCAGCAGCCATTTTCGTAAATGCGCAACGGCAGGTCGCGATAGGATTTAATCCCTTGGCGGAAAATCAGAACATGCGCGGGGCAGTTCATGGGTTTCAGCGCCATCCAATCCGCATCGCCCGAAATGACGGGGCCTTCGTCGTCCACATTAGGGACTTCATCAGGTATCACGAACATGTTGGCGCGATATTTGCCCCAATGTCCCGATTGCTCCCACTGCCGCGCGTCCATAACCTGCGGCGTTTTGACTTCCTTATAACCGGCGCCATCAATCGCGCGACGCATGTAGGACTCAAGTTCGCGCCAGATCAGATAGCCATTCGGATGCCAGAATACCGAGCCATGCGCCTCTTGCTGCAGATGGAACAGATCCATGTCTTGGCCCAAACGGCGATGGTCGCGCTTGGCAGCTTCTTCGAGCCGAAGCAGATGAGCATCGAGTTGCTTTTTGTTCAACCAGCCCGTGCCGTAAATCCGGCTTAATTGCGGATTATTCTGGTCTCCGCGCCAGTAAGCGCCAGCCACCCGCGTCAGTTTGAACGCCGCAGCATCCAACTTTCCGGTTGAGGCCAAATGCGGCCCACGGCACATGTCCATCCAGTCATCACCGGACCAATAGACCGACAGTTCTTCGCCCTCGGGCAGTTCTGCTGCCCATTCCGCCTTGAAATTTTCGCCCGCATTTTGCCATGTCGCAATCAACGCATCGCGCGCCATCACTTCGCGGCGCAGCGGCTTATCGGCGCGTATGATTACGCGCATCTGTTCCTCAATCGCAGGCAAGTCATCCATCGTGAACGGCCCACGCGCGGCAGGCGCCATCACGTCATAATAAAAGCCGTCATCGGTCGATGGGCCAAAAGTGATTTGCGTACCGGGGAACAGCGTCTGCACCGCCTCTGCCAATATATGCGCAAAATCGTGACGGGCGAGTTCAAGCGCGTCTGCCTCATCACGGGTCGTCACCAACGCCAGCTCCGCATCAGCCTCAATAGGGCGCATGATGTCGCGCAATTCACCATCCACACGCGCCGCAATCGCCGCCTTCGCAAGGCCGGGGCCAATTGCGGCGGCAATATCCGCAGGGGTAGTGCCACGCGCAACTTCACGGGCAGAGCCATCGGGAAGGGTGACACGGATCATCTCGGACATGGGTTATCTAGCTTTCAACTGCGGTTAGAAGCGCTCCTTTGCCAGCCTAGAGGCGAAGTCGCAAGTGCGCAGCCATTGTCCCAGAACAAGAACCATTTATCGTAGGCAGTCTAGCTAGCCTGTCGTCTTTTCCGAACGATAGGGTACAAAGTCCCCAAGACTGCACACGCCGCCGGTCATACCGGTGGTCCGGTCCACAAGGCGTATGATGTCGCCTTTGCATTTTTGGCTGCCAAATTGTTCAGACACGATGATGTCATCGTCACGCGCCAGTCCGCTGCAAGCGGATCGCAAATTGTTTTGGTACACCAAACGGCCTGACACACGGTATAGCAGGATATTGTCACTTACGCGGATGATATTGGTGCCGTTAAAGTCGCTGATGCAATTTACAGGCTTGCCCGCGACCTTGCCGTTCAGTTCCTTCATCAAGACCGCGCTCTGTTTTTCGGTCAGCGGCTTTGGCGTGCTATCCACTTGGCCGCACGCAGCAACCAATGTCAGAGGAAGGGCAAAGGCGACCAGTTTAAACATATGCATCGATTTTCTCCGGATCACACGCGCATCATATCATATACGCCGCAGGATGAACCACAGATTATCAGACAAATGTCGCAACATGACGTTTTTCACCCGCCGTGACCTGAACGAGCGCATCACCAAGGTCGGCGTCCACCGGACCATCCATCACCGCCATGGCGCGCGCGCCGCCTTCGGTTTCCAGTAACAATGTTGCCGCACCGAAACCGTCCTTGCCCACTGAACGCACAAAGCTGCGCACGCGCGCCCTGCCCTGCGGTGCATCGTCGAGCGAGAGCGGTGTGGGCGCATAACCCTTTGCCACATCGCCGGACCACGCGATGGTTGGCTGCGTTGCGGTGTAAATGCCGACCGCCTGCTTCGACATAACGCCGCCATTGGCCGTGACCAAGGCTGGCTTAGCGCCATCACGGCGCAACGCATCAACCATAGCGGCGATGTTATACATGCTATAGCCATTGCCCGGCCCGCCAAAGAAGCTGAGTCCGCCGGTGAGCGTATAATCGCCAAGCGCTCGGCCTGCATCTTGCATACTGTCCACCGCCGCGAATACCGCACAGGGAAAGCAGCTATAAATGTCCACTGGACCAAGGTCAGCGGCCACGAAACCGGCTTGAGTAAGGGCAGCAGGGATCGCAAAGTCCAAAGCAGCGGAACGGTGAATGACCGCGCGTTCGGACAAGGGTGGCTCTGCCGCTTCGGCAGCGCCCGCCAACCACACCCATTTATCTTGCGGCACGCCCAATTCGCGTGCCTTGCCTGCGCTGGTCAGGATTACCGCGCCGCCCAAGTCGACGGCATCCTGCGCGACATGCCAGCGGCGGTAAATGTCGGTTAGCGGATAGTTGCCATTGTCGTCACTCTGCAGCGCCTCCAAGGATCGAAAACCGGGGAACTGCGCATGGGTGCGCGTTTCGGCTTTCGCCGAAAAGGCAGACCACAAGGCCGCCATTTCGTTCGCATAAGCAGCGGCGTTCAAACCCAGCCCCATCCGCCGCGCATTTTCGATCAGACTGTAAGCCAATGGCATGGAGATGATGCCGTGGCGGATTTCGGTGCGGCTTAGAATCGGAAAGCTGGACAAGCGATTGTCGAAAGGCGTGTCCGAAGCCAGACCCCAGTCCAGAGTGATACCCGCCTTGCGGGCGCGCTTGGCCGTGCCCGTGGCCTCTGCTGCAACGAGCAACGCCATTGCACATGTACCGCGCCTTATGTCCCCGGCTAGCTCATTCAACATCGCCTGCGGACTTTGGCCGCCGACATCAGCGTAGATCAAGCGCTGGGCGCTGACACCGCCCGCAGCGCCAAAGGCCTCGGGCGTGTTATCGGGGGATCCAGTGCCAAGACTGACGCCGCTGTCCTCAAAGGTCCGAATGGCAGCGATGGTATGAATCGCGGCGGCGATGGCTTGCGGCTGCCCCGTATCGCCAAGAGCTGCCTTGATTGCAGCGCCGGCCAAATCACGTGGAGCGGGCCATTCACCAGCCACAGTCTTGCGGCTCGCTTCGCCTACACCGATGATTACTGGCGCGCCTGCGTCAAAATTGCCCATGTTGCTCTCCCGATTATCTCTTAACTGCACGCTTAAATATGCTAGCAGGCTATGCAAGGGATAAGGAGAGCGCACATGGCGAAATGGCCGAAATTGACATGGGACACAGAACCAACCGGACCATTGAAGGGCATTAAGGTCGTGGATATGGCCACCGTTGTGCTCGGGCCTTATGCTACTGTGCAATTGGCCGATCTGGGTGCTGAAGTAATCAAAATCGAAAATAGCGAAGGCAACACGCCGGGCGACATGATGCGTCACGGCGGCGATTCGCCCACCAAACAGCATGGTCCGATTTTCACTGCGCTCAATCGCAACAAAAAAGCCATCAACCTCAACATCAAAAAACCTGAAGACAAAGCCGTGCTCGAAGCTTTGTTGGAAGAGGCCGATGTGTTCATCCATAATGTCCGCATGGCTGGCGTCGAGCGGCTTGGTTTTGGGTATGAGGCCGTGAAGGCGATCAACCCCAATATCGTTTATGTCCACTGCGCTGGCTTTGGAGCGGGCGGTGCCTATGGCGAGCGGCAGGCATATGACGACCTCATCCAGGCCGCGTCCGGTTTTGCCGCATTAAGCGAACAGCGCGATGGCGGACGGCCAACTTATTCCCCGAGCCTCGTTGCCGACAAGGTCAGCGGGCTGTTTGCGGCCAACGCCACGATGGCAGCATTGCTTGGCCGCGCAGGGGGCCAGGGCGGGCAATTTGTCCAAGTCCCGATGTTTGAATGCTTCACTTGGTTCAACATGGTGGAAAATTTGTGGGGCGAAACCTTCGTCCCCGGCAATGGCCGTATGGGCTACACACGCTCGGTCAACCCGCGTCGACGGCCCTATCCTACCAAAGATAGCTTCATTGCCATCGTCCCTTATAATGACCGACAATGGGCCACATTTTTTGAACTGGGTGGACGACCCAATGTCTTCGATGACCCGCGCTTTTCGACCTATCAGGAACGCACCAAACACACGGGTGAACTCTATGCGTTGATCGAAGAAGTCAGCGCGACGCGGACCACCGCCGAATGGCTTGACCTGTTGGCGCAGCATGACATTCCCGCGATGAAGTATAACCGCATGGCTGATGTGCTGGCTGATCCACATTTGGCCGATGTCGGCTTTTTTGAAGAACGGGAATCGCCGGACCTTGGCACATACCGGTCAATGAAGCATCCCGTGCATTATGCGGGGACGCCCGTGTCCAATTACGCCCATCCGCCGATGCTGGATGCCGATGGAGATGAGATTAAGGCTGCATTGGGGATGTGAACCCCTGTCCCTTTGGAAAAGGATAAACCTAAACCAGCAGTCCACGCATGATCAGGTCAATGGTATGCTCGCGATAAGCATCGCGCATATTTTCGTCGAAATCGTCCTGATTGTAACAATGCCGCAGCACCAACCGCGATGAATAGAAACGGTCGGCCGCGCCTGTTACCGTGAAATAGAAAAATTGCGGGTCGGTTTTGCGGAATTTGCCCGCTTTTATGCCTTGCGCAATAAGCACTTCATAGACGTTCGAAATCGGCTTGAGATACAGTTCCGCAATGCGCGCCGCTTCAGCAGGGGCGCTATCACGAACCATCCGCATCAACAGGCGGTTGAGATAGGGAAAGGCGTGATAGGTGTCGATTACAGCGCCAATATGGATACGCAATTTGTCGGCAGGCTGCATGTCTTTGGCGACCAAAGCGCCAAGGCTTTGCACGATATTGCCCATATCACGATCAAGCAACGCTAGCATCAGGCCGTTTTTATTGCCGAAATAATATTTGACCAAAGCGCTGTTGAGGCCGGCACGCAGCGACAGTTCGGACAGCGACAGGTCAATCGTATCACCTTCGCGCATGATCTGGCTGGCGGCCTCAATCAATTGATCGCGCGCGGTGTTACCATCGGAAGAATCGCTCGCCAGTCTTGGTCCTGTTGTTGCCATTAGTGCCCGCACCCCCTTTGCGTGAGGTTACTTATAGACAGGTTCGTCCCACCATGGGAAGAAGTCTGGCAAGTCTGCGGAAACTTTATCGGGATAAGCTGGGGCACGCTTTTCCAAAAAGCTGGCGATGCCCTCTTTCGCATCGCCGGAACGCGAACGGCGGTAAATTGCTCGGCTGTCAATCGCATGTGCGGACATCGGATGGTCGGCCGCGGACAGGCGCCAAAGCATAGCCCGCGTCAAGGCAATGGATACTGGCGCTGTGTTATCGGCAATCTCACGCGCCAACGTTCGCGCCGCCTCCATTAATTCGCTCGGCGCGTGGATAGAGCGAACAAGGCCACCATTTAAGGCTTCCGCAGCGTCAAACACCCGCCCCGTCATGCACCATTCCAACGCTTGTTGCATGCCCACCAAGCGCGGGAGGAACCAGCTAGAGGCTGCCTCAGGCACAATCCCGCGCCGCGCAAAGACAAAACCGAAGCGCGCCGTGTCGCTCGCCAAGCGGAAATCCATCGGCAATTGCATTGTTGCGCCAATGCCCACCGCGGCGCCATTGATTGCACCGATGACGGGTTTTTTACATTGAAAAATTCGTAGCGTCAGCCGTCCGCCAGAGTCGCGCACCCGCTCGTCCGAAAGCGACTCTACCTCTGATCGACTGGCAAACACATCGCCGCCAGCCTCCGGCGTAAGGTCTGCGCCGGCACAAAAGGCACGTTCACCAGACCCGGTAACGATGACAGCGCGCACGGCATCATCAGCGTCCACCAAATCAAATGCCGTGCACATTTCGCGCATCATAACATTGGTAAAAGCATTCATCTTTTCGGGACGATGCATCGTGATTGTCGCGATGCCGTCAGCGACCGCATATTGGATTTGGGTGAATTCGGTCATCACTTACACACCTCTATATTGCGTTCCACCCGCACCCTTTCATCTATTCGTGCGCGCCCAGTCGAGACATCTCTCAGTCGTCGACGACCTCAAAATGTCTCAACTATACGCGACACGAATGGAATGCGTTGCGTTTACCGCGGCGCCATCCGGATAGCACCGTCGATACGCACGTCTTCGCCGTTGAAATACCCACATTCGATCATCGTCATCGCAACCTGCGCAAATTCGTGCGGATGGCCAAGACGCTTGGGGAACGGCACGGATGCAGCCAGTGCATCTTTCACGGCTTGCGGCGCACCATTCATCAACGGCGTGTTGAAAATGCCCGGCAAGATAGTGTTGACGCGAATACCTTCGCTCATCAAATCGCGCGCGATTGGCAGGGTCATACCTACAACGCCGCCCTTGGATGCCGAATAAGCCGCTTGCCCCATCTGACCATCTTCTGCCGCAACCGATGCGGTGTTGACCATTGCGCCGCGTTCGCCATCTTCCATCGGCTCAAGCGTCAACATGCCCGCTGCTGACTTTGCGATACAACGGAAGGTACCCACCAGATTAATCTGAATGATGCGATCAAAGGCGTCGAGCGGAAAATGCTTGATCGAACCGTCTTCCTTCGAACGGCTCGCGGTCTTCGCCGCGTTGCCTGTCCCGGCGCAGTTTACCAAGATACGTTCCTGGCCATGCGCGGCGCGTGCCTTGGCAAAACCAGCATCAACGCTTTCGTCGCTGGTGACATTGACGTTGCAAAACACACCGCCAATTTCAGCGGCCAATGCTTCGCCCTTGTCAGCTTGAAGATCGAAAATCGCGACCTTCACACCCTTTGCAGCAAGGGCGCGTGCGGTTGCTTCGCCAAGGCCCGATGCGCCGCCGGTGACGACTGCTGCGACTGTTGAATTCAGTTTCATATTCTTAAATCTCCGAAATATACATCGTCACTCTGAACGTGTGGATGGTGGCGTGTTAAACCCGCTCAATAATCGTGACGTTAGCTTGACCGCCGCCTTCGCACATGGTTTGCAGGCCATAACGCCCACCACGTGCTTCCAGCGCATTCAACAAAGTCGCCATCAGCTTGGTTCCCGATGCACCGAGCGGGTGGCCCAAGGCAATCGCCCCGCCATGAACGTTAATCTTCGAACGATCGCCACCAATATGCTTGAGCCATGCCAAAGGCACCGGCGCGAATGCTTCGTTTACTTCATACAAATCAATGTCCGAAATTTTCATACCTGAGCGCTGAAACGCGCGGTCGGTTGCGAACAATGGTTCTTCCAGCATGATAACGGGATCACCCGCCGTCACTGTCAGGTTGACGATTCGCGCGCGCGGGGTCAGGCCATGTTCTTTCAATGCCTTTTCCGACACGATGAGAACCGCCGATGCACCGTCGCAAATCTGGCTGGCATTGGCCGCCGTAATGGAACCGCCTTCCTGTAACAATTTGACGCCCGACAGGCTTTCAAAGGTCGCGTCAAAGCGGATACCTTCGTCGCTATTGTGGACAATTTTACCCTCTGGCGTATCGACTTCTATGCCGACGATTTCATTGGCAAATGCGCCGCTTTGCGTCGCCGCAATCGCCTTTTGATGCGATTCCAGAGCAAACTGATCAAGATCTTCGCGGGTAAAGCCATATTTCTTCACCAGCATTTCAGCGCCCATGAACTGGCTGAACATGATGCCGGGATAGGCTTCCTCCAAACGCGGGCTTTTGTAGGTGCCCATACCTTCTTTTTTGAACAGCATGGATGTCGAGCCCATTGGCACGCGCGTCATGCTCTCGATACCGGCGGCAAGGACAATGTCCTGCGTGCCGGACATCACGCCTTGCGCGGCAAACATCATCGACTGCTGTGATGATCCGCATTGGCGGTCAATGCTGACCGAAGGGATAGAATTTGGAAGGCGTGAGGCCAGCACGATGTTGCGGCCAACGTCACCTGCTTGCTCGCCACCTTGCATGACGCACCCCATGATGACGTCTTCAATCGCCGCAGGGTCAAAATCATTGCGGTCGGCAATAGAATCGAGAACCGCAGCACCCAAATCCACAGGATGCACACCCGCAAGCTTGCCGCCGCGACGGCCACCTGCGGTACGGACCGCATCCACAATATAGGCGTCTGCCATATTCACTCTCCTGTTGTTCAAAATTTAATCAGACGATTAAACTTTGAAGGAGGAGAGTCAAGGCCCTCCCCATCTTTAACCGATGGGGAGGGTTTAAGCTTAAGCCGCTTCGCGCGCTATCGTGATCACTTGAGGATAGGTGAACTCAAGCAAACCTTCCTCACCCAATTCCGCGCCGAAACCAGACTGCTTATGTCCGGCAAAAGGCGCGTTGGGGGCAAGGTGCATGGATTCGTTAATCCAAACCGTGCCGGTTTCCAATTGCTCGGCAACCTCCACAGCAGCTTCTGGATTGCTGGTCCAGATGGATCCGGCAAGTCCATAATCCGACGCATTGGCGCGGCTGATAACTTCATTGATCGTTGAAAATTTCATCAACGGCATGACTGGGCCGAATTGTTCCTCCGCCACAATCCGCGCGTCTTCGGGCGGGTTATCCAGCACAGTGACGGGCACGAAATAGCCGGGGATCGATGGGTCATGATCGCCGCCAGCGAGGAATTTATAGCCCTTGTCCTTCGCGTCCTGAATAAGCTCCAAAACGCGCTTATATTGTGGCTTATTCTGAATGGGGCCAATTGCGGTGCCCTGTTCAGCGCCATCGCCAACCTTAACTGCCTTGGCATAAGCCGCAATCGCACCCGACAATTCGTCATAAATATCTTCGTGAATATAGATACGCTTGGCCGCAATGCAGACTTGGCCTGCATTGTAAAAGCTTGCCCAGAACAGCTTTTCGGCGACCTTGCTGACATCGGCATCGGGCAGAACGATTGCCGCGTCATTACCGCCCAGTTCAAGCGTGATGCGTTTCAAATCCTTCGACGCAGACTCCATCACGCGCTTGCCCGTGGCAGTTGAACCCGTGAAGGTGATCTTGTCGATGTCAGGGTGCGAGGTGAGCAATGGACCCAGCGCGTCGCCGCCCGTAATGATATTCAACACGCCGGGCGGGAACACGCCCGCAACCAGTTCGGCCAAGCGCAACGTCGCCAACGGCGTAAAGGGCGATGGCTTGAGCACCATGGTGCAGCCCGACAATAAAGCAGGCACAATCTTCTGGATTGCCATCAATACAGGGAAGTTCCACGGCACGATACCGCCAACCACACCAACGGGCACGCGGCGGGTACGGCTGAGACGCTTGTCGCTATCCTCCGTGATTTTCTCTTCCAAATTCAGCATTGGCAAAGCGCGCGTCATGCCCACGCAGCCTGCTATTTCACTGCCTGCCTGCATATGCGGCTTGCCCTGCTCAGCGGTGAGCAAACGCATCAGCTCATCGCTGTTCGTCTTAATCACGTCGGCCATTTTTGCGAACAAAGCGCGGCGTTCTTCGACGCTTGTTTTCTTCCATGTCTGGAACGCAGCACGCGCAGCGGCAACCGCCTTGTCGAGATCGGCCTGACCACAATCCGGCACTTGGCCAATGACCTGTTCCGTCGCAGGATTGACGACATCAATCCATTGGCCGTTATCCACCAGCTCGCCGTTAATCAGATTTTTATATTGCGTGGTCATAATTTATCTCCTGATGAGTCTGCGGCGTTATAGCCTCAAATTGTCGGCTTGTCCTGCTTTGCCCAATATTCATCGCGCAGCAGGCGCTTATATAATTTTCCGGTATCGTGGCGCGGAAGCTCTTCGCGGAAATCAATGCGGCGCGGGATTTTAATGCCCGAGAGCTTCTCCCGCGCATAAGCGGTCAGTTCATCACGCAAGTCATCGCCAGCGTCGGCCATATCGAGCGGCTGCACCACGGCGATAACCTCCTCCCCCATTTCGTCATGCGGGCCGCCGATGACGGCGACATCGCGCACGCGGGGATGCGTGACCAAGTGGTTTTCAATCTCTTGCGGGTAAATGTTAACGCCGCCCGAAATGATCATGAAGCTTTTTCGGTCTGTGAGATAGAGATAGCCCTCTTCATCCAGCCGCCCAACATCGCCCAATGTGGTCCAGCCATGTTTATTGGTCGCACCTTTGGTTTTATCAGGATCATTATGGTAACTGAATGATGCCGCGCTTTCGAAGAACACCGTTCCTTCTTGACCAACGGGGACATCGTCGCCTTCTTCGTCGCAGATATGCATCGTGGCGTTCAACGCGCGGCCAACGGAACCTTTATGTGTCAGCCACTCCTCGCTGGAGATAAATGTAATCCCCTGCCCCTCGGTTCCGGCATAATATTCGCGCAATACAGGGCCCCACCATTCAATCATCGCCTCCTTAATAGGGACGGGGCATGGTGCGGCGGCATGAACCGCTGTTTCCAGACTGGATACGTCATATTTTGCGCGCAGTTCTTCGGGCAACTTCAGCATACGTGCAAAATGCGTTGGCACCCATTGGCTGGCGGTAATTTTATATCGCTCAATAGCCGCCAAAGCCGCTTCAGGATCGAATTTCTCCATCACTACGACCGTGCCGCCAAGGCGATGCACCGCTGCACACCAACGCAACGGAGCGGCATGGTAAAGCGGCGCTGGGGACAAATAGATGCTATCGCCCGAAAATTTGAAGGCCATCATGGCAAGCCCAGCAAGCACGTTGGGTGCGGCAATATTGGCATCTTCGGGCAGTGGGAAGCGAATACCCTTGGGCTGCCCCGTCGTACCCGAACTATACAACATGTCGGTGCCCGCGCGCTCATCAGCCACCGGCGTATTCGGCATGTCGGCAACCACATCGGCGTAATTTCCCCATCCGGCATGCACGCCGCCAAGAATGAAACGCGTCACCGGGCTTTCAATCTGGTCCAGCACCCCGCCTAAATAAGGTGAGGCGAACAACGCCTTCGATCCGCTGTCCTTCAGGATATAATCGATTTCGGACGCCGTAAGGCGGCAACTGATTGCCACATAGATCAGGCCCGCACGCTGCGCGCCCCAGACGAGATCAAAAAATTCAGCGCGGTTTTCGAGGCAAATTGCCACCGTATCGCCATGCTGCAACCCCAGCGACCGAAATAGATGGGCGCATTGGTTGGAGCGTTCATCCAGTTGCTTATATGAAATGGTCTCGCCCGACCCCGCCATGATGACGGCGGGCTTGTCAGGATTTGCGGCGGCGTGAACAGTTGGATGACCCATGTTATTCCCCCTGCCAATTCGGTTTACGTTTTTCGGCAAAGGCCAATGCGCCTTCGCGTGAGTCCTTCGAGGTAAAAACGGGCGCGCAAATCTCGTTCTGCTTCTTCCACATTTCAGAGGAATTCCAGTCGGGACGCTCATTAATAACGCGCTTTGTCGCAATCAGTGCAAGCGGCCCATTGGCGGCAACCTTAGCTGCAAGTTCAAGCGCAGCATCAATGGCAGCACCGTCCGTCACGCGGTTCACAAAACCTATTTCATACGCCCGCTGCGCAGAGATAAAATCGCCCGTCAGCGCCAGTTCCATCGCCATACGCTTGCCGATGATAGATGGCAGCGTCAGCAAACCGCCAGCGGCCGCCACAAGGCTACGCTTCACCTCAGGAATACCAAATTGCGCCTTGTCATTTGCCACCAAAAGGTCGCACGCAATTGCAATTTCCATGCCGCCTGCCAGCGCATATCCCTCTACCGCACCAATTAACGGCTTGGCCGGTGGGGACTCAATAAAACCTGCAAAACCCTTGCCCTTGATGCTGGGCAGCTCTCCACGCAGAAACGCCTTCAGATCCATGCCCGAGCAGAAAGTACCGCCAGCGCCGGTTATGATACCTGCGTTCAAGCTTTTGTCGTTATCCAACTTTTCCATGGCCGCAGCGATACCTTGGGCGACAGCCTGATTAACCGCGTTTTTGGCCTCGGGCCGGTTGATTGTGATGATCAGGACACCGTCCTGCGCTTGGGTTAGGACTTCGGACATTCATACTCTCCTAAACAACAACCATAGACCTGCGCTTGGTCGAAGGGCCTTGTCGGGCAGTGACTGTGCCCGGCGGAGACGCGCCCTTCTAAAGGCTCGGGCTACGAGACACCCTTAATTGCTCACCGCCCCTTGGGGAGGCCAAGCACATGTTCGCCGATGATATTCTTCTGAATCTGGCTCGTGCCGCCGCCAATCGTGGCGGAAAAGCTGTTCAAATAGGACCGATGCCAATAGCCGTCATCGACTGCATTTTCGTCCCCAACATAATAGCCCGCGCGCGTGCCCTGAAACTGCAACGAAAATTCCGTCAGTTCGCGTACTAACTCGGTGCGCGCCAGCTTGTTCATCAACGCCAGCCCCATCGGACGATCACTGGTCAGCGGGGCCATGCGGCGGCGTTGGTTGTTGAGGTTCAGCGCCTGAATCTCGATCATATAATCCACGAGCTTGTCGCGCATGACGGGATCATCCAGCACGGGCTTACCGCCCCGCTTGGCCGAACGCGCCATATCGACCACGCCCATCACATCCATTTCTTTCACGAAATAGCCACCAACAGGGTTCACCTTCGCGCCGCGTTCATATTCCAACGTCTTCATCGCGACCATCCAGCCTTGGCCCTCTTCGCCGACCAGGCCCGATGCTGGGATGCGGGCGTCAGTGAAAAAGCATTGGGTGAAGCCATATTCACCGGTCAGCTTCTTCAACCGCCGCGTTTCAACACCGGGAATTTTCATCGGCGCTAAGAAGAACGAAAGCCCAGCATATTTGCTTGGCCCGTCATTCGATGTGCGTGCGAGCAGGATCATATAATCTGCCCGATCACCCAAAGATGTCCAGATTTTGGAGCCATTGATGACATATTCGTCGCCATCGCGGACCGCTTTGGTCTGCGCGCTACCAAGGTCCGACCCATGCTCCGGTTCCGAAAAACCCTGACACCAGATTTCTTCGGCAGACAGCATAGGCTTGATGAAGCGGCGCTTGTCCTCCTCACGGCCAATGTCGAGCAACAAAGGTCCCGTCCAGCCATTGGCAATCGCGTTGAGCATGATCGGCGCATCATGGTTTTTCATGATCCGCGTGGCGATACGCTGATATTCGGGATGCATGCCATAGCCGCCATATTCGGTGGGCCAAGACATTCCGAAATAGCCTGCTTCGTAAACTTTGCGTTGCCAATCCCGCAGAAAATCAAACTGCTGATCGGTCGAAACTTCCATAAAGGTCAAGGGCAGCATGAAACCAGGATCGCGCACTGTATTCTCGGAGAACCACGCATCGCATTGCTTTTCAAAGGCGGCGAGTTCCTGCGGGCTTGGTGTGCTCATTGGCTGATTCCTCTCTGCGCATTTAATTGCGCGATTAAATAGAGGATTGCAAGAGCCGTTTGACTGGTTCAGCCCTTCTTAAACGGCGCCATTTCGCCGAGAAATTCGATCTCGCGTTCCATCGCCTGAGTTTCCCGCTCCAGAAAATCGGCAACGGCTGCTCGAAAGCCTTCATTGGCGATGTAATGGGCGGAATAGGTCGGCACTGCTTCATAACCGCGCGCCAATTTATGCGCGCCCTGCGCCCCTGCTTCTACACGGGCGAGGCCATGCGCGATGGCGTAATCAATCGCCTGATAATAACATAACTCAAAATGCAAAAAGGGTACGTCTATCGTGCAGCCCCAATAGCGGCCATACAGGCAATCAGGCCCAACAAAATTGAGCGCACCAGCAATCGGTTGATCAGCATCAAACGCCAGAAATAGGACAATGCTGTCGCGCATTTTTGACCCGACAATGTCGAAAAAAACACGGGTCAGATAAGGCGTGCCCCATTTGCGTGCGCCGGTATCCTGATAGAATATCCAGAACGCATCCCAATGTTCGGGCGTGATATCCGCGCCTGAAATCTGTTCTATGCGGACGGCCTCTTGCGCACCCGCACGTTCTTTGCGAATCGCCTTTCGCTTGCGGGAAGACAGCGCACCCAGAAAGCCTTCAAAATCTGCATAATTCCGATTCTGCCAATGAAATTGCGTACCGACCCGCGTGAGCCATCCCGCCGCACGAAATTGCTCAAGCTCAGCCTCCTCCACAAAGGTCGCATGCGCGGACGACAGGCCATTTTGGTCGACAATTGCTTCGGCGGCAGCCAATATCGCTGGCGCAAGAGCTGGATCGCGAAACAACAATCGCGGCCCCGGAACGGGCGAGAATGGCGCGGCAATCTGCAACTTCGGATAATATTGCCCGCCCGCCCGTTGAAATGCATCCGCCCAATGATGGTCGAACACATATTCACCTTGGCTATGGGCCTTGAGATAAGCAGGAAGCCCAGCAGCGGGAATGCCGTCTTGATCGCGGATAATGATCGGCGCAGGTGACCAGCCCGTCCCGGGACCAACGCTACCAGACACCTCCAACGCCGCCAAAAACGCGTGGCTCACGAATGGATTGCCCTGCGAGTTCAGCGCATCCCACTGGTCGGCGGGAATATCGCTGACCTTGCTTAAGAGTTCGGCGGTGACGCCGTCAGTCATTAAACCGCGCGGACCTTTACAACGCAGTCAATTTCGACGGTTGCATCGCGTGGTAGCACTGGCACGGACACCGCAGCGCGGGCATGCTTGCCGGCATCGCCGAACACAGCTTCCATCAAATCCGAAGCGCCATTGGCAGCTTCAGGTTGATCTGTGAAATCAGGGGTCGAGGCGACAAAGACGCCAAGCTTGACGATCCGTTCCACGCGATCGAGGTCGCCGCCGAGGGCTGCTTTCATCTGCGCAATGAGCATGACTGCGCACGCTTTGGCTGCAGCCTTTCCATCTTCAAGTGTCCGCGTGTCGCCGACTTTGCCGGTGACAACCTTGCCATCAACAAAGGGCAACTGTCCCGAAATGAACAACATCCCGTTCGCTTCGACAGCGGGCACATAGGATGCGACCGGCGCGGCAGGTGCCGGAAGAGTAATGCCCAATTCGGCCAATTTTGCTTCGATCATCATACTACCTTTTCCAATGCGGGCGCTGGCGTATTCGACACCAGCTTTTCCCTAATCCAAATTTCCGCGTCCGCCCACCGATCGAGCCGCGCGTGTGCGGATTTCGAAGGCTTCACGCGTTCCCACAACAATGGCTCACCAACGAAATGCAGACGCCAGACGTCGGGATGCAGTTCCCCTACTGATTCATGCTGATGCCCAAGATCATCGACAAAAACCGCGACGCTGGGTCGATATTCTTCAAGAATTTGTCCAAGCGCCTCACCCTTGCCGCCTTGATTACAATAAACGGGTGCATCGATGCCAACGGCCCGCAATTGCTCTGTCCGCGGCCCTGCGCGATGATCAAGCAAGTTGGTCAGGATCACTACATCAGCATGTTCGCGCAGTCGGTTGAGGCTTTCTACAGCGCCGTCAATTGCCTGTTGCCGATGCATTTCGGTATCGAAAAATCCGTTGAGCAAATCCCAAACCTGACCGCGCTCAACGACCGTACCATCATGCTTGTGGCGCAACGCTTCACCCCAATCACCGTGGACAAGGTCGAAATGGATATGATGGACGTCATCGAGCCAGTCGCGAAACGGCACAATCATGTGCAACAACACTTCGTCGCAATCGGAAATCAGCAATGGCCGGGAATTAATAACACTCATCCATCCAACTCCTGCCGTGCCCGCACAAGCAGGGCGGGTGAAACGCCTATGACAGCCGCGCAGGCGACAAGGTCAGGCTCATACGCCTCCAAAAACGACAAAATGGCAGCCTGTGTGCTGCGCTCCATAACGCTGCTGCGCAAGCCCTCTGGGGTGAGGCCCGTGAGCGACAATAATCGCTCCGCCCGTGATTCTTCTGTCAACGCCCAAGCCAATGCTTGGAACGCCATGCCAGATGCGTCTAATGTGTCGTTTGTTTCATGCATGGCTTTCGCTTAAGCCATGCCCTGTGCGAACGCAAAGCGAGAAAAGGTCCATATGGATAAAAAGCTGATGACGCTTCGGGACGCGATACGGGGAGCAATGCAACAGGGCAAACACCCCAGCACGCCTATTACAACAATCAAAAAGGGCGCCATAAGCGCCCTGATCGATTAGCTTTCAAGCAATGCTTGTGCTTACTTGATTTTGGCTTCCTTGAACTCGACATGCTTGCGCACGACGGGGTCATATTTACGGAACGTCATCTTTTCGGTGATGTTGCGCGGATTTTTCTTGGTCACGTAAAAGAAGCCCGTGTCAGCGGTGCTGAGCAGCTTGATCTTAATCGTGGCTGGCTTCGCCATGGCCCATTCCTTTTATTCAAAAAATTTCGTAAAAAACTGCGCAGAAAAAAGCCGCGCTGTTCACAGACGGGGGCCAATGCGGATTCGCGTGGCTAAAGTCAAGCCAATAAGCTGATATCTGGATTGAAGGCCTACCAAATTCGCACCTAACCGCCATGCTGAACGCTTTTCAGCAGCGCAGTTTTTCTACACCCTCGGCAAACAAGGTCCTCAACCAAGTTCAGGATGATGCTTAGGCCACCTGCATAAGGACAGCGATTCGTACAAACTGCCAACGCTAGAATATTCGCACCAGGCAATGCCCGCACCCCATAGCTTGGAAATCGGCTCTTTCGTTCCCATATAAGGGGTCACCTAATATAGGAGAAATGCAATGGCAGCTGGCGACAATAGCAAAAAAGCGTTGGCGGACGCATTAAACGACCTTTTGGCCGACTATTATGCGTTATATTTAAAAACCAAAAATTTCCACTGGCATGTCACTGGCCCGCATTTCCGCGAGTATCATTTGCTTTTTGACGAACAAGCGACAGAGCTCATCGCGACGACCGACCTTGTGGCCGAACGGGTGCGCAAATTGGGTCAGGCTACGCTGACGTCTATCGGTTCGATTGCAGCAACGCAGCGCATTAGCGATCATGATTCGACGTCAACAGATGCAGCCGCGATGTTGACGGCGCTGCACGCCGATAATGAGATACTGATAAAAGCGTTAAAGGACGCCAAAAACCTTGCGGGCGAAGCCGGCGATAATGCCACCGATGGGTTGCTTGACGATTGGACAGACCAAGCTGAGCAACGCGCCTGGTTCTTGGCTGCCACGATGGGAAACACATAAAGGCAGAAACAAAAAAGGCGGGAGAAGTATGACTTCACCCGCCTTTTTGAATGTCAGAAGCGTGCTTATTCGGAAAGCGTGCTCAGATTTGTTGCCGAATATTTGCCACGACGGTCGATTTCGATGTCAAAGGCTAAACGGTCGCCTTGGGTCACTTGTCCCATGCCCGAACGCTCAAGCGCCGAAATGTGCACAAACACGTCTTCGCCGCCATCATCACGCTGCACAAAACCAAAACCCTTCATGTCATTGAAGAATTTCACGGTGCCATTGGCGCGTTCACCTGTCGATTCGCGCTGCGGACCACGAGGGGCCGAATCGCGATCGCCGCCACGGAAGCCGCCACGATCATCACCGCGCGGTGCACGGTCACGATCAAAAGCTGGACGGTCAGGACGCGGTGCACGTTCACTGACGGGCATTGGCTCACCATCAATCACGAGATCGGTTGCCGACACCTTGCCGCCACGCTCCACAAGTTGGAACTCCAGCGGTTGGCCCTCAGCAAGGCCAGCCAGGCCAGCTTGCTCGACTGCGCTGATGTGCACGAAGACGTCGTCTGGACGGCCATCTACCTGAATGAAGCCAAAACCCTTTTGACCGTTGAAAAACTTAACGATTCCCTTGCCGGAGCCGATGACTTGCGCAGGCATTGGTGGGCCACCGGGACCGCGACGCGGGGCACCAAAGCCACCTCCGCCACCGCCACCATGACCGCCGCCGCCATATCCACCGCCGCCTGAGCGGCCGCCACCAAAGTCACTTTGATAGGGGGATGGTGCGCGATAACCATCGTAGCTTTCATCACCGAAACCGTCTCTTTTGTCCCGGCCCTTGCCAGCACGCTTGCGATCAAAACCCATAACTTCTTACTTGCCTTCTCATCGCCCTAAACCACTATGTTATGCAGTCGAGGGCGACTGTACTGCACGTCACAAGCGCAACCGTCGGTGATTACGCGAGTTATATCTATATCGTAATAAAATGTACCGCGATAGCAAATATTGTGGAGCGAATTCGCGGTCTGATAACTGTAGTTTCATTTGCCTTGGGCGACACTGTCGGGCAAGGGACAAGAATGAGCGTATTTTTACATGAAGAAGACCTTCCCGCTGGCGTATTGGCTGAAGGTCCTGTCGCCGTTGACACGGAAACCATGGGGTTGATTACCCCACGCGACCGGCTGTGCCTTTTGCAAATTTCCGATGGCCGCGGGGACGAACATTTGATCCGTTTTAGCCGAGACAGTGACTATAAAGCACCCAATTTGCGTGCCGTTCTTGCCGATCCTAAACGTCTCAAGCTGTTTCATTATGCCCGATTCGATTTAGCCGCGATTTCCCATTATTTGAATGTTGTCGCGGCACCATTATTTTGCACCAAAATCGCCTCCCGCCTGACCCGTACTTACACGGATCGCCATGGTTTAAAGGAATTGGTGAAGGAAATGCTGTCCACCGATATTTCGAAGCAACAACAATCCAGCGATTGGGGTGGTCCCGTGCTGTCCGAAGCGCAAAAGGATTATGCCGCAAGCGACGTGCGCTATCTCCACCGCTTGCATGCCGAATTTGTTATACGTCTTGAACGCGAAGGCCGCACTGCCATGGCACAAGCCTGCTTTGACTTCCTGCCGCACCGTGCAGACCTTGATCTTGCGGGTTGGCCAGAAATCGACATATTCGGACACAGTTAAGGTTCGATCTGGTTAGCACTCGATCATGTCAGCACAAGCCGATCTTGAACGTACACAAAGACAACGCTGGGCTATGCCCGGCGGGCGGCACGACCGCCTGATCCGCGCGCTGCGCGCTGGCTTACCCATCATCATTGGCCTCTTGGTGGCGCTTCTGGCATTCAGCCCCTTTACCGGTAAACAGGAACTAAGCTTCGTGCTGAACAAGGATGAGGTAGACTTGTCGCGAGAGCGGTTGCGCGTCGTCGAAGCGTTATATCGCGGCGATGACAGCAAGGGCCGGCCTTTTTCCTTGCGCGCGGGCAGCGCTGTGCAGAAAACATCTGCTGATCCTGTCTTGGATATGACATCCTTGTCGGGCCGGATAATGTTGAAAGATGGGCCTGCCTCCATCGTCGCGCAGCGGGGTGTTTATGACCTTAATAAAGAAACGATGCGCGTGAACGGTCCCTTGGCTGTTGAATCGACGGGCTACGACATGGTCGCCAGCAATGTGGAGCTATCGTTGAAAAATCGTTCAATGCAAAGCTTTGGCCCAGTTAGCGGCCGGACGAAAGTTGGCACCTTCCACGCAGGGCGGCTGCGTGCGGACCTCGATACACGTATTGTGCGACTGGATGGCGGCGTTCGTTTGCGTATCGACCAGAATGCGATTAAGTGAGCGCGCAATGACTATCCGATCTCTCTCCTTTAGCTTGTGCGCAGCGATTGCTGGCATGAGCATGCTGTCTACGGCTTCAACGGCACAAAGCATTCGCAATCATGATAGCAACGCCCCTGTCGATTTTTCGGCAGCATCAATGGAGTTGCAGGATCGGGCCGACCGTGTTGTCCTGTCAGGTGGCGTAACCGCAACGCAGGCCGGACTTACCTTGAAGGCCAATCGCGTAACTGCCGCTTACTCCAGTAATGGCGGCGTCGATGTGAACCGGCTCGACGCCACTGGCGGCGTGACAGTGACGAAGGATGATCTGCGCGCAACCAGCAGCTCAGCCATTTATGACCTGGATACCAGCTTGATCACGCTAATCGGCGATGTGAAACTTGTGCAAGGCAACAATCGGCTAACCGGGGGCCGCTTGGTCATCAATCTAAATTCCGGCCGATCGACAATCAATGGTGGCGGGGTTTCCGGCACAACACCTTCGGGTGGCCGCGTCACGGGCACCTTCACCGTTCCGCAACGCAAAAATTAGGTTTGGGCTCAAGCTGTAAACAATTGCGTGCAGCATGAACCATGCCAATTGCAAAATGCTTTGCTATTCACTAGCTATCATCCAGAAAACAAAAGCAACATTGCAGGCGAACATTGAATATGGAAAGCATAACGCCCCCCCCACCTGCTGCTGATGCAACCACCGATGCGGGTATGCAATCGGGATTGGGCGTTGTGTCCATCGCCAAAAGCTATGACAAACGCGCCGTACTGACAGATGTTTCGCTGTCCGTGGCAAAGGGCGAAGTGGTCGGCTTGCTCGGCCCCAATGGTGCCGGCAAAACCACCTGTTTTTACTCCATCATGGGACTGGTTAAACCCGATAGCGGCCGCATTACGCTGGATGGCGCGGATATTACCAAATTGCCAATGTATCGCCGTGCCATTTTGGGGCTGGGCTACCTACCTCAGGAAACTTCCATTTTTCGCGGAATGACGGTTGAGCAAAATATCAGCGCGGTTCTCGAAATGTCCGAACCCGACGCAGAATCGCGTGGCGAGCGGCTGGAGAAACTGCTGGACGAATTTGGCCTGACCCGTTTGCGTAGCGCGCCTGCCATGGCCTTATCCGGCGGAGAGCGGCGACGATGCGAGATAGCCCGCGCCCTAGCCGCAAACCCGTCGATTATGCTGCTCGACGAACCCTTTGCCGGCATTGATCCAATTTCAATCTCTGACATTCGCGATCTTGTGAAAGAATTGAAGACGCGCGGAATCGGTGTACTCATCACGGACCATAATGTCCGCGAAACCTTGGATATCGTTGATCGTGCGTGCATCATTTACGGCGGGCAGGTCCTGTTTGCCGGGTCACCAGAGGCGTTGGTTGCCGATCCCAATGTTCGCCGCCTATATCTGGGCGAGAGCTTTGCAATGTAATGTGGGGGAAATGACGGAAACCTAACGTCATGGCATTAGCTCCGCGCCTCGACCTTCGCCAAAGCCAGTCGCTGGTCATGACGCCGCAGCTGCAGCAAGCGATTAAGCTATTGGCGCTTTCGTCGCTCGAAATTGAAGCCTTCATCGCCGAAGAGGTCGAGCGGAACCCAGTGCTTGATGCCGGAGGCGACGACACTTTATCCGACACGCCGCATGATGAATTAACGCACGTTACAATTGCGGAGAGCAACGAACGCAGCAGTGACGACATAATAGGCGATAACAGCAACGCTGCTGCCGAGGCGCTTGACGTCGATTTTGGCGCCGAGACATTCCATCATGATGCACCCTTCGACAGCGTGGGCAGCGCAGACGGAATGCTTGGCCTGTCGGGTAGCGCGATGTCCAGCGGCAGCTTTGACGGCGAAGGCCCAGATTTCGACAGCTTTGCCGGACGCGACGTAAACTTGCGCGAGCATTTAATGGCGCAGGCGGGCGCAAGTCTTTCGGGTCATCTGCTTTTTCTGGTTCAACAGATTATCGAACATATTGAACCCACAGGCTATGTGGGTGAGGACTTATTGGCAATGGCGCAGCGGCTTGGCGTGTCGCTCACGGAGGCAGAAGCCGCGCTAACCGCGCTGCAGCGCTTTGACCCGACGGGCGTTGGTGCGCGCAATCTTGCCGAGTGTCTCGCGCTTCAGGCCAAGGAAGCAGACCGCTATGACCCATGTATGGCAAGGCTCATCGATAACCTCGATCTGGTAGCCAAGGGCGCTTTTGATCAATTGAAACGCATGTGCCGCGTCGATGACGAAGATTTGCGCGATATGCTGATTGAACTGCGGGGCTATGATCCAAAACCGGGTTGCCGTTTTGAGAATGACAACAGCATGGCGGTGACGCCAGATATCTATGTGACACCATGTAGCGATGGCTGGTCGATTGAATTGAACAGCGCCAACCTACCCCGCTTGCTAATCAACCGAAGCTATGTGGCGGAGCTTGGGCAGGACAAGGCTACCAAGGCGTGGCTCAACGATTGCATGGCCGACGCCAATTGGTTGATCAAGGCCATGGACCAACGGCAGCGCACAATCGTCAAAGTCGCGACCGAAATCGTAAAGCAACAAGACGGGTTTTTCCGGCGCGGTGTTGCGCATTTGCGTCCATTGACCCTGCGCCAAGTTGCCGATGCTATTGAGATGCATGAATCTACTGTCAGTCGGGTGACGAGTAACAAATATCTGCACTGTGGGCGTGGCCTTTTCGACCTCAAATATTTCTTTTCATCCGGTGTTCAATCCGCCGATGGCGAAGGCGCATCTGCCGAAGCGGTCAAAAGCCATATCAAATCGCTGATTGAGGCCGAAGGCGACAAAATTCTGTCGGACGATACATTGGTCGAGCTGCTGACGGCAAAGGGCTTTGACATTGCCCGGCGGACCGTCGCCAAATATCGTGAGGCAATGGGTATTGGTTCGTCCGTGCAGCGGCGTCGGCAAAAGAAAATGGGCCGTTAATTAGACCGTTCCGGTATCACCGCTTTGTGATTCGCGTTGCATGAGTATCTTTTCGGCAAGCAGATGATCGCTCAGCTTGTCGACATCTATGGCAGCAACCGGGTCGGACATGGAAACCAGCCTTGCGTCTAGACCAAGTCGCTTCCCTGCCTTCGCCAACGCCTGATGCAAGCCAATGGTGCGCGTAAGTGCCCGCGCCGCCAAAAGCAGACCAAAATGCAGAAATAGCCGCCACGCCTTTTTGCGATCTTGCTCAGCGCCAGCCCATAATTCGAGCGCAAACGATGATTTCTGAGTCATCAGCGCAAACAGATTGGCCCCAGACCAAGCGCCGTCGGAAAAGCGCAGCCAGGTTCGCTGGGCATCCGGAAATTGCTTTAGCATAGTTTGGCGTTCAACCATCCCGACCGCAACATCGCCATCCGCATGACGCACAAATTCGTCGATCATCGCCACCGTCAACAAAGGATGGTCCGCCGTGGTCACCAATAAGGGCGAAGAAAAACCGAGGGTCTCGGTCTGAGCCTTAATGCTCAGTGAAATGCTGTTCTGGCTTTCCACCAAAATGGCACCGCCAGCTGCATCAACAGCCGGCCGCAGATGCTCTAGGTCTTGCGATAAAATGATGACTTTGCCGATATGCGGTGACGCATGCAGTGTGCGGACGACATGGCAAATCATCGACACACCGCAGACGGGGACCAAGGCCTTGTGTTCAAGACCAAAATGCTGGGCAAGCATATCAGGGCCGGGCCGCTGTCCGGCAAGGACGATGCAGGTCCATTGCGCTTGCAAGTCGCTTCTCCTAAACGCGAAAAATCAGAAGGGTTCGTCAGTCTGTCTGGCGGCACCTTGAGGCGGGGCTTGGCCATCAAATATGAATATTGCAATATATGATCTCGACAAAACCATTACGCGCCGTCCGACTTTCACCCATTTTCTGCTATATTACGCACGGCGAACAGCGCCATTTCGGCTGGTCGGGCTTCCTATTTGGATCATGGTCCTCATCGGATACCGCGTTGGTTTATATGGTCGCAAACCATTGAAACAATTTGGTATAAGCATGTTCATGGGACGTAATTTGGATGCCGTGACGCTGGCCGAAGTGGTGACAAATTTCGTATCAGAAGCCGTTTTAACCGACATTCAACCCGGCGCGGCCAAATCTATTGAAAATGACCGAAGCCAAAACCAAAAATTATTAATAGCGACGGCTGCACCCGCATTTTACGCCAATAAAATTGGTGATCTGATGGGGTTTGATGCGGTTGTGGCAACGCAGCATCGATTGCGGCCAGACGGCAGTATCGGCCACCTGATTGATGGCGAAAACTGCTATGGCACAGAAAAGTTAAAAATGGTCAGAACATGGTTTGATGCACAAGGATTAAAGCGCGAAGACTGCCATATTTCAGTTTATTCCGACCATGCTAGCGACGCCCCGTTGATGGATTGGGCAAATGCAGCATATCTCGTCAACCCGTCGGAAAAGCTGCGCAAGTTGGCAGCGCAAAAAAATTGGCAAGTGCGTGACTTTTCAAGTGCTGAAGGGCATTGAAGCACGTGCAAAAAATCTGCTTCCTGTTTAACCATGATCAAACGCATCAAATCGCGCACAGTCTGCCAATTGCATTGCAGATGGCAAAAAACGGTGTTGCCGATGTGACGCTAGCTGTGACTAGCACGTTGGTTGAATTGGAAATCCGAAGATTAAGCGGTGCGGCGCTAGAGGGTATAAAAATTGCCCAGCTGCAGACCAAATCAATGGTATCACAAATACTCGTCCGTGCATTGGACAATCTGGTGCCAGCGCGAAAGCTCCTCGTCTACCGTGACAATCTCGACTTTTTTAGGCAGTTTGACGCGCTAGTGGTGTCAGAAAAATCCAGCCTGATCCTGAAAACGCGTTATGGCTTGAAGGATTTAAAGTTTATTCACACACGACATGGCGCAGGCGACCGCGCGATAGGCTTCAATACAGAAAGCGCGCAATTCGATCTTATTTTGGTATCAGGCGAAAAAATCCGCGACCGCCTGATCTGTGATGCAGGGGTCCCGCCCGAAAAGATCCGCATCACAGGATATGCGAAATTCGATATCATAGTGCCCGAACAAAAACCGCTCTTCCCAGCATCTGATCGTCGGACCATTTTATACAACCCCCACCCCTCGCCACATCTTTCAAGCTGGTTCAAATTCGGTGAAGAGGTGTTGGAGCAGTTCTACCAAAGCGGCCGCTACAATCTTATTTTTGCGCCGCATGTGATGCTGTTTACGCGGCCATGGACAGTCACAATTGATAAGCTGTCGATCGCGGCCGCCAAAAGGCCTAATGCCCGATATAATGATGCACCGCATATGTTAATGGATTTGGGCAGCCCTGCCTGCACAGACATGACCTATACCAATGCGGCGGACCTGTATCTGGGCGATGTGAGCAGTCAGGTTTATGAGTTTCTGCATCGCCCTCGCCCGTGCCTGTTTTTGGATGCCCATGATACGCAATGGCAGGGAAATCCTAATTACCGTCACTGGACGACCGGACCTGTGAAGACGGACGCAAAAGACATTATCCGCGCGGTAGATGCCGCTTTTGCATCGCAAGCTTCGTATAATGACGCCCAACGTGCCGCATTGGCGGACAGTTTTTCGGTCACCAATGTGCCTGCATCCGCCCGCGCGGCGTCTGCCATCATCGATTATCTGGATCAAGCCATTGGTTGAAGAGACGCCCCAATTGCCGGTATCAGCCCATTCACCCCTGTACAGGATTGCCGGAAATATGGGCCGATTGCTCTCAGGCAAGGCCGCTGCGGGCATCATCAGCCTTGGGTCGATTGCTATCGCTGCCAGAATACTTGGGGTCGAACAATATGGTGTGCTCAATCTGGTGCACGGATTTGCGACGCTGATGGGTGGAACCATTGCTTTTTCCGGCTTCCACGGCATGGTGCGCTATGGCGCAGAGGCGCTCAACCGAGGCGCACCTACTCAGTTTCGTAATCTCGTGTTGTTACTCGCCCTTATTGAACTCGGCATGGCCGCTGTGGCCATTGGCGTAGCGATGTTGCTGGTCCCATGGGTTGGGGCATCCTTAGGGTGGAGCCCGCAAGCCATTCAGTTTGGCGGGCTCTATTGTTTAGCCATTCTCGCCACGGTTCGCGCTACGCCACAAGGTTTGCTGCAGTTGGCCGAACGCTTTGACCTCATTGGCCTACATCCGGTTATCATGCCGTTAGTTCGTTTGGTGGGGGCGCTGGCCATTCTCTTTATGGACGGCGGACTGGCTGCGTTTTTGTGGGTGTGGCTCGCCGCAGCGATTGCTGAGGGCCTTTCCATGTGGGTCTTATGCTGGATTGGGACGCGCCATCTGGCCATCGGCGCAGATGGGCGACCGACGTTAAAGGGTACACGGCGCGACAATCCGGGTATCGTGCGCTTCATTGCGACGACCAATCTCGATCTTACCTTGCGGGACATTGCGCCTAAAGCAACGCCCTTAATCATTGGATGGATGCTCGGTCCAGCGGCCGCAGGCCTATATGCCCTCGTGCAACGGGCGAGTGCCATTCTGATTCAGCCCGCACAAATGCTTGGGGAAGCTGCCTATCCAGTCGTAACCCGTCTGTTGATTAACGGCGATAACAAGGCCGCTGGAAAAGCTGTTCGGCGTTCGGCGATATTCGCTACCGGCATTGCATTGCTGGCCGCAGTTATCATGTGCCTATTCGCCGGAAAAGTTCTGGTGCTGCTTGGCGGCGCAAGCTTTGCCGGCGGTGCGTCGTTGCTCATCTTGGTCCTGCTTGGTCGAGCGATGATTGCAGGCATGCCGACGCTATCGGCGGCGCTCACCGCGCAAGGTCGCCCCTGGATCAGTGCCCGCGCCAATTTAACCAGCAATGTGGGCATGTTACCTATGCTACCGCTCATGATTTGGTGGCTCGGTCTGAACGGTGCTGGCGTGCATGGTATATTGCAAAGCCTGGTCCTTCTAAGCCTGTTGATTTGGAGTTATAACCAATCCCGCCTTGCGCCAAGCAGCAGGATGTGATTACGCGCCCATATTCGGGCCGGGGGGAATAGAAATGACAAGCGCAGATTTTCTCATCAAGCAGCTGAAAAAGGCTTTGTTCCTGCCATATGCCAAATTGCGGGCCAAGCTGGGCGGCGAAGGCACTGGTTTTAGTCGCTCAAGCTATGGCGTGCTGATGAAAACAAACTGGCGCGACCGGACATTCATTTACTGCCGTTTCGCTGTCTATGGACACGGCCTGTCCGATTATCTGAAAGGCCTTTCGCGGCCTTTCGTATTCTTAGACATTGGTGCAAACCAAGGCCTGTACAGCCTGATTGCGGGACAGAACCCGCAATGCACCCGCGCGATTGCGCTTGAGCCAGTGCCGGATACATTTGAGCGGCTGAGCCAGAATATCAACGCAAATAAGCTGCAAGATAAAGTCCAAGCGGTGCAGGCCGCCCTATCAAACCAAGCGGGAACCGCCAAAATCGTCTTCGATGCCGCACATAGCGGACTTGCCTCACTGCGTAATGACAGCGCAGACGGTTTGGACATAAAAACCATCAATATGGCAGCTTTCGATGATCTGCTTGGCGATCCCGAAATGTTGATTATCAAGGTCGATGTCGAAGGGCATGAAGCCGCGGTCATGGCTGAGTTGGTCAAGTCGCGCTTTCTATCGCGCATCCAGTCGGTATTTTACGAAGTCGATGCCAAATGGAGCGATGCAGACAGCTTGCGTGCCATTTTGGAAAGCGGTGGCTTTACCCATTTCGTAACGGTGGGGCGCGGGAAGCATTATGACGTGTTGGCCACCCGCGCACCGCAACCTACTGCCTAAAGCGCTTAGTGCGCCTTTATGAAATTTACGACATCCGTTACAACCGGCGCCTTTTGACGAAACGGACGCGCGACGGCCATGATGATGTCGGCGTGGTCGACTTCCGGATAAATCTGCAACTGCTGCTGCCCGCCGAGAGCTTGAATTTTCGCGGATAGTATTTTGCTGTTACGAGGCTTCACTACGGTGTCCTTATCACCTGTCAGCAGCAACAGCGGGGGCGCATCCGCGCGAGCATAAGTGATCGGTTGTGTTTCGGTCAGGTCCGGCCATTGTCCTAGGGCAATTTTTGACGAATCGCTTGTCAACGGCAGAAAATCATAGGGCCCGGCAAGGCCAATGACCCCTTTGATCACGTCCGGTGTTAGATTTTGCGCAGCCAACCATTGCGGATCAAGCGCCGTCATCATGGCGATGTGGGCACCTGCACTATGCCCCATGACGAAGATGCGGTCTGCATCGCCATGATGCTTGGCGATATTCGTATGTACCCAAGAAATAGCCGCTGCCGTATCCTGAACAAAGGCAGGAAAGCGGACGCGGGGTGCTTTACGATAATCGGCAATGACCGTAACAAAGCCCCGTGCGGCAAAAGCGCGGCCTAGAAAGCCATAGCCCTCGCGTTCGCCATCACGCCAGGAGCCACCATGGAAAAAGACCAGCACCGCAGAACCGCCAGCGGCATCTTGCTTGGGTAGGTAAATATCAAGCTTCTGCCGCGCGTCATCGCCATATGCGATATTCGTCAACGGGGCTTGGTGATACTCGGCAGGACCAGGTGCCATCCGGTCTGCAAAATCGAGCTTTTGCGGATCCGTCTTGTTCCAGAACCATAAGCCGGAACCGGCTAGCGCGAGTAGCAATGCTATAAGGATATATTTGATCATCCGCTGTATTTG
The DNA here is from genome assembly GCA_041175465.1 of Pseudomonadota bacterium. Taxonomy (GTDB): domain Bacteria; phylum Pseudomonadota; class Alphaproteobacteria; order Sphingomonadales; family Sphingomonadaceae; genus Sphingorhabdus_B. The sequence continues at coordinate 58,038 of JBEDEX010000006.1, read as the reverse complement.
CCTGTGAAAGTGCTGGCCCACAATGAAAAAGGCGACCCCAATGGAGCCGCCTCTTTTGTATAGGCCACAAAGGTGGCCCACGCAGTTCTGCTTATTGTTAGCGCTTCGAGAATTGGAAGCTCTTACGCGCCTTGGCCTTGCCGTATTTCTTACGCTCAACCACGCGGCTATCGCGGGTCAGGAAGCCTTCGGACTTCACGGCGCTGCGCAGCAACGGCTCGTATTTCGACAGTGCTTGGGCGATGCCGTGCTTTACAGCGCCAGCTTGACCCGAGAGACCACCACCTTTGACGGTCGCGATAACATCATACTGACCGGTACGCTCGGTAACGCCGAACGGTTGGTTGATGACGAGACGCAGCGAAGGACGTGCGAAGTAGATTTCTTGATCCCGGCCATTGACGACAATCTTACCAGTGCCAGGCTTCAACCATACGCGGGCAACCGCGTCCTTGCGACGGCCAGTTGCATAAGCGCGGCCTTGCGCGTCGATTTCCTGTTCACGAATGACAGCAGCGATCTGTGCAGGTGCTTGAACGTCAGCGCCCAAGGTCTCGAGATCAGCGAGCGAAGTTGCAGTATCAGACATTATGCACCCACCTTATTCTTGCGGTTCATGGAAGCGACGTCGAGCGTCTTTGGCTGTTGGCCAGCGTGCGGATGCTCGGTGCCGTTGTACAAATGCAGCGCGCGCATTTGCGCACGTCCCAAAGGACCACGTGGAACCATGCGTTCAACGGCCTTTTCAAGGACGCGCTCAGGGAACTTGCTGTCCAGCACCTTGCCAGCAGTGATACCCTTGATACCGCCGATGTAACCGGTGTGGCGATAATAGACCTTGTCGGTCAATTTCTTGCCGGTGAACTTCACCTTGTCAGCGTTGATGACAACAACATGGTCGCCGCAGTCAACGTGTGGGGTATAGCTTGGCTTGGTCTTACCACGCAGGATGTTGGCGATGAGGCTAGCCACACGGCCAACAACCAAACCTTCTGCGTCAATGAGGATCCACGATTTCTCGACGTCCTGTGGACGAATCGATTTCGTAACTCTGGATAGCGTTTTCATCGCTAATCACACCTTTCGAAATTTTGTAGATATGCAGAATCATCACTGACCCACATGCGAAGGGGAGCCAATGGCAACGAAAGCCCCGACAGTCAAGCAAAAGCAGGGGTTTTACGACGGGTATAATAATACCCTTTCAAAATTATGCTGTTTCGCGTCCCAATATATGCGCGCCCCATACGGTAGATGCGACCAGCAAAGCCCCGACTGCTTGATGCGATACCGCCAGCACGATGTTTACGCCGGTCATGACGGTAGCAATGCCTAAAATTATCTGAACGCCAAAGGCGCTGTGGATGGCAGTAGCCGCACTACGTGCACCAGCTTTTTTGACACAACGCGCCAGTAGGATCAAAAAGATTACCGCAACCCACGCCCACCAGCGATGAACGAAGTGCGTGAGATAGGGATCGTTCACTAACGCATAAAATAGGCCGTTCGCTGTATCTACGCCGTCGGGATACAGACGATCATTCATCAAAGGCCAAGTGTTGGCCACATAACCTGCGTTTAACCCCGCTACCCACGCACCGAACAGCATCTGAATAAACAGGATCGCAAAAACCGATGCCGTAAAGAGGGTAATCCTTGCAGGCTTCGCTGCGGGATTTTTGACCAGCGCCCTTAAGTCGAGCGCAGTCCAAACCAATCCGCCAAGAATGATTAAAGCGGTAAGCAAATGCACCGCAAGACGGTAATGGCTAACATCCGTGCGCGCAGACAGGCCCGAAGACACCATCCACCAGCCAATGGTACCCTGAAGCCCGCCCAAGGCCAGCAGCGCAAGCAAACGCGGTTTATAGCCAGCTGGAATGGCTTGCTTTACCCAAAACCATGCCAACGGAAGTGCAAATGCTAATCCAATAACGCGGCCAAGCAAGCGGTGCACCCATTCCCAAAAATAGATGAATTTGAATTCGGCCAACGTCATCCCGGCAGGGCCGTTAATCTGAGTATATTCCGGAATCTGCTTATATTTCTCAAATTCTGACATCCAGGCTACTTCGCTGAGCGGAGGAAGTGTGCCGGTAATGGGTTTCCATTCGGTAATCGATAAACCCGATTCGGTCAGGCGCGTGATCCCGCCTACAACAACCATTGCAAAGACCAAGGCAGCGACGCCCATCAACCAGTTGATCAACGCAGCGGGGCGATCTGTTCGTGTTTCGGAAACGGAATGTGTGTTGAGCGCAGAATTCATACGCGCCGATATGCCGCTTAATGCAGATTGCCGCAAGCGAAGGCGGTTGCAAAAATTGCTAACCAAGCTGCAATTTAACGATGTAATGTTGTAACGTGCATCGAATCAGTGTAGTGACGCCAGCATGGCACAAGTTTGGCAAAAATGGCGTTGGGACGGGCTGGGCCTCAGCATCGCCGGACTGTGTCTGTTTCATTGCCTTATCACTACGATTTTGCTGGCGATTCTTGCGTCCGGGGGCGGTGTGTTGTTGAACCCCATGATCCATGAAGCTGGGCTGGGCCTCGCTATCCTCTTGGGTGTTGTGGCATTGGGCAAGGGCTTCCGTGCGCACGGCTTGTTCATGCCTGCTTTTGTCGGCGCGCTAGGTATCGGCATGATGGGTGGCGCACTAACGCTGCCACATGGCGTTTTGGAAATCGCATGGACTGTGATTGGCGTTGTCCTTCTTGGTCTTGGCCATTTGCTTAACCACAGGGCCAGAGGTGGAACCCCAATCGCACGGTGATTGACCCGTCGCATGCCAGCGCCTAACATCCCCGCTATGGCAGCACATCACCATCATGAGCATGCAGGCGCATCGCTTGCGCAAGCCGCAGAAGCCGCGCTTGTCGAGGCTGGCGAACAATGGACCGATATGCGGTCAGATATTTTCGCGGTACTTGCTACCTTTGAAAAGCCGGCATCGGCTTATGATATTGCTGATCTTGTTTCGCAAAAGCGCGGCAAACGGGTTGCCCCCAACAGCGTCTATCGCATCTTAGATCTATTTGTGACGACAAACCTCGCACGCCGCGTGGAAAGCGCAAATGCCTATATCGCCAACTCGCACCCGGGATGCTTGCATGATTGCATTTTTTTGATCTGCGATAGCTGCGGCACTGCAACGCATATTGATGATGATGCACTGACCATGAGCGTGCGTGCAGCGGCCGAACAGGCAGGCTTTGCCCAAGTGCGGCCCGTCATTGAAGTACGCGGAAAATGTGCCGATTGTGATTGATATAGCCGCAATTACCCGTTCGACAGCCCGATAAAACACCGCTAAGCTTAAAGCATGACACATTCGCCTGATACGCCGTTACTTGATACGGTTAAAGTGCCCTCGGACCTTCGTAATCTTGCCGCGTCGCAGCTTCGCCAGCTTGCCGATGAATTGCGCGCCGAAACTATTTCTGCCGTATCGGTCACAGGTGGTCATTTGGGCGCAGGGCTTGGTGTTGTGGAGCTGACCACCGCCATACATTATGTGTTCAACACCCCCGATGACCGGTTGGTCTGGGATGTAGGTCATCAATGCTATCCGCATAAAATCCTCACCGGACGCCGCGACCGCATCCGCACGTTACGCGTTGGCGGAGGACTATCCGGCTTCACGAAACGCAGCGAGAGCGAATATGATCCGTTCGGTGCGGCACATAGTTCAACATCCATTTCCGCAGCTTTGGGCTTCGCTGTCGCCAACAAGATTGCTGGCAAACCCGGCAAAGCCATTGCCGTTATTGGCGATGGGTCCATGTCCGCTGGCATGGCGTATGAGGCGATGAACAATGCGCAAGCCGCAGGAAACCGATTAGTCGTCATCCTGAATGACAATGACATGTCGATTGCCCCGCCCGTGGGTGGCCTGTCAGCTTATTTGTCACGTCTCGTGTCCTCAAGCGAATATCTGGGCCTGCGCAGCCTTGCGAGCAAGGTCGCCAAACGCCTGTCGCGCCGCATTTATTCGGCCGCATCAAAAGCCGAAGAATTCGCACGTGGCATGGCGATGGGCGGCACTTTGTTCGAAGAGCTTGGCTTTTATTATGTCGGCCCGATCGATGGCCACAATCTTGACCAGCTGATCCCTGTCCTCGAAAATGTGCGGGATAATGCCGAAGGTCCGGTCCTGATCCATGTCGTCACGCAAAAGGGCAAGGGTTATGCCCCCGCCGAAGCGGCAGCCGACAAATATCATGGCGTCGTGAAATTCGATGTTATGACGGGCAAACAAGATAAAGGCCCTGGCGGCGGTCCACCTGCTTACCAAAATGTATTTGGCGAAACGCTGGCCAAGCTTGCGGAAACCGACCCGAAAATTTGTGCAATCACTGCCGCTATGCCCGGCGGCACGGGCGTCGACAAATTCTCCGCCGCGCACCCAGAACGCTCATTCGATGTCGGCATCGCAGAACAGCACGCCGTGACCTTCGCCGCGGGCCTCGCCGCGCAAGGCATGCGTCCCTTCTGCGCGATTTATTCGACTTTCTTACAGCGTGCTTATGACCAAGTCGTGCATGATGTCGCGATACAAAATCTGCCCGTCCGTTTTGCCATCGATCGCGCCGGTTTGGTGGGCGCCGATGGCAGCACCCATGCCGGGTCGTTCGACATTACATATCTAGCGACGTTGCCAAATATGGTCGTGATGTCGCCATCAGATGAGGCGGAACTGGTTCACATGACCTACACCGCCGTTTTGCACGACAGCGGTCCAATCGCCTTCCGTTATCCGCGCGGCAATGGCACGGGCATTGCCTTGCCCGAAGTGCCGCAGCAGATCGAAATCGGCAAAGGTCGTATCGTTCGTGAAGGCAAAAAAGTCGCGATTCTATCGCTCGGCACCCGTCTGGCCGAAGCGATGAAGGCAGCAGATACGCTGGACGCAAAGGGGTTGAGCACAACCGTTGCAGACTTGCGCTTCGCCAAGCCGCTGGACGAAAAAATGATCCGCCAGCTCATCGCAACGCATGAAGTTGTTGTGACAGTTGAAGAAGCGGCCGTTGGCGGCCTTGGCGCACATGTGCTGACACTGGCGAGCGACGCTGGTTTGATGGACACGGGCTTAAAAATCCGCACCATGCGCCTGCCCGATATTTTCCAAGAACATGATAGCCCACAAAAACAATATGACGAGGCAGGTCTCAATGCGCCACAGATCGTCGAAACTGTTCTTAAGGCGCTGCGTCACAATAGCGCAGGCGTTGATGAAGCGTGCGTGCGCGCTTAAAAGCGCGCCGCTTTCACCGCATTAACCCGGGATAACCGCTTGCGCGGTTTGGCCATCGCCTTCAGGGGCGGCGACGATATCGCGTGTAATGCTGCCTTTATTTACAGTCGTGGTCTGCGGATCACCGACCGATGAACGGATACCCAATTCGGCAGCACCCGATGTCGTCGATATCGCGCGCTCTGCGGCGGAGCGCGCAGCGGTACCGCCGAATAACGTCTCTAGCATCTGCTCCTGACCCGCTTCGGCAGGACGAATGACCGATACAGATGTGGGTTCAAGCGCAAAATCAGGCGGAACCACCAATGGCGCCGCGCGGCCAGCTGAAGGTGCAGCGGCGGCATCGCCACCCAATATGCTACCCATCGATCCACATCCCGACAGAATAGGAAGCGTCATCATCGCAACGGCAAAAAGGACAGGTTTGGTGTTCATATATATATCCAATTTCAGACCGAGTTACGGGCGGGGCGCAGTTGCAGGCGCAGTGGCGCCAAACATAGCGTCCAAAACCTGCTGCTTGGTGTCACCATCCTGCGGACGCGGGGCGTTAGGGGTTGGCACTGGTAAAGTGAAGGTCTTAGGAACCTCAATTGGATTTGCTCGGCTCACCGCGAATTCATCGGGGCGTTCGCGGTCATAAATGCTCGTTGTGCCACAGCCCGAAAGCGCAAGTATAGCAACTGACGCCGCCGCTAAGATAGATATCCGCTTCATGACTTCTCCACTATGTCGGCATTACTTGCAGGTTCCTGAACATCAGGGCCGCGACCGGTTTCCTTGTCACCTATCAGGAACGCGCGGGCAAGCAATATCAATACGCCCATACTGATGCAGGCGTCGGCCAGGTTGAATATGTAAAAGGGTCGGAACGCGCCAAAATGCAGATCGGCATAATCCACGACATAGCCATAGCGCACCCGATCAACGATGTTGCCAAGCGCACCGCCCAAGACCAATGACAAGGCCAATACGTCGCCTCGCAATTTTTCACGCCACATCCACGCGCCTACGCCGACCGCAATCACCGCCGTAAGTGCAACCAGTGCCCAGCGTTCACCATCGCTATCGGCCGTCAGAAAGCTCATCGAAACGCCGCGATTTTCGGCATAGCGCAGGTCGAAAAACGACACGATGTGCACCACACCACGCTCTTTCAATTGCAACGGCCCGAGCATCGCGAATTTCACCATTTGATCGGCGATGAACACAAGGCTGGCGAGCAAGAGGCCCTGAAGGCGGAATTTAGGGTTAGGGTTCATGCGTCCGTCCTTACCCACCAACAACATCCGCGCACCGACCGCACAGAGTGCCGTCCTCTTTAACTTCAGGCAAATGCCGCCAACAACGACCGCATTTATGGTTAGCGGTTTTAACTGCGCCTTCTTCTCTGCCAAGATGCACCGCCGACACGATAAATATTTCGGCTAGGTCGATTTTGCCGGGATCACCGGGATAGTTATATTCGACTTCCAGACTTGACCCAATTTCCTTGTTACGTCGCATTGGTTCGATCAACTCGTTTGCCATCATACGTCCCGCCCTGATGCGACCCCAATTTTCGGCCAATTTTGTATCAATCCAACCAGCATCAGCATCGGGCCATTCCGAGAAATGCACGCTGTCCGTATCGGGGAATCGTGTCTGCCAAACTTCTTCGCTGGTGAACACCAAAACCGGCGCGGCGTAACGGACGAGCGCGTGGAACAGCGTGTCCAATACTGTGCGATAGGCCATCCGCTTCGGGTCAGTCGCGGCATCGCAATAGAGACAATCTTTACGGATATCGAAGAAGAAGGCCGAAAGGTCTTCGTTGCAAAACTCGGTCAGCAAGCGGACATATGTGTTGAAGTCAAAGTCATTGACCGCCGTCTTCAACTTCGCGTCCATATCGGCGAGCAGATGGAGCATATAACGCTCCAGCTCTGGCATGTCGGTAACCGCAACCTTTTCCCCATCGGAAAAGCCATCGAGCGCGCCGAGCAAATAGCGGAAGGTGTTGCGCAATTTGCGATATTGATCGGACACGCCAGCAAGGATTTCCTTGCCGATGCGATGATCCTCCGTGAAGTCCACAGTCAGCGCCCATAGCCGCAAAATATCTGCGCCATTATCACGCATCAGGTCCAACGGGTTGATCGTATTGCCCAGCGACTTGGACATTTTCATGCCCTTTTGGTCCATGGTAAAACCGTGCGTCAGCACGGCATTATAGGGCGCACGGCCACGTGTGCCGCAACTTTGCAGCAAGGAAGATTGGAACCAGCCGCGATGTTGGTCGCTGCCTTCCAGATAGAGATCCGCAGGCCATGACAGGTCAGGCCAGCGCCCGCTTTCAAGCACAAATGCATGGGTGCAGCCCGAATCGAACCACACATCCAAAATGTCAGTCACACGCTCATAATCGGCCAAGGCATAGTCGCTGCCTAAATATGCCTGTGCGCGTTCATCGGACCAGGCATCGACGCCCATTTCACGAACGCCCGCGATGATGCGGGCGTTAACGTCCGCGTCGCAGAGATATTGGCCGGATTTGCGATCCACGAACAAGGTAATCGGCACACCCCATGCGCGTTGGCGCGACAGCACCCAATCGGGGCGGCCTTCGACCATTGCAGTGATACGATTTTGCCCCTTTTCTGGTACCCAGCGGGTTTGCGAAATCGCGGTCATCGCCTTTTCACGCAGCGTGCCATCGGCCGACGCCTTGTCCATCGGCACAAACCATTGCGGCGTGCAGCGATAGATAACCTTCGCCTTCGACCGCCAGCTATGCGGATAGCTGTGCTTATAATCCGCAGACGCGGCGAGCAATCCACCAGCTTCGTGCAAAGCCGCGCAGATTGGGCCATCAGGCGCATTGAACTTGGGGTTGATGACGCTGCCCTCACCGCCGAGCCAGAGCCAGTCGGCGCGATATTTGCCATCGCCCTCAACCGCGAAGACTGGTTCAATGCCATTGGCCTTACATAGGTCAAAGTCATCCTCGCCATGGTCAGGGGCCATGTGGACAAGGCCCGTGCCGCTGTCCGTGGTAACAAAATCGCCCGCGAGCATTGGCCGGGGCTTCGCGAAGAAACCGCCGAGCGCGTGCATTGGGTGGCGGACGGTGGCATCAACAAGCGCGCCAGCCTTTAGCGTTCCATGGCCACGATCAACAGTCTCGACACCTAGTCGAGACAAAAATGCAGTTTCAAGGTCAAGGGCATAGATGTAGCGACGGCCAGCCACCTCCGAAACGACATATTCAACTTCTGGCCCATAAGCCAAGGCCTGATTGACCGGAATTGTCCAAGGCGTTGTCGTCCAGATAACCGCAAACGCGCCAACTAAAGAAGGCTCGTTCGGCGCATCGACAATCTCAAACGCCACATCGATCTGCGTCGATGTGATGTCCTCATACTCAATTTCAGCTTCGGCCAGAGCCGTCTTCTCAACCGGCGACCACATGACGGGCTTGGCACCACGATAGAGCTGACCGCTTTCGGCGAACTTCAACAGCTCCGACACAATCGTTGCTTCGGCCTGAAAATCCATCGTCAGATAGGGATTATCCCAATCGGCATTGATGCCCAGCCGCTTCAGTTGCTCGCGCTGTGTATCGACCCAATTTTGGGCATAGGCCCGGCATTCAGCGCGAAATTCGACAGCGGGGACTTCGTCCTTGTTGAGCTTTTTCTTGCGATATTGTTCCTCAACCTTCCATTCAATGGGCAGGCCATGGCAATCCCAACCGGGCACATAAGGCGCGTCTTTGCCCAAAAGGGTCTGTGTGCGGACAACCATGTCTTTCAGGATATGGTTCAACGCATGACCGATATGCATGTCACCATTGGCATAAGGCGGGCCATCATGCAGGATGAACTTCTCGCGCCCACGGCGGCGATTGCGCAATTCGGCGTAGAAATCCTGTTCCTGCCAGCGCGCTAAAATACCCGGCTCCTTCTGCGGAAGGCCAGCCTTCATCGGGAAATCGGTTTTGGGCAAGAAGACGCTGTCGCGATAGTCTTGTTTCGGTGAGTCAGCAGGTTCAGTCATATCGTGCGCGTGCTTAGGGGAGGTTAGCGCTTTAGACAACTATTTGAGCGCAAGGCTGCCGAACGAGGGGTTCACTCTGTCCCATTGAATCTCACCCCAAAATATCGCGCGCCTGATCACAGTCCTTTGCCATCTGCACCATAAGCGCGTCGAGATTGTCAAATTTGGCCTCGCCACGAATGAAGGCATGGAATTCAATCTCAATATTTTGGCCATAGAGATCTTCGGCAAATTCAAAGAAATGCGGCTCCAGCAATTCCTTGGGCGGGTCAAAGGTTGGACGAATACCCAGATTTGCGGCGCCGTTCAAAACCCGGCCATCGGGCAAGTGGCCCTTCACCGCATAAATGCCGTACCGCGGACGTAGATAATGGCCCATGTCGATATTAGCGGTGGGAAAGCCCAAAAGCCGACCATTTTTGTCACCATGCTGGACAATACCTTCTACGGTAAAGGGTCGCGTCAGCAAGGCACTGGCAGTTGCGCAGTCGCCGTCTTGTAATGCCGTGCGGATGCGGCTTGAGGAGATGACACCTGCATCATCGACCACTGGGCCCATTGCTGTAGAGGACAAACCATGCGCGCCGCCAATATCGCGCAGCACATCGATATTGCCGCCACGCGCTTTGCCAAAAGAGAAGTCTTCGCCCGTGACAACAGCCGAAACCCCAAGTCGCTCAATGAGCAATTTGACGATGAAATCTTCCGAGCTGGTCGCCGCCAGTTCAGCATCAAAATCAAACACCAACATGGCATCGGCGCCCGCATCTTGGAAAAGCCGTTGCCGTTGATCCAATGTCGTCAGCCGGAACCAAGGTGATTGCGGTGCAAAAAAACGCACCGGGTGTGGGTCGAAGGTCGCGATCATAGCTGGGCGGCCCGCAGCCTTCGCCTGCGCGATTGCTTCGCCTGCGACGACCTGATGCCCGAGATGGAAGCCATCAAAATTACCCAAGGCAACGACGCCACCGCGCAGGGCATCAGGCATCCGGTCCTTGGCGGAAAGGCGGGGAATCATCATTGGGCACTTGCCCTTGGCACCAAGCCAGCGCGGATAACACGCAGGGCATTTTCGCCCATAACCGCCCGGATTTCGGCTGGCGTGAAGCCTTCGTCCATCAATGCTTGCGTCACCTGAACCAATTGCGATGTATCGAACCGCACGGTGGTCGCGCCGTCATAATCCGAACCCAAGGCGACATGCCCTATGCCTACCAAATCACGGACATGCTTCATCGCTTTTGCGGCTGCGCGTGGGCTCGTTTCGCACAAGGCGCCATCCCAATAGCCAATGCCGATGACGCCGCCGGTTTTGGCCACACCGCGCACTTCGTCGTCGGTCAGGTTGCGGTTGACCTTACATGTCGCCTGTACGCCGCCATGGCTGGAGACGACTGGCCGCGTGGCCATCGCCAACACTTCTGCAACACCTTTATGCGACAAATGGGCGATGTCGATAATCATGCCCTTCGATTCCATACGCTTTACAATGTCGCTACCAAAGGGGGTCAACCCGCCTTTTTTCAGGCCATGCATCGAACCCGCAAGTTCATTGTCAAAGAAATGTGTCAGGCTAGCCATGCGAAAACCAGCATCATACAACCGGTCCAAATTGGCCGCCTTCCCTTCCAGATTTTGGAGCCCTTCAATGGTCAGCATAGCGCCCACGGCGCGCTTATCCTTCTGCCGCGTGGCAAGTAACGCGTCCAACTGGTCTGCTGTATCGACGGACTTGATCATATTATCGGACGCATCAATCGCATCATTACGCTTTTGGGCATGATATAACGACCGCTCAACCAACGAGCTCCAAGTCTTCACGGGTTGCAGCTGCGCAATGGTCAATAAGGTGATGTTGTCAGTGTCAGCCCCATTGCCATCATAATTCTGGTTCTTGGGTGTCTTTGTCACCGACGAGAATAATTGCAGCGCAACATTGCCTTCTTGCAAACGCGGCAAATCCATATGGCCGCGCGAGACGCTGTCGTTTAGGTCGCGGTTCCACATCAATGTGTCGCTGTGCAGGTCAACAATGTTCAGCGTCTTGTGCAAGGCCTTAGCTTCGTCGCTGACGGCGATCAGCGGCTTGCCGTCAATTTGGTTCATGGCCCCTTCGACATAGCCAGGCGCAAAGCCGAAAAAGCCCACAGCAGCCGCGGCAAGTAAAGTCGCCGGTATCCAGATTTTTTTACGCATAATTCCCCCTATGGCGTCGATATTTATGTCACGACCCGCCGCAATAAAGTCACAAAATCATAGGCCGGCACGGTGCCTTGCGCGGCATGGCTCTCCCGCGCGGTCTCGTGCCAGATCGACATGTCAAACGCGGGAACCGTCGCATCACCATCGGGGTTGGCCGCAATTTCGGTGAGTTCAATGCGGTCCGCGAGTGGCAGAAATAGACTGTAAATTTCGGCGCCCCCGATGACGCAAACATGCGGCCCATTGGCGCACTTCAATGCTTCCTCGACCGAATACACAACTTCAGCACCTTCTTCCGCCCAGTCGCGGTCGCGGGTCAGGACGATATGGCGGCGGCACTCTAATAAGCCCGGCAGGCTGTCAAAGGTCTTGCGGCCCATGATCATCGGCCTGCCCTTAGTCACTTGTTTAAAATGGCGCAGGTCAGCCGGGATATGCCATGGCATACTGCCATCCTTCCCGATTGTTCCATTTGCGGCGCGGGCGAGGACAAGAACGATTTCGGGATGATTCATGTACCCGTCTTGCCGATTTTTTCTCACCTATACAAGCGTGTGACATGGCCTATTTTTCGGCCAGGGCGCGCTTCTGCTTTGCCATATAGATGCAGATGCGCCGCAGGGTCCGCCAGAATTTGTTCAAAGCTGTCGCCATCGGCACCAATCAGATTTTCCATTTCCACGCGCGCAGCAATCGTCTCCGTGGCGCCTAAGGGCAGCCCGCAAATGGCGCGAATATGGTTCTCAAACTGGCTGGTGGCCGCGCCTTCGATGGTCCAATGTCCGCTATTATGCACACGAGGCGCGATTTCGTTGAACAATGGGCCCGTTGCGCTGGCGAAGAATTCGGCGGTGAACACGCCGACATAATCCAGCGCCGTTGCGACCGCCGCTGCCATATCACGCGCCGCTAGCTGCTGGCTTTCGACCAATGGCCCGGATGGCAGTGTCGATTTCGCAAGGATCCCGCCGATATGTAGATTTTGCGAACTGTCCCAAAAGCGGATTTCACCGTCTTGGCCGCGCGTCAATATAACCGAAAATTCCGCATCAAAAGACACCATAGCTTCAGCGATCAGCGGTTGTCCGCCGGTACGTTCCCAGGCGCCCATGATGTCACTATCGGCCATGATCCTAGCCTGACCCTTGCCGTCATAGCCCATCCGAATCGTTTTGAGGATACATGGGGTACCAACGGCCGCAATCGCGGCGGGTACAGCGCTTTCGTCCTGCGCCACCGCAAACTCCGCTGTTTTCCCGCCAAGGGCGCGGACAAACTGCTTTTCAGCGGCGCGGTCCTGCGCCACTTCCAGTGCCTTAGTCGGCGGGTATACAGGAACAATGCCAGTAATCGATTCCAACGGCGTCACGGGTACATTTTCAAATTCGAAAGTCACGACGTCGCAAGCTGTTGCAAATGCCTTCAGTGCGACCAGATCATCATATGCGGCGACTGTAAAATCGGCAGCGACGTCGAAGGCCACATTGTCCCCCGGCGGCGCGTAGATATGACAGCGATAACCCAATTGCGCCGCGGCAATCGCCAGCATGCGGCCAAGCTGACCACCGCCCAATATACCAATAGTCGATCCGGGGGGTAACGCCGCCATAAATAAACCTTATTCAGGCGTTTCGGCGACCGACGCCGTCTGTGCCGCGCGCCACGCGTCCAACCGTTCGGCCAGCGCGGCGTCTTCATTGGCCAGCATTGCCGCGGCCAAAAGCGCCGCATTTGTTGCGCCCGCTTTGCCGATTGCCAATGTACCAACCGGAATACCGGCGGGCATTTGCACGATGGATAAAAGGCTATCCATGCCGTCCAGCGCCTTGGACTGGACGGGTACGCCCAGCACGGGAAGGCGCGTCATTGACGCCGCCATGCCCGGCAGATGCGCCGCGCCACCTGCGCCAGCGATAATGCATTTCAGACCACGGCCAGCCGCACCTTTGGCATAATCATACAAGCGCTCAGGTGTGCGGTGCGCGGACACCACTTTACATTCATGGGGAATGTGCAGCGCGGCAAGCGTCGCAGAAGCCTCTCGCATCGTCTCCCAATCAGAACGGCTTCCCATGATGATGCCAATGAGTGGCGCTGCGTCGGTCATGTGTCACTCCCCTGACAAATTCGATGGCGATGGCCTTAGCCTTGTGGTGCAAAAGGCGCAATGCAGCAACGCGGCCTTATCCGCTTAAGCAATGAAAGTGATCTTAACGCTCCGAAAGATAGTAATAGTCACCGTGCAGATGGTCGTCCAATTCATATATGATTGGCTGGCCTGTTGGGATTTCCAAGCCGTTAATATCAGCATCGGAGATACCCGACAGATGCTTCACGAGCGCGCGCAAGCTATTGCCGTGCGCCGAAATCAAAACGGTTTTTCCGGCCTGCAGCTCAGGCACAATCGCGCTTTCCCAATAAGGCAGCACGCGGTTAATGGTGTCTTTGAGGCTTTCCGACGCCGGAATGTTGATGCCAGCATAACGCGGGTCAGACGACAGGTCATATGGCGACCCTACCGCAAGTGGCGGCGGCGGAATGTCAAAACTGCGGCGCCAGATCTTCACCTGATCCTCACCATGCTTTGCCGCTGTCTCTGCCTTATCCAGGCCAGTTAGTCCGCCATAATGCCGTTCGTTCAACTGCCAATTCTTGGTGACCGGAACCCATAAACGGCCCATCGCCTCAAGCGCCAGATTCAACGTCTTTATTGCCCGTGTCTGCACGCTGGTAAAGGCGGTGTCGGGCGCGATGCCCCTTTCCTTCATCAACGCGCCTGCCGCCCACGCCTCAGCCGCACCTTTTTCAGTGACATCCACATCCCACCAGCCAGTAAAGCGATTTTCAAGGTTCCACTGTGATTGGCCGTGACGGATGAGGATGAGTTTCGGCATATTTGCTTTCCTAAATTGTTTGCCAGTGCCCTAACGCAAGTTGGTCAAATCGCCAAGGTCATGAAACGGCTAAACGGGTTTTCGACATAATTGGCAAAGGGTGAGCAATATTGAAATCCGTGCGCTTGATACAGCGCCAGCGCAGGGATAAAGTCCACCGTCGATCCCGTCTCAAGGCTCACGCGATGATAACCACGGTCGCGTGCCACCGAAATTATATGCGTGAGCATCTTGGCACCGACACCTTTGCGCAGATGGTCCGCATGCGTCCGCATCGACTTGATTTCGCCATGCGTGGCCGTAAGCTCCTTCAGCGCCCCGCATCCCGCCAACATGTCACCGACCCAGATCGACCAGAAGGTCACATCCGACGCATTCAGCCCGTCGAAATCTAGAAAATGACAACTTTCAGGCGGCGAACTTGCCCGCATTCCTGCAAAATGCGTTTCGAGAAGTGCCCTGATTTCGGGGCCAGTGAGGTCATCTTCTGTAATGTGCATTGAGACTGCTCAAACCATCTCCGCCAATGTCGCGAGACATTCACGGGCCAGCATGCGGCAGCGCTCGGGTGACCAGCCTTGGTCTGGGTCATTGCCGTGAACGGTGTCTTTGTAGGGCATTTCCAACGTCATGGAGACACATTTGTGCGAAGGGCCAAACCGCTCCGCCAATTGGTTCGTCGACATCGACAGATTGGCTTTGCCGGGACCAGCCTTGGTATAGCCTAGCTCCGTCTGGAAATCAGGTGTGCGCGCCGAAAGACGTTGAATGAACGCATTATAGCGATCACCCTGATCATCAGTCCAAGAGGGAATACCTTCAAAACCAGCCATAAACGCTGCTGGTATCGCTTCATCACCATGCACATCAATAGCCCAATGCACGCCGGATTCATCCATCGCGTTACGGATGGCCAACACTTCGGGGCTACGCTCTGCCGATGGTGCGGCCCATTCGCGGTTCAGGTTGATCCCCAGATAATTGGTCCGCAAATGCCCACGGCAGCTTCCATCTGGATTGCAATTGGGCACAATGTGAAAGCGGCATTTTTCCAGCAACACGCGTGTATGCGGGTCGCTGAGGTCGGTGAGCATATCGATGGCGCCTTCCATCCAATATTCGGCCTGAGTCTCACCAGGATGCTGGCGCGCATAAAGCCAGACCTGCCTATCACCATCGCCCATTTCGAGGCAATCAATCGGCTGGCCTTCAATGCTGTGGCCGAGGCAGCGATAGCTTACACCTTCCAGCGATGCTGTCTCGGCGATGAGGTCATGGTGTCGTTCTATGCTATAAGGCGCGAAATAGGCAAACCATGCAAGATTGCTTGCAGGGGTATAACGGATGGTCAAAGTGCCGCCGTCCTTACCTTTGTCATAAATTGTATCGGTGCGCGCCCAATAATCCCGGTCTTCCGACACGCACGCGCGATAATCTGGCCAGCCACCGGGATAGGCGCTGCCCTCCAGCCCTGTGATCCGCAACTCCAGTTCTTCACCAGCAGTACACGCCACGCGGAAGTGGAACCATTGCGCGAATTCCGAATCCTTATCCTTACGGATGCCCAGTGTCGCAACATTGCCATCGACGGCATGAACGATGATGTTGCCGCTGTCGAAGGCGGCATTGATATCAGTAATCGGCATTTTTGGTTCGCTCTTGCAATGAAGTTTAGGGCACCCGGATAGTCTCACCCGACACGCCGGGGAAGTCCTTAAACAAGGCTTCGGCCAATTTTGATGCGGCAATCCCCGGTTGCGCGGCGGGTGATCCGGCTTTGGTGGATTGCACTGCCGTACCCTCCCAAATCACCACTTGGTCGCTGCGTCGGACAATGCGGACTGCCAGGCTGGATTGTAACTGCGCCGCCGAACCGCTGCCCAGATTGAATCCAAGGCTAAGGCCTACCCCCGACCTATAGCTCCCCGTCGATCCGCCAACACCAACAGACACAGGTGGGCGGCGGTTTGGGCGAATCACGGTTGCGCCAAAACGCACTTCGGCGATCACGTCTGAATTTCCCATGTCATCCCGATAGCCAATACGCTGCATTTCGCGCGCAATAGCGGCCAGATAGGGTGATCCAGCTAGTGACCGGTCCGAAACCGATTCGCCCACAAGCACGACAGCAAAACTTCCGGCGCCATATCCGACACCTTCAGTAGCGCGGTTAAAGCGTGTGACCTCGACAGGCCCTGTCGGTACGACGCAAGCTGTTAACGCAGAAAGCGCGAGAAGCGGCAAAATTCGGGCAATTTTTATCATACAGCCATCCTTAGGCCTGTCATATTGCATATCAAGCGATGTATGGGGGCTGAATCCGCAAAAAAGGCCAATCCCGCTTGACTTTCTAAAGCTCGCCCCATAGGAGCGCGCCTTCAAATCAAGCTTCATGCATTTATTAGACGGGTAAATCCGATGAAAGTCGTTAATTCTCTAAAGTCGCTCAAAGGCCGCCATCGCGATAACCGCGTGATTCGTCGCCGTGGCCGTACTTATGTCATCAACAAGACTCAGCCACGCTTCAAAGCGCGTCAGGGCTAATTTGGCCCTGCCTGCGCGAAGCGGGCAGATGGTTCAGGCAAAACGCCGCTCCGAATCTGATTCGTGGGCGGTTTTTTTGCGCCTGAACCCCGGCTACATCCTTCTCGCGCAGAGGTGCAGTGGATGACCAAGATAACCACCGTGGTCTTTGATGTCGGAAAAGTGATGTTCGAATGGGATCTCAGATATCTTTTTGCAAAGCTTATCGCCGATAAGGACGCGTTGGAATATTTCGTCACAGTTGTGGTGACACCCGAATGGCATTATCAGCATGACGCAGGCCGCGCCTTGATCGATATGGTTGCAGAGCGCGTCGCTGAATTTCCGGAATATGCGGCGCTGATTGCGGCATATTCCACCCGTTTCAATGAAACCATTCCAGGGCCTGTCTCAGGCTCACTAGAGATTGTGCAAGAGCTCGCCGAACGCGGCGTGCCGTTATTTGCAATTACCAATTTCGGCGCAGAGTTCTGGGATGGTTTTCGCCCTACACAGCCAATATTTAACCATTTTCAGGATATAATCGTGTCGGGCGTCGAAAAATTGGTGAAGCCTGACCCGGCAATCTATGCGCTTGCGCTGAAACGCTTCGGGTTAAAGCCGGGCGAAGCAATCTTCATTGATGATAATCATGACAATGTCCTCAGTGCCCGCGCAAATGGTTTTGTTACGCATCATTTTACGGATGCAGGGTCGCTCCGCCACGATTTGGTGACGCTTGATTTACTGCTTTGAAATTTTTCACGCAGAGGCGCAGAAGACCCAGATTTTCAGACATGCTCCTCCGTGCGCTCCGGACCTCTGCGTGCACCAAAAAACATGAGTGCAAGCCCTTCCATTCAGCGCCCGTCTGTGCTTAAGCAACCGACGAAACTCTTTATTGTCGAGGACGTAATCTCCCATGAATATCCATGAATATCAGGCCAAAGAACTGCTCGCAAAATTCGGTGTGGCTGTGCCCGCTGGTATTGCGGCATTAAGCGTGGAAGAGGCTGTTGCCGCCGCGAAACAACTTCCTGGCCCGCTTTACGTGGTGAAATCGCAAATCCATGCTGGTGGGCGCGGCAAAGGCAAATTCAAGGAATTGGGCCCCGATGCAAAGGGCGGCGTGCGCTTGGCCTTCAATCTGGATGAGGTAGAGGCCCATGCCAAAGACATGTTGGGCAACACGCTCGTAACTATCCAGACCGGCCCCGAAGGCAAGCAGGTCAATCGTCTCTACATCACCGATGGCGCCGACATTAAGCAGGAATTCTACCTCGCTTTGCTCGTGGATCGCGCGACCAGCCGCATCGCAGTTGTGGCGTCTACCGAAGGCGGCATGAACATCGAAGACGTGGCCCATGACAGCCCCGAGAAAATCCACACTATCGTCATCGATCCGGCCGCTGGCTTACAACCCCATCATGGCCGTAGCGTTGCCAAGGCACTTGGCCTGACTGGTGATCTGGCCAAACAAGCGCAGACTGTACTTGCCGGTCTGTACAGCGCGTTCATCGGCACGGATGCCGAGCAGATCGAAATCAATCCGCTGGCGGTTTGCGAAGGTAAGAATGGCGACGAGCTTCTGGTGCTTGATGCCAAGGTCGGTTTTGACGGCAACGCGATGTTCCGTCACAAGGACCTCGCAGAACTGCGCGACTTGACCGAGGAAGACCCCGCAGAGGTTGAAGCTTCGGAATATGATTTGGCCTATATTAAACTCGACGGCAACATTGGCTGCATGGTTAATGGCGCCGGTCTTGCTATGGCAACGATGGACATCATCAAGCTGAACGGTGAATTCCCCGCCAACTTCTTGGACGTCGGCGGGGGCGCATCGAAGGAAAAGGTTACGGCTGCGTTCAAAATCATTTTGAAGGATCCTGCGGTAAAGGGAATTCTGGTGAACATTTTCGGCGGCATCATGAAATGCGACATCATCGCAGATGGTATTGTTGCCGCGGCCAAGGAAGTGAACCTGTCGGTGCCGCTAGTTGTGCGCCTTGAAGGCACCAATGTGCAGCAGGGCAAGGACATTTTGGCCAATAGCGGCCTGCCCATCGTATCGGCCAACGACCTTGGCGATGCAGCGGAGAAGATTGTCGCGGAAGTGCGCAAAGCGGCGTAAAATTTACCTCTGACGGTTCCTGCAACATGCAAGAATCGTCAGCATGTTAAATGCTTGGCAGGATGCATAGATCAGGCACTTGACGTTCACGTAAGCGTTAAGCATAGGCGCAACAGATTAAGCAGGCATCCAATTGCCTAATTGAGTCGGTATGGAAGGATGAGCACATGAAGATCATCGTCCCCGTTAAGCGGGTCATCGATTATAACGTAAAACCACGGGTTAAGCCTGATGGCTCGGGTGTTGATTTGGCAAATGTCAAAATGAGCATGAACCCGTTTGACGAAATCGCGATCGAAGAAGCGCTGCGTTTGCGTGAAAAGGGCGTTGCGACCGAAGTTATCGCAGTGTCGATTGGACCGGACAAGGCACAAGAAACACTGCGTACGGCATTGGCCATGGGCGCGGATCGGGCAATTTTGGTTATTGCTGAAGATGTCGAGCCTTTGGGCGTTGCGAAAATCCTCGCAAAAATCGTTAAAGAAGAACAGCCTGGCCTTGTTATTGTTGGCAAGCAAGCCATTGACGATGACTCAAACCAAACCGGCCAAATGCTCGCTGCGTTGACCGGTCGTCCGCAGGGTACTTTTGCCAATACGGTAAATGTCGCTGGCGACGAAGTGCATGTCGCACGCGAAGTCGATGGCGGTTTGCAGACGGTGGCATTGAAAATGCCAGCGATCATTACAACCGATCTGCGCTTGAACGAACCGCGTTATGCGTCCTTGCCGAACATCATGAAGGCAAAGTCAAAGCCGCTCGTGCAGAAAACACCTGCCGATTATGGCGTTGACGTCAGCCCGCGCCTCAAGACGTTGAAGGTTGTAGAGCCACCTGTGCGCAGCGCGGGTATCAAGGTTGCCGACGTTGACGCGTTGGTTGCAAAGCTCAAGGAAATGGGAGTGGCCGCATGAAGACCCTCGTTTATGCCGAACATGACAATGCATCGTTGAAGGATGCAACATTGGCCGTTGTTACAGCTGCATCGCAATTGGGCGAAGTGCATATCCTCGTTGCTGGCTCAGGCTGCAGCGCGGTTGCGGATGAAGCTGCCAAGATCGCTGGCGTCAGCACGGTGCATGTTGCCGATGACGCGGCTTATGCACAGCAATTGGCGGAAAACGTCGCTCCCTTGGTTGCTTCGTTGATGGCAACGCATGACGCGTTCCTTGCGCCTGCCACATCAAATGGCAAGAATATCGCACCACGCGTTGCGGCATTGCTGGACGTCATGCAAATCTCCGACATTCTTTCAGTTGAAAGCGCAGACACGTTCACGCGCCCCATCTATGCCGGTAACGCGATTGCGACTGTGCAATCTTCGGATGCCAAGAAGGTTATCACCGTGCGCGGGACGGCCTTTGCAAAGGCACCTGAAACCGGCGGTTCGGCAACGATTGAAGCGGTTGCAAGCACCGGCGATGCCGGCACGTCAAAATTCCTGTCGGCAGAGATTGCCAAGCAAGAACGCCCCGAACTCACCTCAGCCAAGATCATCGTCTCGGGCGGCCGTGCGTTGAAGGATGCGGAAACCTTTGCTGCAACCATCCTGCCTTTGGCTGACAAGCTTGGTGCGGGCGTTGGCGCAAGCCGTGCCGCAGTGGACGCAGGTTTTGTGCCCAATGACTATCAGGTTGGCCAAACGGGTAAGATCGTCGCTCCAGAAGTATATGTCGCGGTCGGCATCTCCGGCGCGATTCAGCATCTCGCCGGTATGAAGGACTCTAAGGTCATCATCGCAATCAACAAGGACGAAGACGCGCCAATATTCCAAGTAGCGGATATTGGCCTCGTCGGCGACCTGTTTACGGTCGTGCCGGAGCTGGTTGGCAAGCTATAAATTCTTGTAACAGAACATGAATATGGAAGGGCGGGCAGAAATGTCCGCCCTTTTTGCTTGTAGCGACGATATTGCGTTTACCCGCGCGCGAGCCTCAAATGTGCCTGACGGCCTATTCCGCAAACACTTTGGCTAAGGCAGTAAGTCCGCTGGCAGGGTGGGCTCGCTCAATATCTTCTCCATTCTGCGCCACTGCTCGGTCGTATCTGGATCGCCGCGTTCAATATAAGCGCGGACCAGATCTTTGCCCCAGCCATAGTTGATCACATAGCTGCGATAATGGTCGGTGAACTTTACCGATTGTTCCGCGCGCGCGGGTGATAGCAAAAGATATTTCTGCGTTAATTCGAGTGCCTGCGGCCGCGTAATTTCGCCATCGAGATACATTTTTGCAATGGTCAATCGCGCACCCGACAGCGCTTCAGTCATTTGTTGCATTTGCCAAAATGCTTCTGCGGATTTGGGATCAAGGCCTGCCATCGGGTACAGAATGTCGCGTTCAAATGCCAAGCGCTCCGCCGCAGGGAATGCCAAATCGATGCCATAATTGGCGCTGCCTTCGGATAGCACGCTGGTCGGGCTGTAGAGCGGATTAACTTCATATTCCTTCCACCCCTTTTTGCGCGCCATTCGTTCTTCAACCATCAGGTTGAGGACATGGTGGCCCGGATAGCCTTCGTGACAACCCAGATCGACCGCGCGACTGATGCGTATGGGAAGGTCGGTGTTAATCTGGATCAGGCTTTTATAATTGCCTTTATAATAATTATAGCCGGACCAAGGCTTGCCCGTGACGAACTCCATCACGAATGTCTCACCTGCAGGCAATTGGATAAATTGCGCCGTGCGCCGTTTGCATTCGGCAATTGCCGCATCAAACACAGGCTGCAAGCGGTCCTTAGAAATGACATAGCGCTCATTAAAGGCATCGACGCGTGCGGCGAGCGGCCCATTGCCAGGAATCAGCGTTTCAAGATTGGCCAATATGGCGTCAAAATGCGCCAAAGGTTTCAAATCGGGCACAGTTGCAAACTGACCGCGTGCTTCATCATTAAATGCAAATTTCCGACCCTGAAGCATCTGCAACCGCGTATCCGCCGCAATGAGCATGCCGCGCAGCGCAAATGCTCGGCGGCGGTCCGAATCTACTGTGAGCGAAGGCAAAGCCGCATCAACAGCCGCCATCAGCGCGCGGGCTTCGGCAATCAATTGCACCAATGATCGCGGATTTACTTTGGCGGCTGTTTGTAGCGCAGGAGGGCCATAATAAGCATCAACATATTCCGCTTCATGCGTGCCTGCCTCAAGTGTCAACCGGATATAGGCATCGGAAATATCAGCAATCGACATAGCTGGTGCAGCGGCATTTGCAGGGATAACGGGAGCAATAATGACGCAACCCGACGCCAGCAAAGCGAGCGGAAGAATGATGTGGCGAAGATTCATATGGTGCTTTCAGATATAATTTTTGGTCGCGCGGCAAAGCGCAAAACAAGATAACCCAGAATAGCCGACAGGAGCGAGCCCATAAGAACCCCGATTTTGACATCATCGGCCTGATCTGGCCCCGTGAAGGCAAGGCCGCCGATAAACAAACTCATCGTAAAACCGATACCACACAGCAAGGCGACGCCGTAAACTTGTAACCAACTTGCATGTGCCGGGCGCGCAGCAATGCCAAGTTTGACCAATACCCAGACGCTGGTGAAAATTCCAAATTGCTTGCCTAAAAACAAGCCCATCGCGATACCAAGCGGGAGCGGTGCAGCGAGCCCAGCAACGCTAGTGCCCGCCAACGAAACGCCCGCGTTGGCGAACCCAAAGATCGGCACGATAAGAAAGGCAACGGGCTTTACCAGCGCATGTTCCAACCGGTGGAGTGCAGAATCTTCTGCGTCAGGTGCGGCGAGCGTTCGACGGAACGGAATAGAAAACGCCGCCATCACGCCCGCAATGGTGGCGTGCACGCCGGACAATAATGTAGCATACCATAACAAGGCCGCGAGGATGAGATATGGCCATAGAGCATTTACCCGAATATGGTTCAGCGTCACCATCGAAATCCAAATACCACCTGCAGCGGTTAGTGCGATCATGTTCAACTCGGCTGTATAGAATAACGCTATGATCGCCACTGCGCCCATGTCGTCAACAATGGCAACAGTCGTCAAAAACAGTTTCAGGGAAGCAGGCGCCCGACTGCCCAAAAGCGCAAGCACGCCAATGGCAAATGCAATATCGGTAGCAGCCGGTATAGCCCAGCCACGCTGCAACACAGGATCGCCACCAGTAACCGAAAGATACACAATCGCCGGAATAATCATTCCCGCCGCAGCGGCAAAAATGGGAAGCGTACGATCCACCCAAGTCGACAAATGTCCGTCAACAAATTCGCGTTTAATCTCTAGCCCGACAAGCAAGAAGAAAATAGCCATCAGACCGTCATTGATCCAAAAGTGAACGGTCATCGGACCCAACTTTGGTGTCAACTCGGGCCCAATTGCCAAATGTAAAAAATGACTATAGCTCTCAGAAATTGGCGAATTGGCAATAATCATGGCCAATGCCGCGGCGACCATTAACAAAATACCGCCCGCAGCCTCACTAGACAAAAAAGCGCGCAAAGCAGAAGCTTTGGTTTGTTGTTTTATAGTTTCGACCATCGCAATTCCTTATGGCCAATCGGCCAAAAGATGGCAAGTAAAGGCGAAAAATAGAGCAATTGCCTTTACTTAGCAGCTTATGTCGGTTTATAACCTTAGTTAAGAGGGCAGGGACCATGGCCAAAATAATGTCCAAAAAGTCTTTTGTCGGAAAAAACATTTCGATGAGCGCACAGTCACCGCTTCACTTGACCGAGGGTCAAAAGGCATGCCTCCGGCTGGTGGTGCAACATCACACTTCTAAGGAAATAGCCCGGACATTAGGCATCTCACCATTCACTGTGGATCAACGGCTTGATGCGGCACGACGCAAACTAAATGCCGCCAGTCGCAAAGACGCTGCAAAGATATTCGCTGCGCTCGACCAAAGCGGGATATACCAACCGTTCGTATACGAAACGTCGACGCTTGAAACCAGGACCGATGTCGTTAGCCAAACCGTACTTCCCGACACGTGGCGACGAAGATTTACGAAAATACTTTCGTTCATTTCGGTGCCACCCATCGGGGGGGAAAGGCATGAATTATCCGCTAGGGAAATTCTTGTTCTTGCGCTGAATTTGGCATTTTTCAGCACGTTGGTGATGGCTTTTGTTGTTGTGGTTTTAACGGGAACGTTTCGACTGTTTCAATAACATGCCTCCTCATCGGCTAAAAATGCCTAGACATGAGGAAATTTCGACATGGTACATATCGAGCATGAGACAGCCAAGCAATTGGCGTTGGACATAACCTCCACGCATCTAGCCATTGATAAGGCTCTTGCGGACCTAGCCACCCTTACATACTCCGTCATTGACGCATGTCGTCATTCAGATGCTTCCTTGGCGCAATCCCAGGCTGCGATTGAAGGCGTCGCCATCGGCCTCACAAAAATGGTTGATGCGCGCAAAGGGTTTATGCA
Source organism: Pseudomonadota bacterium (assembly GCA_041175465.1). Taxonomy (GTDB): domain Bacteria; phylum Pseudomonadota; class Alphaproteobacteria; order Sphingomonadales; family Sphingomonadaceae; genus Sphingorhabdus_B. The sequence continues at coordinate 33,585 of JBEDEX010000006.1, read as the reverse complement.
CGCCCACCGCAAGATTGCGGTCGCGCAACGGGATAGCAACTTGCAAGAGATTAACTTCGGTTGCCATCCGGGCCCGCTGACACGGCCATCCGCTCTTCGGGTTGTAAACGGTTAGTTGGGATATGCTTGCCCGTGCACGGCCAGCATAAAAACGGCGGGCGAAAACATGGATACAATCTTGCTGGCATTCAATTCCGCACTGCTTTTGTGCGCAGCTTATGCAAGCATAAATGGTGGTCGGACGGGCAAGGCGGGATCAACCATTTTTATCGTGGCCACCATATTAAGCGCGGCAGCTGTGCGCATGAACCCCAGTTGGGCGGGAACCTCGCTGGGGTTATTTGCAGTCGACGCAGGATGTTTGCTCGCTTTGGTTATGCTGGCGCTAACCAGCAACCGATACTGGCCGATTTGGGCTTTAGGGTTTCAAATCGTCGCAGTGGCAACGCATCTCGCAACGCTATCCATCCCGGATGTCGTGCCAAAATCATTTCAGGCACTGCTGTCTTTTTGGACAATCCCGATATTGGGAGTGATGGTCGCCGGTACGCACAAAGACCGGCAATATGAACTGCGCATGGGTCAGCAAAGCCGGGCTTAGCGATACATAAATCAGGTAATGATGGGGCATCTGAAGATGTGCCCACAATGAGGGCGGCGTCTTTGTCAGAATGGATTTTGCCTTTTTTGGAAACAGTTCAGCACGAACTATTTTTGTTCAGCGCCATCTGGATATTGATTAGCGCAATCGATGATCTGTGCGTCGATATTATCTGGATTGCTCGCCATGTGTATCAACGGCTAACCTTATACCGATACGCATTGCCGCGCTTGGTGGCTCAACTTGCCGACACGCATGACCATAAACGACTTGTCGTTTTTGTTCCTGCGTGGGCGGAAGCAAGAGTCATTGGCTATATGCTAAAGAATTGCACGCACCAGTGGGCGGCACACGCAGGCCGATATCGCATCTTTGTAGGTTGTTATCCAAATGATCCGCAAACGGCAGCCGCTATTATTGACGCAGCACGAACCAATGCGGACATCCGTCTCGTCTTGGTCGAACATGATGGCCCTACTACAAAGGCCGATTGCCTCAACCGATTATGGCGCGCCCTGCTCGCAGACGAAATAGCAGAAGCATATACAGCAAAGGCCATTATTCTGCATGACGCAGAAGACTCCGTCCACGCTGACGAGTTGCGCGTTTTTGATTCTTTAGTTACGCACGTAGGCGCTGTGCAATTACCGGTGATACCGGTGCGCACTGCCAAATCCCGATGGATTAGCGGCCATTATTGCGACGAATTTGCAGAAGCGCATGGCAAAAATATGGTGGTCCGTGAAGCGTTAGGTGCCTCCTTACCGCTGGCTGGAGTGGCATGTGCCATTGAACGCAACCTCATGGGACGTCTTGCGCAGATAAATGGCGGAAGGCCCTTCGATGCAAATAGCCTGACCGAAGATTATGAACTCGGTATCCGTATGGGTGCGGCGGGCGGGCGCACAATCATGGCGCGTATATCAGACAGTAAAGGTAAATTGGTCGGGACCAGAGCCTGTTTCCCCGACACACTGCAGACATCCGTGCGTCAAAAAACCCGTTGGTTGACAGGTATTGCGCTGGCGGGTTGGGACAGGATCGGTTGGGAAGGCAATGTCGCGCAAAAATGGATGCTGTGCCAAGACCGAAAATCGATTTTCGGGACGATTGTTGTCATAGCTGGGTATATTTGCCTGTTACTGACTGCCATCTTGGCTGCTGCGCGAGCACAGGGCCTATATCAACCGCCAGCACTGCGTGCCGACATTATCATATTGCTCTGGTTGAATTCGGCATTTTTGCTTTGGCGGCTTGTGGTGCGTGCCGGATTTGTGGCGGCACTATACGGCACGAGAGAGGCGCTGCTGTCGATCCCCCGCAGCATTGTCAGCAACATTATTGGTATCATGGCTATGCGGCGGGCCTGCACCAATTATCTGAGACATTGTTTGGGTGCGCCGCTGACTTGGGACAAGACTACACATCATTTCATGCCCAATAAGCTGGCGCATAGCGACTGATGCGCGGCCGCGCCTTCGGATTTGTCGTTATATTATGCGCAAGCTGGGTGACTGTGCGGGTTGGATTTTCCCTCATTGCAGATGGGGATAAACAGATCGCTCCCAATCACACTGTTTCAGCAGACGCAATACCGCAACCTATCGCTCATATTGGTCAGGAGCGACTGCCCAGCTATGTAGCAGCAAGGACCGGAAGCGCCTCCAATCAGACGAAAAGTAAAGGTTCAGCGCCGGTCCCCAAGTCTATTGAATCTATCGATGTTCGTCCAAACAGCCCAATAAATACAATGGCGGACAAACCAGACGATTGGATTCCCGATGACAAAAATCCAAACCGCATATTATCCAAAATTATCATAGCCGCCTTATTTGAGCCTCCAAAAAGGCAACGCTCGATACGCTTAAAAAATATATATGCGTATAGCTTCTGGCGGCAGGGAGATGCGACGCCCGGGGCGCTTGGCAACGGACAATATGGCGGTAGTCAAAGCGCGCTGTTGGTGTCGGTCCCGCTGCTGCAACATAAACGTGACAGCAGCGTTGCGCCTATTTCATTTATAGGGCGCGCTTCGGTTTCCCACGATACCCCGCACGAACGTGAATGGGCGGCGGGAGTGCTTTGGCGTCCGTCGGCCAGGTTCCCAGCGGCATTATCCTTGGAACGACGCTTTCGGCCAAATCGCCCTGATACCATTGCAGCATTTGTTTCAGGCGGACATGACGGCACGCCATTGCCCTTGGGCTTTGTGCTCGACGGATATGGACAGGCAGGGTTTGTCACGGGCAAATCCGGCGGTGCATTTGCCGATGCGCAATTGTACGCATTGAAAAACATGGCCCGCAACCAAGACATTTCGTTGACCGCAGGTGCCGGCACATGGGCGGGCGGCCAAAGCAACATCATGCGGGTCGACATGGGGCCATCTGTCCGCGCGAACCTAAAGGCTGGTGCAGCCTCACTCCGGCTTGACGTAAGCTGGCGCTTTCGCGTTGCCGGCAACGCGCAGCCCGGCGATGGTCCGACCATCACCTTGTCCACCAGTTTCTAAAACGCCGCCTTTATCCGGCCGTCAAATGCCGTTAGGGTCCGGTGGTCGATCATGGATATTTATCTTCCCATAGCCAATCTGTCGGTCAACGCGCTGGTGATCATCCTTCTGGGTGGCGGCGTCGGCGTGCTGTCGGGCATGTTCGGCGTCGGTGGCGGTTTCCTGACAACACCTTTGCTCATATTCTACGGCATCCCGCCAGCAGTGGCCGCTGCGTCCGCATCCACGCAGGTGACGGGGGCGAGCGTCTCGGGCGTATTTGCCCATATGAAGCGCGGCGGAGTCGATTTTCAGATGGGCGGCGTGCTTGTGGTCGGCGGCATATTCGGCACGGGCGCTGGCGCAGCGATATTTGAAATATTGGAGTCGCTTGGCCAGATCGATACCGTCATCAACATCCTTTATGTGCTGATGTTGGGTAGCATCGGTGGCTTGATGGCCAAGGAGAGCTTGACCAGCGTTCTGGCCGTGCGCGCAGGAAAACCAGTCACCGCGGCCAAACGCCGCCACCATCCGTTGGTCGCCAATTTGCCCATGCGCTGGCGTTTCTATCGTTCCGGTCTATATATTTCGCCTATCGCGCCACTGATATTGGGCTTTATCACGGGCATTATGACCATGCTGCTTGGTGTAGGCGGCGGCTTCATCATGGTGCCCGCCATGCTCTATCTTTTGGGCATGGGCGCACAGGTTGTGGTGGGGACATCCTTGTTCCAAATTTTGTTTGTAACGATGGCGTCAACAATGATGCACAGCCTGACGACCAAAGCGGTTGATATCGTGCTGGCAGTTTTTTTACTGATTGGCAGTGTGACAGGTGCGCAAATTGGCGCGCGGCTGGCGCAGCGGATGCGGCCAGAATATCTGCGTCTTTTTCTCGCTGCGATCGTTCTGCTTGTGGCCATTCGCATGGCGCTTGGCCTCGGCTGGCGTCCCGACGAAATTTATACGTTGCAGGCCCTATGATCCGTTTCTTCGCCCTGCTCTTATTTTTGCTGCCGATCGGCGCGAGTGCGCAAAATGTGCCCAAATTGGTGCCAGATGTCTCGCAACGGCAAATCAATATCCAGTCCGGATTCACGGGCGCCGAAATGCTTTTATTCGGGGCCATCATCTACCCGCGCGGCGTGGCACCAGAGGGGCAAGTCGATGTTGCCGTTGTTCTGCGTGGGCCAACGCGGTCTGTAACTTTACGGGAAAAGCAGAAAATAGCCGGGATCTGGATCAATGCCGACAGCACCGATTTTCGGTCCGTCCCCGCATATTATGCCATCGCCTCGTCACGGCCGCTGGATCAAATCGTCAATAGCAAAACAGCCGCGATTTACGAGCTTGGCCTTGATCGCTTACAATTATCCCCCAGTGGCGAAGTCAATGCCACCGAACAGCGCCGCTTTGTCGATGGATTAGTAGATTTAAATCGCCGCAATGGCCTTTTCCGCCAAGAGGCAGGCACGGTCGAAATAACCGATCAGGTGCTGTATCGCGCACGCCTCAACATTCCATCCAGCGTGCCGGTCGGAGTCTATACTGCGGAAACGTTACTCATTCGCGATGGTCGAGTGATTGTCGCCGACGACAATGTTGAGGTCCGGATCCGGAAAACCGGATTCGAACAATTGGTCACTATCTTGGCACAGGATTATGCGCTGTTTTACGGCGCAATGGCAGTGCTTGTTTCATTACTGCTGGGTTGGTTTGCCGGATTTGTTTTCAACCGACTATAGGCTATTCCCGAAGCAAGCTTTGGGTTAGGGCCACTGAAATCCTTATTCGTTGAGGTTGGGCCGCAAATATTGCCGTGCGCGGTCAAGCGCCAACCCACGGCGCGCCGCATAATCCGACACCTGGTCATCGCCAATACGGGCTACACCGAAATACTCGGATTGCGGGTGACCGAAATATAGGCCGCTCACGGCAGCGGTCGGCAACATGGCAAAGCTTTCGGTCAAGGTGATGCCCGTCGTGGATGTCGCATCCAACAGATCGAACAATGTCGGCTTCAGGCTATGGTCCGGACAGGCTGGGTAGCCGGGGGCTGGCCGTATACCGCGATACTCTTCACGATTCAGTGCCTCAGACGTGAATTGTTCATCGGGGGCATAGCCCCATAGATCTTTGCGGACATGTTCGTGCATCCGTTCGGCAAAGGCCTCCGCCAAGCGGTCAGCTAACGCCTTCAGCATGATGTCCGAATAATCGTCCATATTGGCTTTGAACCCCGCCAGATGCGTTTCAATGCCATGGCCAGTGGTCACTGCAAATCCGCCAATCCAATCGCCATCGCGGCTGATGAAATCGGCCAAGCACATGTTCGCTTTGCCTTCGCGCTTCGCGATTTGCTGGCGCAAGAACGGCAAGCGGACATGCGCCTGCGTCTTGTCGCAATACACAAGCACATCATCGCCATCGCGCCGACAAGGCCACAAGCCAGCCACGCCCTTGGCGCGCAACCATTTTTCGTTGACGATCTTGTCGAGCATTGCATTGGCATCTGCAAACAGGCTGGTCGCACTTTCACCGACAATTTCATCCGTCAAAATCGCGGGATAATTACCGTGCAATTCCCACGCACGGAAAAACGGGGTCCAGTCGATATAGTTGCGCAGGTCCGCCAGATCCCAATCATCATAAACATGAACACCCGGCTTTTGCGGCGCCGCTGGTTTTAGACTTTCATCTATTTCAAAGGCATTGGCGCGTGCTTCTTCCAGCGTGGCGAGCGGCTTCGCCGTCTTGCCAGCGCGGGCATCGCGAATTTGGCTATATTCGGCGCGGGTGGCGGCAACAAATTTGTCCGCCATGGTGTCACTGACCAATGTTCCTGCCACACCGACAGCGCGCGAGGCGTCGAGCACGTGAATGACGGGGCCTGAGTAGACGGGCTCAATGCGCAACGCCGTATGCGTTTTCGAAGTGGTTGCGCCGCCGATCATCAGCGGCATCGACATGCCCGCTTTTTCCATTTCTTCGGCAACGGTCACCATTTCGTCGAGCGACGGGGTGATCAGGCCCGACAGCCCAATCATGTCAGCATCATGTTCGACCGCCGCTTGTAAGATTGTCGGCCACGGAACCATGACCCCGAGATCCACAATCTCAAAGCCATTACATTGCAGGACAACACCCACAATATTCTTGCCAATGTCATGCACGTCGCCCTTCACGGTCGCCATGATGATCTTGCCCTTGCCTTTGGCGCCGGCTTCTTTTTCCGCCTCAATATAAGGAAACAGATGCGCGACCGCTTTCTTCATCACCCGCGCAGACTTTACCACTTGCGGCAAGAACATACGGCCTGATCCAAACAGATCACCCACAACATTCATGCCGTCCATCAACGGCCCTTCAATAACCTGTATCGGTCGACCGCCAGCCGTTTTGATGGCCAGCCGGGCTTCTTCCGTGTCCTCGACGATATGGGCATCGATGCCCTTGACCAAGGCATGCTCCAACCTTTTGGTCACAGGCCAGCCGCGCCATTCGGCCTCGGCTTTTTCCTGTGCAACATCTGTACCGCGATATTTTTCGGCTAGCGTGATCAAGCGCTCGGTCGCATCAGGATCGCGGTTGAGGATGACATCTTCGCACGCCACGCGCAATTCCGCGTCAATATCGTCATAGATATCAAGCTGCCCCGCATTGACGATGGCCATATCCAAACCGGCAGGAATGGCGTGATAAAGGAAGATGGAGTGCATCGCTCGGCGCACGGGTTCATTGCCACGGAAGCTGAAAGACAGATTGGAAAGCCCACCCGAATAATGCGCATGTGGGCACAAATCCCGCAGTTCCCGCACCGCCTCGATAAAGTCGACGCCGTAATTATTATGCTCCTCAATCCCCGTTGCCACAGCAAAGATATTGGGATCGAAAATGATGTCTTCGGGCGGGAAGCCGATGCCGATCAACAGGTCGTAGGCGCGTTTGCAAATCTCGACCTTGCGGGCTTGCGTGTCAGCCTGCCCGGTTTCATCGAATGCCATGACCACAACCGCGGCTCCATAAGCCATGCAGAGACGCGCGTGATGCAAGAAAGCCTCTTCGCCTTCTTTCATGGATATCGAGTTCACGATGGGCTTACCCGAAACGCATTTCAGTCCGGCCTCAATCACACTCCATTTCGAACTGTCGATCATTAACGGCACGCGTGCGATATCGGGCTCTGCCGCGATACGCTTGATGAAAGTGGTCATCGCTTCATGCGCGTCCAGTAGGCCTTCATCCATGTTGATATCGATAATTTGCGCACCATTTTCGACCTGATCGCGCGCCACCTCAACGGCAGCTTCATAATCGCCTGCAAGGATCAATTTTTTGAACTTGGCACTGCCAGTGACATTGGTGCGCTCGCCGATATTGACGAAGCGGGAAGAGGAAGTGGTGGTGGACATTTTTGTTCTGCTTTATAAGGTTCAGGCGGCCATGACGAAGAGTTCAAGCCCTGCCAGCCGGGTCACAATATCTGCCTTGGGAATGGCGCGTGGTGCACGATGCGCAACCGCCTTGGCAATCGCAGAGATATGTGCGGGCGTGGTGCCGCAACAGCCGCCAACGATATTCACCAACCCATCGTCAAGCCATTGGCCAATCAATTGCGCCGTGGTTTCGGGCAGCTCATCATATTCGGCCAAATCATTGGGCAGGCCTGCATTGGGGTAAGCCATTACAAGCGTGTCGGCTTGTTTGGACAATGCCGCCAGATGCGGTCGCAAAAGGTCCGCGCCAAAAGAGCAATTCAACCCGATAGTCAGCGGTTTGACATGGCGAATTGCGGCCCAAAATGCTTCCACCGTATGTCCTGAGAGATTCCGGCCAGCCATATCGGTGATGGTCATGGATATCATCAACGGCAAATCGCGCCCACAGGCTGCAGCAGCCTCTTGTGCCGCCATCGCAGCGCATTTGGCGTTGAGCGTGTCGAAAATGGTTTCGATCAAAAGAAAATCGACGCCACCTTCAATCAACGCATCGCATTGTTCGCGATAGACATCTTTCAGATAGTCAAAGTCTATCTCACGATAGCCGGGATCGTTGACGTCCGGCGACAAGGATAGGGTTTTATTGGTCGGGCCAATCGATCCCGCGACGAACCGCTTTACGCCATCCTTCGCTTCTGCCGCATCGCAACAGGCGCGGGCCAGCTTCGCTGACTCAATATTCAACTGCCGCACCAGATGTTCGCAGCCATAATCGGCCATGCTGATTTTGGTTGCGCTGAACGTGTTCGTCTCGATCATGTCGGCACCTGCGTCGAGATAGGCGCGATGGATTGCGCCAACGACATCTGGGCGCGTTATCGACAACAGGTCATTATTACCCTTTTGGTCATGAGTCAGTTCAAGGTCGCCGCGATAATCCGCCTCGGACAATTTATAACCTTGAATTGCGGTGCCATAGCCACCGTCGAACACCAATATCTGTTGCGCCGCACGAGCGACGAAGGTTTCACGCGCGCTCATGCTGCTTCCTTTTGCGTTAACGTGGTGGGCCGCTTGCCCAGCAAATGGCAAATCGCGTAGGACAATTCCGCACGGTTCAACGTGTAGAAGTGAAATTCCCGGACGCCGCCTGCATATAATTTCCGGCACATTTCGGCCGAGACAGTAGCCGCCACCAATTGTCGTGCCGACGGGTGATCGTCCAATCCATTGAACACGTCCGCCATCCAATCGGGTATCGCCGTACCCGTCAGATGCGACATGCGGGTAATTGCGGCGAAGTTCGAAACGGGCATGATGCCCGGCACAATCTCTGCATCAATGCCGGCCGCCGCAGCCGCATCTCGAAAGCGGAAGAAGGTTTCGGGTTCAAAAAAGAATTGCGTAATCGCGCGGCTCGCGCCGGCGTCCAACTTGCGCTTCAGAAAATCAATATCTGACGCAGCTGACAAGGCCTCTGGATGGGTTTCGGGATAGGCGCTGACCGATATTTCAAAAGGGTGCAGTTTGCGTAAACCTTCGACCAATTCCGCAGCACTGGCATAACCATCGGGATGCGGTATAAATTTTCCGTCGGAACTGGGTGCGTCCCCGCGCAGCGCGACAATATGCCGAACCCCGGCTTCCCAATAAGCGTTGGCAACATCGGCAATTTCGCCCTTGGATGCTTCAACACAGGTTAAATGTGCGGCCGCCGGAATTTGGGTTTCGCGGGCAATACGTGCAACCGTGTTATGCGTGCGTTCGCGGGTTGTCCCGCCCGCGCCATAAGTGACCGAGACAAAGCGTGGCCCCAGCGGTGATAGGGTCACGACCGAATCCCATAATTGCTCCTCCATCTTTTCCGTTTTGGGCGGGAAGAATTCGAAACTAATCTCGCAATCACCGGGAAGGCCTGCAAAAAGGGGAGAGGCAGCAGCCCAGCTGGCCTCCTGCATCTGTGCAAGTGGGAGAATCATGCGACGATCCTTAAATTGTTTTTTGGGTTGAGGTTATCTGTGGGGCGCGTTTGCTGGACCGAGAGCTTCTCGCCCATCCACACTTTGACCACCAATGTACCAGCTTCAAGCGCGGTTTGGTGCACCATCTGGAGACCGTAACTATTAAATGCCTTTTTCATGAAATCATCCGAAAAGCCAAGCCGCGCGTGCGCATGGACCGTGCGAAGTTCTTCCAAGTCATGCGCCGCAAAATCAACAATCACGAGCCGGCCACCCGGCGCAAGCGTGCGGATTGCTTCGGCGATGACCGCTTCGGGGTGCTGGGCGTAATGCAAGACTTGGTGGAAAATGACGGTGTCAAATTCACCATCCCCCACGGGCAGCATGTTGAAGTCGCCAAGCTTTATATCAACCTTACTGGCAATTTCAGGGCTTAAGCTGGCTATTTTCGCGCGTGCAAGCCGAAGCATTTCCGGGCTGCTATCTATCGCAACAAGCCGACTGGCCTCGGCCGCGAACAATTCAACAATGCGCCCGGTGCCCGTGCCTACGTCGAGTACCCTGCCCAAGGGCCCACTGTGCAGAACTTGCGTCAAGCGCGCCTCAACTTCCGAATCGGCAATGTGTAATGATCTGAGCGAATCCCACTCATCCGCATGTGCTGCAAAATATTGTGCCGCCATGTCAGTGCGCGCATTGCGGACTTCATCTAGTCGAAGCAGGTCCCGCTGGAACGCTTTTGCCTGCGACACATCTGCCTCTGCCAATAAAGATGCGAGCGCGCCATCCGTTAAAATGTCGCTTGGTCTTAAAAATACCCAGCTTCCTTCTTTGCGACGCTCCAAAAGCCCTGCTTCGTCCAGAATACGGATATGCCGGGACACGCGGGGCTGGCTTTGGTCGAGTATCTGAACCAATTCGCCCACCGACAGCTCCAGACGGCGCACTAGAAACACGATTCGTAAACGCGTAGGGTCAGCCAAGGCCCGCATGATGTTTAATAAATTGATCATTTGTTAGAGATATAAAGAATTCTTTATATCAAGTCAATCCGCACAAATTCGCCATATTTTCTACCGTTATAGTAGACATAAGCCCAAAACGGCTACGTAACCTTTTGCCGAAATGAAAAAGCGCATTGCCAGCGAATTATGAACGAGCTAGAGGGCTTTTCGCAGGCAAGCTGCAATTCTTGCAACGCGCCTGTCAGGTTTTCATAAGTTTTGCTAGGGGGTTTCCCATATGAAGAAAATTGCTGTATCTCTCGTTCTTGCCGCTTCGCTCGGTTTGGCTGCTTGCTCAGGTGCTGAAGAAGCAACAACAGAAGCAACAACAGAAGCAACAACAGAAGCTGCTGACGCTGCTGTTGAAGCACCTGCTGCTGACGCCGCTGCAACTGACGCTGCTGCTGCAGAAGCTGCTGCACCTGCTGCTGACGCTGCCGCACCTGCTGCAGAAGCTGGCGCCGCTGCAGACGCTGCGAAAGAAGCTGCGAAGTAATATTCGCGCTTTCTAAGCGAAAGCATTTTGAAAAGGGCTGTCCTGTTTACAGGGCGGCCCTTTTCTTTGTCTGCAACAGAGCGGGCTCTATCTCTGGCAACCTAAATTCACGTCGACGTTTATTGTCCGTGATATGTAGCGACCGAACGTGACACAAACTGCATGAATGCCATGCGTTGCGGAATGGGCGCAGTGGTACTGCCCATCATAACCGCCATGGCATAGCGCGTACCGTCAGGTGCCGTCATTATTCCGATATCATTATAGCCTGTTGAAACCGGCGGTAAAATTTGCCCTGTTCCTGTCTTGTGTACAAACTGCCACCCCGCAGGCACCCCTGCCTTCAACCGGTTCGGACCGCTTGATGTGCGTGCCATTATCCCCAAAATGAGCCGCGTCGATGCAGGGGAAAGCAGCTCACCTTTAGCTAATTTCGCAAGTGCGCGGACAATCGCCTCAGGACTAGCCCCGTCGATAGGATCAGCAAGGTAGCGATCCAATGCTGCTTTGCGTGTCGCCAACGGCACCTCTGCACGCGCTGCATAAAAACGCTGTCCAATCGCATATTCTTGGCGCCATTCCAGCCCTGCTATCGCGCTTTGCATCGCACGCTCCCCCGGCCCAAAGCGAATGGCACCCAATTTTTTACGTAGCAGAAAATTTTGCACAGCTGGCGGACCACCTGCGGTACGCAGCAGAGAATCATTAGCGGTATTGTCACTACCCATGATCGCTTGCTCGAGAAGCGACAGCACTGTGACGTCGATCTCGCCATTGGCGATAACGCGATCCCGAATGGGTTGATGAAAGACCGCAAGGTCATCGCGCGTTATACGTATTTTTTGGTCCAGTCGGATCTTCCCTTGGTCAACCAAGTCCAAAATTGTTAGTGCTACCCATATTTTGGATACGCTCTGTTGGGGAAACAACTCCTCAGCGCGTTTGCCGGCTATCCATTCGCCACCATCGATGCGCATAATAGCAACGCCCGTGCGACCCGGAAAATTGCGCCATTGCTCGTTCAGCAGATTTTCCAGCCCTACAGGTGCGCGGACAGACGCTGGTCGCACTTGAATTGCGGGCGCCACTTGCTTTTTCACGGCTGGCGCTGGCTGTGGCCTTGATGGTACGCGCTCTACAGCAACGCATGCTGACAACATGGACAGTATCGCCAATGAGGCCATACCTTTGCGGCTCATGCTTTGGATATGCCTGTCCCGAACTCTTGCAATATTGGCCATGCAGAAGCTGTAAAGCAGGCTCTCGGTCGAGAACAGCTTTTACCGATATTTTGCGACGAACGATTCTTGAGCGGCGACGAGATGAGCAAGTAGCCCGCAACGGGGTAGATCTGCCTTGCTAATGAGGCAGTATTATGCGGGCCTATATCCTAGCCGCGGCCGCGATAGGGCTGAACACCTTGGTCGGGGATCCACAAACCCTTGGGCGGCTCGCCGGATTGCCAGAACACATCAATCGGTATGCCGCCGCGCGGATACCAATAGCCCCCAATCCGCAACCAATGGGGCTTCATTTCCGAGAAAAGACGCTGGCCGATGCCAACGGTGCAGTCCTCATGAAAAGCAGCGTGATTGCGGAAAGAACCTAGGAAGAGCTTCAATGATTTCGATTCGACGATAGTCGCATCTGGCGCATAATCGATCACCAAATGTGCAAAATCCGGCTGCGCCGTGACGGGGCACAGCGAGGTAAATTCCGGCACCGCGAAACGCGCGAGATACAGCGTACCCGCGCGTGGATTCGGCACATAATCCAACTGCGCTTCTTCTGGCGTTTGAGGAAGCGCGCTTTGCGCACCGAGGAATTTTGGCTTTAATGTATCAGTCATGACGCCGCATTTAACCGTTTCGCGGCGCGAAGCAAACGGGTGATACCAGATATCGCTAACGGTTCGGGAATAAATATAGCAGGCGCTATCCAAACTGCGCGCCTTTGTCTTTCTGGAAACCCTGTATCGTCCTTGCATGCGTCCCGCGTTATGGCGCCGACATGACAATTTTGATTCCCATATTTGGTGACCAGCTCAGCCACGGCATGTCTTCTTTGGCGGGGCAGGACAAAGCAGCATGCGTCATCTTGATGGCGGAGGTGGACGAAGAAACCGAGTATGTGCCGCACCATAAATCCAAAATGGCGTATATTCTGTCGGCCATGCGCCACCATGCAGAGGATCTGCGCGCGGCAGGTTGGACCGTCGATTACGTAAAACTGACCGATGCGCACAACAGCGGGAGCTTCACCGGGGAAGTTGTGCGCGCTTTCGAGCGGCACAAAATCTCAGCACTGCGCGTGACAGAAGCCGGCGAATGGCGCGTAAAGGCCATGCTCGATAGCTGGCCCGACCGTTTTGATATTCCGGTAACCATCCTACCCGACGATAGATTTTTGTGCACCCATGACGAATTTGAAAGCTGGGCCAAGGACCGCAAGCAATTGCGCATGGAATTTTTCTATCGCGATATGCGCCGCAAGTCCGGCCTACTCATGCACGGCGATGCGCCCGAAGGGGGGCAATGGAATTTTGACGCAGACAACCGCAAACCCGCCAAGCGCGACCTGACGATGCCAAGGCCGTTGCATTTTCCGCCCAATGCCGTGACGCAAGACGTCATCCAGATGGTCGAGGATCGTTATGGAGATAACATCGGACAGACGGACACATTCGGCTTTGCGGTGACCCGTGCAGATGCATTGCAGCAGCAGCAGTATTTCCTAACACATGCTTTGCCCTATTTTGGCGATTATCAGGACGCGATGCTCAAAGACGAGCCGTTTTTGTGGCACTCCATTCTGTCACCATATATCAATTCTGGCTTGCTTGACCCGCTGGAATTGTGCCGCGCGGTTGAGGTGCAATATCGGGCGGGAAAGGTCCCAATTAACGCTGCTGAGGGCTTTATCCGGCAAGTCATTGGCTGGCGCGAATATGTGCGCGGCATTTACTGGCATGCCGGCCCCGATTATGTGGAACGCAATGCGCTGGACGCAACGCGATCCCTGCCTGCGTTTTACTGGACAGGCAAAACCGACATGCTTTGCATGTCGCAAGCCATTGGTCAGACGATCGCGCATAGCTACGCGCATCATATCCAGCGACTGATGATCACCGGCAATTTTGCCTTGCTCGCAGGAATTGACCCTAAACAAGTCCATACATGGTATCTCGCAGCCTATGCAGATGCGTATGAATGGGTGGAATTACCCAACAGTCTTGGTATGAGCCAGTTTGCCGATGGCGGCATGCTCGCGTCAAAACCTTATGCGGCAAGCGGCGCCTATATCAATCGCATGTCCGATTATTGCACACATTGCCGTTATGATGTGAAGCAGCGCGTTGGACCAAAAGCATGTCCTTTCAATGCGTTATATTGGGAATTCATTGCCCGTAACGAAGGAAAATTGCGCAAAAACCCCCGCATGGCGATGCCGTATAAAAATTGGGAACGGATGACGGATGGAGATAAAGTGAAGCTTCGAACGCATGCGCAACAGTTTCTGGAAACGCTTGGATAGTTTGTAAAATCGGCTTATCCTGCATTGAACGAGAATCAAACATGCGGGCAAGGACGACATCATGGAATTGTTAGTAAGCACCGATTGGTTGGCGAATGAAATCGGCGCGTCCGATCTTCGCGTTGTCGATGCAACATGGTTCATGCCCGATGCGGGTCGTAGTGCCCAGGCAGAATATGAAGGCGGGCATATTCCATCGGCCGTGTTCATGGATTTGGAAGAGCTTGCCGACGCCAATAGCAGCTTGCCAAACACATTACCGCCACCCGAAAAGTTCGCGAGCCGGATGCAATCTCTTGGGCTTGGTGATGGCAGTCGTATCGTTGTGTATGATGATAGCCCCTTCAAGTCTGCTACCCGCGCATGGTGGATGCTGACATTGTTCGGGGCGCATGATGTCGCAATTCTCGATGGCGGCATCGCCAAATGGAAAGCTGAAGGCCGGCCACTAGAAGCGGGTAAGCCCAACTTGCGTCACCGCCACTTTACCGTGTGGAAAGATGACAAGGCCGTTCGCAACAAAGCCGATATGCTCTCCAATTTACACAGCAAAGACGCAGATGTGGTCGATGCACGCGGTGCTGGCCGCTTTACAGGCGAAGAGGCTGAGCCACGGCCCGAAATGGCTTCGGGACATATTCCGGGCAGCCGCAACTTACCTTTTGGCCAGCTTTTCAATGCAGATGGAACATGGAAGCGTGGCGCGGAATTGACTGGGGCCTTTACCGACGCTGGCGTGGATATGAACAAACCCATGATCACCACTTGCGGGTCTGGCATGACGGCTGCGGTTGTTCTTTTTGGCGCGCGCATGACCGGCAAGACCGATGTGGCGTTATATGACGGAAGCTGGTCCGAATGGGGCCTCGACGCAGACACTCCAAAAGCGCTGGGTGCGGCTTGAGTTCTGACAAGCCCCAAAAGCCCTCTACGAAAATAGTCACTGCGGGACGACGGGAAGCGTTAACCGGCCCAGTCGTCAACGCGCCCATTTGGCGCGCAAGCACGCATTTATACCCCAATGTCGCCGCGCTTGAAGCTGGTAAGACGTTAAACGAAGATGGTCGTTTTTTCTATGGGCGCCGCGGGTCGCCGACGCAATGGTCGCTGGCCGAGGCGCTCACAGAGATGGAGCCCGGCGCGCACGGCACGATGCTCTATCCCTCCGGTGTAGCCGCTATCGCCTGCGCATTATTGTCGGTCTTAAAAGCAGGTGATGTCTTGTTAATGACGGACAATGCTTATGATCCAAGTCGGTCTTTGGCCGACGGATTTCTGAAGCGTTTCGGGGTTGAGACGCGCTATTTCGACCCGCTTGCCACTGACTATGACACATTGTTTTGTGACCGCACCAAGGCGATTTTGTTGGAATCGCCTGGAAGCCTGACCTTTGAGGTACAAGATATTCCTGCTATTTGCGCAGCGGCCAAAAAACATAATGTGGTCACTTTGCTCGATAACACTTGGGCGACATCTTATTTCCACACGGCGCTCGATAAGGGCATCGATATGGCGATCTTATCGTGCACAAAATATATTGTGGGCCATAGCGACGTTATGATGGGCAGCGTCACCACGCATGCGAAATATTGGTCGCGATTGCGCCAAACTGCGCAACAGCTTGGCCAGACAGTATCACCCGACGATGCCTATCTCGCCAGCCGCGGCCTGCGTACCTTGTCTGTCCGGATGAAGGCGCATGCGGCGTCGGCGCTCCAGATTGCGCGATGGTTACAAACACAGCCAGAAGTTGCAGACGTCTTCCACCCCGCGCTGCCAGAATGTCCGGGCCACGAAATTTGGAAGCGTGACTTTACCGGCGCGTCAGGATTGTTCTCGTTCATTCATAAGGGTGACGCCGCCACGGCCGCTGCCTTTGTAGACGCACTCGACCTGTTTGGCATCGGCTATAGCTGGGGTGGCTTTGAAAGCTTGGCTTTGCCCGTCCAACCCGAAAAATATCGGTCAGCCGTAGCTTGGGAAAAGGACGGCACGCTCATCCGCCTACAAATCGGTTTGGAAGACACCGACGATTTGATTGCTGATCTTGAGGCAGCCTTTGTGTCGGCGCGGCGCGCTTAAGCCTCAGCGCGTCGGCACCGGCACATCCCCGGAATAATCGTAAAATCCGCGCTTCACCTTGCGGCCATACCATCCGGCTTCAACATATTTTTGTAGCAAGGGCGCAGGGCGGAATTTGGGATCGCCCGTCGATTGAAACAGCACATTGGTGATTTCAAGACAGGTGTCGAGCCCGATAAAGTCCGCCAAGGTCAGTGGTCCCATCGGGTGGTTGAGTCCAAGCTGGCAAGCGGTGTCGATATCACGAATGTTGGCCACGCCCTCGCCAAGCGCAAAGATTGCCTCATTGATCATCGGCATCAACACACGGTTGACGATGAAGCCCGGCGCATCATTGGCAAATACCAATTGTTTGCCCAGCGCCTCGCCATATTGGCGCACGACGTCGACAGTGGCGTCGGTGGTCGCAAGCCCGCGAATGATTTCAATCAGACCCATGACCGGCACAGGATTGAAGAAATGGACGCCAATAAAGCGTTTTGGGTCGGGCGATGACTGCGCCAGCCGTGTGATTGGAATCGACGATGTGTTCGACGCCAGCACCGCTTGCTCGCCAAGGATTTTGCCGACCGCCTCAAATATTCTGCGCTTAATGTCTTCACGTTCGGTGGCAGCTTCGATGATCAACCCAGCTTCCGCCATGGGTTCATAGCCGGCGACGGGTTCAATGCGTGACAGTAATGCGTCGGCCTCGGTCTGCCCCATTTTTTCTTTGGCAACGAGACGCGCAAGCGCCTTTGCAATGCCCGCTTTGCCTGCTTCAGCCTTCGCAAGGTCAAGGTCCGATAGATAGACATGATAGCTAGCAGCAGCACTCACTTGCGCAATGCCTGCGCCCATTTGACCCGCCCCGATGATACCAACTGCACGCATTTTTTTGCTCCGATTTCTTATATATCCCGGCTCTAGCGAACGCCGTGCCCCAGCGCCAGCCTTGCGATGGACTTATGCCTTTCTCGCGTGCACCCGCACGCATCTCAAGCTTGGGCTAGCGTTTCCATCAAATTCCACTTAAGCGCGGCATAAATCCAACAGATACTAGGCAGAAAGTCATTTAACAATGTCCACATCCGTTCGTCATGCACCGCTTAAAGTGGGCCTCGCGGGACTTGGAACCGTGGGCAGCGGTGTCATTCGCCTGATTGAAGAAAACGCTGCGCTTATTGCCCGCAGAGCGGGGCGCGAGATTAAGATTGTAGCCATTACCGCACGCGACCGGACAAAGGATCGCGGCGTTGACCTTTCGCCTTATCGTTGGGTCGACGACATGGCTGCGCTTGCGACCGCTGATGACGTGGATGTCGTTGTCGAGCTTGTCGGTGGATCCGACGGCCCTGCTTTGACCCTTGCGCGTGAGACTTTGTCCAACGGACGCGCTTTGGTGACCGCCAACAAAGCAATGATTGCACATCATGGCGCAGAGCTTGCCGCTTTAGCCGAAAGCAAGCAAGCCGCGCTCAAATTTGAAGCGGCGGTTGCTGGCGGTATTCCGGTCATTCAAGGTCTGCGCGATGGTGCCGCCGCCAACCGCATTGACCGAGTTTATGGTATTCTCAATGGCACTTGCAATTTTATCCTATCCACGATGGAGCGCGACGGGCTGGACTTTGCCCAGGTGCTGGCTGATGCACAGGCAAAGGGTTTTGCAGAGGCGGACCCTTCGTTCGACATTGACGGTGTCGATGCCGCGCATAAGCTTTCGATTCTCGCTTCTTTAAGCTTTGGCACCGTCATTGATTTTGGCGGTGTTGAGGCCCGCGGTGTGCGCAAAATATTGGCGGCGGACATCGCCCAGGCTAAGGCATTAGGCTATCGCATCCGGCTCATCGGTCTGGCCGAAATTGACGGCGACAATGGATCGTCGACTATTTTCCAGCGCGTTCAACCTTGCCTTGTGCCGCTAAGCCACCCGCTCGCGCATGTCACTGGCGCAACCAACGCCGTTGTTGCCGAAGGCAATTTCTCTGGCCGCTTGCTTTTCCAAGGCGCAGGCGCTGGCGATAAGCCCACGGCATCAGCGGTCGTTGCCGATTTGGTCGACATTGCGCGCAAAGAAACCGGCCCTGCATTCTCCATGCCGTCGGATGAACTTGAAAAGCTGCCGCGCGCAGCCTCCGCACATCGGGTCGGCAAAACCTACTTACGCATGTTGGTTGCAGACCGTGTCGGTGTGCTCGCGGAAATCACGGCAGCCATGCGCGATGCGGGATTGTCAATTGAAAGCCTCATCCAAACTGAGGCAAGCGACGATGGCTCAGCGTTAATTGCCATGGTTACACATGCCGGACCGGAGCAGGCGATCAATGACACGATCGATGCGCTGGCAAGCTCCGATAGCTTGCTTGGTGAACCGATGGTGATGCACATATTGGGCGCCTAAGCCTAGGCTCTGTTGAGCTTCCTTAGCGTCCGTTATAATCAAATTGTGCGGCGGCGGTCTCAACTGCGTTTATCGCTGTCTGCGCCGCAGCCTTCGTTGCCGCCGCGGTGAGAAGTAAATTGCGATAAGCAATCTCGACAATGGCCCTCACCTTCCCTATCGGAATCTAAGCCCCGAAATGTCGTTCCGTTGAGGGTGCCTAAAACGCGCACCATCATTCTAAGATAACTAGGAAATTCAAATGACTACAGCAAGCCAAATCCTCGACCGTGTCCTTGTTTTGGAAATGGTGCGCGTGACGGAAGCTGCAGCCATTGCAGCGGCGAAGCTGATTGGTCGCGGCGATGAAAAGGCAGCTGATGCCGCCGCTGTTGAAGCGATGCGCGCCGCTTTGAACGAACTATATATGGATGGAACGGTTGTCATCGGCGAAGGCGAACGGGATGAAGCGCCGATGCTATTCATTGGTGAAAAGGTCGGTTCCGCGATTGGTACTGGTCCAAAAATCGACATTGCGCTCGATCCATTGGAAGGCACGACGATTACTGCAAAGGCTGGGCCAAATGCGCTGGCGGTTCTGGCTGTGGCCGAAGAAGGTAATTTGCTCAACGCGCCCGATGTGTACATGGACAAAATCGCGGTTGGCCCTGGCTACTCGCCCAACATCGTCAATCTCAACAAATCTGTAGCCGAAAATGTCGCAGCGGTTGCCGCCGAAAAAGGCGTGCCGCCGCATGAGCTGATTGTCTGCGTGCTTGACCGCCCCCGCCATGAAAAGATGATCGCCGAACTGCGCGAAATTGGCTGCGGCGTTATGCTTATCCCCGATGGCGACGTCGCAGGCGTGATTGCGACAACAAACCCCGACACGACAGTCGATATCTACATGGGCAGCGGCGGCGCGCCTGAGGGCGTGTTGGCGGCTGCGGCTTTGCGTTGCGTCGGTGGCCAGTTCAAAGGCCGCTTGCTTTTCCGCAACGACGATGAACGGCTGCGCGCGCGCAAATGGGGCATCGAAGATTTGGACAAGATCTACGATCTTGAAGAATTGGCTAAGGGTGACTGCATCTTTGCCGCCACGGGCGTGACCCATGGTTCCTTGCTGGAAGGCGTAAAGACCTTGCGCGATGGCCGTGTGACCACCGAAAGCGTTGTAATGCGTGCATCATCGGGCACCGTGCGCTGGGTCAAGAGCGAGCATCGCAAGGCTGACCATCTCGGCTGATATTCAGTAAACACCCATTTGTAGCCCTGCTGCGATCTGTTCACCCAGCTCCGCAGCGGCAGATAGGTGATGGCTGTCGATAATCTTCGCTGCCAATATTTCCTTTTGAGACTGCGCCTGCGTGCAAACAATAACGCTGGGCGCAATCTGTCGCAGCCGCCAGCCCTTGGCAATCCGCTCCGCCTGCGCAACGGCATTTCGCCCATCGGAACCGGCGCATATAATCATCGCATAAGCCCGCCCGTTTAGCGCACCAAGGCATGGATAATAGCATCGGTCGAAAAAGCTTTTCATGCCCCCGCTGATAGATGCGAGATTTTCCGGAAAGACGAACAGATATCCGTCTGCCGCCAACATATGTTCAGGGCCAGCCTCTGCAGCGTTCAGCATCAACACATTCGCGCCCTGCTCTCGCACCGCGCCGTCATAAGCGGCCTGCGCGAGGGCTTCAGATCCGCCGGTCATGCTATGCCAGATTATTGTGAGTTGCTTCATCCCCACTTGCTAGCACCAGCAGCGCACCATAGGGAAGTATCATGTCGTCTGTCCTGAACATCCATCATTCCGTCCTTGAACAAGCCTGGCATTGGCGGGGTAGTGGCACCGATAGCCGTGATCCGGATTTTCAGCCCGATGATCTGGTCACCCAATTGCTCATGGCACGCGGCGTCCCGCGCGATGATATCGAGCGGCACCGCAACCCGACCATCCGCAATTTCATGCCCGACCCGTCCATATTTCAGGATATGGAAAATGCCGCGCTGCGACTGGCGCAGGCTGTAGAGGCTGGGGAGCAAATCACCGTCTATGGTGATTATGATGTCGATGGCGCGACCAGCGCGGCACTCCTCATCCGCTTGCTGCGCAATTTAGGGTTGAACGCAGGCTATTATATCCCGGATCGCTTGATGGAGGGCTATGGCCCTTCCGGCGAGGCGCTGGTCCGTATTGGCGATGGCGGTAGCCGCTTGATCATTACCGTCGACTGCGGCGCCATGGCCTATGACGCTCTGTCGCAGGCCAAGGCCGCTGGCCTTGAGGTCATCGTCGTCGACCATCATAAATGCGCGTCAGTGCTTCCCGCAGCCTTTGCTTTGGTCAACCCGAACCGCCTCGACGAAACCGACGAAGCTGCGTCCCACGGGCATCTGGCGGCGGTTGGTGTGGCATTTCTTTTGGGGGCAGCGTTGATCCGGACGCTGCGAACGCGTGGTTATTTCGCCGTACGGCCCGAACCCAAAATCATGGAGCTGCTTGATATCGTGGCCTTGGGCACCGTGGCCGATGTGGCGCAACTGCGCGGGCTGAACCGCGCTTTCGTTGCACAAGGGCTGAAAGTCATGGCCGCGCGCCGTAACATTGGTCTTTCTGCGCTCATCCAAGCCAGCCGCCTTACCCGCGCGCCAATATGCTCCGACCTTGGCTTTGCCTTAGGGCCACGTATCAACGCCGGAGGCCGCGTCGGCAAATCGGACCTTGGGGTGCGGTTACTGATCACCGAAGATCCAATCGAAGCGCAAGATATAGCGATGGAACTTGACCGCCTGAATGAAGAACGCCGCGCGATTGAATCGGTGGTGCAGGAACAGGCCGAGGCCATGTTGCCCGGACAACATAATCGGGCAGTGGCGTTGTTATCTGGCGAAGGCTGGCACCCAGGCGTCATTGGTATCGTCGCTGGGCGCATCAAGGAAAAGACAGGGAAACCATCGATCGTCATCGCGGTCGACGAAAATGGCGTCGGCAAGGGATCGGGTCGTTCCATCGCTGGCGTTGATCTGGGTGCGGCTATCATTTCTGCGCGAGAGGCTGGTTTATTGGTCGCAGGCGGTGGTCATGCCATGGCCGCTGGCTTGACTGTCGCGCGCGATAAAATTGATGCCTTAGCCGATTGGCTAGACGCGCGCCTCGCAACAGATGTCGCTAATGCATCGGGAACCAAGGCGTTGTTAATCGACGCTATAGTCGCGCCACGCGGCTTGAACCCCATTTTTGTCGACGCCATGGAATCGGCTGGACCTTATGGCATGGGCTGGCCCGGGCCGCGGTTGGTCACGGGGCCATTGCGAATCATCAAGTGCGATATTGTCGGCAAGGACCATGTCCGCGCAATTGTCGCGGGCGATGATGGCCAATCGTTCAAAGCCATGGCGTTTCGTCAGGGCGAGACCGTTCTTGGCCAGACGATGCTCCACGCTGAACGTGGCCGGCGCTTCTGGTTTGCAGGCCGCGCGAAGGTCGATGACTGGGGTGCAACGCCAAAAGCGGAGCTGCATGTCGACGACATTGCCTTTGTTGACTGAATTTGCGTGAACTTGGCCTTGACGTGTGCAAAACGAACCCGTAAAGGCGCGGCTCGCCAAGTGATTGGCCCCTTCGTCTAGCGGTTAGGACGCGGCCCTTTCACGGCTGAAACACGGGTTCGATTCCCGTAGGGGTCACCAACTATTGAAGTTAGTTGGTTAAGTGAAATTTGCGCATTCTCTGACATTCCTGATTACTGACAAAGTCACGATTACGCATTTGTGCGAAAATCTTATTCGCCACGTTAGCTATCTATATAATCTGTTGAATGCACTTAGGTCGCTTCTGCGCGCACAATAAATCTATGCCGTTAAAGGCATGATTTACAAAAACACCTAATAGAGTGCCCGCCTAGCCGACGCAGAGATTTGAACGGTGTAATTTTGACGCTCTCTCAAACAAACTTTGCGTCCTACATTTCACTTGCACAGCCACGTAACCACCAGAATGCACTCACAGGTTTGTGCATTTTTCATTCTTAGGATTTTTTGGTGGGTTAGAAATTGCTGGTGGCGATGGTATCAATTGCCACCAGCAATCCGGATATAGTGTCTTACTGGGCCAGCCTTATGGATAGCATTGCGCGGTTGTCTTGCCGTGCCATGGCATTCAGACCACGATTTGCTTCAACAGCAAGCTCAAGGTTATTCTTATTACCCAAGCGATAAGCATATCCTACGGCAATAAGTGAACGGCGCATGCCTGCTACACTTTCCCAGTTATAATCCGCGTAGAGCCGCGCACGACCGCCATCATTGGCGACCAATTTTGCGCCTAGTTGATAGCCGCATCGTAAGCCCGAGCTTTGCACGTCATTATCTTCGCAGAGCAGACCGGGGCTAAGCAGCAAATGTGACCTAGCGCCATAATCAGCCGATCTGCTGAGCGTAATGGGGGCAGTTAGCGGAATGCTTATTCGCGTCACATCTACCGTGCCAACTGCAAAGGCTATACCAGTGCGGTCTTCGCCCAGATAGCGTGCAGCCAACGTCGCTGAACCAATCTGCTCACGCGCATGCGAGATAACCGCATCTGTTGTTACAACCATGTCGCCAAGGTTGAAATCACCACTGAGCATCCCGCCATAGACCCTACGTTTGCCGGTCATCGAACCATCAAGGCCAAAACCATCGGTTTCGGTTAAAGCAAAATCATACCAGGTGTTGCCATAGCCGATGAATGCGCCTGCACGCAGCGCGTTGCTTACGTTGTAACGTCCATAGGCATTTACCTGCAGGCTCTTGTCCGCAATCGAGCTATTCTCAAATCCGGGCAAATTATCGCTTGAACGTGAAACAAGGGCTGCAAGGCCAAGAGTGATGTCATTATTGAACTTCGTTTCAAAGCGAAGTGCACCAAAAACACGCGAACTCCACTTTCCGCCTATGCGAGATGAGCTAAGGCCGGCATCCGCCAAGAGCTGATGAGGACGGCGACAGTCAGTCAGACGTTGTGTGTAACTCACATCCAAATTGGCGCCGTTTTCATTCGCGCGCGCAGAACCCGAAATGTCCTTTTGCGTCTTTGGATCTGCACAGAATCTGTCATTGCTCGCCATCAACGTCTCGTTGAACGCCAACATGTCACTGAGGCCATGTGCTGCGTAATTCCGCAGGCTACCGCGCAGCTTGTCCCCAATTTGATCCAGCTTACGGGCAATCTCATCAACATTGGTAATTGTCACAGTCAATGTTTGAAAGCTGACGTTACCAATTGCATCGACTGCCTTGATTCGAACCACATAAGTGTTGTTCCGATCACTGTCCGTCGGGTTCTCGAAATCCGGCGCTGCCACGAAAACGATTGTTCCAGTTGCCGCGTCTATTCTGAACTTTGCGGCATCTGCCCCACTGTCAATTGACCAAGTCACTGCTTCGTTTGCGGTAAAGCGCGTTACTGCCGTCAAACCTTCCGTGATCGTGAGAGCAGAAGCAGCCGCTCCAGGACCGCCACTTGGGCCCGTGATAACTGCAGCCGTATCGTCGATGTTCCGCACTGTTACCGCAACGGTCTGCGTGCTGATATTACCAGCAGCATCCCTTGCGGTCACGGTCAGCACATAAATGTTGTTCGTGTCCGTGTCAGTCGGGCTTTCAAAGTCAGGGGCCACTACAAAGGTTATTGTGCCATCCGGAGCAATTTGGAACTTCCCGCTATCATTGCCGCCCGTAATCGACCAGCCAACAGTCTCCGTTGCAACTAACCGCACGACAGAGGTTTGTCCCTCATCCACAGAGATGGCATCATTCGCGGCACCGACCGAACCACTTGGGCCCGTAATCGTTGGAGCCGTATCATCAACGTTAAGCACTGTTACCGTGACGGTTTGCGTGCTGATATTACCAGCAGCATCCCTTGCGGTAACAGTCAGCACATATGTGTTATTCGTGTCCGTATCAGTCGGGCTTTCAAAGTCCGGAGCCACTACAAAGGTTATTGTGCCATCCGGAGCAATTTGGAACTTCCCGCTATCATTGCCACCTGTGATTGACCAGATTACCGTCTCACTGGCAGTGAGGCGCGCAACAGCCCTTTGGCCCTCATTAACAGCAATCGCGTCGTTTGCTGCACCAGGCGACCCGGTCGGACCAGTAATTGCAGGTGAGCTATCGTCTACATTGGTCTCGTTCAACCGCACCTCAATAAGGGTCGCAGTGGTGCCGTCCGACGCAGATACCGTGAGCGCCTGCTGATTAGGCATCGCTTCAAAGTTGTTCGCCAGCGATGCCGCACCAGCACTGGTCAGCGTAATCGCACCAGTTGAACTATTGATTGCAAACCAGCCATCGGCATTGCCCGCGGTAATGCTGAATATCACTGCAGTGCCATCCGGGTCAGTGGCGGCAACAGTACCCAGCGTTGCACCGCTCGCATTATTCTCCGCATAGTCAAAGCTGTAGGATGGGTTGCTGCCTGCGTCAGTTGCATTGGTGTTCATAAACGCAGGACCACCCTCATTCACGTCCAGCACAGTGACCGTAATCGTCTGCAACGAGAAGTTACCCGACGCATCCAATGCCTTCACCTGCACAATATAGGTGTTGCCCCCCGAAGTCGTACCATCGGTTGGTGTCTCATAATCAGGTGCCGCAACAAAGGTCAGGGCACCTGTGGTCGGATCAATAGCGAACTTGGCAACATCTTCGCCACCTGCAAGGCTCCAAGTGACGGCCTCATTGGCAGTGGGCGTCGTTACTGCAGTCTGGTTCTCGTTAACCGAGATCGCAGCAGTCGCATCACCCGCAGCGCCACTTGGGCCTGTGATCAATGGTGCCGTATCATCGACGTTCGTCTCGTTAAGCGCGACATCAATGCTCGTCGTGCGCGTGCCGTCAGATACCTGAACCGTCAGCGTCTGAATATTCGCCTGTGTCTCAAAGTCATTGGCAAGCGACGCACTACCCGTTTGGGTCAATGTAATCGCACCTGTCGTCGCATCAATCGCAAACCAACCAGACGTATTGCCAGCCGTAATGCTGTAGCTCAGCGTCCCAGTACCTGTCGCAGACACCGTGCCCAGCGTTGCACCGCTCGCGTTATTCTCCGCATAGTCAAAGCTGTAGCTCGTCCCATTCGTCGCATTGGTGTTCGTAAAGACTGGCGCTGCAACCACCGGATCAATCGGAATGTGGTTGTGAATGACGCCATTAGACGAACTCGCCGCGTCGGCACCGATAGTGAAGTTGAAGAACAGATGGTAAGTTGTTGGCTCTGTACCCGTTGGCGCGGTCGACTGCGCCTGGATTAGCTCCAAACCACCACCAAGTGCTGGCGTATAGGTTCCGCTTGGCGCAATGGTCGAGCTAGGTGTATCCGTAAACCCTGTAGGCGCAACAACCCGAATTTCATAAGTCCCAGACGAGGCCGTACCATTCAAAACG
This sequence comes from Pseudomonadota bacterium, assembly GCA_041175465.1. GTDB lineage: Bacteria > Pseudomonadota > Alphaproteobacteria > Sphingomonadales > Sphingomonadaceae > Sphingorhabdus_B. The sequence continues at coordinate 7,184 of JBEDEX010000006.1, read as the reverse complement.
AAAGAGTAAAAACCATCTGCCCCGGTTGTCTGATCGTTCGCACCGCCAAGTGTTGTGTCAAGCGCAGTATTGTTGACCTTCGTTCCACCAAAATAGAGCGAAGCAACGGCATTGGCGATCGGCGCACGGGTAGTGCTGTTGTAGATGATACCCGCAGGGTCAATCACGACTGCATCGACGTTCGTTATCGTGCTTGATGACCCAACAGTAACGCTGCTGACAACATGACCTTGGTTTGATCCTATGGCTGACTTCGCCTTCGCCTTGAAACTACCCGCTGATTCAAACTGGATAGAATAAGTGCCGGGCGCAACCGCGGTGAAGCTATATGTACCACTGCCGCTGGTCGTTACTGTTGCGACAATTTGGTTTGAAGCGTTGACCAAATTAACTGAACGCCCGCTAACCGCGCTGCCGTTCGCGCGCACCAATGTACCCGACACCGATGATGTACTGACGAATTGCACCTGCGCATTGTCTGAAATCGTGAGGGCTTCTGTCGTGCCCGTGATAGTTGCAGTCGTAACGCTAGTCGAGGACGTAAGTGTTGCGGTGTAGGTTCCGTTTCCATTGTCTATGACAGATGACAAGGTTCCAGCGGTTGTTGCAAGGGTGACGGTATTACCGCCCGTCGTAAGATTTTTACCGTTAACATCCTTTAGCTGTACTGTAATCGTCGTAGTCGACGTCCCATTGGCGGAAATTGACGGAACCGCCGCTGTGATGATTGATGTCAATGCAGACGGCGTTGTGGATGCAGGTGCGGTTGTCCTATAGGTGTTCAATGCCTCCAACAAACCGTTAGTTGCGGCATTCCCGCTGACGGTGTTAGAATCAACATTTGTGGCCGTGTCGGCGTAAGTTCGATTACTCCCTACAAACTGAAGCAAATATGTCTTGCTGAAGTCGTTACGCACTGAATAAGTTATGCCGTCATTAACTCCAGCGTCGACGGTCAAGCCGATACCGTGGATTGTACTGCCCTGGCTATCGCGCCAATTTACCGCCGCAGGGAAGGTCGATGTTGAGCCGTTAGAAAACAGAACTGTCACGGTTACCGAGTAATCATTACCCTGGCTGCCACCAAAGGCTCCATTGTTCGTTTGCTGCGAAATAGTAACGTTCCGAATGCCAAGCGTATTGAATGTTTTGATAGAAACTGGCTGGTGAGCATTGTTTGAATACTCACCGACGAAACCATTTTCAAAACCGACACTCACGGTGCTGGTAGTCTGGGCACGAGCTTGTTCTGGCAAAATAACCAAAGCTAGCAACGCCAACACGGACGCAAGATTGCGCGCATATTGCATTTTCAACGTCGTCAACGACGCAAACATAACCATACGCAAAATTGCGTTCACCAGTTTCATAAACATTTCACTTTTCCCTAGGCCGGACTGTTATTTGACCGCCGTTATTTTTTAATTGCGGCCAGCACGTCCTTCGCGCCATCCAAGGGGACTTCGACTACGAGCGTCTTTTCGTCTCCACCCCAAGGGCGGAAACCAACCTTCATTACTTTTCCGGCAGTAAGTTGGCCCTGGAGGCTCTCGTCAAGTTCAACAACCGACTGGCATCCATCCGGCAAACAGGTTGTGTAAGCAGTCTTAACTTCGGCGCCTTCATCGATCTTAATCACAGCGCCTGCGCGCAGATCAACGCCAAACGGCAGTGTCAGAACGGCAAATGTCCGTCCCTGATCAGTCGCAAGCAGAACCTGCAACAAACGCCCCTTAGTCGTGTCATCGGCATAATTCTGGGTTTGAACCGCGCGGCAATCCGACACGTTTCCTTTATTGCAGAGCAATTCCCACTTTCCGAAAGTATTCTTAAGCTCCCACTCAACTGGCGCAGCTACTGGTGTAGCAGGTGTCGCTGGGGTGGCCGGTGCGGCAGATGCAGGGCTGGCACCCTTTTTTGGGCGCGCCGCCTCAGCAGGTGCAGAGATCAATAAGCTGACGGCAATAACAGCCGCCGACAAAGTGTTTAGAAATTTAGCCATTGTTAATCCTTCAAGGTTTTTTAGAAAATTTCAGATTCAGAATTACCGAAATACGGTAACCTTCTTCATCGACAGCCGTCACCTCGACATCCAACTGGACGACGCCGTCCGGCGCAGTGCCTGACAGAATGTTACGGGTGGCATCAAACGTTGCCCAAGTAGGCAGGGCGCTTCCATCTGGTGATGCGGCACTCAGTGTGATCCGAGCGTCGCTGCGCATATGGCGGAAAGCCGTTTGTGGAACCGTCAGTTTGAACACTGTACCAGCATCCAGCACTGGAGGATTAATCGGATCGACCGAAATAAATCCACGTCCGGACGTATCAACCGAAGTCGAACCGCCTTCACCTGAAACTGCATCATCGGTTGTGGTGCTGCCAGATCCCTGTGTCGACGTTGACGAACCCGAAGCGACACCGCCCGATGGGGTTTCACCTGAGGTCGTGCCGGTACCACTTTGCCATATAATACCACCCGAGGTCGTACCAGTCGTCGATCCATTTCCAGAGGTCTGCGACGACGTAGACGAACCGGACGCACTGCCATCAGCAGGTGTGCCAACGGTGGTGGTGCCAGATCCCTGCGGCGGCGTAGACGAACCAGAAGTGGTACCGCCAGCAGACGTGCCACCCGAAGGTGGCGAAGACGCAGGAGCTACAATCACAACGGGACTTGTGAGTGCAGGTGCGGGAGTTGGCGAGATAACGACAGGCAGCTCCTCATAGGTTCGAGATATCGTGACAACAGCGGGCTGCGGTATCGAAATCGAAACCGGAGCCGTCGAAGCGTTAAGCACGGGCAGGATATAGTTTGACGCCGAAGACGTCGGCGTGCTGACCAAAACAATCTGGCTGATATAGTTGCCAACAACGCCCACTTCCGGTGAATTCGCCAGTGCACCTGTATAACTAAGCACTTGGCCAGCTATACCCGTATTAATGGCCACCCATCCGGTAAGGTCGGCACTTGCGTCATAAACCTTCAAGGCCGACAGAGAGACCGTTTTTGGCGTAACCGTACCAGACGTGTTATTTACATAGCTGATCGCATAGTTAGACAGCTGGGTATTTGCACCCGCGACGGCAGCGCTCACTACAATCGTCTTGTCACTCAACACTGTGCCATTGCTATTGCGGCTTACATCTGCATTTGCGTAAGCTAGCGTTACGCCCGACACGCTTTCACTTCCAACCAGACCGCTGACACTATAGCCAACATTCAGCGCAGAGCTATTCACCGCAGTCGTGGCGTCATACACCTTGGTCTGTGACAGTGCAGAAACCGTCAAAGCCTTAGGATTAATAGTGCTGGTCGAGTTGCTAGCATAGGTGACGGCATAATTCAGACCATTATTGCCATCATTTACCATCACCCCGGCAACCGTTACCGATCGGTTTCCGCTTCCAGCACCTGCGTTAGTGTAGGCGTAGCTGCCACCACTCAAGCTATCCGACCCGAACAGCTGTGTGTTGCTACCAGCCTTGACAATCGGCGTAGGCGCCTCGCCTGCACTGGCAACACTCAGGCCGCCATCATATGTTTTTATCACATTTGATGTGGTAACCGTTAGCGGAGCTGCGGAGATGGTCGCCGTACGGCTGCCGTTTAACAGCGTATAGTTAGTGGCCAAACCAGTAGCGCTGGTCAGCGTCAGTGTACCAAGGTCAACCGCCTTATTCTGACCAACATTCTTGTCACCAAGCGCGCCAGAGCCAGTCAGACCAAGCGTCTCAGCACCAACCAGGGTGCCAATTGTCAGATTAGCAGCCGAAACCGAGGTTGTAGCGTCATAGGTGCGACCGCCTGTCAAGCTCACCACAAATGGCGTAATCGCACTAGACGTATTGTTCACATAGCTGATCGCATAGTTGCCACCATTATTGCCATCACGAACCGTAACGTTGGACACATTTACGGTCTTATTGATGCCAGCATTAACATCGGTGAATGTAAACGTGCCACCCGACAGCGCGTCGGACCCGAACAAACGCGGGCTGCCATTGGCCAGCGCAGCGGTCCCATTGGCACTCGCCATGCCGTCATACATCTTACTTAGATCTAGAACGGTTACCTGCAATGGTGCTGGTGTGATCGTGCTAGCGGTGTTCGCTACATAGGTAACCGCATAGTTAGCAAGATCTGTGTTGGTCGCAGCGACAGCGCCGCTGGCCGTTACAGTCTTGTTATTCAGCACGGCACCATCGACACCGCGCGCAACATGTGGATCGGCATAAGACAGTGCCACAGTGGCAATGCCTTCACCCTGCACCATATTGCTCACGTCGAACCCGCTGCCTTGGCCCAAGGCTGTAACCTCGGTAGTGCCATCGTAGACTTTTGTCTGGGACAACGCACGAATAGTGATCGGACGCGCCAGAATTTGGCCCGTTGCGGTTCCAGCACTGCTTAGCAATATATAGTTACTAGCATCAGGGCCACCGAGCGAAATGCCTGTAATAGCAACCGAACGCAGGCCAACATCCTTGGTATCAAACGATCCGACCGATAGCGCTACACTGATATCGTCACCAGCGTAGATGCCGTTGAACGCGGCTGATGCCACCTCTGCGGCCGTTGTGCCGTCATAGACCTTGTCACGAATGACAATGTCCGAAACGCCCGAAAGTACCGCAGGGGTAATGGAGCTCGCCGTATCAGCGACATAGCTGATCGTGTAGTTCCCAATGATCGTACCCGTTGCACCAATTGCAGAGCTCGGCATGATCAACTTGGTGCCCTGACCGACATTCTTATCATCATAAGTCAAAGTAACCGAGGCAATCGCATCAGATCCGATCATCGGGCCTGTCGTAAAGCGTTCAGTCCCCGCCAGAGTCGAAGCATCGTATACCTTGGTTTGCGCCAAAGCTGTGACAGTTGTTGCGAATGGGTTGATGGTGCTAGTAGTATTATTGGCATAGGACACTGTATAGTTCGCGCCGTTATTGCCGTCGTTAATTGCCACACCAGAAACGGTGACCGACTTGTCTCCCAGAACTACGCCATTAGCATTGCGGCTGACATTAGCATCCACGAAGGCAAAATTGCCGCCGCTTAAGCTGTCAGCGCCAAACAATTCGGTTCCGCTGCCGATTTTGACAATCGGTGTAGGTGCCTGGGTTGCCCCAACCATTGATACACTGCCGTCATAAGTCTTAACTGCATCTGAAGCGGTTACAACTAACGATGCTGGCGTTATCGATGCCGCCTGCACACCACCCGCAAAGGTATAGTTTGATGGCAGTCCAGCATTAGCGCCACTACCGCTCAGCAATGTTAGCCCCGTGGTATCGATCAGCTTGTTGGTGCCGACATTACGATCAGCAAATGTTCCGTTACCGGCCAGTGTGAGCGTTTGTGTGCCGACCAGCGTACCCAGAACAAGGTTTGATGCGGCGATAGTCGCCGCGCCATCATAGACCTTCGTACCCGTTAGATTGACGATGTATGGCGCAATAGTTCCGGTGCCAGTCGCGGTCGTATTCGACGGCGCCCAGCTGTAGTTGGACAGATCGCCCGTAACAGAAATGCCCGTCAGCGTAACAGACTTAGCTGCGCCTGCGTCAGGATCATCAAAACGCACATTGCCAAAAGTGACCGTCACATTGTCGCCTGCAATGACATTGGTAGCCAATGTCCCAGTAGCAGTCGTCGTACCATCATACATCTTGGTCGTTACAACAGGTGTAAAGGTAATCACACGGCGCGTAACATTGGCGAAGGCGGACGGGTTAGCAGCCAGCGTGTAGTTGCCGCCATCTGCTCCTGTCAGACTGTTGATCTGCACCGCGATAAACTTGTTGGTGCCAATATTTTCGTCAAGGAACGAACCAATATAATCATAGGTGACGATATCGCCGGCAATCCGGTTGTCCGAGATGTTAACTTCTGCATTGGTCGTACCATCATACTGGCGGCTTACGCCTGTCGCGGAGGCGATCAGCGTGCGTGGCAGGATGTTGGCCTTCAAGCCCGTTGGTTGAATGAGATTATAGTTTCCTGCATCCGGACCAGCGAAGGCAACCTCGCTGCCGATAACGGCAATATCCGTTCCAACATTCTTGTTGGAGAACGTACCCGTCATGCTCGAAATGCTAATCTGGTCGCCTTGGACAAGACCAGCAAGCGCCGAAACGGACGTATTGATGATATTTGTTGTCGTCCCGTCATAGATTTTGTCGGTGGCAACAACACCAACAACTGTTACGTCTTTCTTGAAAATCGTCGCGGTCGCCTGATAGGTTGACGGCAGCGTAATATAGTCAGTGCCGCGTGCTGTTGACGTGGTCTGTGCGAGGACGTTGACGATAGTCACACCCTTATTCTCGCCCGCAGTCTTGTCGATAAAGTTTGCGAATGGATTATAGACGAGGCTCAAAGTCTCACCCACGACCTGATTCCCAAGTGTCAGGCTTGTGACTTGAATTGCAGTATTACCATCATAAATTTTATTCGGAACGACTGCGTTGAGCGTCAACGGACGCTGATTTACCGTCACATTATGCGTGCCACCAGCCAGCGTATAGTTGATCGCAAGTCCCGAGCCGTCCGTCAGAGAAAGCGTACCGACTGAACCCAAAATCTGAGACTGCGGGGTCGTTCCATTAAGCGTAACGTGCGCATTTGAGATCGTCCCAACGCCTGTAAGCCCAAGCGATTCCTGGCCGACCCGCTGGCTTAGAGAGAAGATTTCAGAATTAACGTCTGTCGTCCCGTCATAAACGCGGCTGCCGGTCAGGCTGATAGCGAAGGGGTTGATCGTGCTGGTTGTGTTATTGGCATAAGTGACAGCATAGTTACCGCCATTATTGCCATCGTTTACGGTCACATCGCTCGCAGTCACAACCTTGTCGTTCAGCACAGCTCCAGAAGAGATGCCGCCCTGACGACTGACATTTTCACCCACAAAGGCATAAGTGCCACCGCTCAGACTGTCTGCTGTATTGCCGTTGCTGGCATTCGCAAACAAACTGCCGACTGTGACAACTGGCGTACCAAGCGCTGTAGTCGTTGCATCATATGTCTTAATGACATTGCTGGTGCTGACCGTGATAGCCGCCTTGTTGATCGTGCTGGTTGTGTTGTCGGCGTAGCTGACATTGTAGTTGCCGCCAGCAAAGCCGTCATTCACCGTCACGCTGCCAACGGTCACCGTGCGGTTCCCTGTGCCGGCATTGGCATC
>JBEDEX010000005.1:0-12545 GCA_041175465.1 Pseudomonadota bacterium | reverse complement strand
ACATGTATATGACCGGCAAGATCGAGATTGATCCCATGATCACCCATGTCATGGGTCTCGAAGAGATCAACAAAGCGTTCGAATTAATGCATGCGGGGACAAGCATCCGCAGCGTGGTGGTTTTCTGAATGACATCCATCGCTGACATTTTGGCTGAGCATAAGGATAAAGAAGGTCCGCTCCTGCCCATCTTGCACGACGTGCAAAAGGCATTTGGCCATGTTAGTGAGGATGCCATGCGTGAAATAGCCCATACACTGAACCTAACACGGGCTGAAGTATATGGTGTCGTCAGTTTCTATCATGATTTCCGCAAAGAAGCCGAAGCCCGCCCCGTTTTGAAATTGTGCCGAGCCGAAGCCTGTAAAGCGCGCGGCGTCGAGGCGTTGGTGCCCATCGCTGATTCCCAAAACCGCGTAAAAGTGGAGGCAATTTATTGCCTTGGATTATGCGCGGTTGGTCCATCGGCGATGGTGGGCGACAAGGTTTATGCACGTTTGGACGACGCTAAATTCAAAAGCTTATTGGAGGCCATGTGACCGTCCGGATATCCGATGATGCGTTAGCCATCGCGTGCGGGGCCGACGAAGTTGCCTCCGCATTTATCGCAGCGGGCGTTGCCGTTGAGCGCGTTTCAAGCTGGGGCATGCAATGGCTTGAGCCGTTGGTGGATATTGACGGCGTCGGCTATGGTTCAGTGTCGGTCGATCAGGTTGCGGACATATTGAACGGCACCGCGCCATCCTTGGGGCGCATCTCAGACCATCCCTTTATCGCTAATCAAACCCGCCTTACCTTTTCCCGCGCGGGCAAAACCCGTCCACTTTCGCTCGACGATTATTACGCATCGGAAGGTTGGCTTGGCCTTGCAAAAGCCCGCGAAATGGGTGCTCAAGCAACCATCGATACGGTCATGGCATCGGGACTTCGCGGGCGTGGCGGCGCGGGCTTTCCGGCAGGCATAAAATGGCAAACGGTCGCACGTGCGGATGGTGACCAGAAATACATCGTCTGCAATGCTGACGAAGGCGATAGCGCCACCTTTGCCGACCGTATGGTGATGGAGGGCGACCCCTTCATGCTGATCGAAGGCATGGCGATTGCCGGCTTCGCGGTCGGCGCGAGCAAGGGCTATGTCTATATCCGTTCCGAATATCCACATGCCATCGCCAAAATGGAAGCCGCGATTAAACTAGCTGCCCATTTGATTGCACCATTTGCTATCGAAGTCCGCGTCGGCGCAGGCGCCTATGTGTGCGGAGAAGAAACGTCGCTGCTGAACAGTCTTGAGGGCAAAAGGGGCGAAGTGCGCGCCAAGCCGCCATTGCCCGCGTTAGAAGGCCTGTTTGGCAAACCTACCATCGTAAATAACGTGCTGACTCTCGCCGCGGCGCCATGGATTTTGACGCATGGCGGTGACGCTTATGCTGCATTTGGCGCAGGTCGGTCCAAGGGCACAATGCCCATTCAAATTGCCGGCAACGTAAAGCATGGTGGCCTTTTTGAAGTGGCCTTTGGCATCACGCTGGGCGAATTGGTCAATGAAATCGGCGGTGGCACAGCAAGTGGTCGCCCCGTGCGCTGTGTGCAAGTTGGCGGACCTTTGGGCGCGTACATACCGCCTGCGGAATTTCATCTACCGCTCGATTATGAGGCCTTTGCGGCAGCGGACGCGCTGGTTGGCCATGCAGGTATCACTGTTTTCGACGATACCGTCGACATGGCACAAATGGCGCGCTTTGCGATGGAATTTTGTGCGGTTGAAAGTTGCGGCAAATGTACGCCTTGCCGTTTGGGAAGCACGCGCGGCGTCGAAACGATGGATCAGATTATCGCAGGCAAAAATGTCGAGGCGAACCTTGCGCTGATTGCTGACCTTTCCGAAACTATGAAGTTCGGATCGCTTTGCGCTTTGGGTGGCTTCACCCCATATCCGGTCATGAGCGCGATCAAGCATTTTCCGGAGGATTTCCGGTGAAACGGCTGGGCGCTATCATTGCCGGTGGCAAGGCAACCCGCTTTGGCAGCGATAAGGCTGCTGCTTTCTTAAACGGTCGCGCGCTCATTGACCATGTTGCCGATGGATTGCGCGAACAGGTTGACGCATTGATTGTGTGTGGGCGGGCATGGCCCGGAATGGAGTGGGTGGAAGACACCCCCTTTCCCGATATGGGGCCATTGGGTGGCCTGAATGCTGCGCTTTTATATGCGCAGCAAAATGGGTTTGACGAAGTATTGACCGCGGGTTGCGATGTCGTTCCTGTGCCGGAATTGCCCCGTAAATTGCCGGATGGACGTGCCGTCTATATGGACGGACATTATCTATTCGGCGTGTGGCCCGTTGCGCTTGCGCCTGTCCTTGACCGACATCTGCGTAATCAAGACGATCTTTCGATGCGACGCTGGATTACAATCAGTGGCGCGCAGGCCATCACAACGACAGATGCTTTTCACAATTTGAACACGCCGTTGGAACTTGCGCAATATGCTGCGCAACAATCACAAATGGGTATAAGGTAGGTAGAGACATGACATACCAGCCGCAAAAAGATTTCGGAACGCCGGAAAGTCGCTCGGGCGAGTCGGTATCGCTGACCATTGACGGCCGGGAAGTCACTGTGCCTGCTGGCACCAGCGTCATGCGCGCGGCGGCGGAACAGGGCACATCCATTCCCAAATTATGCGCGACGGACAGCGTTAAAAGCTATGGCTCATGCCGCTTATGTCTTGTCGAAATTGACGGCCGCAGGGGCACGCCTGCAAGCTGCACAACTCCCGTTGAACCGGGCATGGTTGTCCGCACGCAGACACCGCAGCTGGCGAAATTGCGCAAAGGCGTGATGGAGCTGTATATTTCCGACCATCCGCTCGATTGCCTGACCTGCGCCGCCAATGGGGACTGCGAATTACAGGATCAGGCGGGTGCCGTGGGCTTGCGCGATGTGCGTTATGACGTGCAGGCGACGCATCTGGGGCAGGAAAAAGATCACTCCAACCCTTATTTTGATTTCGATCCGAGCAAGTGCATTGCTTGCTCCCGCTGCATCCGCGCCTGTGACGAAGTACAAGGTACACTTGCGCTCACAATGGAAGGCAGAGGATGGGATTCCAAAATATCTGCTGGCCTTGCCAGCGACAACTTCCTCGGCTCGGAATGCGTTTCCTGCGGTGCCTGTGTGCAAGCCTGCCCCACAGCGACCTTGGTAGAGAAAAAAGTTGTTGAGGTCGGTACACCTGAACGCAGTGTTGTTACGACCTGCGCTTATTGCGGTGTCGGCTGCACCTTCCGCGCGGAAATGCGCGGTGAACAATTGGTGCGAATGGTTCCTTATAAAGACGGTAAGGCCAATCGTGGCCATAGCTGCGTTAAGGGCCGCTTTGCATGGGGCTATGCCCAGCATCAGGAACGCATCCTGAAACCTATGATCCGCAAGTCAATCAGCGACCCGTGGCGCGAAGTCGAATGGGACGAGGCCTTTGCCTATACCGCGTCCGAACTGAAACGGATTAGTGGAAAATATGGCCGCAATGCCCTTGGCGGCATTACCTCAAGCCGTTGCACCAATGAAGAAACCTTCCTTGTGCAAAAGCTTGTGCGTGCAGGCTTTGGCAATAATAACGTCGATACCTGCGCCCGCGTGTGTCATTCGCCGACGGGATATGGCCTCAAAACCACTTTTGGCACCAGCGCAGGCACGCAGGATTTTGATAGCGTCGAAGACAGCGATGTCATCCTAATCATTGGTGCAAACCCTACTGATGGCCACCCCGTTTTCGCCAGCCGGATGAAACGCCGTTTGCGCGGACAAGATGGCCGCCCCGGCGCGAAGCTTATCGTCATCGACCCACGGCGGACGGACATTGTGCGCTCGCCGCATATTGAGGCGCAGCATCATCTGCCCTTACGCCCCGGCACCAATGTTGCCGTGCTGACCGCGATGGCGCATGTCATCGTGACCGAAGGCCTGGCCAATGAAGCTTTCATTCGCGAGCGGTGCGATTGGGACGAATATAGCCATTGGGCCGAATTCGTTTCGCAAGCGCGCAATAGCCCCGAAAATCTGCAGCCAGTGACGTTGGTCGATGCCGAAGATCTGCGGGCAGCAGCGCGGCTTTATGCGACGGGCGGCAATGGCGCGATCTATTATGGCTTGGGCGTTACGGAACATTCGCAAGGCAGCTCAACTGTCATGGCAATCGCCAATCTGGCGATGGCAACGGGTAATATCGGTCGTCGCGGCGTTGGCGTAAACCCGCTTCGCGGCCAAAACAACGTCCAAGGCGCGTGCGACATGGGCAGCTTCCCGCACGAACTGGCCGGATATCGCCATATCAGCGACAGTGACACACGGTCCTTGTTTGAAAATGACTGGGGCGTGACGCTGGATCCGGAACCCGGCCTACGCATTCCCAATATGCTCGATGCCGCAGTCGATGGCGTGTTCAAGGCGCTCTATTGTCAGGGTGAGGACATCCTCCAGTCCGATCCAAACACCGCCCATGTGTCCGCAGGGCTGGCCGCCATGGAATGTGTGATTGTCCACGATCTATTTCTGAACGAAACCGCAAATTACGCGCATATCTTCCTGCCCGGATCGACCTTTTTGGAAAAGAACGGCACCTTCACCAATGCCGAACGCCGTATTCAACCGGTGCGCAAGGTAATGACACCCATGAACGGCTTGGAAGATTGGGAAGTCACGCAAAAGCTCGCGCAGGCGATGGGGCTGGATTGGAACTATAGCCACCCGTCCGAAATTATGGACGAAATCGCCCGGCTGACGCCAACTTTTGCCGGCGTATCCTTTGCGCGGTTGGATGAGGCTGGCTCGCTACAATGGCCCGTGACCGCCGACGCGCCTGACGGTTCGCCCATCATGCACATTGATGGCTTTGTGCGCGGCAAGGGCAAATTTGTTGTGACCGATTATGTCCCGACCGATGAGAAAACCGGCCCACGTTTCCCCTTATTGCTGACCACCGGGCGAATATTGTCTCAATATAATGTCGGCGCGCAAACAAGGCGGACCGAAAATGTCGCCTGGCATCCTGAAGATCTGCTCGAAATCCACCCAGTGGATGCCGAAGATCGCGGCGTCAAATCGGGCGATTGGGTGAAGCTGGCGAGCCGCGCGGGCGAGACCACATTGCGCGCCAATGTCACCGACCGCGTTGCGCCAGGTGTTGTCTACACCACATTCCACCATGCGGTAACGCAGGCCAATGTTGTTACCACTGACTTTAGCGACTGGGCGACCAATTGCCCCGAATATAAGGTCACGGCGGTTCAGATCAGCGCTTCCAACGGCCCGACCGAGTGGCAAGAAGAATATGAAGCCTTGTCGACACGCTCACGCCGGGTGGAAACCGGGATTGCTGCCGAATGACCAGTGAAGAGCGCCTTGTCCACATGGCGAACCAGATTGCGACTAATCTGGCAACCGACGCTGCGCCTGTTGCGGCGGTTGCAGATCATATCCAGACATTCTGGGACCCGCGGATGAAAAAAATGATTTTTGCCCATGGGACGGACGGCTTGTCGCCGGTTGCGGCGGCCGCCATTCGCTTGCTGGCTGACGCGCAAAATGGCGGTTGAGCAAGGCGCCAAACCTATCCGTTTTGCGGTACTTACCCCAAATGAGGGTTCGACCAAAATCATAGAACGGCACATTATAGCTGAAGCGCCCATCGCCATTGAATATAATGGTATTGGCTATGCCGTAATGATGGCGACGCCGATTGATCTTCAGGACTATGCCGTCGGTTTTAGCCTGTCAGAAGGGCTGATTACGCACCCTGACGACATTCTGGCCTTCGACGCCCATCAGTCAGAATTGGGCTGGATACTGCGCATTCAGGTGCCGCAGGAAAACGCCGAGAAAGTAGTTGCCCGCGCCCGCCAACGTGTCTCGGAAAGTAGCTGCGGCCTATGTGGCATGGACAATCTCGAAGAGGTTATGCGCCCTTTGCCGCCTGTAAAGTCGCAGATTACGGTTGCCGATGCGGCGATTTTTTCGGCACTCTCTGCATTACGGTCACACCAGACATTGAATGCCAACACAGGTTCTGCACATGCGGCAGCATTTTGCGCGCCCGACGGGACTATTCTGATGATCCGCGAGGATGTCGGTCGTCATAATGCGCTCGACAAGTTGATTGGTGCGCTTGCCAACGCAAGCATAGATATTACAGCCGGCTTTATCACCCTGACCGCGCGGTGCAGCCTTGAACTCGTGCAAAAAACAATCCTCGCAAATTGTCCAATGCTCGTGACGATTTCCGCTGCGACCGACTTGGCGATCAACGTCGCGCAAAAATCAGGCTTGCGCTTAATCAGTCTGGCGCGCGCGGACTCGGCGCTTGCCGCAATGCCCCAAATCGACTGATGAGCCAGCTTCGGAGCATAGAAATAGCCGGGTCAGCCAAATCATCGGCGTGGAGTTTCAAATAATAGCCATAGCCGTCTTCAATAACCGCATCATAAGGCATTACGAGCCGCCCATCGGCAATTTCCTGGGCGAACATATCAATATCGCCCAAAAAGACACCATTGGCGGCCATGGCATATTGCGCAACTGCAATCGTGGTATCAAAGGCAAGACCACCATGCGTTGCAACCGTCATCTGGCTTTGCCGAAGATAAGCCGTCCACAAAAGGTCGCGCGGTTCACCATCCAGTTTGAGGTGCAAAAGCTCCTCACTTTTCAAAAAATCTTCCAGTGACTTGCCCTGCCCGCGGGTCGCAGTTGCCGGCGAACAGAGCGGCGCGACCCGCACCATCCAGAGGAGATCCGTAATCCGGTCATCAACATTAGGTCGGTCATACACAATCGCCATGTCGAATTCGGTTGATGGCAAACCGGTCACATGCGCACTCGAAACATCCAGGCGCAAATCGGGATGTTCCACGTGAAAATCGCGAAGCATCGGCAGGAACAATTGCTGCAACAGCGACGGCGGCACATGCAACCGCAATGAACGGCCAGTCACTTCGTCATCGCGAATGGAATTCATCGTTTGCTCAAGTCGGTCGAGACATTTGCTCACCACAGGCAGCAATTCTTCGCCAGCCGCCGTGAGCGAAAGCCGCGACGCATCTCGCACGAACAATTGCTTGCCTAGCAGTTCCTCAAGCCCGCCAACATGACGGCTCATCGCACTTTGCGACACCGAAAGCGCGGATGCACCGCCAGTGAAGCTTAAATTCTGCCCTACCGCTTCAAACGCACGCAGGGCATTTAACGGCAACCAACGACGGTTAATGGTGCTACGATTGGATATGATAACGGCCTTTCGATTGCGGACATTTCTAAGTCTGCTTTATTGCCCGACATTTTGACATAGGGCTATGCGAAAATGCGATTTTATTCGTTACCATATCTGGCCCATTCCCGCTTTAGAGAGATTTGCATAAAGGCCGAGACATGGATTTGCAGCGGATAAGCGCGCTTTTTGAACAACGCCGTGAAGGGCATACCTTGCCCCAAGCATTATACACCGAAACGGATAGCTTCGATTTCGATATGGCGGCGATTTATGGCCAAAGCTGGCTGATGGCCGGTATGGAATGTGAATTGCCAAAAGCAGGCAGCTACATCTCCATGATGGTAGGCAAATGGCCTGTGGTCATCACGCGCGATAAGGAAGGCACGATCCGCGCCTTTCACAATAGCTGCCGCCACCGTGGTTCCATGGTTTGCCAACCGGGTCATGGCACGGCGCCAAAGCTGGTCTGCCCTTATCATCGCTGGACATATGATCTGGACGGTTCGCTGTTTGCGGCAGGCCGCATGGAAGACGATTTCGACAAAAGCGCCCATGGCCTGAAACCCATTGCGATAGCCTGTTTCGGTGGCGCGATCTTCATCTGCCTTGCGGACAATCCACCGCCTATCGATGACTTCCGCGAGAAGTTTTCGGCTTATGCAGCACCTGCCAATTTCGAAAATCTAAAGCTCGCGCATGTCGATAAGCTGGTCGAACATGCGAACTGGAAGCTTGTGATGGAAAATGCGCGCGAATGCTATCATTGCGCGACAGGTCATCCGGAATTGGCAAAGACATTCCCCGTTGGCATGTCGAAGCATTTTGATGCGCATGAAGATGCGCGCGCAGAAGCCTTTAGCGCCGCCATGGACGCCCATGGTTTTCCGCATGAGCCAGTGGAAGGACATTGGTGGCAGGTTGCTCGCTTCGCACTCAACGAAGGCTGTACCTCCATGTCGGAGGATGGCAAGCCGCTCATCAAAAAACCGCTAATCACGGCTAATGATGGCGATATTGGTTCGCTGCGCTGGGCTATTGACCCGCATCTTTTTGCCCATGCAACGTCGGACTATGTGTTCATGTTCAGCTGCATGCCAGTCAGCGCGACGGAAACGCATGTGTTCAGCAAATGGTATGTCCATAAGGATGCGGTGGAAGGCGTCGATTATGATATTGATGCCCTTATCTCCCTTTGGGCGGTGACCAACTCGCAAGACAAGGAATTGGCGGAAAACAATCATAAGGGCGTCAACAGCCCCGGTTATACGCCCGGTCCTTATTCGGCCGATGCAGAGATGCTCGCTCGTCGATTTACCGACTGGTATTGTGACGTTTCGCGTGTCTATATTGATACCCATGGAAAATAAGAAGTCGGGGGACTTTCACCCAGAAACATTGGCGGTAGCCTTCGGATATGATCCGCAATTGGGGATGGGGGCAGCAAAGCCCCCAATCTTCATGACATCCACCTTTGTCTATCCATCGGCGCAACATGCCAAAGATGTGCATGAGGCTTATTTCGACGGCACCGGACCATTGGTTGGGGAAACCAACCATATCTATTCCCGGCTTGGCCACCCCGGTCTGGATTTTCTGGAAACCAGGCTAGCGGCTATTGATGGCGCAGAAGATGCTGTGGCCTATTGCAGCGGCATGGCTGCGCACTCCAGCATTGCATTGGCGTATATTCGCGCAGGCGACAGCGTGCTGCATGGTCGGCCCATTTATGGCGGGGTAGATTTTCTCTACAATGTCATGATGCCGCAATTCGGATCACATGTGACCAGCTATCTGGACGGCACCGATGAAGATCACGTTCGCGCGGCGGCAGAGGCCGCAATGGCAAAGGGCCCGTTAAAACTGATCATCGCAGAAACGCCTGCCAACCCGACAGCTGCGATTGTTGATCTCGATCTCATGGTTCGTATCGCCGATGAAATTGGCGCAAAACAGGGGCATCGTCCACTTGTTGTTGTTGACAATACCTTGCTTGGTCCTTTTGCCCAGCGTCCGATCGCGCAGGGTGTCGATCTATGCATGACCTCCCTCACCAAATATTGCGGTGGCCATAGCGATTTGCTGGCGGGCGGCATTTCGGGCCGTAAGGAACTGATCGATCAGTTGAAGCTCCAGCGGACAACATGGGGTAATCATTTGGATCCCTTCACGGCGTGGCTTGTGCTCCGGTCGTTGGAATCGGTCTCGGTACGCACCGAGCGGGCCATGAGCAATGCGCGCATTGTTGCGGAATATCTGCGCGACCACCCAAAGGTCGCAGGCGTCACTTATTTGGGCTTTCTGCCCGAAGGATCGCGGCAACGCGCTGTCTATGATAGACAGTGCAAGGCCGCCGGATCGACCTTTTCCTTTCACCTGCATGGTGGTGAGGCAGAAGCGTTCCGGATGTTGGATCAGCTCAAGCTGATGAAGGTTGCGGTCAGCCTTGGCGGATCAGAAACATTGATCTGTCATTCGGCGAGCACAACGCATTATGCAGTCGCGCGGGAACAGCGATTGGAAGGCGGAATTACCGATGGCACGATGCGCCTATCGGTCGGGTTGGAACATGTCGACGATTTGATCGGCGATTTGAAACAGGCATTGGAAACAGTTTGATGGATCTGAATTTTACCGGAACCGATGTGTGCGCCATCAATGGCACACGAAGCGCACCCGAAGCCAAATATGACCTTGTTGTCATTGGCGCGGGCCCCAGCGGCATTGCCGCTGCCATAGAAGGCGCAGCCAGCGGCGCGTCTGTGCTTCTCGTCGATGAAAATCCCGTATCTGGCGCGCTGATGGGCAATGACACCCCGCTCTATTTCGGGGGCCGCATGACGGCCGCTACGCAGAATAGCGAACGGATGCTCGAAGCCATTTTCATGAGCATGCCTGATCTCGAAAAGGCGATGGAAGCAGGCGTAGAATTGCTGCTCGGCACAACGGCTTGGGGCGTCTATCGCAACGGACCGGGCGTGCAGAGCTTGCCAGAACAAGTTGTCGGCCTTGCCGATGCAGAACGGTCTTGGCTGGTCGGCTTTGACCGGATTGTGCTCGCCACAGGCGCCCGCGATCTTGCCATCGCCTTTCCTGGCTGGAACCAGCCCGGCGTGATGGGGGCCGCTGCCTTGCAGATGCTGCTGACCCGCTATGGGGCCTTTTCTGGACGGCGGATTGTAGTTTTGGGGTCGCATGACCTCGCGCTCGAAACCGCGCTTCTGGCGAAAGAACATGGGCTGGATGTCACTGCTTTGGTGGAAGTACGCGCTGGTCCGCAAGGCGACGCCGCACTCCTCGCAAAAGTTACGGCGGCGGGCATTACTACACATTATGGGCAAAGCATCGCGGCAAGCAAAGGCGGGCTCGATGGGATTGAATCCATCACCCTGACCGATGGAACCAATATTGCCTGTGACACTATATGCGTCGCCATTGGCCTCGTCCCCTCGATTGAGTTGGTCGATGCCATGCATGGCCCAAGGGCGCTGAACGCGACGCGCGGCGGCTATATTCCTGCGGGAGAGCCAAATGTTGCGGCGGTGGGCCTGTGCGCTGGCCTGCCCGACACGGGTTTTGATCATGTCGCCTATCGGATGGATTGGGTGCGTGCGGCGCTGCGCGTCAATGCCCCCGATACGATCATCTGCCAATGCGAAGAAGTAACACTAGCGGACCTGATCGGTATTCAGCCACCCAATTATTTGCCGCGCCCTGCAGCGATACAAGCGCGCTCGCTTGGCACGCTGCTCGACGATGGCCCGGCCAACCCGGATCAGATCAAGCGCCTGACGCGTTCTGGCATGGGTGTATGTCAGGGCCGGCGCTGCCGTGATCAGGTGGCGATGATGCTGGCGATTGAATCGGACAAGCCCTTCGGTACCATTCCGCTCGCGTCACACCGCGCACCTGTGCGTCCCTTGCCGCTTAAGATTTTAGCGGAATGGGATGAGCCAGCGACGATGGATGCGGCGTGGGATGTCTGGTTCGGCATTCCGACCCAATGGGTGCCAGTTGAAGATATCGGTACGGAATATCAAGATGCGCATCGCGAGATGCTCTATACGGGGATGTATAAATGAGCGGCTCTGAAGTAGTCATCGTTGGCGGTGGCGTTACTGGTCTTAGCGCAGGCTGGTGGCTGGCGCGTTCGGGTGTTAAGGTCACTGTGCTCGACAAGTTCATTGTCGGCTGGGAAGCCTCCGGACGCAATGGCGGCGGCGCGTCGCATTATTCCAGCCCCTTGTTCGATGAAGAACAAAGGCTGTGGCCCCAAATGGATGAACTGCTCGGCTATCCGACAGAACATCAAAAGGGCCGTATCCTGATTGCGATGACGGAACGTCAGTGGGACCAATATCGTTTCATTGCGGAACGCCACACCCGTCTTAACCACCCGGTCGAGGTGCTTGACGTCAAGCAAGTGCAAGAAGCCGTTCCGCTGGCGGGCGACAATTGCTTTGGCGGCGTGCATTATAAATTTGGCGGCCATGCCAACCCGCAACGCACGGTGCAGGCTTATGCCTGGGCACTGCAAGATCTGGGCGGCAAAATCATTCAGCACAGCCCAGTCACAGGTTTTGAAACCGCTGGTGGCAAGGTCACCGCGGTGAAGACTGCCAATGCAACTTATGGCTGCGATGCCGTTGTGGTTGCGGCTGGACCGCAAATCCCGCAGTTGATGGCGCAATTGGGGGTCGACGTTCCTCTGGCCGCCGCGCGCGCGGAAATGATCATTACCGAACCTGCCCCCATGATGCCGCTGGGCGGCGTCGACGGGCATAAGATTTATGGGCGCCAGACATTGCGCGGCAACCTCGCTTATGGCGGCGGGCCGCATGAATGGCTGGATGTCGATGCGACAGGCCCTGCTGCCCGTCCATCGACACCGCTGGCGCGCAATCTGGCGAAGCGTTTGGCCGAATTGCTGCCCAAGGCCGCGCATCTGAACGTCATCCGCAGCTGGGCTGGCGTGATTGAAAATTCACCCGATGGCCGTCCCATCATTGACCGCCTCACTAGCCCCGACAATGTCGTGGTTGCCTCTATGTCCAGCGTCGGCTTTGGCCTGTCACCGGCATCGGGCCATGCAATCCGCGATCTGGTGATCGATGGCACATGCTCCTTCACCAATATCGATCTTCTCAAGCTCTCGCGTTTTGACGGGCTTGAAAAGGATTGGCGTGAAAAGCGTGGGTGGATGCCCATCGCATGAGCCGATATTCAGCCTTCAGCCTGTTGCGCGGCGCTCTTACGGGGCACCGCCACTGGCAGCCAGCATG
>JBEDEX010000004.1:0-78966 GCA_041175465.1 Pseudomonadota bacterium | reverse complement strand
AAGGATAGTTCAACATGGCATTTCGTCCATTGCATGATCGCGTTCTCGTCCGTCGGGTCGAGGCCGAAGCAAAAACCGCTGGCGGGATCATCATCCCTGATACAGCTCAGGAAAAGCCACAAGAAGGCGAAGTCGTCTCCGTTGGCACAGGCACACGCGCTGATGACGGCACGGTAACGGCGCTTGACGTTAAGGCGGGTGACAAGATTTTGTTCGGCAAATGGTCGGGCACCGAAGTCAAGATCGACGGCGAAGACCTGTTGATCATGAAGGAATCGGACATCTTGGGAATCGTTTCCTAAGCGCACTCAGCCATCGTCATCCCGAACATGTTTTGGGGGAATATGACGTTGGCGCTTCATCCTGAAATAATTTCAGGATGACGAGAATATAGAGATTAACTCACTAAAGGAAAAATATCATGGCTGCTAAAGACGTGAAATTCGGCCGCGATGCGCGTGAACGCATCCTGCGCGGCGTAGACATCCTCGCCGATGCGGTGAAGGTTACTTTGGGTCCAAAGGGACGCAATGTTGTCATCGACAAAAGCTTCGGCGCACCACGCATCACCAAGGACGGCGTTACCGTCGCCAAGGAAATCGAACTGAAAGACAAGTTCGAAAATATGGGCGCGCAAATGCTGCGCGAAGTGGCCAGCAAGGCTAATGACGCGGCTGGTGACGGCACGACCACTGCAACAGTATTGGCGCAAGCAATCGTTCGCGAAGGCATGAAGTCGGTTGCAGCGGGCATGAACCCAATGGACCTGAAGCGCGGTATCGACACAGCCGTAAATACGGTTGTTGCTGATCTTGTTAAGCGTTCGAAGCCCGTTGCGGGTTCTGCGGAAATCGCGCAAGTCGGTACAATCTCTGCCAATGGCGAAGCTGAAATCGGTAAGATGATTGCAGACGCCATGGAGAAGGTTGGCAAGGAAGGCGTCATCACCGTTGAAGAAGCTAAGGGCCGTGAAAGCGAGCTCGAAGTTGTCGAAGGTATGCAGTTCGACCGTGGCTATCTGTCGCCATATTTCATCACCAACACCGAAAAAATGTCGGTCGAGTTGGACAACCCATATATCCTCATCCACGAAAAGAAGCTCGGCAACTTGCAAGCCATGTTGCCAATCCTCGAAGCCGTGGTGCAGTCGGGTCGTCCATTGCTCATCATCGCTGAAGACGTTGAAGGCGAAGCGCTTGCAACTTTGGTCGTCAACAAGCTGCGTGGCGGCTTGAAGATTGCTGCAGTCAAGGCACCAGGCTTTGGCGATCGTCGCAAGGCGATGTTGGAAGATATCGCGATCCTCACCAAGGGTGAAATGATCAGCGAAGATCTGGGCATCAAGCTTGAAACCGTTACCTTGGGCATGCTTGGCCAAGCCAAGCGCGTTACCATCGACAAGGACAACACCATCATCGTCGACGGTGCTGGCGAAACCGATGCAATCAAGGGCCGCGTAGAAGCGATCCGTGCGCAAATCGAAAACACCACGTCGGATTACGACAAGGAAAAGCTGCAAGAGCGTTTGGCGAAGCTCGCCGGCGGTGTTGCTGTGATCAAGGTCGGTGGTTCGACCGAAGTTGAAGTGAAAGAGCGCAAGGACCGCGTTGATGACGCGTTGCACGCAACCCGCGCAGCCGTTGAAGAAGGCATCGTCCCAGGCGGCGGTACCGCACTTCTATATGCTACCAAGGCTCTCGAAGGCCTCAAGGGCGTCAATGACGACCAGACACGCGGTATCGACATCATCCGTAAGGCGATTGTTGCGCCATTGCGTCAAATCGCTGCCAACGCTGGCTATGATGGCGCCGTTGTTTCGGGCAATTTGTTGCGCGAAAATGACGAGACCATGGGCTTCAACGCATCAACCGATGTGTATGAAAACCTCGTAGTTTCGGGCGTTATCGACCCAACCAAGGTTGTCCGCACCGCGTTGCAAGATGCCGCATCGGTTGCTGGTCTGTTGATCACCACTGAAGCGGCTATCTCCGACGCGCCAGAAGACAAAGCTGCTGGCGCCGGCGGCATGCCAGGCGGCATGGGTGGCATGGGCGGCATGGGCGGTATGGACTTCTAAGTCCAAACCCTCAGTGCAGGCTGAAACAAAACGGGCCGGAGGGGAAACCTTCCGGCCTTTTTTGCACCTTCTCTGCACGCAATGAGAGAAGGAAGACGCGAGTCGCTTGCGTGCAAATGCGAAAATGCGATTTCTCAACTCCATTTGTTGAGAAAATACCAAGCTTTATATACTGAAATATATGAATTTTATTTTCATCTAAATATCTATTGCGCTGCAAAATAAGAAGCGTATTTGCCGCCGCCCCACAGCAGAGGTTTCCGGTCATGCAAAGTTCGCATTCGGGCGCAGTTGATACCCCAAGCATTCATACACATTCACTCGCCGCGCTCACAATTGGCGCAATCGGTGTTGTCTTTGGCGACATTGGTACGAGCCCGCTTTATGCCTTTCGCGAGGCGCTGCATCACAGTGCCCCGTCAGGGGGCATTCAGGAGGCTGCGATTTTTGGCGTACTTAGCCTTGCGCTTTGGTCGCTAATATTGGTTGTGACGATCAAATATGTCATCTTCCTGATGCGCGCCGACAATGATGGCGAGGGCGGGGTATTGGCGCTGCTGGCTCTTGCGGGACGTGGTATTGGCGGTCGCAAGGGCGCTGTATTGGCGCTCGGCGCAGTCGGTGCGGCGCTGTTTTATGGTGACGCGATTATCACTCCTGCGTTGTCGGTGCTATCGGCAGTGGAAGGGTCCAAAACCATCCCGGGTATTGGCGATAACATTTCGCAGCAGACGATTATCTATATCACCTTGGTCATCATGGTTGCGCTGTTCTCTATCCAGTCTCGTGGGACGGCTTTGGTATCAAAACTGTTTGGGCCAATCTGCGTTGTCTGGTTTCTGGCCATTGGCGGCCTTGGTCTCCTGCATATATCCGATTACCCAGCCATTTTTGGTGCGCTGTCGCCGCATCATGCCGTTTCGTTTCTGGCGGCCAATGGTATGGTTGGTTTGATTGTGCTGGGTTCCGTGTTTTTGACTGTTACTGGCGCAGAGGCGCTGACCGCAGATATGGGCCATTTTGGACGCTTCCCAATCCGTCTGGGTTGGTTCTTGCTGGTGTTCCCCGCATTATCGCTCAATTATTTCGGCCAAGGGGCATTTGCCATGGCCGCATTGGAACAAGCACGTGCAGCAGGTGTCCCACTGGAAACGCAGGATTGGTTCTTCCTGATGTCACCCGAGTCAGCGCGTGTTCCGATGATTATCTTGGCCGGTCTTGCCACAATAATTGCCAGCCAAGCGGTTATAACGGGTGCCTATTCGCTGACCCAGCAAGCGATCCAGCTTGGGCTGCTGCCCCGCATGAAGATTGTGCAGACTTCGTCGGGCAGTGCTGGACAAATCTATATTCCTGCCATCAACTGGATGCTGCTATTTGGTGTCTGGCTGCTTGTCGTCCAATTCCGCAATTCGTCGGCAATGGCCTCGGCTTATGGCATTGCAGTAACAGGAACGATGGTGGTGACGACATGCCTTGCCTTCGTTGTCGTCCACAAGCTTTGGAAATGGAGCCTTGCCAAATCCTTGCTCGTCATACTGCCGTTTTTGGTTATCGACCTTATCTTCTTCGGCGCGAATATCTTGCGTGTGGTCGACGGTGGATGGGTGCCATTGGCGGTTGGTGCGTTGATCTGCCTGATCATCTGGATTTGGGTGCGCGGAAAGCAGTTAATTGATTCACGAGAAAATGAAGGCGCAATGACGCTGACCGAACTGGGCAAGTCATTAGCGAAAAGCAAAGTGGTGCGTGTCCAAGGAACCGCAGTGTATTTGACCGCCAATCCGGAGGGCGTTCCCGGAACCATATTGCACAATCTAAAACACAACCGTGTGCTGCACGCCCGCAATATCGTACTGTCTATTCGCACCGCCAGTGTTCCGCATGTACCCAGTGAAGAACGGTCCACTTATGTCAAAGTTGACGACAATTTCGCGCGCGTCATTTTGAAATATGGCTTCATGGAAACGCCGGATGTGCCGCATGATTTGGCGCAATCCATTCCTGCACAGGACGCGCCGTTAGATGACATGATGACTAGTTACTTCATGGGCAAAAGCGTTTTGTCCGCGTCAAAGGATGAAGGTCTGCCATTTTGGCAGGATATCATTTTAATATTCCTCCAACGCAACGCCTACAATCCTGCCGAGTTTTTTGGCATTCCTTCGAACCGCATTATTGCCTTGGGCGGGCAAGTCGTGATCTGATTCTGGATTACAGATTGCCGTTGTCGCGTGCGATTTTGAGGCGAAATGGCTATAATCAGCCCGTCATCTGTTGAAGCATTTCGCCCATTTTCTGGTGCAGCATGTTCATGCCTTTTAACGGGCGGACCATGACTTTAAAATGGGTGATCAGGCCGTCGTCGTCGCAGGTGATCATATCAATGCCGTTGATGGCGATGCCATCGATAACGGTCTGGAACTCTAGGATTGCACTATTTTCACGATGCCATTCGCCGACATATTTGAATTCCGCATTGCCCAAAGTATGTCCCGCCGCGGCGAGATATTTGGCTGTAATGGCCTTACCCATTTGTGGGGAGTGCACAACCGGGCTTTCGAAAACACAATCATCATGCAGAACAGCGGAAATCGCCTTTGCATCGCGGGAAAGGGCAACTGTGTGCCAGATTTCAGCGGGGTTCGGCATGATCAATATCCTAAATCGAGGTTAACCATTGGTTCAAGCGCTTCGCCGTTGCGATAGCGTTCGAGATTTTCAAAGAAGCGCGTAGCCGAGCGGACGAACATCTTGTCCTGCGCGCGGCCCGACAAATGCATCGTGACATGGGCATTATCCAGCGTCCACAAAACATGGTCGGCGGGCAGCGGCTCTGGCGTGGTGACGTCCAGAAACGCGTTGGCAATCTGCTTGGTTTGCAATGCGGTGACCAATGCGTCCTGATCCACAACCGAACCGCGCGCGATGTTGATGAGCGTCGCGCTGGGTTTCATCGCGGCAAGCTCATCTGCGCCAATCATATTGTCGGTTTCTGGCGTGGCGGGGACGGCGAGGATGACCCAGTCGAATTCACCCAACTGCGCGCGCCATTGGTCGGGCGTTAGCGTATTTGGCCCCGCTGAGCGGCGCACCACAGTCACATCAACGCCAAAGGGTTTCAACCGCTCTTCGATCAGCTTACCGATCGCGCCATAGCCGAGCAGCAATGCCTTGGATCCGAACAACTCAATTTTGCCGGGAGAATCCAGCAACCATTCGCGGCGTTCCTGCGCGCGCACAACCTCGCGATAGTTTTTGGCAACAGTCAGCATGCCCATCACCACATATTCGGCGATGGTGATGGCGTTAATGCCTGCGCCATTGGTGACAACGCAGCCTTGCGCCTTCAACTGTGCCAAAGGCATGCCGTCGACGCCGGCATAAATGCTGTTCAGCCATTTCATATTGGGCGCGGCGCCAAGGACTGTGGCCATGTCGCCTTTGTCATACATGTCGAACCAGCCAATTTCGGCCTGTGGTGCTAGCTCCAGCGCTTCTTCCTTTGACATGAAGAAATGCGGTTCAATCCAGTCGGGTAAGCGCGGTTCAATCAACGGACGCACAAGGCCCGACATTACGAGTTTCGTTTTGGTCATGCGGAAAAAGCCTTCCAAGTGACAAAGAGTAAGAACGGTATGCCGACAAGATCGGTCATAAAGATGGTTTTTAGCGCAGGCGGAGAGCCCGCAGACCAATAGAGGATCAGGAAGGAGATCATGCTGACGCCGACGCCAATGCTGCCCATGCGGCGGCTCGCAGGGTCAAACGCAGCCCAGACAGCGAGCAGGAAGATAACGAGGAACAGCGCAGCGCGATGATGCAGCAATAAGAATAAGGGGTTATCGTTAGCAACGCGGTAGAGCTGCCCAATCATCGCCGGACGGAACAGCGCCAGCGCGGGTAGGGCGTGGATAGCCGCAAGGATGAGCCATGCAATTTTGAGCATCATATGTCGAGCTTCCAATCCCAACCCAGTGGATCGCCGTCCATCACTTCAACGCCCTTGGCGATGAGGTCGTCGCGGATTGCGTCGGACTTGGCGAAGTCCTTGGCGGCGCGAGCCTCTTTGCGGGCGGCAAGCGCGGTTTCGATGTCTTCTTCGGTGATGATGGCGGCTTTAGACCGGACGCGGAGGTCCTGACGGGTGAGGGTCATCAGGTTAAGGCCAAGGACTGAATCGATATCGGCGATGGCCGCGAGTTGGTCCGTAACGGCGACTTTTTTGAGGCCGATGATGGTTTCCAGCGCAGTGATAGCGATGGCGGTGTTGAGATCGTCTACCACCGCTGCGTTGAAATCATTGACCGAAGCCATAATCACTTGCGCGACGTCACCCTGAACATGTTTCAGGGTCCATGTATCAGCATCAACCGTCGGTTCGTTGGGCGCGATGGATGCTGGAAAGTCAGTCACCGGTGGTGAAACGCGTTCAGCATGACGGGCTTTGAGGTTGGCCACCCCCATCACCATCCGCTTCAACCGCACAAATGCTGCCTGCAACCCCTCCCAGCTAAACTCCAACTCGCTGCGGTAATGCGCTTGCAGGCACATCAGGCGGTAGGCGAGGGGGTGGAAGCCTTTATCAATCAGCAATTGCACGCGCAGGAATTCGCCCGATGACTTGCTCATCTTGCCGCTGCGTTCGATCAGGAAGTTATTGTGCATCCAAAAACGGGCGCCGCTATGGTCACTGCCGCAGCGCGCTTGGTTTTGCGCGATCTCATTAGGGTGATGGATTTCGCGATGGTCGATGCCGCCGGTGTGGATGTCGAACGGCAGGCCAAGCAACGCCTCTGACATGACCGAACATTCCAGATGCCAGCCCGGCGCGCCTTTGCCCCATGGGCTATCCCACTCCATTTGCCGCGTTTCGCCCGCTGGCGTCTTACGCCAGATGGCGAAATCCGCCGCGTGGCGTTTGCCTTCGACCTCTTCGATACGGCCTTCACCGTCCTCGGTTTTGGCTCGGGCCAATGCGCCGTAATTGGCGACAGTTGAGGTGTCGAAATACAGGCCGCTGTCGAGTTCATAACAATGCTTGTCTGCGATGCTTTTGGCATAGTCGATCATTGCGGGGACGTAATCGGTCGCGATGGACCAATGCGCGGGCTGACGAATATTCAGCGCCTTTATATCGGCCCAATAGGCTTCGGTATAATGGCGGGCAATGTCCCAAATGGACTGCGCTTTCTCCGCCGCCATTTTCTCCATCTTGTCTTCGCCCGCATCGGCATCGTCGGTCAAATGGCCGACATCGGTGATGTTGATGACATGGGTCAGCTTATAGCCCTTGTAGGACAACACGCGGCCCAACGTGTCGGCAAAGACATAAGCGCGCATATTGCCGATATGCGGGTAATTATAGACCGTCGGGCCGCAGGTATAGACCCGCGCTTCGCCCGCGTGCACAGGGGTGAAGGTTTCCAGTTGCCGGGTCAGGCTGTTGAAGAGGCGCAATTCGGTCATAGCGCCGCGATGCTGGAAATGGATGCGGAGGTCAAGAACCTCGTCGTCACACGTGGGGAGGATAACAGCGCCGCTTTACAAATAGCTAAAATCCGTCCCACCGTATCGCTTGATCCATCTCCACACGCGGGACGGTGAAGTTGTTCACTGCGGCGTCTGCGTCGCGATAGCCAATCGCCATGCCGCAGAAGAAGATATGGTCATCATCAATGTTCAGCAATGCGCGCATCGTCGTGCCGTACATGGCCCAGATTTCCTGCGCACAACTGTCGAGGCCCTCTTCACGCAGCAACAGCATCACGGTTTGCAGCCACATGCCCATGTCCGACCATTGCGGCGGGCCCATATATTTGCGGGTGTAGGTGAATAATTGCACCGGCGCGCCAAAGCTGTCCCAGTTTTTCATCATCTGCGCGACGCGGCCCGCACCATCTTCGCGGGCGAGGCCAAGCGCATCGAACATCGCCTTGCCCACACCGCGCCGTTGTTCCTCATAACGGCCTTCTAAGTCTTTGGGGTAGATGTCATATTCATGGCCATCGCCCATCGGCGCCGTGGTAGCCTTGGCCTTAATCTTGGCGGTCAAATCCGCCAGCGGCGCGCCAGTCAGTATGACGGCATTCCAAGGCTGTGTATTGCCGCCCGAGGGCGCACGCTGCGCTTTGGCGAGCACGCGTTCGAGTATGGCCTTATCAACGGGTTTATCCAGAAATTGCCGGACAGAGCGCCGTGAGGCGACGGCTTCAGTGACGTTCATCTTTATTTTCCCGCAAGTTTAATCGTTTGATTAAATCATATTAAGCGGCGTGGGAAAGGCAAGCTTATTCCTCGTCAAACAATCCGGCGAGTTGTTCAATCATCGTGCCGCCCAGCTGTTCAACATCCATGATCGTCACAGCGCGTTTATAGTAACGCGTGACGTCATGGCCGATGCCGATGGCGACCAACTGCACAGGGCTGCGGGTTTCGATCATTTCGATAACCTTGCGTAAATGCTGTTCCAGATAGCCGCCATGGTTGACCGACAAGGTGCTGTCATCAACCGGCGCGCCATCGGAAATGACCATCAATATACGGCGGTCTTCGGCACGGGCGATCAGGCGGTTATGTGCCCAAAGCAAAGCCTCACCATCGATATTTTCTTTCAATAGTCCTTCGCGCATCATCAGGCCCAAATTGCGTTTGGCGTGCCGCCAAGGCTCATCGGCTTTTTTATACAAGATGTGGCGCAAGTCGTTGAGGCGACCAGGCATGGGCTGACGTCCGGCGGCGAGCCAGTCTTCACGCGCTTGTCCGCCCTTCCACGCGCGGGTTGTGAAGCCCAATATCTCGGTTTTGACGCCGCAGCGTTCCAAGGTCCGCGCCAATATGTCGGCGCTGATCGCGGCGATGCTGATGGGCCGTCCGCGCATCGATCCTGAATTGTCGATCAGCAAGGTGACCACCGTATCGCGGAAATCGGTTTCGCGTTCGACTTTGTACGACAGCGAGCTGCCCGGCGACACCACGATACGCGCCAGCCGTGCGGCATCGATCATGCCTTCTTCTTGGTCGAAATCCCAACTGCGGTTTTGTTGGGCCATCAAGCGGCGTTGCAAGCGGTTGGCGAGCTTTGTCACCACCGATTGCAGGTTTGACAATTGTTGGTCGAGATAGGCGCGCAGCCGGTTCAGCTCTTCTTCGTCGGCAAGCTCGGTCGCGGTGATTGTCTCGTCATATTTGGTTGACCAGATTTTATAGTCGCTCTGCGGCAAATGGTCCCAATTGCGGCGTTGCGGCGTGACAGGCTGCATCCCGTCATCGCCCATTTCGCCGTCGGCGCCATCTTGGTCGTCCATGTCTTCGCCGTCATAATCGGCTTCAGTCTCTTCGCCTTCGCCTTGCTGCGGTTCT
This sequence comes from Pseudomonadota bacterium, assembly GCA_041175465.1. Classification (GTDB taxonomy): domain Bacteria; phylum Pseudomonadota; class Alphaproteobacteria; order Sphingomonadales; family Sphingomonadaceae; genus Sphingorhabdus_B. Next base: position 69,527 of record JBEDEX010000004.1, on the reverse strand, counting down.
GCGCGGGCTTCAGCTTGGCCGGCCTCGCCTTCGCCGTCATCGTCGCTGTCGCCGTCTTGGTCTTCGGCATCCTCGGCATCTTCCCCGCCTTCGTCGGCCTCGGACGGATCAACGTCACCTTCAGTAAGGTTCAGATGTTCCAGCATGGATTGGGTCAGCGCTGCAAAGGCGCTTTGATCGTCCAACGCCAACGCCAGCGCGTCCAAGTCGCTGCCAGCATTTTCCTCAATCCAACTGCGTAGCATTTCGACGCCAGCGGCGGCGGCGGCGGGCACGGGCGCGCCGGTAAGCCGTTCGCGCACGATCAACGATAAGGCGGTGGAAATGGGCACTTCGTCCGGGGCTTGTGCGCGGGCAATCGGGTCGGTGCGCATTTTGAGTTCCAGCGCATGGCCAAGATTTGCGGCAATGCCGGCCATATTGCGCGAGCCCAGCGCCTCAACCCGTGCATTTTCAACGGCGTCAAAGGCGGCGCCTGCAATGACTTCGGACGGGCGCAAGGCCGCATGGCGTGCGGGATTATGATGCTTTAACTTTAACGCAAAGCTGTCGGCAAAGCCGCGGGCCTCTGCCACTTGGTCAGGCGGAAGCAGGCGACCCGGCATGGGCACTTTGAAATTCTTGCCCGCTTGGCTTGGCGCGTCGGCGGTGAAGGCCAACTCCACCTCCGGCTCATGCGCGAGCGCACGCGCAGTGCCGGTCAGCACTTGTTTAAATTGTTCAAGAGGGGTTTCGTTGGACATTAATCGGGCAACCTCTTGCACATAGCTGCAATGTCTTCTTTCGTTGGTTTTACGGGCGGACGCAGAGTGAAGACATGCGCGTCCTTGGTCGCCACGCGGTCTTCGGTTGTGCGTGCACCGTTCACAACGGCGGCAAAATCCTTGCAGACGGCTAAGCTCCGCAAATAATCGTTATGGCCCGTGCCGCCGCCGGAAACGTCGGTCGTGTCGATAATGGTGAAGCCGGTTTTTGCAGGCTCGGTTTGATATTTTGTCTTGGTCGCAAAGCAGCGTTGCGGAAGGCCCTTTGCCTTTAATTCCCGCGCCTCAAAGGGGCTGAAGCAATAAGGCGAACCTAAGCGCGGATAGCCATGCACTGCACGTGATAAGGCCAATGCGCGGTCGCTTAATGAGGCATAGACAGTTACCCGCCGGTCATTGTTCACACGCCGCGCGGCGAGGACTTCTTCCGCGATATCACGCTCAAAATCTTCACGATCCACATCGGGTGAGGCCAATATGATATTGGAAATATTGCTGGAATCGGCGTTGGTTGAGGTGCGGTCAACATATTCAACCGCTGGAATAACAAGCCGTGCGCCAAGCGAATGCGACACGATCACGACTTCCTTTACCCACTCCGTCCGCGCCAATTTGGTCAGAAAATTGCGGAAATTGCGTTCGTCCCAATACATGTTGGTTTCATCAACGGCGTAGCTGAACAAATTGCCTTGTGAGGGCCAGCTATAATGAATGATGGGTCCGTCAAAATTGCTCATCGCACCAATCTGAACCGCGTCGCGCGCTGTGGTAGCCAGTGTTTCCCGATAGCCATGCACATATAGCAAAACACGACCCTTGCGCAGGTTCGCCGCATCCCGCAGGCCATCCCACCATGCGTCCTCTGGTTGGAAGGCAAGTGGCACAACCATCCGCGCATCGCCCTTCACAGGCTTTATCTTTTGCGGTGGCGCAAAGCGGGCATAGCGCACGCGATCGGCCCTATGGTTGGTTAGGACGATCGCATCGCCGCGGCAGTCGGGCAGGCGGCTAGTGACGATGAAATGGTCTTTTCCGGCTATTGCGGCTTTATCATTCAGCGATGGATTGCAGCGTGGGTTTTCCGCCAGCGTGCTGTGCGGCACATCGCCATATGCGACAGCCACAGTACAACCCGACAGGAGCATGGGCAAAAGCAGGAAAGAGAGCTTATGCATTACTTCCGCTTGGGATTCGCCGCATGCCATGCCTTCACTGCATTCAATGCGCCGGAAACATGGCCCTTCACGCCAAGCTGCGCATAAGCAAACAAGACCTTACCATCGGGCGCGATGACATATGTTGTGCGGTTGGTGCCACCCATCATGGGCAGGCTGACCTTGTAATTTTTGATCATGGCCTTGGTCGCAATGCCGACCATGAATTTGTTGCGGCAGGCTTCAACCGAAAAACGCTTTAAAGTCTCCAGATTGTCCGCCGACATGCCCACAATCGATGCGCCATAAACGGCAAAGTCGTCGGCAGCTTCGGAAAATTCATGCGCCTCAACCGTGCAGCCTGACGTAAATGCTTTGGGATAGAAATACAGCACCACTGGGCCGTTTTTCAAAGCCTTGTTCAGGTTGAAGGTGTCAGCCTTGCCTGCCAACACGGCTTGCGTCGTGAAATCGGTTGCACGCGTCCCGGCTTTCAACGCGGCAAACGCCGGTGATGCCGTCAGCATGAGGGCGAGAGCCAATGCGAAGCGTTTCATAATGCGTTCCTTCAACTGAAGTGGCGAAATAGCCCGTATTTACTTTGCTTTTCCAACGACGCTTTCCGGCAGATCTTGACCAAAAACGCGCTGATAATATTCGGCGACCAAAGCGCGTTCCGCGTCATCGCATTTGTTGAGGAAGGACAAACGGAAGGCAAAGCCGACATTTTTGAAAATCGCGGTGTTCTGCGCCCAAGTGATAACCGTGCGCGGACTCATAACCGTTGAGATATCACCATTGATGAAGCCCTGACGAGTCATTTCGGCGACCTTCACCATATTGGCGACGGTGGCGGCGTCAGTACCCGAGGCCTTGGCCAAAACGATTTCGCTTTCAACCTGTGCAGGCAGATAGTTTAGGCCAACGACAATGTTCCATCGGTCCATCTGCCCTTGGTTAATGGCTTGGGTGCCATGATACAGGCCGCTGGTGTCGCCAAGCCCAACGGTGTTGGCGGTGGCGAACAAGCGGAAATAGGGGTTGGGACGAATGACGCGGTTTTGGTCGAGTAGGGTCAGCTTGCCTTCGGTTTCCAAAACACGCTGAATCACGAACATTACATCCGGACGACCCGCGTCATATTCGTCGAACACCAATGCCGTTGGCGTCTGCAATGCCCAAGGCAGCAGGCCTTCGCGGAATTCGGTCACTTGCTGCCCATCGCGCAAGACGATGGCATCGCGTCCGATGAGGTCAATACGGCTGATATGCGCGTCTAAGTTGATACGGATGCATGGCCATTTCAGGCGGGCGGCAACCTGTTCGATATGCGTGGATTTACCCGTGCCGTGATAGCCTTGCACCATCACGCGGCGGTTATGGGCAAAGCCCGCGAGGATCGCGAGGGTGGTGTCGGGATCAAAGACATAGCTTGGATCGGTGTCGGGCACCCGTTCGTCGGCAATGGAGAAAGCGGGGCATTCCATATCCACATCAATACCGAACAATTCGCGCACGCTGACCATTTTGTCAGGGGCGGCGAGAATGGTCGCGTCGCGGCTGTCGGGTTGGATATTTTGGATGTCAGTCATGTTATTCTCGTCAAATGAAAGCGGGCGAAGTTTTAAGGTGCGTATAGGCAGCAATCACGTCTTGCAAAGCCTTTTCATAAGAGCGGTTACCGCCATTTTTGTCCGGATGATAGGCGCGCACCTTTGCCGAATAGGCGCTGCGCAAAGCGCGGCGGTCAGCATCCTCGCAAAGCCCTAGCGTCCGCAGGGCTTTGCGGTCCTCTGGCGACAGAAATTGGCCGTCGGCCCGTTCTTTGGGCAGGCGCGATCGGAACCGCGTGGAAATAGCATCGAGCGGGTCTTTAAAGTCCGCCCATTTCGGCGGAGAATCGACATTGCCATTGGCGCGAAAAGCGCGCGTTTCGCTTGGCCAGAATTGCACTGGGCTTTGCGCCATGGATATTTCATCGGCGGTCATGCCCGCAAACCAGTTATAGCCCGCATTAAACTGCCGTACATGTTCAAGGCAGAGATATTGATAATCGCCAGGGCCATTGGCTGATGCGGCCTGTCCCTGCGGATCAGGCGCGCGAAATTCGCCCGCTTCATCGCAGCGCGGATAGGCGCATAGCCGCCCTGCGCCGTGAATGCGGCCGTGAAATCGGTCAGTGGAACGGTCGGACGCCATGATTTTCCTTGGCGAAAAACGTGGCATATGGGAAGAGTGGGGCATGAAAAAAGGTCCTGCACAACTCGAAATGGAAATGCTGCTTGAAACAGCATTCGCGCCAACCCGCCTTGCTGTCATCAACGACAGCGCCAAACATCATGGCCATAGTGGGGATGATGGATCCGGCGAATCCCACTTCACCATCGAAATTGAAAGCGCGGCCTTTGCTGGCGTTGCCCGCCTGATGCGGCAGCGCATGGTGAACAAGGCGCTGGGAGATATCCCCGGAACGCGCGTCCATGCACTGGCCATCAAGGCTAGTGCACCCGACGAGATTTAGCTATTCCATCACTACAAAAATCGGCCCAGTAGCGGAGATGATTATATGCCTAAATTGACACAAGCTGTTCTTCTGGTTGCGTTATGCGCTTCCCCTGTTTTTGCCGCCGATACACAGACGAACCGACCGAAGGTCTATACAGACATTCTCGCCTGCCGCGCCTTGGCCGACGCCGCCGCACGGCTTACATGTTTCGATACGGCAACCAAGGCATTGGAAGATGCCACTGACAATCGGCAGATTGTGATGCTGGACCAAGATGATGTGCGCAAAACCCAAAAGTCTTTGTTTGGCTTTTCCTTACCCAAAATTCCGTTTTTCGGCCAAAGTGACGCCGAGCAGGAAGCCGAATTCAAACAAGTTGAAGGCAATCTGGCAGGTGTGCAATCCATAGGTGCCGGTAAATACCAATTCACCGTCAAAGATGCAGGGGTTTGGCAGACCATGGAAGCAACACCCTTGCTTTTGAAGGACGGCAAAGCCTTTATCATTAAGCGCGGCGCGCTTGGCAGTTTCTTGCTGGTTATGAACGGCCGGGGCATCCGCGTGAAGCGGGTCAGCTAAATTAAGCAACGGGGTTTAATAACATGATCGAACTTTCTCCGCACCGCTTGTCGCTGTCGACGGGCATAGACATGGATGTATTTACGGCGGGGGATCCCAAAAATCCGGCGATTATCTTCCTGCACGGCTTTCCCGAATCGCACCGCACATGGCGGCACCAGATCGCGCATTTCGCCGACCGGTTTTATTGCATCGCGCCCGATCAGCGTGGCTATCGTGGTACGTCGAAGCCGCAGGCGGTCGATGCGTATACGGCGGACAAGCTGACCGCCGATATCTTTGCGCTGGCCGATGCGTTGCATGTGCAGCAATTCATCATTACAGGCCATGATTGGGGTGGCGCGATTGCGTGGAGCGTTGCGTTGAATGGGCAGGTCGGTGCGCTTAATCCCGCTTGGGCAGGGCGTGTGCCGCGGGCGATAATCGCTAATGCGCCGCATCCCTATATTTTTCAGCGCCTATTGATCACCGACATGAACCAGCGTGAATCCAGCCAATATATTCGTGCCTTTCGCGATCCGGCGAACGACGCTGTGGTGCAGGAACATGGCCTCACCGGCTTGTTGTTGAAAACGATCAAATGGGACAAACCAAATGCGATGGAGCCGGAGGAGCGCGCCGCGTTGCTCGCCGATTGGAGCGACCGTGACACCTGCTTCGGGATGCTGAACTGGTATCGCGCGTCTGCATTATATGTGCCCGCGATGGATGAGGATGCGGAAATCCCAGCCTTTGCTGCAGGCGCATTTCCGCCGCTAATGATCCCGACCTTAGTAATTTGGGCGATGGATGACCTGGCTTTGCCGCCGAGCAATATTGAAGGCATAGAGAAACTTGTCCCCAACGTGACAATCACGCCCGTCGCGGATTGCGGACATTTCGTCATTTGGGAAAAACCCGATGCCGTGAACGCGGCTATGGACGCATTTTTGGATTAATCGCCGCGCGGACAGAATAAGCCTGCGCAGTGTTCTCTTCTTAGGCCGCAATATTTTCTGCCATATTGCCCTTTCCGCCCGCGACCCGTAAAGCGCGGTTATTGTGACTGAACCAATCATCTTTGCAATCCCCAAGGGACGGATTCTCGACGAGGCTTTGCCGTTGATGCAAGCGGCGGGCATAGAGCCTGAAGCTGCCTTTTTTGATGAGGCTAGCCGCGCGCTTTTGTTCGCGACGAACGATCCGGCGATCAGCATCATTCGCGTCCGCGCGTTCGATGTGGCGACCTTTGTCGCCCATGGCGCGGCGCAGATTGGTATTGTCGGTTCGGACGTTATCGACGAATTTGATTATTCGGAGCTATATGCGCCCGTGGACTTGGGCATTGGTCGTTGCCGCATATCGGTGGCGATGCCGCAGGGTGTTCCCGACGATGTCAATGGCGGGCATATCCGTGTGGCCACCAAATATCCCGGCACGACCAGCCGTTATTATCACGCACGCGGTATTCAGGCCGAATGTGTGAAGTTGAATGGTGCGATGGAACTTGCGCCGTCGCTTGGGCTTTCGGGACGGATTGTGGATCTGGTGTCTTCGGGCAAAACGCTCGCCGAAAATGGCCTCGTCGAAACGGCGGTTATTAGCCAAGTTTCCGCGCGGCTGATCGTTAACCGCGCGGCGTATAAGATGATGAGCGGGACTATACCGGCTATGGTGCAACGTTTCCGGGAGTTGACGGGCGCACGTGCAGCGGCTTGATTTCTCCGACGCCGGTTTTGCGGATGCATTTGACGCGTTGGTAAATGGCCGGCGTGAGGCGGATGCCGATGTGTCGAGCGCCGTCGCGCAGACCATAAAAGATGTTCGCGTGCATGGCGACGTGACGCTTGTGGAAATGACTCAGCGCTTTGACGGTTTTGATTTGAACAGCGCGGGCTGGCAGATTGACGCGGCGCAGTGCAAGGCGGCCTATGACGCGCTGGAGCCGGATTTGCGCGATGCATTGACGCTCGCGGCGAAGCGTATTGAGGCCTATCATGCAGCGCAGTTGCCGGAAAACCGGGATTATCGTGACAGCGATAATGTGCGTTTAGGCGCGCGTTGGTCGGCGGTTGATGCCGCGGGTGTCTATGTCCCCGGCGGTCGCGCCGCTTATCCATCCTCGGTATTGATGAACATTATTCCTGCCAAGGTGGCTGGTGTTCAACGGATTGTCATGGTCACGCCAACACCCGGTGGCGATACCAACCAGACCGTTATGGCCGCCGCGCATGTGGCGGGTGTGGACGAAATCTGGCGTGTCGGCGGGGCGCAGGCCATCGCGGCCTTAGCGTATGGAACCGAACATATTCGCCCAGTCGATGTCATTACGGGCCCCGGCAACGCTTGGGTGGCAGAGGCAAAGCGGCAGTTATATGGCGTGGTCGGCATCGACATGGTGGCTGGGCCATCGGAAATCGTTGTGGTCGCCGATGCCCAAAATGACCCCGAATGGATTGCGGCGGATTTGTTAAGTCAGGCCGAACATGACCCAACCAGCCAGTCAATATTGTTCACCGATAATGCGGAATTTGCCAACCAAGTAGCCGCTGCTATCGACGCGCAAATTGCGACGCTGTCCACCGGTGCGGTTGCGCGGGCCAGTTGGACAGATTTTGGCGCGATTATCGTGGTCGATAATCTGGAAGACGCAATGCCTTTGGTCAACCGGTTGGCGGCGGAGCATTTGGAGCTTGCGGTTGATGATGACCGCGCAGAGCAGCTTTTTAACCTTGTCCGCCATGCAGGGTCGGTATTTTTGGGCCGTATGACGCCCGAGGCGATTGGCGATTATGTCGCCGGCCCCAATCACGTATTGCCCACCGGACGGCGCGCCCGTTTTGCATCCGGATTGTCGGTGCTCGATTTCATGAAGCGGACAAGCTTCATTGCGCTCGATCAACATGCTATCCATAAAATTGGTCCGGCGGCGGCAACGCTTGCCGATGCCGAAGGTTTACCCGCTCATGCGGCGAGTGTCAGGAAAAGATTATGAGTGCGAATAACGCCAGTGCAAAGTCCAAATCCCGTTCGGCCGCCCGTCTGGCGTCGGTGCAGGCGCTGTATCAAATGGATATGGAAGATATCGGCATTGCTCGCCTGTTGAATGAATTTCATTCGCACCGTCTGGGGCAGGAAATCGAAGATGCACAATATGCCGATGCCGATCCCGATTTTTTCGATGATGTGGTCTCGGGCGTCGATGCGCGGCGTGCGGAAATCGACGGGCTGGTCGATGGTAAGCTTGGCGAAAAATGGAAAATGGATCGTTTGGACAAGACGATGCTCCAAATCCTGCGCTGCGGCACGTATGAATTGATCGCGCGGCCCGACGTGCCAACCGCGACAGTGATTGACGAATATCTCGACGTTGCCCACGCGTTTTTTGACAAGAAGGACGCGAAGTTCGTCAATGGCTTGCTGGATGCCGTCGCGAAGGACGTACGCGCCAGCTGAACGGCGCTGACCGGAATAGGGTTCTGCATGTCCTCGCAATGCAGTAACGTTGCGCCATGACCACCGAATCCAGTTTCATCAACCTTCTGCGTGGTTTTGCCACTGACCCCGCGGCGCGTGGTTTGCTGGATGATGTTGCCGTCATCGACATTGGCGATGCAGCGTTGATTATCACGCATGATATGATGGCGGAGGGCGTGCATTTCCGGTCGAACGCCAATCCCGCCGATGTTGCGTGGAAATTATTGGCATCCAACTTGTCCGATTTGGCGGCAAAAGGCGCGGCGCCCGTTGGTGTGCTGCTTGGCTTCATGCTCGGCGATGATGCCTGGGACCGGGCGTTTGCCGATGGTCTGGAAAAGGCGCTGGCACATTATAACGTCGCTTTGCTTGGCGGAGATACCGTTGCCAATCGTGGGGACAAACGGGCGCTTGGGCTGACCGCTTTGGGTATGGCAACGCATATTCCCGTGCCATCGCGATCCGGCGCGCAAATCGGTGACATATTGTATGTGACGGGAACGCTTGGCGATGCCTTGGCCGGATTTGAGCTGATTGACGCTGGGTTTGATGAGGTTGGACCGCTAGCCGATGCGTTTAACCGGCCCTTGGCGCGGGTGGCGGACGGTCAAAAGCTTGCGCCGATTGTTAGCGCCATGATGGATGTGTCGGATGGCTTGTTGCTTGATGCCGAACGCTTGGCGAGCGCCAGTCAAATTGGCATAGAGATCGACCTTGCCTGCGTACCCTTATCACCGCTGTATGTCAGCTATCGCACCGACAGCCTTGAAAGCTGTATGCAGGCGGCAAGCTGGGGCGATGATTATCAATTGCTGTTCACCGCATCAGCCGAAGCCGGGATACCCGTGCCTGCAACGGCGATTGGCCGTGTTGTTTCGGGTGGTGGGCTCACATTAAAGCATAATGAAAATCCGGTAAAACTACCGCCCACGCTTGGTTATCAACATCAATAATGCCAGCGGAGACGCAGGCGGCGTTTATGGGTTGCCATAGCGGATAAGCGCGCCTTATACCCTATGAGCTTGCGCCTCTCGGGAGGAGAGTGGCAACAATTGTTGTTTATAAAAACAGGAGGGGAGAGATAATTTCATGTCTCTGACAATTATCGCAATATTATGCGGGTTACTGGCCGTCGTGTACGGTTTTGTGACCAGCCGTCAGGTGCTGAGTGCACCGGCCGGCAATGACAAAATGCAGGAAATCGCTGCAGCTATTCAAGAAGGCGCAAAAGCCTATCTTGGCCGTCAATATCGGACCATCGCTATCGTTGGCGTCGTGGTTGCGGTTTTAGTGGCTGTGTTCTTAGGTGTCATTCCAACCGTTGGTTTCGTGATTGGCGCAGTGCTTTCGGGCGTTGCAGGCTATATCGGTATGAACATTTCGGTGCGTGCAAACGTCCGCACGGCCGCTGCTGCGCAGACTGGGCTTCAGGCCGGTTTGACCATGGCGTTCCGCGCAGGTGCGATTACCGGCATGCTCGTAGCAGGCCTTGCGTTGCTCGCGATTGCCGTGTTCTTTTGGTATCTGACGGATGTTGCCATGATGGCACCAAACAGCCGTCCGGTCATTGATGCGCTTGTCGCATTGGCATTTGGCGCCTCGCTGATTTCCATCTTCGCACGTTTGGGCGGCGGTATCTTTACCAAAGCTGCAGACGTCGGCGCTGACCTTGTTGGCAAGGTTGAGGCTGGCATTCCAGAAGACGATCCACGTAACCCCGCTGTTATCGCAGATAATGTCGGCGACAATGTCGGCGATTGCGCTGGTATGGCTGCTGACTTGTTCGAAACCTATGTTGTGACCGTTGGCGCAACGATGGTGTTGATCGCTTTGCTGGTGCAGGGCGTGACCGACAATGCGTTGTTCATGAACCTCATGAGCTTGCCATTGTTGATCGGCGGCGTGTGCGTCATCACCTCAATCATTGGTACTTATTTCGTCCGTCTTGGCGGCGGAAAGAATATCATGGGCGCGATGTATAAGGGCTTTTTGGTCACGGCCATATTGTCGGTTCCGGCAATCTGGTTCGCCATCGACTTCGCTCTGGGCGGCATGGCAAATGATGTTGGTGGGTTCACCGGCCGGACATTATTCTATTGTTCGTTGCTTGGCCTCGTCATCACTGGCCTGATCATCTGGATCACCGAATATTATACCGGCACCAATTATCGTCCGGTCCGTTCGATTGCGAAGGCATCTGAAACGGGTCACGGCACCAACGTTATTCAAGGTCTGGCAATCAGCCTTGAATCGACCGCGATGCCAACGATTGTGATCTGCGCAGGTATCATCATTGCTTATCAATTGGCTGGCGTTATCGGCATTGCCTTTGCCGCGACCGCTATGTTGGCCTTGGCAGGTATGGTCGTAGCGCTCGACGCTTATGGCCCCGTTACCGACAATGCCGGTGGTATTGCTGAAATGGCTGGTCTTGACGATTCTGTCCGTGAAAAGACCGATGCGTTGGACGCTGTGGGCAACACGACAAAGGCTGTGACCAAGGGCTATGCCATTGGTTCGGCAGGTCTGGCAGCATTGGTGCTGTTCGCTTGCTACACCGCCGATCTTCGGGAATATTTCCCTGATCTTCAGGTGAATTTCAGCCTTGAAAACCCCTATGTCATCGTCGGGCTTCTGCTCGGTGCGCTTCTGCCATATCTGTTCGGTGCAATGGGTATGACGGCTGTGGGCCGTGCGGCGGGTGAAGTGGTGAAGGACGTGCGTGACCAGTTCGCAAACGACCCCGGCATCATGACCTACAAGTCGAAGCCAAATTATGCACGTACCGTCGATTTGGTAACCAAGGCAGCAATCAAGGAAATGATTATTCCATCCTTGCTGCCCGTATTGACGCCAATTGCGGTATATTTCGTGATCACGGCCGTTGCTGGTCAGGCAGAGGGCTTTGCGGCTCTCGGCGCGCTCCTGCTGGGTGTGATTGTCGGCGGTCTGTTCGTTGCTATCTCGATGACATCGGGTGGCGGCGCTTGGGACAATGCCAAGAAATATATCGAAGACGGCAACCATGGCGGTAAAGGTTCGGAGGCCCATAAGGCTGCTGTAACCGGCGACACCGTGGGCGACCCATATAAGGACACTGCTGGTCCAGCTGTGAACCCAATGATCAAGATCACGAACATCGTGGCCTTGCTCCTCTTGGCAGCATTGGCCCATGGCGTCATGTAACGTCTAAAGACTATTAAGCTTAGAAACCCCGCTGGAAGCAATTCCGGCGGGTTTTTTATGTGCTGATCGATTGTTCAGAACCGCTTTCTGAAGCTCAGTTCAAACACCCGACCACGCGGGTCAATATAGCCCGGTTGATAGCCCAAAGGCACATTGCCATTTTGGTCGCGCACATCGACAATATCGTTGAGGATATTTTCGATCCGGAAGGATATGCGGCTACCTTTCAGCAACGGTAGGGCTTTTATCATGCGCGCTTGCTGATCGAGATTGACGAATAGAAATGCGTTGATGGCGGCAATGTCGCTAAACCGCAGGTCATTGCTACCGGCAAGGCCCGTGCCATTAGCAGTCGTGGCGCTTTTATATGTACCTTGCAGCCGGAAACCAAAGCCCTTGTGGAATAGGCCACCCGACAGTTCGACCTCATGCCGTGATGCGCCGCCATTGCTGTTGGTGGCGGAGCCGTTCAGAAGGTCGAAGACAGGCACGCCGGGGCGGATCAAGATTTGGTCTTCGATGCGGTAGCTGTGGTATAAAGCGATGTTCCACCGGCTGGGTTGCCCCCCACCGGGCGCGCCAAAACGACCACCGCCACCAAAACCGCGACCGCCGAAGCCGGCGCCTGCAGCCCGCGGCGCGCTGGGAGCGCCCGTCGCACCCGCAGGCGGACCGCCGAATGGCCCACGCGGGGGCGCAGCAGCCCCGATATTGCCCGATATGTTAAAGCCCCAGCGAATGCGCTGTGACGTTTCACGGTCGAAATTCACGGGGCGTTGGTCGATGCTTACCAAGCGGCCTTGCACATCGCGCACGACGCGGCTGGCAAAGGCGGCTTCAATCTCTGGCGTGAGCAAGGGGAATGCCGCCGTCGTGTTGCGGCTGTTGTTTTTGAAATAGCTGAATTGAAGCGCGAAATCCTTGATGAAATCAGGGTTCCAATTCGCATTCAATATCACATCGCGGCGTTTTTCGCCGGTCAGGGCAGGGTTGCCGCCGGTAATCATGTTGATGAACAGGCTTTCACCGCGCGTGAAATCATAGGTCGCAACATTGGGTGTGACCAAAGTCGGATTGCCCAACTGACCAATAGCTGGCGCATTTTCATCGCCTGTGATCGATGCTTGAAAGGTCAGGTTGCGTGCCGGGGCCCAGCGCAGGCCCGCGCCATATTCCAACAAATTCCCGAAATCGGACAGGTCGCTATAGCCAATATTGCCGTTGATGGCCCATTCACCAATCACCGCGCCAAGGCCGAAATCGCGGCCGGTCAGGGGTAATTCGGCGTTGACCGAATGGTTCATGATGTTCCGGCGCAAAGATATGTCGGTGACGACGCCTGAACGCCATGTTTCGCTGTCCAGCATTTGTCGGGTAAGGCCAGACGCGAATGTCATCTGCACATCACCCGCGGGCAATTTTAGCACCGTTCCCGCAAGCGTGCTGCGCGCCTCCATATTCTGGTTCAGGCTGTGGGTGAGATCGGGCGCAAGAAACAACAAATTGGTGCCTAAATCTGGGGCAAAGGGGTTTGTCGTTCCTTCCAGAACACCAGCGCGTAATGCGGTGAAATCTGCGTTGCGCGTGGTGCGTGTGTCATTGGCCGTGCGCGCATAATTACCCGTTACCGTCCACCGCCATGCACCCAGCGCATGGTTGAACGTGCCGCCCGTCTGGAACACATGTGTTTCGCTTTTGCGTTCAAGCGGACGTGGGCTGTCGAAATAGCGGCTAAGCGTTACATCCTGACCAAAGGGTGAAAACGGGCTGCTGCCGGGTAGAACGAAGCTTGTACCGGGCAAACCTAGCAAAGACTCACTGCCTGTCATCGCGTAATTGGCGTTCAGCGATAATAATGTTTGCGGGCCAAGCGACCGGCTCCACGTGCCGTTCACTTCAAGCCGTTCGGTGCTGGGCAGCAATGTCCGGACGTCGCCAATATTGCCGTCATTTAGGCGATTTGCTGTGTTGGCAAATTGCGCCAAATTCGGGTTGGGTAACCCCAAGGGAATGCCAGCCTTGGTCACATTACTTCCGGCAAGTGCGCTTAAGGCCGGCGCAATCTCTCCATTAACGCCAAGGCCGCTAATATTGCCGCCACGCGCCAATACCGAACCACCCGAAGAAATGAGGTCGCGTTCGGATTCGGTCAATGCCGTCGATCGTTCTAGTTCAATATCCAAATTAAACCGTGTGGTTTTGCCAATGCGCGTGAGCGTCGTTTCAAATTCGTTCCTGCCAAAGCCGCCATCCTGCGGTTGTGCATGTTCAAATTCGTTGGCGAAGGAGGCGAAATTATCCTTCAAGATGAAGTTGATCACCCGTTGGTCAGGACGAAAACCATATTTCAGCGCGACTTCTTCTGGGAAAATCTGAACCTGCCGAATGGCTTCTGGCGGTAAATCCCGTAGCTCTCGGAAACCTGATACGCGTTGGCCGTTCAGCAAGATGATGGGCATACCACCCCCGCGCCCGCGTCCCGAATTCGCCTGCGGAGCCACCGCCGCGACAAGGTCGGTCAGCGATGATGCGCCAACCGCCGCAATATCCGCTTCGTTCAATTGTTCCACAGGCGGGACGTCGGTATCCACCGAACCCCTGATACGTTCAGCCGTCACGACGATTTCGCGGGAGGGTGCGTCATCCACAGCGTCTTCGATGCTGTCCTTGGCATTGGCTACGCCGCTGGCCGTGCTTTGGGCATCGTTCATTGCCATTGCAGGAACAGAGCTAGTTGCGAGCAAAATAGCGCTAAAGTGGGATATTTTCATGGGGGAGAAGCTCAGTTTCGATAGATACTACGTCGGATGCATAACGTAAAATTCAAGTGACTGCGTCTAAACTGCATCGCATTTCGCCGCAATGAAGCGATTACACTGTAGCGCTTCCCTTTTTCAAACATTCGGTTTACAGGCGCAGCAACGTTGAATTTTTGAAAATTTAAGGGGCCGAATGGCAAAAGAAGAATTACTCGAAATGCGTGGGACAGTGCGTGAGTTGCTGCCCAATGCTATGTTCCGTGTCGAGCTTGAAAATGGCCATGAAGTTTTGGGCCATACCGCCGGAAAGATGCGCAAAAACCGTATCCGCGTTCTCGTGGGTGACGAAGTGTTGTGCGAACTGACCCCTTATGATCTGACCAAAGGCCGGATCACGTACCGCTTTAAATAAGGGCGGCAGACCTTGGGTCTGAACCCTATACTCATATTGGCATCCTCCAGCCCGCGCCGTCGCGACCTTCTCGCGCGGCTGGGCGTTGCGCCTGCGCGTATTGCTTCGCCCGATATAGACGAGACACCCCGCAAGGGAGAGGTTCCGCGCGTCTATGCGCTGCGGATGGCTGAGGAGAAGGCAGTTGCTGTTGCGCGGGATGCAGGAGAGATTGTGGTCGCAGGTGACACCACGGTTGCCGTTGGCCGTCGGATATTGCCGCAAGCCGCAGACGCCGACATGCAACGCGGGTTTCTGAACTTGCTGAGCGGTCGTCGTCATCATGTGCTCAGCGCTGTTGCCGTAATTGACGGACAGGGTCGGATGCGTAGCCGGATTTGCGACAGCATCGTGCGTTTTAAACGTTTGTCAGCAGAAGAAATCGAAAGCTATATCCAAAGCGGCGAGGGGCTTGGCAAGGCCGGCGGTTATGCCATTCAGGGCAGGGCAGAGGCCTTGATCGATTGGATGGCAGGCAGCCATTCGGGCGTGATCGGTCTGCCTCTATATGAAACGCGCGCTTTATTGCGCGCTTCGGGCTATCCGCTTGACTGATATATGGCGCGATGAAGCGCCAGGCGAACGCCGCGCGGCGCTTGTCGAAAATGGACGCATCGTTGAAATCCATATCCAGCGCGATGCTTTATGGGCCTTGGGTGCATATGGCGTTGGCCGCATTGACCGCAAAACGCCTTCGGGCGCCTATGTCGTTGCCGACGACAATAGTGAATTTTTGCTGCGCAGCAAAATTGCTATGCCGGAAGGCGCGCGGGTGACGTTCGAAGTCACACGTGAAGCTATATCCGAGCCGGGGCGTAATAAGCCTCCAGAGATTATGTTGCGGGAGCGCGCGCCCGAACCCATGGTGGACAAAGATGCCCTTTGGAACGCACGTTTGGCGTCTCTTGGCCAATCTACAGTTAACGCGGCCATCGCCGAAGGCTTTGACATCGCCATTGCCGGCCAGTCCCAACTGGGCGATGTCACCATAAGCTTTCAGCGTACCAAAGCAGGCCTGGTATTCGATATTGATGGTATTGGCGATGCGTTCGCTATCAATATGGTCGCCGCGCGCGAGATTGCGCGTCTACTGCGCCTTTATCAAGTTGGCGCGATGGTCCTGATCGATTTTATATCTATGGAATCCAGAGCACAGCGCACGCACATTGCCGAAGCTTTTGATGCCGCATCCTTGGCAGACCTGCGTCCGTTCGAACGCACCGCCATTAATGGCTATGGCATGATGCAAGTCGTACGCGCGCGGCCAAGGCCATCTATCCTCGACCATTTGTTCGGCACGCGCATCGCTGCCTTGTCAGATGAGACACAGGCTTATTGGCTGTTGCGCGCAGTCGCCGAGTCACGCGGATATGGTGTGCGCAGCGTGACCGCGCGTCCTGACGTTGCAATCTTGTTGGATTCACCGAAATGGGCGGGTTGGCGCAATCAAGCTGCCCGCCGCTCTGGAGCCGATATGGTCGTGGTTGCGGATGAAAAGGTGACGGGCTATGGGTATGTCCATGTCGCGCAAAGCTAATCTATGTCCCTTATGTGGTAAGCCAGTAGTGGCGGAATCCAAACCTTTTTGCAGTCAGGGATGCAAGGATCGCGACCTGCTGAAATGGTTGGATGAAGGCTATCGCGTGCCAGGGCCGCTGGCGGATTATGAAGATAGTATCGGTTCCGACGGCGCGGACTGATTTTGCGCTTGCCAAGAGGCGTATCGCCTCTCTATAGGCTGCGCTCCCACGCGGTTTTTGCCGTGTAGCCCGAGTAGCTCAGGGGTAGAGCAGCGGATTGAAAATCCGCGTGTCGGTGGTTCAAATCCGCCCTCGGGCACCATTTTTCCGGTGTTAAAGAAAATAGCGACAAGTGACCAAGCGTCCCTTGCTATGCTGTTGCGCGTATGCGCCTTTTGGGCTGGGGCATCGCAATAAAAAAGCCGGAGCAGCGATGGCTGCCCCGGCTCCTTTTTTCCTGAGAAATTCAGGATATTAGAATTTGTACTTCACCGAAGCACCATAAGTGCGTGGTGTGTTTGGATAGCCCGAGATCGAACCCGACTGCACAACGCTTGGGAAGTTGACGGATACATATTTCGCATTCGTCAAGTTGCGACCCCAAAGCGACAGTTGCAGACCACTGTCGAAACGCAGCGTTGCAGCAGCGCTCAGGTCATTCACTTCGCGCTTATACTGACGCCAAGCAGGGTTTTCGTTGATCACTACGTTCGATTCATTGTGGTAATCGGCGTTGAAGATCAGCGCTTTGCCGTCGTTCAGATCCATTGTGTAAGTTGCACCCAATGTTGTCGACAGTTCAGGAATGCCAGCCACCGTTTGGCCGCTGATGTCACCAAATTGCGAACCGACATAGCTGTCATATTTGGCATTGAGATAGACGAATGCCGCACGCAGTTGCAACGCGTCGATCGGGTTGACACTGCTGTCAAATTCAATCCCCTTCACCGACTGCTTACCGGCGTTTGTCAGAACGAACCCTGTGCCAATGAAGCTGTTGCCCTGGAAGTTTTTGATCGACTGATCAAAAATTGTCAGGTTGAACGCGACGCTGTCCCATTTTGCTTTCAGACCCAGTTCCTTAACCGCGGCCTCTTCAGGAAGCGCATAACGCGTTCCGCTGGTGAGGTTTGCCGAGGCAAGCCCAGCCGTGCGAATGGCTGATGCAGTTAGCGGCGCGCCTTGAGCAGGTGAACCTGCGACGAAATCCGAACCAAATGGACGCGAGTCAATCGACATGTTCCACGACGTTGCCTTAAATCCTGTGCCATAGCTGGCATACAGGTTAATGCTGTCGGTGGCTTCCCATGCCAAACGAACCGAATAGGTCAACTTACCATCGCTGGTACGGCCATTTTCAACGGCATTCGGGATGTTCAGGAATGGCGGCAAGAATTGCAGCGCCTGAAGACCGAGGAACGGGTTACAGGTTCCCGAACGTGTTGGGTTTGGAGTTGATGCCGCAGGCGCATTCGTTACGGTAGCGCAACTGTTGATACGTGGGTACAGTCCGGAGGAAAGCGCCGTGCCACCTAGAGGTGTATAGCCTGCTGGAAGTGCTGCAGGCAAACCTGCATTGGCACCCACTTGGACAAGATCAATAGCAGAGAACACGTCCGTGATGGTCGTGTGGCTCGCAAGGTTCTTCTTATCCTTGGTGTAGTTGAAACCGCCCGTCAGAACGAGACCATCGGTCAGTTCCAAATCAGCCGTACCGAAGATGGAGTAAGCTTTGTTCTTGTAGTCCCAATCTTCAAAACGTCCCTGTCCTTGGCCGCCAAATGGAGCTGCGGTTGAAGGAACGCCACCTGCGGCGCGAATTGTAGGCTCAAGTGAAACATATGCACCACCGGTGAGGGCGCTTGCATAATTGCGGAAGTCGCGGCCAAGCGTCAGTGCCTGCTTGTTATTGATGCTTTCATCAAAATAATAAGCACCCAACAAGAAGTTGAATGGGCCGTCAAAATCCGACGCCAAACGCAATTCCTGCGTTTTTGTGGTGATATCCACATCGCCACGGTTTGCGCCGATCAAATCTGCGCTCGTGAAATCGCTGTCGGCGTTCGTTTTGGCGCGCGACTTACGATATGCGGTGATGGAAGTGAGGCTCAACGAACCCATTTCATAATCCGCCTGCATCGAAACACCACCATTGGTGATTTTGTTTTCCGAAGCAAAGTTCTGATATTCGCCATAGCTGAAGATACCAGCCGAGTTCACCCTGCCACCGATGGCACGAATGGCTGCGCCGGTTGGGCCGTCGAAGATATTGCCAACGAAGCAGCAATCTTCGTCAATCTTGTCATAATCACCGATGACGCGGACCTTGAAGCTTTCCGAAGGTTCAATCAGCAACTGTGCGCGGCCGTACCAGCGGTTACGCTCACTTGTTTTTGACCCATCAACGAGGTTGGTGCCGTAACCGTCCGCTTTGTTGATGCCGCCAGCAAGGCTGAAAGCAACATTGTCAGCGATTGGGCCAGTCACATCGGCCTTCGCAACGATTGCGTTACGATTGCCATAGCTCAATTCAGCAGAGCCGCCGAATTCATAGCTAGGTGCAGCGGTAACGATCGAGATAACGCCAGCTGAAGCGTTCTTGCCGAACAAGGTTGATTGTGGGCCACGCAACACTTCGACGCGTTGCAGGTTGGGAAGGTCGCTGATTGCAGCAGCCGAACGCGAACGGTAAACGCCGTCGATGAATACGCCGACCGATCCTTCGATGCCTGGGTTGTTGGCACCATTACCGAAACCGCGAATGATGAAGTTTGTGTTGGCCGAGCTTTGCAGCTGGCTGACGCGAAGCGATGGAACCAAGGTCTGCAAATCTTTGAGATCGCGAACTTGTGCGCGTTCAATCGCCGCAGCGGACGTTACCGAAACGGCAACAGGCACTTCTTCTAGCGTCTGTTCACGCTTGGTCGCGGTTACGATGATGACATTATCATCAACTTCGTCGCTGGCTTGTGGTGTGTTGTCTTGTGCAAAGGCAGCTGAACCCACGCTCAGCGAAGCGATGCTGATTGTGGACAGCATGGCCGCCTTCAGCAGATGATTTCCCAATTTCATATTCACTCTCCTGTTGTTCATTCCATCCCGGTTTACCCAGGTTTTTATTGGGGATGAGATTTAAATTTGCCCCAGCATCCCCCTGAGCCGCCGTTAAGCATGTTGCGGTATTAACGACACAAATGCTGCGCAGCAATTGCTTAGTGTCATTCGCAAAAATATAGTCACATATGCGATATAAATGTAACGGAGCTTTTCACAGCCCTCTCGCAATCGGGATAGCACATGCCCAAAATGGTCAAGAAAAGCGATTTGCCTTCAAAAACATGCGCCGCTTGCGCAAAACCGTTCGCTTGGCGCAAGAAATGGGCGAAGGATTGGGACAATGTGCTGTATTGTTCGGACCGCTGCCGCAGGGCGCGATAAGGTGCCCTTTGTTGTCCTCGTCGCTTAGATAACCTTTGATCAATTGTGACACGAAAAATTGTGCATTTATGTGACTACCCAATGACTGGCCATTGAAAAATAGTCATATTTTAATCACGGTTGAGTCTCCCCAGCATATTAATTGAGCGCGTATCTCAATTGGGGAAACAAAAATGATTAGAGTTTCAAAAACTGCACATCGCAGCATCAACAAGTTTGCCGTAGCTTCGGTAGCAGCTATTCTGGCTGTATGTTTAGCCAACCCAGCAATGTCGCAAGAAGCTATCGACGAAGATAGTGCTGGCTTGTCCGAAATTGTCGTAACGGCGCAGAAACGAAGTGAAAATCTCCAGGACGTTCCCATCTCCATATCCGTATTGGGCAACGAAGGTATTGAGAACCGCCACATACAATCGCTGCTTGATCTGGGCGATGGCGCCATTCCTTCGTTGCGCGTCGCGCCATTCTTTTCGCGTCCCGGCGCGCTCATTATCAACGTGCGCGGCGTTGGCGTTTTGTCAGACAGCAACCAACCAGCGCGCGATCAAGGCGTCGGCGTTTATGTTGATGGTGTGTACATGGGGCGTGCCCAAGGTTTGGGAACTGCACTATATGATGTCGAGAGCATCGAAGTGCTCAAAGGACCGCAAGGCACCCTTTTTGGACGCAATACCGAAGGCGGGGCGGTAAACATTGTCACCAAAAGACCGAGCGGTGCCTTTGGACTGGATGCCACTTTAGGCTTTGGCAATTACGGCAGCTATAGAGCCGAAGCACATCTCGACCTACCCGAGAGAAATAACATCAGCCTAAAATTTGATGGCATTATGACAAAACGGGATGGTTTTGTGAAGAACCCGTTCCCAGACGCGCTTGATTACGCCAGCTTTGACAAACGCGGCTTCCGCGCTGAAGTGCAATGGAAACCGTCGACCAATTTTACGGCCAACTTCGCTTTCGATATTGCGCGTGACGCCACAAGCACAAATTATCTGCAATTGGTAGAGGCTCCCGTCGGGGCGCCAGCGACCGCGACCTCGCCGGCGATTTTACCCAACCGACTTTCAGAGTTACCGATTGTGCAGCCACGGCGCGCATCGAGCACCCCGGTTGGTATGCCTCAAGAGGCAAGTGTTGGTAACACAAAGGGCATTCGTGTAGGTTTAAACTGGGATGTGACTGACAATCTGACTTTGAAATCCATCTCGACTTATCGCGATATGACGCAGACGCAGTATGACAACGCCATTAACATCGTGTCGCTTCAGCAACCACGGACAACCGCAAACCCTTCGGCCAGCTTCGTGGGCTTTCAGTTTGGCCGGTACAGCCTAGCGCCATTTGCCCAAGATCAGATCAGTCAGGAATTTCAAGTCATCGGGGATTTTGAACGTCTAAAATTTGCGGCTGGCGCGCTTTATTATCGGGAGAATGCAGAGGATAGCGCAAAAGCGTTCAACACGTTGCTATTCACCGACGCGGCAGGAACGGCCATCACGGTCCGGCAAATTGATTATGCGACGCAAGTTGTTCAGCGCGCTAGCCGCGTTGAAACGACAAGCATGGGCGTTTATGGCCAGGCAACCTACACACCTCCGGTTGCGAATGATGTTTTCCACCTGACACTTGGCGGTCGTTGGACTCGGGACGAAAAGGTGGGCGAGCTTTTCACCATTAACGGCACGACGCCAACAATTCCCATCAACGGTGTCAATGTTACTCGGCCAGTGCCGTTGGACGCCGCATGGTCGCGCTTTGACCCGTTGGTAAACCTGTCCTTCGATGCGTCTGAAGCTATCCTTATTTACGGCAAATGGAGCACCGGCTACAGATCGGGTGGCGCAAACTCGCGTTCGCTAAGCTATGCGGCATTTAATCCTGAAACCGTTTCAATGTTTGAAATTGGTGCCAAAGCGGAATTTCTGGATGGGCGCGCGCGGCTTAATGTTGCTGCCTATCAAGGCGACTATAAATCTATCCAGCTCGACTTTTTCGGCCTGTATGAAGATATCGTCAATGGTGTCCGCGTGGCCACAACGCGTACTACCTCAGACACCGTTAACGCACCAGGCACCGGCAAATTGAAAGGCTTTGAAGCGGAATTTAACTTGGCCCCTATTACTGGGCTAACCCTTTCTGCCAGCTATGCTTTCAATAGCGTCAAGATCCCAGCTACGCTCAACCCGTTTCCACAACCTGGCAATGTCTTTATTACGGTGCCGATCCCCATTTATCAGGTGTACACGCCTGAAAATACCGCGAGCGCAGCGATTGATTATGAACTGCCGTTAAAAAATTTCACCATCCGCGCGCATCTTGATGGCAACTTCAATGATGGCTTTTATGGCAACTATAGTGACCCAGAATTTGACCCTGTCACTCGCGCCGTTCGATATGCGCAGCCAAAAGGCGAAAAGGCGCTTATTTTTAATGGTCGCATCTCATTAGCCGACATTGATGTAGGTGCGGCAGATGCAAAGCTAACCTTCGCTCTTTGGGCGCGGAACCTGTTCAACCAAGAGCATCTGTTCTACAAATCCGGGGCGCCACGCACCGGCATACAGGGTTTCTTCAACGAACCACGAACATTCGGCGTTGAAGCTAAAATCAAAATCTAAGATGCAGCGCCATGATGTAATTTCTGCGCATTAATTATTGAACCATAAGGAACCCGATATGCGTTACCTATTTGCTACCGCAGCTTTTTTGGCTTTCACCGCCCCAGTTGCTGCTGAAGCGCGCAATATTGTCATCACCAATGATGATGGTCTGACCAGCAATGTTGTCGCGCTGTATAAGGCTTTAAAGGCCGATGGCCATGATGTGATCGTATCGGTACCCTGTCATAATCAAAGCGGGATGGGCGCAGCTTTAGGGTTGCGCCCGCTCACTCCGCTGGAGTCCGCCTGCCGCAACAACGCCGCAAATTCAGGTGCATCTGGCGCTGGCCAAATGACGCGTGAAGGTCTGGGCAGTGATTTTCATTACGTAAATTCAACTCCGGTTATGGCGGTGTTATATGGGTTGGATATAGTTGCGATGAAACGTTGGGGTAAGGGGCCGGATCTCGTGCTCTCCGGTCCCAATGAAGGGCAAAATGTCGGCGCGATTGCCATCAGCAGCGGCATAATCAGTGCAGCGCAATTTGCGGCTTTGCGCGGGCTTCCGGCGATTGCCTTAAGTGCAGGACAGAACAGCGCCGGACCAGATTTGGATAATGCGCAATCTTCTATCATCGCCGAAAAAAGTGCGGATCTGGTGCGCGCTTTGGATGTCGCATCAAAGGGCGCACGGATGCTTCCGATCGGACTAGCGCTGAACATCAATTTTCCTAATGAGGCGAAGGAAACGAAATTCTGCGCTTCTAAAATAGGCACCTATAATGCCTATACCCTTAACTTTTCCGAAAATATGGCAGCAAGCGCATCGCCTGAAATGCAGGAAATGGCGCGGACGTATAAGATGGAAATCCCGGCTCTGCCTGGTTTATTACTCGGTCAAAATAATGCCAAGCCTTCCGCGGACCAATCGCGGGACGAATCCATTCTACACCTGACTTGCATCGCTATTTCGCCCATGCAGGCAGGCTATGCCAGTGATGACCAGAATACGAACTGGGTTAGCAGAATATTGATGGGTTCGGCGCTAGCTAAATAAGGGCGGGGCGCAGAGCAGTGACGCGCCCACCGACGCAGTTTGCCTCCAGTGTAACGCATTTTTCTGCTTTAGGATTCGAGAAAAGCAGGCCCACAAAAATAGATGGGGCATCTACGCTTTTTAAGAGAAAAAATGGTGCCGGCTACAAGGTTCGAACTCGTGACCCCCTGATTACAAATCAGGTGCTCTACCAACTGAGCTAAGCCGGCACTCGGCGCGTCCCATAGCGTCAAACGACACCAAAGGTCCAGCCCTCAGTTGCAGCAATTTCAAAATTTAGTGCATTGGGCGTCCAAAGTTGCGGATTCCCTGCAACTTTGCGGAGCCATGCGGCGGTTATCAGGGCGTCTGTTGCATGGTCTGTGTAGTGATTTAAGGGCAAATGGGATTTCGATCCAAGCGCGTGCAATGCCAAATCGAGTCCGATGGCATCGCGCACCTTGCTGCGGCCCTTTGCCACGCCAGCTGCGCGGGCGGCGATGGTGGTGTAAATTTCTACTGCCACCTTACCGCGCGCGGGCAGGGGGTCGAAGGGCCAAATAGCCATAAGATCGCGCAGTTGGTGTAGGAGACGCATGCCGGCAAAACTCGCTTTTGCAACTTGCGATGCGCCAATGGCGTCATAGACGGTGGACGCCTTGCCGCTGCTGCCTTTGCTCAGCAACTCGCATTGCCGCCAAAACAGATAGTCAGATTTTGTGCCATCTGCAGCGCCAAGATAAAAATGGCGGCGGTGATGGCTTTCTAGAAAGGATGCCGCGCCTAAATCCGGGTCGTCGCAGATATGGTCGACATAGGCCCAGAATGCCTTGGCAGACGCAGGCACATCATCGCCCGGCAAATAACTGCCGCGTTCCATAAAGGGCGGCGCGAAGCTGAAGTCGAAACCGATGAGCAAATCATCATCCTGCGCCAACAGCCAGTCGACGATGCTTTGACGTGACCAGACTTTATCGGGCGGGGTTATCAGGCGCGGGGCTTCATCGCCTGCCGCACAGACCGCAAGCGCAATGCCGGGGTGTCGGCTGCCTTTTGCGCCTGACCAGTCGACGCACGCAAAGCGCGTGAAGGGGCGCATTATTGGCTGTCCGGCTTGCCATTGCGCGCGCGCAACCGGTCCCAATATTGTAGCCGCTCTATAATTTTGCGTTCAAAGCCGCGTTCAACGGGCTGATAGAGCGCCGTAGGCTTTACCGCATCTGGCCAGTAATTCGCGCCCGAAAAACCGTCCGCGCTGTCATGATCATAAGCATAGCCTGCACCATAGCCGATATCTTTCATCAGCTTTGTCGGCGCATTGAGGATATGTGCCGGGGGCATCAGTGATCCTGTATCCCGCGCCATTTTCCAGGCGGATTTCTGTGCTTTATACGCCGCGTTCGATTTTGGTGCGGTGGCGAGATACAGGCATGCCTGCACAATGGCGACTTCGCCCTCCGGACTGCCCAAAAATTCATATGCTTGTTTGGCGGCGAGACATTGGACCAAAGCCTGCGGGTCGGCGAGGCCGATATCCTCACTGGCGAAACGGACCAAACGGCGCAGCACATATAATGGCTCTTCGCCCGCAACCAACATACGCGCCATCCAGTATAAGGCGGCTTGCGGATCGGAACCGCGCAAGCTTTTATGCAGGGCGGATATGAGGTTATAATGCCCCTCCCGATCCTTGTCATACACCGGCATCCGCCGCTGCAACAGGGCGGCCATGGCTTGCGGGTCAAGTGGGTTTTCAATGTGGATGGCGAACAAAGTTTCCGCCTGATTGAGCAAAAAGCGGCCATCGCCATCGGCGCTGGTTATCAATGCCGTGCGGGCATCGTCGGTGACGGGCAATGGCCGTTCCAATATCGCTTCTGCACGAGACAGCAGCGTTGCCAACGCCGCCTCATCCAAGCGTTGCAGCACCATCACTTGCGTGCGGGACAGCAAGGCCGCGTTCAACTCAAATGACGGATTTTCCGTCGTAGCACCGACCAGCGTGACCACGCCGCTTTCGACAAATGGCAGAAATCCGTCCTGCTGCGCGCGGTTGAAGCGATGGATTTCATCCACGAACAGTAATGTCTGCTTGCCGGTTCGTGCTATTGCCTCTGCCTCGGCAAAGGCCTTTTTGAGATCGGCCACACCTGAAAATACCGCCGAAATCGGCTTATAATGCATATTCACGGCATCGGCCAACAATCGGGCGATGCTGGTCTTGCCGGTGCCCGGTGGCCCCCAAAGAATCATCGAGGATAATTTTCCCGCAGCGACCATACGACCAATCGCGCCATCGGACCCCGTCAGATGTTCTTGACCGATCACCTCATCCAATTTGGCGGGGCGAAGTTTGTCCGCAAGTGGGGCATTTTCCGGCGTAGGTGCGGGATTAATTGGAGTGTCGCCAAAAAGGTCACTCATGGTAATCGTCCGTTTCGCGGCGCTTCATGGCATAAGCATATGCACTTCGAACAGGTTTTTACCCGCGATGGTACACTTACCACAGGTTTAGCGCGCAGACGCCGCGCGTTGGCGGATGAGGCGGATATAGGTTTCGGCGACGGTCTGGTTAATCGCGTCCCAACTGAAATCGAGTGATCGTTGCTCACCAGCGGCACCATGCATGGCCCGCAAGCCTTCGTCTATGCAATAGGCTTGCAACGCGTCGGCAAATTGGTTGATGGCGCCTGGCGTAATCAGTCGCCCAGACATTTTATCTTCTACAAGACTTTGGCTGCCGGTCGCTTTTGCAGCGACAACAGGTAGGCCACTTGCCATGGATTCTAACGTTACATTTCCAAATGCTTCGGTAACCGACGGATTAAAGAACATATCCATGCTCGCAACAGCGCGACCTAAATCTGTCCCTGTTTGAAAGCCCACAAATTTGGCGTCGGGGATTCTCGTTTCAAACCATTGTCGTGCTGGGCCATCGCCAATTACCAGGACCTGATGTTCGACTTTGCGGCGTTTTAGCATATCTATGGTGTCGGAAAAGACGTCGAGGCCCTTTTCCATAACGAGACGCCCCAGAAAGCCAATGACAGGTGTCGCATCGTCTATACCAAGACCGCGCCGCCAAGCCATGTCGCGACGGTTCGGGTCAAAAATAGTTCGATCAACGCCGCGTGACCAGATGTCGATGTCGTAATTCATCCGCTGCATCCGCAAAACCTGCGCAAAGCTCTCAGATGGTGCAACCAGCGCGTCGCATTGGCGGTATAACCGCCGAAGCCATGCCTCCATCAAGGGTTCGGCAAAGGACAAATTGTAGTAGCGCAGGTAGGTTTCAAAGCGCGTGTGTACTGACGAAAGTACAGGCAGATCATGACGGTGCGCCCATTTTACGGCCGAACGCGCAACGCGATCCGGACTTGAAATATGCACGACATTAGGGGCAAAGGCCTCCAAGTCGCGCCGTATTTTCGCCGACAGTGAAATCGGAAGGCGGTATTCAGACCGAAACGGTATAGCCACCGATGGCACGCTAACGACGTCACCTGTCGCAACAAACGCTGGCTCCGCAACAGTTGGGGAATACACCCGCACAGAAGCGCCTTGTCCCAAAAGATAGCCGACAAGCCGATTCAAAGCCTGATTTGCGCCATCACGGACATAGTTATAATTGCCGCTGAATAGCGCAATGCGAAGGTCGCTGGTCTGCATCAATTGCCTTTTATCGGTGCTTAAGCAAAATGCCAATGGGAATGGTGCATTTGGTGCGATATGCATCCAATATGATATTAAGTCAGATTGATATGCTGCTGATTGGGCAGCCCAAAGCATTTCACGCCGACGGCACGATGAGCGCCATGGCGCGCACACCGGTGGACCGTCCAATCTTTTTGGGCAAGCACGGCTTTATGGGCGATCAAGTTGCCGATCCAACGGTGCATGGCGGCGCGGAAAAGGCAGTACATTTTTATCCTGCGGAACATTATCCCAAATGGATCGCGCACTTCGCAGCGCAGGATTTTGTCCATCCGCTGCTCGACCAAGCCGGCGCTTTTGGTGAGAATATCAGCGCATGCGGGCTTCTGGAGGATAATTTGCGTATTGGTGACCAGTTTCGACTTGGGCGTGCAATTGTTGAAGTCGCGCAAGGCCGGCAACCCTGCTGGAAACTCGATCATCATTTCGGTGTGCATGGACTGTCGGGCGCAGTCGTAAATAGTGGCCGCTGTGGGGGCTATTTCCGCGTGATTGAAGAAGGCGAAGTCGCACCTGGCGACCGTATAGAACAGGTGCACGCGGCGGGACATGATTGGACCATTGCCAGAAGCTTCGATCTTTTAATTGGCGGCGGGCATCGTGCAGAAGGCGCAAAATCAGAATTGCGGGCGCTCGCCGCACTGGAGACAATGGCGGAAAACTGGCGGATAAGGGCCACGAAATTGGCGGGCTGATTTTGTGTCGTCAGGGGGTGCCCCCGCGTACATATTTGATAACGCTTATTCGCTGGTCTCGCGTCTATCGGACGCGGGGGCGTAAAGGCGTATGCGGGTGACACGCTTTTCGTCAGCTTCCAATATTTCCAAAGTCCAGCCGCTGGCTTCATGGATTAGCATTTGGCCGATGTCGGGGACTTGTCCGGCGATGACAAAGGCGAGGCCGCCTAGTGTATCGACGTCTTCATCCACTTCCGCCAACTTTGGATCAATAGCTTCAGCCAGATCATCTAGCTCGGCGCGCGCATCAGCTTCCCACAAATCAGAAGCCATTTGTACGAACAACAGTTCAGGTTCGTCGTCATGTTCGTCTTCGATTTCGCCGACGATTTCTTCGACCAAATCCTCAATCGTCACCAATCCCTCGGTTCCTGAATATTCATCCAGTACAATGGCCAAATGCGTGCGTGTGCGCCGCATTTCGTCGAGCAAGGCTAGCACGCTCATATTTTGGGGCACGAACCGCGGCTGACGGATGAAGGATTCAAGGCTGTCGGGACGGCCCTGATCTGAAGCCAGAACAGCGAAAACATCCTTTATATGGATCATACCAATGATGCTGTCTAACGTGTCGCGGTACACGGGCAGGCGGCTGTGGCCATGCTCGGCAAAGGCGGCAATGCAATCGGCAAAGCCAGCGCTTTCTTCAATCGCGACAATGTCGCTGCGTGGGACCATGACGTCGTCAACGCGATGCTCGCTAAAATGGAGCAAATTGCGCAGCATTGTGCGCTCGACAGCGGTCAAGTCGCCGTCGGCGTCCGATTGTCCGTTATCGTCGCTGTCTTCCTCATGCTCGGCAATTGCTTCTTCAAGCTGCTCGCGCAAGGTTGGCCCGTGGTCGCGGCCAAAGAACATAGTCTTCAGCCGCTGCCATAATCGCCCGTCGTTGTCGTCGTCGGTTGCGGTTTTTGAACCGCTAAAACTGTCACCCTCAGGCATAATGGACGCGTATTGGCCTCTTAATGGTCGATTTCATCAGTATATGGATTGTGAAGCCCCATAGATGCAAGCGCTTTTACCTCAAGTGCTTCCATCAATTCGGCTTCGTCATCCTCAATATGGTCATGACCCAGCAAGTGCAGCATGCCGTGGATGACCAAATGGGTCGCGTGATGAGCGACGGGAATGTCTTTTTCTTTCGCTTCGGCGACGCAGATTTCATAGGCCAATATGATGTCGCCGAGCATGATTTCGGGCGCATCATAAGTGCCTGCGAGCAAGGCATCCAGTTCCTCGTCATCCAGCATAGGAAAGGATAGCACGTTGGTTGGCTTGTCCTTATCGCGCCATTCTTTGTTAAGTGCGTGGACTTCTGCATTGTCGGACAGCTTGATGCTGACGCTTATGGGAACAGCGGGATCAGCCAGTTCAGGAATGGCCGCAAAGCGCACTGCGGTATCTAAGGCCTTTTCGACCTCGCTTTGCCCGAAATCGCTTTTGCCCCAAACCACGCCCATATCGAGTTCGACATCAATCATGCCCGCCCTCATAAGCGTCAACAATCCGCCCAACGAGCGGGTGGCGGACAACGTCGCTGCTGTTGAAGCGGATGGTTCTTATACCGTCGACACCGTCAAGGCGCTGCACCGCATCATTCAGGCCGGACATGCGTTCGCCGCCCGGAATGTCGACCTGATGCGGGTCGCCGCAAATAACCATGCGGCTGTTCATGCCAAAACGGGTCAGAAACATCTTCATCTGTGCCGCTGTGGTATTCTGCGCCTCATCCAAAATGATGAAGGCATCAGCCAATGTCCGCCCGCGCATGAACGCGATGGGGGCGATTTCAATCTCACCAGAGGCAATCCGTCGTTCGACCTGCTCGGCTGGCAAGCAATCATATAGGGCATCGTAAATCGGACGGAGATAGGGATCGACCTTTTCCTTCATGTCGCCCGGCAAGAAACCCAGTCGCTCGCCCGCTTCAACCGCAGGACGCGAGAGAATAAGCCTTTGCACCGCACCGGTAATCAACATAGCCACGGCCTGCGCCACCGCCAAATAGGTTTTGCCGGTGCCTGCTGGCCCAAGTGCAAAGATAATCTCGTCGCGCGCCAATGCCTCCATATACGGAATTTGCGTGGCCGAACGCGGCACCAATGTCTTCTTACGCGTGCGGATCATGATGCCCGGCGCGTCGGTCGCATCCTTGCGGACAATGCCTTCTAAAGTGGGTTCCGCAGTCATGGCGATGATGGATTGCACAGATTCTGTATCGATTTCCTGTCCGCGCGACAGGCGGGAATAAATGTCATTAAGAACGTCACGAGCTCGGCCAATCGCGCCAGCCTCGCCTTCAATCTGCACGCGATTTCCACGGGCGGAGATATAAACCCCGAGACGGTTCTCAATCGTAACCAGATTGCGGTCAAATTCGCCAAACACCGCGTTAATCAGATGCGGTTTGTCGAAGCTCATCTCCAGCCGGGACAAGTCACCGGCTTGCGCTTGGGCTTTTTTGGCCATTCAGGCGGCTGCTCTCATTGTTGGTTCACCCTTCAGGCTAAGTGGTCCAGAATCGGTTATCTGCACAGTAACGATATCGCCGATTGAAAGGTCCGGCGCAAGGACATGCACCGATTGGAGCCAAGGCGATTTGCCAATGAGTTGCCCTGCAAATTTACCGGGCCGTTCCAACAGAACATCCGTGGTCTGGCCGACTGTCCGATCATTAAACGCCGTTTGATCGGCGACGATCTGTGCCTGAAGCCGTTGTAGCCGTTCGTCCATGATCTCCATGGGTATCTGGTCGGACATGTCGGCAGCGGGTGTGCCGGGGCGCGGGCTATATTTGAAGGAATAGGCTTGTGCATGACCGACTTCGCGCACGAGGCTTAACGTGTCTTCAAAATCTGCATCGCTTTCACCGGGAAAGCCAACAATGAAGTCGCCGGAAAAGGCGATGTCGGGTCGCACAGCGCGCACGCGGTCCAGAATACGCATATAGCTGTCACGGCTGTGACTGCGGTTCATGGCTTTTAAGATGCGGTCTGAGCCGGATTGTACTGGCAAATGCAGGAAGGGCATCAGCTTTTCAACATCACCATGCGCGGCAATCAGCCCTTCGGTCATGTCGTTCGGGTGGCTTGTCATATAACGGATACGACGAAGCTCGGGTATCTTGTCGAGTGCGCGGATGAGGCCATCTAGGCCCTGAAGCCGGCCCTTGTCATCCTCACCATCCCATGCGTTGACATTCTGGCCAAGCAAGGTGATTTCGCGTGCGCCAGCATCGACTATCGCTTTTGCTTCGTCGATAAGCTCTGCCCAGCCGCGCGAAATTTCCGCGCCTCTGGTGTATGGTACAACGCAATAGGTGCAGAATTTGTCGCATCCTTCCTGCACCGTTAGAAACGCAGATGGCGGCTGTTTGCGGCGGGCGGGTAGCTTGCCAAATTTATCGAGCCCGGGCAGGTCGAGGTCAACGACGCGCTCGCCGCGTCCGACCGCAGCCACCATGTCGGGCAGGTTGTGATAAGCTTGCGGCCCAACAACGATGTCGACCTCGGGAGCCCGGCGGCTAATCTCGCCGCCTTCGGCCTGCGCAACGCAACCTGCGACCGCTATAACAGGGCTCGTTCCGTCCTTGCGGCGTAGGCGGCCAATCTCAGAATAGACCTTCTCCGCCGCCTTTTCGCGGATGTGGCATGTGTTGAGGACGACAAGATCAGCATGCGCCTTGTCATCCGCTGGCGACATGCCTTGGCTTTCAAACATCTCGGCCATGCGTTCGCCATCATAGACGTTCATCTGACAGCCGTAATTTTTGATCGAATAGGTTTTTGGGGAATCTATGCTCATAATTCGCGCCTATACAAGGCGCGCCGCATTGCCGCCACCCTCCATCGCAGCGCCAATCCGCGCACGCACTTCGGCAGAAATCGCTTTGCGGTCTGGATAATGGAGCGGATCAAATGGCTCCAGAAAATGCAATGTCGCGGTTATCGGTTTGAGATAAGACAAAAGGCGCCAAAAATTCTCGGTTACTTTTTCGTCACCTACCCAGGCCACACGCGGCGTGTGGTGGCCATAATCGAGGTAGACAGGCTGAACGAGCATGTCGGCAGGGGGCGGGACTAAAGCGGCGAATAAAGACGGTTTGAACGGCAATAGGCCCGATCCATCATGCGTCGTGCCTTCAGGAAAGATGGTTATTGGTTGGTCGCCCGTCATGGCCGCGCGCAAATCATCGACTTGATTGCTAACGCTCACGCGGTTTTCGCGATTGACGAAGATGGTGTTATTGATTTTGCACAGCCAGCCAATCAACGGCCAGCTTTCGATGCCGTCATTGGCCACGAAAGTGCAGCCTGTAACGCCAGACATGACGGGAATGTCGATCCAGCTATGGTGGTTTGCGGCATAGAATACATTGCTCCGCACGCGGGTGCCGGTGGTGGCGGTCGCAATGCCGCTTGTCCAGCTGATTGAAAGCAGAAATAAGCGCGGCCAAGGTGAAGGTTTGTCGATTATCCGCCAGATATTATGCAAAAATAAGCTCGCGGACAGGCTTGCAGCCATCAGCAACAGCCGTGTCAAAAACAAGAACTGCCCCGTGACAAAAACTGCCGGATTGCGTCGTTCAATCCTTGCGGTCGATGGCGACGCCATAAAGCTCCATACGATGGTCGACCAAACGATAGCCCAATCGTTCGGCTATGATTTTTTGTAATGCCTCAAGCTCTGGATCGACAAATTCGACAACCTTGCCGGTTTCGACATCAATTAAATGGTCGTGATGCGCCTCAGGCGATGCCTCATAGCGGGCGCGGCCATCACCGAAATCATGTCGGTCCAATATGCCCGCTTCTTCGAACAAACGGACCGTCCGATATACGGTAGCAATTGAGATTTTGGGGTCAATGGCGGACGAGCGGCGATATAGTTCTTCCACATCGGGGTGGTCGGTCGCATCCGAAATCACGCGTGCGATGACGCGCCGTTGCTCGGTTATACGCAGGCCCCGTTCGTTGCAGAGCGCTTCAATGTCAATTTTGCTGTCCATTGCACAAGACATTTAGTGTCGCCCCGTGATTCGTCAAAGAAAAAGGCCGGGGGTGTCCCGGCCTTATATTCTTGCGGATATGCAAAAAGTTTATTTTACCTTCTTCTTGCGACCTGAACCGGGCGCGCGTCCCAGACCAATGGCCTTGGCCAATTCGCGGCGCTGTTCCGCATAAGCAGGTGCGACCATCGGATAATCGGCGGGCAATCCCCACTTGGCGCGATAGTCATCCGGCGTCATGCCATAATGCGTCATCAGGTGACGCTTGAGCATTTTTAGCTTCTTACCATCGTCCAGACAGACGATGAAATCACGCTTTACAGAGTTACGGATTGGAACGGCAGGTTCCAAAGCAGCTTCTACCACAATAGCGGGGCCAGAGATTCCAGACAGAGCCGCATGCACATTAGAGATTAATGTGGATACA
This sequence comes from Pseudomonadota bacterium, assembly GCA_041175465.1. Taxonomy (GTDB): domain Bacteria; phylum Pseudomonadota; class Alphaproteobacteria; order Sphingomonadales; family Sphingomonadaceae; genus Sphingorhabdus_B. Next base: position 36,192 of record JBEDEX010000004.1, on the reverse strand, counting down.
TCAGACACTGCAACACTGTTGTTGCTAACATGTGCTGCGACAATATCTGCAGTTAACGTAATTAACAATTCTGCGACATCGTTACTTTCTTGTGACATTTTAAAAAAACTCCAGACCCGTTTTTTCGATATTATAGTATAGAATCTGGTACATTATCGAAGATAAATCGTCAACTAATGCTCTAACTTCAACCATATATTATAGTTTCAATAGCATCGTAATTGCATCGGGACTTATACCTTCGGCATTATTGTAATAATTTTTCCGACGCCCAATTGGGATAAATCCTGCTTTCAGGTAAAAGCCATGCGCATTGTTGCCGTCGCGAACCTCAAGGAAGATTTTGGTTCGCCCCCCTTGTCGCGCTCGATGAATTGTTTCGGACAATAAAAGTTTTCCAACATTTTGACCATGAAGTCGGCGGGCAACGCCAATCATCAACAATTCTTGATGATCAAGAACCCACCGGTTCATGGCAAAACCACAGACGCTATCACCATCCTTGGCGAGTAATAGTTGGCAATCTGGCAGAACGAGGGTTGATAGACATTGCGCCGCCGTCCATGCCTCGCCAAATCTGGAGTCGAATGCGTCGTCCATGATCGTCATCATGGCCGAAACGTCTCTGGCATCGCCTTCAACGACCTGAATCATTTTGGAAGGGTTGCAGGCTTTGCGTCTGGCGCTCTGCCGTAGATGGGCGTTGCCGCAAGCGAATGGGTGGCCTGTAAATGCATCCAATGACGTGCATCGGGTAGCAGGTCCAGCCAATGGTGGTCGGCACGTTGGGGGGCAATGTCACCTGCCACTACAGCAGCTGTGGAGAGGTCAAAAAGATCGGTGGGCAGAACGGAGCGCACAGGCGCACGCGAATGCCCCTGCGCATCAAATGCCTCAAAAAAATACTCACCATGGCCGCCCGTCATGACGACGTCCATCGGCGCAGGCTTCGCCAATTGGGCTCGGCCCATCGCCGCGACAAGAGCAAGACAACCATAGCCATGTACATCCACGTGCCATGCAAGGCCCAAGGCCTTTGCGGCGGCAACGCCCACCCGAATACCTGTAAAACTGCCTGGTCCGACGTTGACCATGACCTGATCTGCCTTGCCGTTGTTGGGCAATGCTGCGATCAGGGGAAGCAAGCGTTCGGCATGGCCGCGACCAATGACCTCATGCGCCGCCGCAACCACATGGTCGTCATCAAACAAAGCGACCGAGCACGCCCGTGTCGCCGTATCGATGACCAATGTCCGCATGACCGTTCCTTGGCCGTTTAATCAGAGGATGCTGTTAAAGCGGTCGAACGCTGGCCGTGGGCTGCGTTCGAAGATGCTGGCCTTGTCGCCATAGCCCAAGGTGCAAATGAAGTTAGATTGCACTTTAGTGCCCGCAAAAAACGCTTCATCCACTGCGGCATTGTTGAACCCGGACATTGCCCCAGTGTCTAATCCAAGTGCGCGCGCCGCGAGCATGAAATATGCGCCTTGCAAACTGCTGTTGCGGAAGGCGGTTTTTTCAATCAACGCATCATTGCCGACAAACCAGCTCCGCGCGTCAGTATGCGGGAATAGTTCCGGAAGATTTTCGTAAAATTCGAGGTCCATGCCGATGATCGCGGTCACAGGCGCCTGCAAAATTTTCTCGCCATTGGCGGGCATGGCGCATGCGGCAAGTTTTTGCTTTGCGTCATCGCTGCTGCACCAAATGATCCGCGCGGGTAGGCAATTGGCCGATGTTGGGCCAAATTTCATCAGATCCCAAATCTGTTCTAACTGCTTCTGCGTTACTGGCTTATCTAAATAGCCATTGTAGCTGCGCGCTTCCCGAAAAAGCTGATCAAGGGCTGCATCGTTCAGGGGGTGTGACATGATCTCTACCTTCGCAATATGGGATTTTAAGCTGCGCGCACTTCTATGACTTCTGGCACATAATGCTTCAGCAATTGTTCGATACCGTTTTTCAGTGTGGCGGAGGACGATGGGCAGCCGGCACAGGCACCCTGCATTTGCAGAAATACAACGCCTTTCTGGAACCCACGATAGATGATGTCGCCGCCGTCATTGGCGACAGCAGGGCGGACACGGGTTTCAATCAGCTCCTTGATCTGGTCCACAATGTCGGCATCGGCAGGGTCATCCAAAGGATAATCTGCTGCAGCCGAAGGGACTGAGAAGCCAGCGGCCGCAGGCTTGAACAGAGGCATGTTTGCGCTGAAATGGTCCAGTAATATACCAAGTACGTCGGGCTTTAGGCTTGCCCACTCAACACCGGGTGCTGCGGTCACGGAAATAAAGGACTGTCCGAAAAACACACCCGTCACATCGCCCAGCGCGAAAAGTGCTTCGGCCAAGGGAGATGCTTCGGCTTCCTCTGGCGACGCAAAGTCTCGTGTTCCTGTGTCCATGACCACACGGCCGGGCAGGAATTTGATGGTCGAAGGGTTGGGTGTCAGTTCAGTTTCTATAAGCATTTCCCGCATGTGGTGCGGTCGTTGCTAAAGTGCAAGCCAGAATGTCTTGACAGCGGCCAAGCCTGGGTTGACGGAATGGAGAATAAGGAGAGCAAAATTGACAAATCAAGCACAGAAAACCGCGTGGATCACAGGGGCATCTTCGGGCATTGGGGAAGCTTTGGCCAAGGCATTTGTCGCAAGCGGCGGCAATGCAATATTATCCGGACGCAATGTCGCGGAGTTACAACGCGTTGCAGCTGAAACGGGTGCGGAGGAACGCTGTCTCATTTTGCCATTTGATACGGTCGATTATGCGGGGCTTGCGGACAAAGTGGCCGAAGCGATTGCGTTTCAGGGACATGTTGACGTACTTGTGAACAATGCGGGCATTTCCCAACGCTCGCCCGCACTAGATACTGATTTGTCGGTCTATCAACGGATTGTCGATGTCGATTTGCTAGCGCCCATTGCGCTCACACAAGCCTTGCTGTCGCACATGGTTTCGCGCGGTAGCGGGCAACTTGTCATGATCTCCAGCGTAGCGGGCAAAGCGGGTATCCCGATGCGCACCGCTTATTGCGCGGCAAAGCATGGTTTGATTGGGTATGCCGATGCGCTGCGCAGCGAAGTTGCGGGGCAGGGTGTGAAGGTCCTTGTTGTTGCCCCTGGGTCGGTCAAAACCAATGTCTCACGTAACGCGCTCAACGCCGATGGCTCTGTGCGCGGGATTAGCGACGCGGCAATCGACAATGGCATTGATCCGAATGAAGTCGCAAGCCGCATTTGGGAGGCCGTGCGCACTGGCAAACGCGAAATCGTTATTGCTGAAGGGATGGAGGCTAGTATCCCTATGTTGCGTGCGCAGGATCCGGAAAAGCTGTTTGATATGGTCGAAGCGATGGTCGCGGACGGCTATGCCCAGAAAATATCTGCGCAATAAACTGACCGACTTTAATTTCGACCTGCGCGGAGGGCTGCGCCCGCGGCAAAGGGGGAGAGAGCCGTTATCGCCAAGGATGTCGCCGCAAGCAGCTGCATCGCGTTACCTGGATCTTCGGATAAGGTGCCTGCGCCGAAGATGAGCAACGGAATGGTGATGGGCACCAACAACAATCCGCCAAGTGCGCTCGCACCACTTAGGCCAGCGGTGAGGGCGGCGATTATCACGGACAGGCCGGATAAAGCGGGTAAAGCCAAAGCAAGGCCAAGAAGCAAAGTGCCCAATTGCGCCTCCGGCAAGCCAATGAGCGCGGAGCCAACCACCGTTGCCAAAAGCAGGGGGAGAGCAAAAGCAACAATTTGCCCCGCGATTTTGGCCGTCGCGACAAGTTCGTCGGACCAACCGCGCAGGGCAAGCTGATCAAGCACGCCGGACTGACGATCAGGCAAAATCAGCCGTTCGATGGGCAGAAGTGTCGCGAGCAGCGCGGCGATCCACAAAATGCCGCCGCCCGTGCGTGCGAGCAGGGCCTTGTCGGGGCCCGTCACAAAGGGGAATAATGTGGCTACGGCGAGGTAAAACACCACCGGCAGCCACAGGCCGCCGCCGGTCCATGCCAGACGCACTTCGCGCACGACTAGGGCAACAAACGCCCTCATGTCACCACGCCCTGGCTGTCGAGTGAAAGACTTATTGCGACATTGATAGATGGCGGTTGATGCGCGGCGACAAGGACAATCCCGCCTGCGGCCGCTTGGGCAATAATCGCTTGGTCAAGCCGCGCGCAGCTTGCACTGTCGAGGCCATTATAGGGTTCATCCATCAACCAAATATCCGCGCCGGAGGCAAGGACGCGCGCGATGCTTGCGCGCTTGCGTTGCCCCGTGGAGAGAAAACGCACGGGAATATGGGCGAGGTCTTGTAAATCCATCGCCGCTAAAGCCGCTTCGCGTGCGTCTGCGGATGCGCCGTCCATATCTGCCCAAAAGCGGAGCGCGGCCTCCACGGTCATATTGGCATCCAGCGCCAAATTTTCGTCGGCAAGCGCCATGCGACCTTCGGAATGGATATTCCCCGACGTTACCGTCAGTAATCCCGCCACAAGGCGCAGCAAAGTGGATTTGCCGCAACCATTGGCACCCCTGATCCAGATGACGTCACCGGCGCGCGCCGTCACTGATAGGTCGCGCAACACCATGCGGTTGCCGCGCATGACCGCGACATTGTCAAGGTTGAGCGATGGCAAGGATGCTTGACGCGAAGACATATCGCGACTTAGGCAGATATTCGTTCAATTGCAAAAGCAGGATGAGGTTATGCATATTTCAAGACTGGATGACGCCGCCCGCGACGCCGCCATGCAACATCTGCCGCAATGGACATATGACGCGGATGCCAAAGGTATCCGCCGCATTTTGCGCTTTGCCGACTTTGTCGAAGCGTTCGGTTTCATGACCCGCGTTGCGATTCTGGCTGAAAAAGCGGACCATCATCCTGAATGGTTCAACGTGTATAACCGCGTTGAAATTTTGCTGACCACGCATGATGCGGATGGCCTATCGCAACGCGATATTGATCTTGCCCGTAAAATTGATTTTATTGCGGTTTAGTCTGCACAACGTCGCCAAGCCCACCCAATAGGCCCAGTTGCTTCCGCAAACGGTTCGGGAACCAGCGCGCAGAAAAGGCCAGTTGCTTCGCCATTTTGTTGACGGGCGTATGCACCTTCTCGCCGTGAATGGCTTCCCATGCCGCAGGCCCAATGATCGAAACGGGGCTGACTTCAACGCCTGCTGATTGCAGCCTTTCCTTACCAGACATGTTGCTACCGGCGTCGACATTACTGATGATGTTGGTGTCGATAAATCCGGGCATCAGGCTGCGGGATTTAATGCCGTACGGACGCCATTCAATGTCATGCGCCTCAGCCAATGCGCGTACCGCAAATTTGGTGGCGCTGTAGACGCTTAAGCCTGCCGATCCATAAATGCCCGCAGCGGAACTGGTGTAGAGTACGCATGCATCATCGGTGTTCTTCAATAGGTCGAAACACGCCCGTGTGCCGCTGATCACGCCCGTCAGGTTGATCGCGATCATGCGGTCAATATCTTCGTCGGTCATGTCCTGAATGGGGCCGCCGGTCCCAATCCCTGCATTGTTGAACAACACGGTCATATGGCCGTTGGTGTGCTTGGCAAAGTCGGCAACGGCCTTTTTCCATTGCGCGCGGTCCGTTACATCCAGCTTGTGGCGCGAATATTCGCCCTTGGGTAACAAAGCCGCGGTTTCGTCCAAACCTTTTTCATCAATATCTGCCAGACCCACAAACCAGCCCACATTTGCAAAATAGCGCGCAACTTCGCGTCCAAGGCCAGACGCGGCACCCGTAATGAAAATGCTTTTTTGTGCTGTCGACATGATGATGTTTCCTCTCTTACTCACATAGTTGTCAGCGACATTAATTTGCCTAAAACGTCAACTGATTATTGCAGTCTCTAAATTGCCTGAAATCCTTTGGCATAAATATGCCACGTAAAAATCGCCGCGGCTCCGCGATGCGGACGCCAGCGTTCGGCGATAACACGGATTTCTTTTTCAGATGGCCGCGCTTCAAGCTTTAGCAGGCGCCCAACGCCTTCTTGCACGGCAAGATCCCCTGCGGGCCAGATATCGGGACGGCCCTCGGCAAACAGTAAATATATTTCCGCTGACCAGCGGCCAATGCCTTTCACCTGCGTGAGATAGGCAATAGCCTCCTCATCATCATCGGGCAGGGCATCCAAGGGCAAGGCACCCGACAACACCAACTCCGCCAATGACCGCGCATAGCTCTGTTTCTGACGACTAAGGCCGCAGCCCCGCAATGCATCAAAATCTTGTGCCAACAACTGTTCGGGCGGGCATTCCGTGCCGAGCAGGGCTTCAAGCTTGTTCCAGACCGATGCTGCGGCCGCGACGCTGACCTGTTGCCCGACAATCGTGCGCAACAAGGTTGCGTAGCCGGGCGTACGTATGCGCGCGTCGGGATAGCCAGTGACCGCAAGGGCTGCGGCAAAGCCGGCTTCAATCGCGGCCAGCGCATCAAGCGCGGCATGCAGCTGCTGTGTCGATATGCCCATGTGGCTTATGCGCCCCGGCGCACAGTGGCAGCGTATAAGGCAATGGCAGCGGCATTGGATACGTTCAACGACTCCATCTGCGCGCTGATCGGCAATTTTGCCAATTGGTCGCAATGCTCCTCAATATTGCGGCGCATGCCGTCGCCCTCTGCGCCCAGTACCAATGCATTGCGTCCGGGCGTTAGCGCTTGATCCAGTGAGACCTCTGCATGGCCGGAAAGGCCGATTCGCCAATATCCAGCCTCGGCAATCTCCTCCAGCGCCCGCGCTAGATTAACGACTCGCACCCATGGCGTAATTTCTAGCCCGCCAGAGGCGGCTTTTGCCAATGCGCCCGACTCGGGGGGCGCGTGCCGGTCTTGCGTTACAACAGCCACCGCATCAAAGGCTGCGGCTGTCCGGAATATCGCGCCGACATTGTGTGGATCGGTGACTTGATCGAGAATGAGCAACGGACGATTATCGTCATTGGCAAGCGCCAGCGCATCGGTCAGCCAGACATCCTCCAACGGCGCAACCTCAAGCACTAAGCCTTGATGCGGCGCATCTTTCGGCACGAAACGCGCTAAATCGTTCACTTCGGCATATTGCACTGTCAGGCCATCAGGCACGACAATCTTGCCGATTTCCTCCCGCGTGCCCCATAAATTGATCAGGCGGCGTTCGGGGTTATCGAGCGCGGCATAGACTGCGTGCCGTCCGTAAAATTTCGGATTACCGCTGGTCACGGCTGCACCACGGCGTCGGTGGCTCTTATGTGAAGACATTATATGTACCTGTGCATGAAAAAGAGAATGTTCTGGAGCCCTTTCCCACTTGAGGCATTGACAGGCAAGAGCCGTTTCGCCATTGGGCTGCTTCTTCTGTGGGACCGGCCCTCATGCTAACACATGATGCCCCGCGCGAAGATGTGGACAGGTGGCCGAGTGGTTAAAGGCAGCAGACTGTAAATCTGCCCGGTTTTCCGTACGCTGGTTCGAATCCAGCCCTGTCCACCATTGATATCACATTATTCAAAAGTTGATTTGGTACGTTGATGCCAATGGCGCGAATTTTTCGACACATGTTTCTTTAACTTTGCATGGTTCTTTTGTGCTTCTGCCGAAGCTAACTGTGCTCATAACCTCAATTCAAGCGTGTACTGTCTTTTAGCCCGTTATGGCTCAAAGCAGCATTGCATTCCTATGGATTGGGGGTGGTACATGCTTGTCATAACGCGCCTTGCATCATCAATCTAACTCTCGCCGCACAGCTGATCCGGCCTTCACGTAAGCCATCCGGGCGTTCTGATTACGAAATGCACCCCATGAAATAACGACATGTTTGTGGCGGTGAATGAGAACGCGCATCCACATAGCTTTCCACTCTCAAAATAGAGAGGTGAAAATCTTGGTTTTCAAGAGCGCCGCTGTTCCATTTTAGTCAATTCAGCGCCACGAAATCGGCGCTTCATGTCGGATATAAAGTGCAGCCGACTACACAAAATCTTTTGGCGAAGAGCGGTCAAGATCGTTTTTGAGCGTCTGTGGTTAAGCACCTTTCAATGATTGCCACAGTGTTTACTTTGCTTTACAAGTTTTCCAAATAGGGGATGATGGTTTTTTAGGGGGACGCGTGAGGCCATATTTCTTTGTCGGGTTTGCTTTGGCCATGACAGGTCTTTCTGCTCAGGCTCTGCCTCCCGCGCGGCAGCCTTTGGCACATCAAGTCAGTTGTGTTGTTTTGCCAGGTCAACAGGTCATGGTCGCGAGTTCATCACCCGGAATCGCAAGATCGGTGTTGGTTCAGCGCGGACAATTTGTCCGAAAAGGTCAGCCTTTGCTGCGCGTTGGTTCTGAGATGGAATCGGCCCAAAAGCGCTTGGCCGCTACCAAGGCTGAAGCGGCGCGCCAGAAGTTACAGCGTTTTTCTGATGCAATAGAGCAGCAGCTTATTTCTGAACTGGAGCGAGACCAGTTGCAAGCCGAAGCGAGGCTTGCGCAGCAGGAATTTGAAATAGCCAGTCGCGCGGTCCAGCAAAAAACTACTTTTAGCCCAATTTCTGGCGTCGTTGCCAATCGCAAAGTGGAGCCAGGGCAATATGTCGGCACAGAGCCGGCGTTTGAATTGGCTGCGCTTAGCCCGCTGCGGGTGGAACTGGTTTTCAAAGGCAAGGCGTTTGGAACAATTCGTCGGGGAAGCAAGATTAACGTCTTATTGGGGGCCCCTGTGGCAGGCATCCGTCAAGGAACGGTTACCATAGTTGATCGATCCCTCGATGCGCGCAGCGGCACATTCGGCGTTCGCGTTATGTTACCAAATCCCGGTTTGAAAATTCCGTCTGGCGTCCCGTGCAAAGCGTCGACGTAAAATAAGGAATGAGGCGGCAGGAGCCGGTTTCAAAAGAATTACACGACAGGCTCTGAATTGGAACGAGTTAAGGGGGAGTAAGTAATGGTGAAGCGAGTGGCTTTTACGGCTGTCCATGCGATGCTGGTAGCTACTGCTGCGTTCGTGCTTATCGACGCCGATGTTGCCCGTGGTGAAACGCTGATGGATGTTGTCCAATCAGCTCAAGAAAACGACCCTGAATATCGTGCTGCGCGTTTCCAAAATCAGGCTGATGCCGAGGCCACACGTCAGGCGTGGGCACGATTTAAGCCGCAGGTCCGCGCTTCGGCTACAACAAATCTGACGCGTCAGGAAATTATTAGTAGCGACAATTCCGTTTATGATGTCGGCAATAACAGCTATCCTGATTACGGTTACGAACTGCGGGTGGACCAGTCGCTGTTCGATTTTCAGAACTGGGCTGGTCTCCGTGCTGCACGCACCTTGCGTCGTCAATCAAGCGCTCAGTTTGAGGTAGCTAAACAGGATTTGTTGCTGCGCGTAGTTGATCGTTATTTTACAGTCCTTGCGGCGCAGGAAGCAGCCTCTGCGGCACGCGCAGAAGTTCGCGCGATTGACGAACATGTTAAGCTTGTGTCTAGCAAATACGCCCGTGGCGCAGTGCGTTATGCCGAGTTGCTTGATGTTCAAGCGCGCTATCAGATGGTGCTGGCAAAGCAAATTCAGACTGAGTCCGGTATTCGCGACGCTGAAATTGCGATTAAGGAAGTGACGGGAGCTTTTCCGGGCAGCCTAGATGATTTGACTAATGCGATGACGGTTGCGACGGTAACGCCGGAGGCGCCGCAACATTGGGTTGATTTGGCAATGCAGAATAACCCGCGCATTATCGCTGCGGCTCTTGCCGCGCGGCGCGGTGATCAACTGATTGATGTGGAAAAATCCGCGGGATATCCTTCGGTCAATCTTCAAGTATTTCATGATCGCCGCAAGACCGAGGGTTCCCTCTTCGGCGGCGGCAGTGACATTAGCCAGATTGGCGCAAGGGTTCGGTTGGACGTGCCCATTTCTGCGGGTGGACAAATCAGCTCGCGTATCCATGAAGCCAGGGCGCTTTACGAAAAGGCGGTAGCGGAGTCCGAGCGCACTTCCCGCGGTGTGGAGCGGCAGACGCTTTTGTCGATTGATGGTATCAATACTGCGGCAGCCCGTGTTCGGGCGCTTCAGGCTTCGCTGGAAGCGCAAGAAAAGGTCGTTCAGCAATTGAATGCCGCATTCCGTGCCGGGGTTTCTGCATCGGTGGATTATCTAGATTCGGAACGCGACTTATTTCAAGCGCGCGCTGAGTATTTGCGGGCTCGCTATGATTTTGCACTGAGCACAGTTCGGCTTAGGCACGCCCTCGGTCTCCTCTCTATCGACGATATCGCGGAACTTTCCAGCCACATGGCACCGCCTACTTCGAGCGATAGTGGTTGATACTGTTGCCTGCATCCACCCTCTCTTTTCAGCCAGATGGCTACTCTGAACGTTTGACTGCGTTTGTGCGTGGTGTTGCGAACACAGCGGGCATTGAGAAGTCCGTGAAGGCAAGCGCTGGAGGCGTAGATTCGGATCGGTTGTTGCTGTCTTGGGCATCTGACGGTTCAGAGAACGATAATCTTCTGAATCTTTTCGACGAACTTGCCTTGCCCTGCGAGGCTCAGGACGAAATTGTTGCGGAAATTCCGGACGGTGCATTTTTTCACCTTGGGTATGAAGGTGCCGCAGCGCCACGGGTAAAATTTTATTGTGAATACAAGTCGGCAGTGGCTGCATCCCGAACGACGCTTTACACAGCATGGAAATGGCATCCTAAGGTGCCCGGGGTGGTTTCCGTCGACGAATATCGAGAACATCGCGTTGAATCACAACAAGCGGCGGAAGACATTATCCTTTTGACCTTTGGCGGCAAAGCAGGCCGAATTGAACAGGGTTTGTTGACAGTCTTCAAGCAGTGTGTCGCCGGCGGTGAAATACCCTTGCTGCTCGACGTGCGCCGTCGGGGTGGAGGGCGCAACTCACTCGATTTGCGGTGCTATGGTTCGCAGCTTCGAGTGCACAACATTTCTGCGTTAATTACCTCCGCTGACCTTGAACTGGATTGCAAGGGGCAGTTAGCGCAAGCGCTTGGGTATCATGCTGATGCTGAGTTGGGCCACATTGCCGGCGGCATAGATGATTATGGCGCTCCGTTCTTGACGATCTATTTTGGGGCGCGGTCCCTATCATGACATTGGCGCGGACCGAATTTCCGATTGAACGGATGCTGGCGGATGATCCATTGCGTGATTTCTGTTTATGGGACTATGTTGCGCCCCGACCAGCAGCAGCGGACGCAATAAGTGGCGTCAATCTCCTCTACGCCTCTGCAACCATGGCAGGCAGCATCAACGCCTATCGGGATCTAGTCGCTACATTGCGACAAGCTGTCGGGCCATACCGGACGGTGTGGGGGGTGAAGTGGCACAAGGGCTTAGCTTCTGCTGAGTTCTATTTTTACGACTATGCTCGAACTGAACGCGCGGTGCCATTCAAACAGATCGCTGCCGCGTTCGCTCCTGTCGCTGATGTACATGTATGCTTAGATGAAGCGTTGCCCTATTTCATGGCATCCATCGAAGTGCCCCTGTCGGTTCGGGCGGAGCGCCATCAGGTCCAGGCTATCGACATTTATGTGGGGAACCCTGACGAGTCCGGGATTAGTTCAGGGCTCTGCTATGAGGTTGCTGATGACGAAATCCAGTTCAAAAATCTATATTACTTTTTCGATGCCCGTAATGATTGGGATTCCGTCTTAGCCAAAGCTGCCTGTTCTGCGCACGTGCCATTAGGATCCGTGCGCGCCGAAGCTGTTTTTCCTAACTGGTTGCGTGAAGCGCGGGTCGTTGTGGTCGCTAATAAGCGGCTAAATGATGGAGCATATTTTTCCGGTATAGGCGTTGATGCATTGATACGGTTCATGGAGCATTTTGACTATCCGTTGGAGCTGGTTTGCTTTGCTCGGGAGAACCGGGATCAATTAGCTCACCTCTTGTTTGATGTGGGCTATGATTACCGGGTGGAGAACGGACACGTCGTGTTCGGTAAAAGCAGTATCTACAATGTATTGTGAACAGAATCCCTTTGATGCGCGCTGGCCACAGCGAAGTTGGGCGGACAGTCGAAACTATGTATCGTGTACAATGGAGTTTCGCTGCAACTTTACCTGCACCCATTGCATGATTGAAGACACCATGGATTGGCTGGAGCCCCAAACTGAAGCCGCCTTTGCGGATTTGTTGGAACGCAACGCCACCGAAAGGCAATGGGATGGTTTGATACTGACGGGATCGGAAATTACGCTCAACCGAAATCTGCCTGATATGGCGCGGCGGGCGCGGGACTCCGGGTTCGCCCATGTACGTATCCAGACACATGGCATGCATTTGGCAAACCCCATCTTTGCTAAGCGTTTAATTGACGCCGGCGTGGATGAATTTTTTATCAGTGTAACGGCTGGCGACCATGAAACGCACGACGCTATTACCGGTCGACCTGGATCGTTTGATAAAATTCTCGAGGGCATGGCGATTTTAGATGCGTACGATGTTGTGATCATCACTAACACTGTGCTGACCGCCAATAGTTTTCGCAGCGCGCCTGCGCTGGTCGATCGATTGGCGGGACTAAAGCGCCTACGGCAAATGGAATTCTGGAATTATTGGCCGATGGCTGAAACCGATCACAAGAGTCTGCTGATCCGTTTCCCTGATCTTATACCTGTGTTGAGGGATGCAATCGAACGCGCGGTCGCCTGTGGCCGTAGGGTAGAAGTCAAAAATGTCCCTGAATGTCTGCTTGGCGCCTATAGAGAATGTTTAATGAACGATCAGCCAGAATTGATGATCGATCCACGGTTTTGGGGTGAATTTGGGCGCAACGGTTTCGACCAATGCGTACATCGATCGTCATGTGTGTCCGAGAAATGCTTAGGCGTTGGAACCGCTTATGCAGAACGCTTTGGTTGGGAAGCCGATATCCTTGCGCCAATCACCGAATACAACGATTTCAACAGTAGAGAAAAAAATGAAAAAACTTCTTATTTATAATGATGTTAAGCCGGTCGTGCGTCGGCAACATGCCAATCTTTCGTTGAAAAAGGGAACGACCTTTGAGTTCGCGCGCGAGACTAATGCCGTACCGCTGGTGATAGCCGAATTTGGTCGGGCAAGTCAGGATTTTGCAATCGTTTTTACCGCGACTGATGAAGGTGTGATCCCAACTGCCGTTCTTGGTGTGCGTAACAACGAAAACGCCTTCGTTGGTGAGGATGGCGCTTGGCAGGCCTCCTATGTCCCGGCGTTCATACGTCGCTATCCATTTGTATTTGCGTCAGATGCCAACTCCACAACCTTCACATTGATGATCGACGAGAAATATTCGGGATTTAATCAGGAAAACCGAGGGGAGCGCCTGTTTGACTCAGACGGCGAAAATACTGGGTTTCTTGAACAAACTCTGGCTTTTCTCAAAGACTATCAGGCGCACTTTGATCGCACCCGCGCCTTTGGCGAAAAATTGGCGGAACTCGATCTGCTTGAAGCTGTTGAGGCCCGCCTACCAATGCCAGATGATCCCGAGCGCCGCCTGACAGGCTTCAAGGTTGTCAACCGGGACAAGCTAAAGACCCTGTCCGATGACGTGTTAGCGGAACTTGTCCGCAACGATTTTCTCGAGCTAATCTTCTTGCATATGTTCTCGATGAATAATTTGACGAAATTGCATGCAAGACTTCTGGATGATGCTGGGGAAGATTTGGCTCCGCCGTTAGAGAAGGCCCCGCCGGAACCGAAAACTAAGGGAAAGAAGGCTTCGGCCTGATCTCTATGTGACCATAAAGGCGGAACATATAATGAAGCGGGCTTTGCGTAATATTCGGCCTCAACAGCCGACCGAGGGAGGGGAGACATTCTCCCCTTTATCGGTGCGCGATGTGCTTGCCCGGTTCGTACGCCGGATGCAGCCTTCTGCAGTTCCGGCATTTCGCCCTGACCGTTTCCGTCTTGAAAGCCTTGAAGCGCGATTGCTGATGTCAGCATCGCCTTTGGTTATACCAGAGGCAGCTAATAGCGGTGCCACGTCGTCGCAAATTCGGCTTATCAAAAATGATCCTGTGGATGGCAAGGACTATATACAAGTCGTCAATCTCGGCGATAACTCAGTAATTGGTCAGTTTGATGCCTCGGTAACGAGCGTTATCGACGTCACGGGTACGTCCGGCAATGACACGTTGACGATTGATGGTTCGTTGGCAGCCTACAGCAAAAGCCTCACGGTTAACTTCAATGGTGGATCCGGAACCGATATCCTTAATGGAGCCTCTGCTGATACAAGCTGGGCATTGAGCGGGAATAAGTCAGGCTCAGCGACAATCCGGCATGGCGGCGATACAGGTACCGAATATGCCCTAACCATTCAGTTCACGAACATCTCCACGATTTCAGCTTCCACGGGTAGCGATCGACTAACTGGGCCAACCGGAAAGCAGACTTGGACGATCAAGGATACAGGAGCCGTAGACCTAGCTGGCATATCCACGAGCGGCATCGATGTACTGATCGGCGGCACTACCGACGCATTGGATTTCTCGGCGCTACAGATCGGGGTGACGGTTGATTTGAGCGCCAATTCGGCGACTGGGTTTGATTACATTTCCGGCTTTGCCGAAATCACCGGCACTGGGCAGGCCGATAATCTTTACGGCAACTCTTCTGCCAATATTATCGATGGCCTGGGCGGTAATGATGTCATTGGGGGACGCGGCAGCACAAGCGGAAAGGATATATTGAGGGGCGGTGCTGGCGTTAATTCGCTGGTGGAAGCCGGCGACTTTGATTTAACGCTCACCGATAACAGCGTGACATTCACTGACGCGATAACGCGGGTTGCGTCGATCGCCGATATTTCCGGCTTTAGCTCTGCAGTGATTTACGGTGGGCAATCGGCCAACATCATAGACGCCCGGGCTTTCACCTTAGGGGGGGTAACCCTTTACGGCGGCGGCGGAGACGATTCGCTTTACGGCACTGCGCAATCTGACCGGCTTAGCGGTGGCTCCGGCAATGACGTGATCAGTGGCGGTTCGGGTGGCACCGACGTGCTGTTTGAAACACGCGCTGCGAACATGGTTTTGACGAATACGACCTTCATTGTGGGCAGCAGTGAGAGCAATACACTTTCCGGCATTGACAGCGCCGAACTTGCCGTGGCCGGAAACGTACATTTGCTTAGTTTTGCAGGGGTCACCGGCGGGACGTATCGGCTGTCAGTTGATGGCATAGAGACAGATGCCCTGGCATATGATGCGACGGCGGCGCAGATCCAGGCCTCACTGGCTGCCCTTCCAACCGTTGGCCGGGATAATGTGCGCGTTACCGGTACGCAGGGTGCTTGGTCCATTCTGCTGGAAGGCAAAGCAGCCAATGACCTAGCATCTCCGATTTCGATTGTGTCCAGCCTCACCGGCGGCGCGGCCGCCGTGGCATTGGGTGCGCCAAGTGGTTATTCGATCGACGCTAGTACGTTTACCTTAGGCGGTGTTACGCTTGTTGGCGGCGAGGCGGCGGATACTTTAATTGGGGGTTCTGGCAACGACCTGCTGCGCGGTAACGGCGGGGCAGACACCATCAAAGGCGCTGCTGGAACAGATACCTTGAGTGAATTCGGGTTCCGCCGGATTGTCGTCAGTGCTCAAAATGAGGTCCAGCAACTGCAATTGCAGAATGCGACTAGTGGGACGTTCAAGCTTTCATATGCGGGGCAAACCACTGGTGATATCGCCTTTGATGCTAGCGCCGCGACAATCCAAGCAGCGCTGCAAGGGCTTTCCTCCATCGGCGCCGGTAATATTCTCGTTTCTGTTGTCGCTCCTTCGGGGAATGAGACCGCTTTTGCCTTAACTTTTACCGGTACTTTGGCGGCCACTAACGCGGCTGTCATCACGATCACCAATTCGCTCAACGCCGACGCAGCAGTTTTGCTTTCTACACAGGTTCAGGGCGGGGGAAGCGTCGAACTCGGACAAGATCTGAACACCAAACAGACATTGTCGACGATTGGGGCCACCAGTGGTACCTTCACAATTTCGTTGAATGGCGAAACTTCGACAGCGTTAAATTACAATGCCACCTCTGTACAGATTGAAGCTGCTCTTGCCGGGCTTTCCGGCATCGGCTTGAACAATGTGCAAGTCGCTGCAGGACAAGCGTCCGGGACGTTTGTTATTGAATTCATCGGGCGCCTTTCGGGCTCCAGCGTCGATTTGCTTACGATCAGTAGTTCCGTCAACGGTACTGCCCCTTCAATGCAACTTACGCAAATTGGCCTTCCAACTTTCTATAGTCTCGACAGCATTGAAACGACCGACCTGACTGGGTCGCGCGGTGGCGATTTGCTAGACGTCTCACGTTTTGCGGGCACTGCGATAATTAAGGGTTCCGACGGCGACGACATCTTGATTGCTGGCACCGGGAATTCGCGCTTAGTTGGCGGTACAGGTGACGATCGCTTGGTCCTAGGCGCAGGGACAGCAGTTGTTGACGGCGGCTATGGGGTAGACATACTCGTTGCATCGGGCAGCGCCATTACGCTTACAAATACCACCCTCACCGTAAGCGGCACATTATCGACACTTGCGGGTATCGATCGGGCAGAACTCATCGGTACCAGCGGCAACGATATCATTAATGCCTCCGCATTTAATGGCCGCAGTAAAAGCAGCGCCTTATACTCCATTATCGGTGGTGAAGCTGTGTTGGCGAAGACGGACGCTAACTCATCGGGTACCGACATTGTTATCAGGCTGAAAGACGGCAGTGTCATTAACGTAGACTTGTCCGGCGCGCGCACAATCGGAGAAGTCGAGACGTTGCTTGCCGCAGCGGTTGGGACCAAGGCTCGGTTTCAGTTTTCGGAAGAAACTGGTGCTTTTACGACGACCGACCTGACAATTGGTGCAGGCACGACGTCTATTGCAGACTATCGCGTGGCAAGCACAGGAGAAACATCTGGAATCGCCGCAGCGCTAGGCCTGACGACTTCCGTTTCCACACCCGTATTGGGGCTCGGTGTTGTCATTAACGCTGCGGGTGGGGCTGATACCATCGTCGGGTCGTCTGGTGACGATGTTATTACCATAAGAGCGGCTGGCAACGTGTCAGGTGGCGGTGGAGCTGACCACGTTATTGTCACAGATATTGCCGCAGCGTCTGCGACACTTTCGGGCACTGCAGCTGCAAGCACGGTAACTGCAGGTGCCTCCAGCCTTGGCCTAACTGCAGTTCAGCATGTAGAACTAGTAGGTGCCGCCGGCGCCCAAACACTAGATGCATCATCGTTTTCGGGAACCGCGACCCTCGCCGGCAATGGCGGTGCTGACGTCCTAAAAGGTGGTACCGGCGCGAATGTTTATCGAATAGATGTTTCAGGGCTCGTAGCCTCCGAACAAGTGACGGTCACAGCGCAGGCTACAGCTGTACGCAACGATGCATTGATGGTTGGCTTTAACCAAAATGTCACCAACAGCCTGATGCAAAAAATTGTCTGGGACGGCGCAGTCGGCGGATATCGCTTGAGCGACTGGAGAGGCTTTAACGTTACCGGGAACCTCAACAGTTATGGAAAAGACCTGTCGCTTGAATCGGCTGAAGGTACTATCACCATCAGCAATGGGGCGGTAATTACGACCGCTTTGAATGGTAACGTGGGCGATCTGTCGATCACAGGACGCAACGTTATCATTAACGGCGGTGCAAAGCTGGATACCAGCCTTGCCGCCGGGGTCGGAGTGGCGACTGATGCACAGCTAGCCAGTGCCGGCAACATCACCATAAAGGCAGGAGCAGGCAATCCGCCCGCGTATCAAGGCTTCTGGAACGCAAAATATCTCGACGCAAAAGTTTCCATCGGTGATGCTTCTCTAAGCGGCAAGACGATCTTCATTGAGAGTGATACGACACCCGGCACCTACGTTTCAGCTGAGGCGACATCTTTCTTGTACGGCGATTTGCTTGGTAGGCCAGTCGCTAGCTACACCAACGGAATGATGGCGTTGATGGAGAATGTCAGAATCTTCTCCGCCATCGACAAGGTGACTTCAGTTTCTACCGTTGAAATCTTGGCGGCGGCAAAGATACGTGGCGTAGATTTGACGGCAATTGCGAACACGCAAACCAGCGCAGGCAGCAAGCCCTTCGCATTGGTGATTGGTGGTACCACTGCTGTTATAGATTCCAAAGCTGAGCTTGCGGTTTCTGGCGATATCCGGGTTACGCATGACGCGGTCTTGCAAGCCCGCGGCGAAAACACAGCCAATGTCGTTGCTGGAAGCATACCATTCAAAGGCATAGCAATTTCGGCAGCTGTTTCTCTTGTCACATCCAATGTTACTGCGACAGTTACGTCGTTAGCGAAGATAGACGTGGGCAGAGATTTCACGCTTTCCGCGGATACTTTAAATCGTACGTTCACCATGTCGCGGGCCTATGTCACCAATAAAGGGACGTTGGCGCTTTCCGCTGCCGTACAACTTGAAGAGAATATAACACGCGCGACCCTTGATGGTAATGTAACTGTTGGTCGCGACCTTTCAGTACAATCCTCCTTCGACCGCAGCGGCGTTCCTACCAGCCGTTTCGGTATTGATCCCGGCGAAAGCGAGGGAATTAGTTCGGAAGCGATTATCGGCAGGTCTACCGGAGATGTTCTTGATGATACATCTAAACTGATCAACACGAAATTGATGGAGGCGACCGGAGCGAAGGGTGTCATTGATGCCGTCGTCGACAAGGTTAAGATCTTTTTCGGCTTCGATCCCAAAGCTGCTCCTACAGCCCCGAGCTTTGCAGGTGCGGGCAGCGTGGCCTTCTCAAGTAAAGTCGACACGACGATTGCTGAGCTTGGCGATGGTACGGCAGCGAACGAAGCCGCACGGTCCGTAATTGCTGTTCAAGGCAATGTTTCCGTTACCGCCACAACGGAGGATCAGCCCAATGTAACATCCGGCTCGAGCATTTCGCCCGTGCCGCTTTCGGAAGATCTGGCGGGGGATTTTTACAAGAAGACTGATCCCGCGTCCGCTTCTGCTGCTACGGCAAACAAGCAAACGGCTGGGTCGCTTGCCTTTGCCTACGCTGCCGATATTCTGACGGCAAAAGCATATATCAATTCTGACGTCACAGTTGATGCCGCGAAGACTATTGATGTCAACGCGCACGCAAACAATGCGGTCAATCTAAAATCCATGTTTGGTGCGGAAGCCTATGCCAAATTTGCAGGGCTCAGCGTCACCAACCCGGATTTTCAGAGCACCCAGACCGGTGCTAAGGTGGACCAGGGAAAAATTGTCCAAGTCGGTGGACTTTATTACGCTTATACAGGCACAGCAACGCAGACTACCCTGAGTTCTGGCACCAACTACACTGATAAGGCGAATTGGACGCCTGTAACGCAGATGATGAGACCTGACTTTTTTTCCAGTCAGATAGGGAAAGAAGTTGCAAAGGATCAAACCGTGCAAGTTGCCGCTGGCCACAAGGGTGGTGGCGATATTGGGTTGTTTTACAGATACATTGGCGCAGCACCTAAATATACTCTTACGGCCAATACTGACTATTCCAACACAACATTGTTCAAGGCTGTTGACGGCGTTTACAAAGAGGCAATCTCTGGGCTGTTTGATGTTCTTGGAAATTATTTAAATAGCGATGGTGGTCTTAGAACGCTTTTCAGCGATTGGTCACAGGCCACTGCGAGCGGCGCGTCCAAAGTCGGCGTCGCACTTTCGGGTTCGTACTTCCAAGTTGAAACTAACGCAGAAGCGGTGATCCGCAATGGTGCGCGGGTTAACAAGACTGTCGGATTTTCACATACGGATTCCGACGTCCGTGTGAACGCGCTCAATACGAATCAGATTGTTAACTTCCTTGGCACAATCGAGACGCCAGGTGTGGGCAGCGATTCCAGCAAATTCAGCCTCAGTCTTGAGCCCGGCATCCTTGGTAAAAATGCGTGGAACAAGAATAATGCTGCCGCAAACGGCGTTGGCGCGGTGTTCGGCTATTACACTCTTAAAAGCCACGCACTGGCTGAAATCGAGAGCGGCGCATCAGTCTATGCCGACAGTTTGAACGTTACGAGCCACAACGATGTCTTTGATCTGACTTTCGGCGCGGCCGGAGGTCCTGCCGGAAACATCGGTTTCAATGGCGCAGGCGTCTATCATGTAGTCGATAATAGCTCGATTGCTCGGATTGGCGCTGATGCAGACATTACCGTAGGCTCGGGTCATGTGACAGACACCGACGCCACGTCGCCGTCGCTTAACATTAACGCGACCGACAAGGTATTTTCACTCGCCTTTGCAGGCGCAGTGACCACTGCTGGGAATATAGGCGTCGGCGCATCATTCACGTTTAATGATATCAAGCGGAACACGCGTGCTGGAATTGGCAACGGCACTGTGCTGGGTTCATCAAACGCGCCTCTCGCAGTCGGTGGCGACATCAGCATCGCTGCCGTAAATAGCGGCTTTGTTGGCGGGTTCGCCGTCTCCGGTTCCAGCGTATCGTCCAAGCCTGATGCCGCCGAACCAGCTTCGACAACCTCAGGTTCGCCAAGCGGAACGGGGCTTACAAACAAGGATGGCACCTCGGTTTCCGATGTGGGTGATTTGTCTAATGGCACCACCACAGTGTCGACAAAGCTGGACGAGGGGAATACTATCTCGGCTGGTTCCACACAGGCACCATCGGCAGCAGCTGCGCCTAAGACAGGCGGCTCAGGTATCGGCATTTCTGGTGCGGCCACCGTCAATATGATGCGTGATAATGCTGAGGCGACGGTCTGGGCCACTCGGACACTAACTGCCACCGCTTTGAACATTACGGCATCAAATAGCACTTCAGCCGCTTCGGTGGCCGGCTCTGTTGCTTATGCCAATGCAGGCGCTAGCAAGACGTCAGTCGGAATTGCCGGTGCCGCTGCCGTCAACTTGTCCGAAGGTACGACCGCAGCTTTTGTGGCGGCGTTGACATCGATGCAGGTCAGTAAACTGGGTGTCCAAGCCGACCGTTCTGGTGTTATCGTAACGCTGGCAGCCGGTGGAGCCGGGGCACCCGGACGCAATGGTTACGCGGTTGCAGGCTCTGTTGCCGTCGCACAGATGCGCAACACCGTTACCGCCGAAGTGCGCGATGTGGTGAATCTTGCCACAAGTGGCACGATCACAATCGAGGCGCAAAACAGGCTTACTAATGTGCTGGTGGCCGGTGCTGCAGCTGTTGGCGGCAAAGTTGGCATTGGTCTAGGCGTCGCTGTTGGGCTTGTCGACGATAGCATAACGGCTCGGTTGAGCGGTTCTTCGGTAAGCCACGGGGGAGACGTAACGGTCAAAGCAACGAACGATGCCCAAACAGTTTCCGTTGCTGCTGCCGCTGGCATTGCTTCGGGTACAGGCAATGCAGTGGGCTTAGCCGGAACGTTTTCGGTCAATATCGTTGAGTCCGATACGACAGCTGAAATTCTTAATTCTACGCTGAGCAATAGCAGCACAACAGATGGCGATATTATCGTCAACGCAACTGACAGCCAAGGGATCGTGTCGTTTTCGGGCGCTTTCGCTTTCGGGCGTACCGTCGGTTTCGGCGCTGCTATGTCTCTAAATTTCCTGACAATGACTACTAATGCGACTGTGCGTGGTAGCAGTACCGGCGACAGCAGCAAAAAGGCGCAGTCGCTTACGGTAAAGGCGCGGACGGATGGTGCAATCCTTGCGATCGCAGCTAGCGGTGCAGGCGGAGAAAAAGCGGGGCTTGCAGGATCAGTTGCGCTGACTAAGTCTAACGGTACGACCCAGGCCAGCGTGACCGATGGCTCTGTCCTTCGTACACGCGGCGCGATATTGGTCGATGCCTCTGAAGGCTATAATGCATTCGCATTTGCAGGTACCGGCGCACTATCCAAAACCGCAGCAGTCGGTGCAAGCGTTGCGATCAATCTACTTTCCGATACGGTGCGCGCCCGCGTGTCAGCTTCCACTTTGGATACGTCTACAGGCGCTGCTACTGTCCAAGCTCAAGCCGATAATGTGCTGAACGGTGTTGCGATTGCAGGGGCCGGAGGAAAGCAATTTGCCCTTGGTGCATCAGTCGTCGTCAACACATTCGGTGGGACGCTTGAGGCACTGGTTGAAGCGGCGAATGTCGGTGGATCCTTGCAGGGCTCGTCGGTTACAGGCCGGGCTGGTGCCAGCGTTAAGGCCATAGATGACACGACTATAAACGGTGTCGCCGGCGGACTTGCAGTGTCCAACGAGATTGCAGCCGGGGCTGCCGTAGTGACCAATCTGATGTCCGCCGCAGTGCGGGCAAAGGTGTCAGGATCGGTGCTAGAGTCAAGCGATGGCGCCGCTTTGGTTCAGGCAACTACTAATGATGATCTTGTTGGCGCTGCTTTGGGAGGTGCCCTTGCCAATTCCGTAGCCCTAGCTGGTTCCGTGGTTGTAAACACTTTCAGTGGTTCGGTTGAGGCACAAGCCGTGGCGGTGGCCAATGGGGCGTCCATCTTGAGCGCCACGGTTCGAGGCAAGACCGGCGCAACAGTTAAGGCTAGCGACGATACGACAATCACCGGCGCCGCAGGCGGTCTCGCAGCAAGCGGGAAGGTCGCGGTGGGTGCAGGCGTGGTTACCAACCTTATGTCCGGCGCGGTTCGCACCATCGTAGCGGGCGCGACGGTTGAATCGAGCGATGGGTCTGTCACAATCGAGGCAACCACCAATGATGATATAATCGGAGTTTCCTTAGGCGGCGCTGGTGCAGGGAACTATGCTGCTGGCGGATCAGTGGTAGTCAACACATTTAGCGGCACGGTGGAAGCGCTCGCAAAGACCGTTGCGAATGGTTCAGCCGTTCAGGGTTCAGTTGTGCGCGGTAAAACCGGCGTCACGATCAAGGCCAATGATGATACAGCTATAACGGGGACCGCTGGCGTAGTGGCTGCAGGCGGCACGGGTGCGTTCGGCGCGGCGGTTGTAACAAATCTTATGTCAGGCACGGTGCGGGCAGGGGCAGGGGGATCGACTGTGGTGTCCAGCAATGGCGCAGTAGTCATTCAGGCGCTCACCAATGATGACATTAACGGGATTTCTGTAGGCGGGGCAGGAGCCGGGAACACCGCAATAGCCGGTTCGGTGGTAGTGAACACCTTTAGTGGAACATTAGAGGCGCTGGCGCTTACCGAAGCTGGTCTGGCCTCATCGATAAGCGGCCAGACAGGCGTTGCAATCAGCGCCGCTGACGATACTGCAATCCTTGGCTTCACAGGTGTCGGCGCCGGTGGCGGAACTGGCGCCGTCGGGGCCGCCAGCTCTACCAACGTCATGTCAGGCAACATCCGCGCCAAGTTGGTTGGATCTGCTGCAACTTCGGCGGCCGGCACTGTTTCCATCAAGGCCTCGGCCAATGATGAACTGATCGGCGTGGCTGTAGGCGCTGCTGTGGCCGGTACTGGAGCACTTCAAGGTGCCGTGACCACCAACATCATGAGCGGCGCGATTGAAGCACTGGTCGCTTCGGGCGCCACTGTCACCGGACAGGCTGGTGTGTCTGTAGAAGCTGCGGATTCTACAGCCAGCATCGTCGTCGCGGGCGCTGGAGCTGGGTCAGGCAATGCTGCTGTTGGAGCGGCCGTTGGTGTCACGAAACTGGACAAGGCAATTAAGGCCAATATCGATTCAAGTAGCGTTACGTCGGCAGCGGGCGCGATTGTTGTTCGTGCCGGATTTGAACGGCCAACCGATGGCGCCAATCAAATCAATCTTGCGTCACGAGGTATAACCGACCTTCCGTCCACGGTGGATACGAATGTTCAGATTATCAATGTTACAGTTGCGGGATCGGGGGCTGGTACCTCGGCTTTTGGGGCTGCGGTATCGCTAAACTGGCTCCGTAATTCAGTCGAGGCTTCCGTCACCGGCGGCAGTTCGGTAATCGCGCACGGAAATGTAGCGGTTGAGGCGAAGAATAAGGCCTCAATGACATCGGTCGCTGTCGGCGTTGCTGTGGGCGGTACTAATGCCGCCGGCGCGGCGTTGTCTTATAACTTTATCGGCGGGGATCCAGGCGACCCAACGAGGAACATTGCGGCAGACCGCAATGCTGCGACGACGGGACAGGTCATTGCGAAAATCGATGGCGCCAGTACCGTCGTAACGTCTCAGACGGGATCCGTGACTTTAGGTGCGCATTCCATTGCCAAAATGCTCAACGTCACGGTTGGCGCTGCGGGATCTGGCACGAATGCTTTGGCCGGATCATTTTCGATCAACTTCATGAAGGAGGACGTGGACGCATCGGTCCGTGGTGGCGCGCGGGTAACTGGTTTCGGTGACGTCGTCGTTGAGGCAAGCGATGCGCCAATCATGTTGGCAGTGGCGGGTGCTGCGGCGGGTGCTGGTACTGTGGCAGCAGGAATTGCTAGTGTTGTGGCCGACGTGCGCTCAAACGTGGTTGCACGTGTCGAAGGCGCAAATACGCGCGTTAGTGCGACGACCGGAAACGTCACGGTGCGTGCTGACTTACTGAACAATGCAGATCTTCCCGGCAAAACATCAGGCATAGGAACAGCAGTTGCCCCAACCGCAGGCAATGCAAGTGCTAATCCGTTTGATACCCAAATCTGGTCACTTGCGGTTGGCGGCGCCGGAGCTGGTACTGCCGCTGCAGCGGGCTCGCTCTCGCTTAACTGGCTTCGCGTGACTGTCGATGCACATATCTCCTCTGGGGCAACTGTCTCCGCTGCGCAAAGGGCCATCGTTCATGCCCAGGATACATCGCGTATCAGCTCGATCGCTGGCGGAATTGCCGTAGGCGGCACTATGGGGCTGGGCGCTGCTGTTTCGTACAACTATCTTGGCGGAAATCCCGATGACCCATCATCGAGCGACACCAATGTCACTAAGGCTTATGTATCTGGCGCCACCGTTAACGCTTCTAGCCTTCTGGTCGAAGCGCTTTCAACCGGTGCGATCAGTGCATATGCGGTTTCGATAACTGGATCTGGGACATTTGCGGGCGCGGGTTCGCTGTCACTGAACTGGACGCGCAAGACCGTCGATGCGTATGTTTCCGATGGAGCGGCTGTCAATCTTAGCGCGGCCGCAACCATAACGGCACAAGATAGCTCAACAATCTCAAGCGGCGCTGGGCAAGGTGGCATTGCAGGCAACGTAGCCATTGGTGCGGCCGTGGCTTATAATGAAATAGCCAACTCGGTGCGCGGGCGTGTGCTGAGCGGCGCCGACATAATCGTTTCCGGCGCAGCCAATGTAAACATAGAGGCCGCATCCCAATCGACGATCACTTCCGTTGCGGCTGGCGTTTCGGGAGGCGGCACTGCTGCGCTAGCTGGTTCTTCTGTGGCGAATTTGGTGGCGAATACGGTAGAAGCAATCGTTAGTGGTACGGGCACAACGGTTTCGACGCTCGGCAGCATGCTGGTCGGTGCGCGATCGAATAACAGTTTTCAAATAAACGGCGGAACGACAGCAGTTTCGGGCATGTTGGGTGCTGGTGGCACCGCGATGGTCAATCAGGACAAGAGCAATACGAAGGCATCAATCAACAGTGATGCCGCTGTTACCGCGCTGGGCGGTAGTACGATGACCGTAGCACGCTGGACGAATGATAATGCCGGAACCGAGGCAGTTCAAACAGGCTTTGCCGGCCTTGCAGTAGTCGCAACCAGCAAGGAAACCATCAACACCACCGCCGTTACAGCGGCGGTAAGTGGCGCTGTCGGCGTTGGCTTAAATGCCATCGTTAACACATTGAGTGGCACAACGCTGGCTGAAATTAACGATTCTGCCGTCAATACGGCCAACCAGGGCAAGGATGTCGCAGTTCGCGCCTACCACAAGGCAAGCATTTTGAGTGCTTCTGGGACGGCTGGCATCGGTATGAGCACCGCGGGTATTGGCGCGGCGGTCGATACCAACATAATTGATCACAATACTACCGCACGCATCATTGATGGCGACAGTGCAACCGATATCGATGCAATATTCGGCGATAAGGTAGAAGTGACAGCGCTCTCTCGCGAGAGCGTCACTGACTATGTTGTGGGCGTCGCTGCCGGGCTCTGGGCCGGTATTGGTGGTGGCAGCTCGGTTTATCGCAGCACATCTGATACCAAAGCGCTGGTTGAGAGCGCCCGTGTGACGTCAAAAGGCGCAGTGACCGTTGGAGCCGATGCACGCGGGACAGCGGAAACGACGGTTATGGTGGTAGCTGGCGGCGCCGTCGGAGCGGGAGGCAGTGTTGGCATCGCGCTTATTGAGCGCGAGGTGACTGGCGCAGTGCGCGGTTCCCAGGTCGTTGCTGACGGAACCGTTTCGGTTACTGCCAATGAAAGGCAGACGCTGGATGCTACAGTCGGTTCGGCAGCTGGCGGTGCTGGCGCACTGGCCGGTGCGGTTACCGTTGCTTCGACTGGCTCAACGATCACAGCTGAAATAGCGGCCAGCGGTGGGACTAATTCGACGGTAACAGCAGGTGATGACGTTACTGTGCAGGCGGACAGCACGATTGAGCTTAACCGCAATAAGGTTGCTGCAGCAACCGGCGCGGTTGCGATTGGTGGGAGCGGTTTTGGCGCTTCGGTTGAGGTACTTACTGTTAAGCCTGCCACCGTAGCTCGTATCGCAAATGGCCAGACGGTAACGGCGAGTGACACCGTGACAGTCGATGCGAATGCCACACGCAATATCAATTCCACCGTAGTGGCGTTTGCGGGCGGACTTGGATCATCGCTTGGCGGCGCAGTGTCTGTAATCAACGTCGGATCAGGCATGGGCGAGAAAGGCAGCGATCTTACCGCGAGCCTGAATGCGGGTGTAACTAGGGAGGGCGGAGAGTCCGAAGGCCTTGCTGACCGCGCCGATGCTGGTGTCACCGGTATGAATAATGATGCGGTCGGTCAACGCGCGAGCCAGGCTGGTGGTGGCGTTACGTTCAGCTTGGAAAGAGATGACGTCGCGCGTGATACGTCGGCTTATATTGGTACCAACGCTGTTGTTACAGCTGGACGCGGCGTTTCGACAGGCGACATCCTTATAAAAGCCGACGAAACGATTCTCATCAATAGCAATACTGGTGCGGTTGCTTTGAGTTGGAGCGGCGCCGCTGCGGGCGGTGCCGTGACTATCGTCAACGTTAATAGCGCACTTGCAGCATATGTCGGTGAAGGCTCCGCGCTGGAAACCAGCGATGCTATAGAAGTTGGCGCTACATTGTCATCCACGGGCGACTTCGCAGCCTATGGTGGTGCTGCGGGAGCCGTCGGCTTGGGCGCGCAAGTGGTTGTTATTACTGATGGCTCGGCTCAGACCGCTTATCTTGCCAATGGTGCGTCCGTGACCAGCGGTGTAAAAGTTGAAAAAGCAACTAGCCTCGGGGTCACAGCGCAGGCGACGCGGGACTATGAATTACAGGCCAAGGGCGCTTCGGCCGGACTTCTGGCGGCCGGTGCTGCCATTGCCACCTTGGATGTGACGGGCAATACTCAGTCATATATTGGTTCTTATGCTACCATTGGTCGAACCGGAACGAATGGACCCACAGTTGGAACCGTGACCGTGCTCGCAACCAGTAAGATCTCAGCTTTCTCGGATGTACTTGCGGTAGCAGCGGGTATTGGCGCTGGTCAAGGAAACGAGTCCCGCATCACAGTAAGCGGCAGCGTAAAGGCCTGGATTGGCAATAACGCTGTTATTAAGGTTAGCGGTGCGGTCAACGTGACGGCATCAATGACTCCAGATCTTAGGACGAAAGGCCTTGGGGTGAGCGCTGCTGGGCTGGCAGTTGGCGTTTCATTATCTAAAATTGTCGTGACGCCGACTATCGTAGCTTCGCTGGGCACGCCGACAGATGTTTCATCAGCCAATCCATATGGACCGAACAATTCCCTTGCGACGGCCGCACCGGTAACGTTGACCGCTGGTAGCGTATCGGTCTATGCTCAATTGATCCGGCCAGCTAATGATGCCTACACCGCGAATTCCAATGCAACGGGTGCCGTTGGCGCGCTCATCGGCGTGAATGCCACAGTATCCGATGTAACGTTGGCTGCGTTGGTAAGCGGTTTTATCGGCGGCGGCAGCACCTTGAATGTTAACGGTGCAGTTTCTGTTGTTGCGCGGAATGATTCCCGCAATCGTGCGAGCGGCACAGCTGTGGTAGGCGCGTTGATCGCAGCGGGCGCCGTCAAATCCAACATAAGCACCACGACAGATACCTATTCTTTCGTGGGGGGTAGTGCGAATATTGTCGCGCAGTCGCTGCGCCTTGATGCGGCAAGCACGCCTGACAGCAAAGTTGAAGCCGTTGCGGGCAGTGGCGGCGTTTATGCAGGAGCAGGCGCTGGGGCCAATATCACTGCTGTTGGGCAAACCAAGGCGTTGCTGCTTGCTACAGGCGGGTCCAGCAGGATCACATTGCTGGGCGGTGCCGGTTCATTGTCTTTGCAAGCGGCCGCAAACCACGCCGTCAATGCTAAGATTACAACAGCATCAGGCGGTCTGTATTCTGGTAGCGGTGCTGAACAGATCAACAGCGTGACCTCAGACGTGGTCGCGGGTACCGCGGCAGGGACGCAAGGCGCACATGTCATCATCGACGCCCTCTCTGCAACGGTGCAGGCAGGCAACACCATTACAAAGCCTGACATCGGCACTAACGTCAGCGGTACCACCGTCGGCGCGATTACCGCGGCTGGAGCGAGATCGAAGACGACGTTCGATTTCGAGACGATCGCGACCATAGGTGCTTATACCGATCTTGAATTGGTTGCGCCGCTCTCGCTACGCAACACCTTGTCAGATACGCAGAGCAGCATTGCATCGGCACTTCAGGCATTTGGTTTGCGGACACTTCCTACCAGTGCCGACCGTAACACGGATGCTAGCTTACGCTCTGCACTCAGCGCAATCGAGTCCGCCGTAACAGGTGTTGCCAACAGCAGCACCGTTGCCAACGCTTTGAATACTGCGCTTGCCTCGCTTACGTCGGCCCGTACGCAGTTTGTTGCCGTTCGCCCCACCGAGCAAACGATCATCGCTCGGATCGATGCGGCGATTGCTGCAGTCAAGGCGGCGCAGGTTCGCTTGACCGCGGGTAATCCAGGCGGTGATCCCGGCAATTTGGTGGTATCCGCACGTAATGCATTAGACGTTCACGACAAGGTAGCGCTGCTTGCCGGGGGAGCAATTGCGGGCGGTGGTATCACTTCAACAATTGACGACATCCAGAATCTGGCAAAGGTCCAAATTGGGGACGGCGCTAGCGTGGTGAGCGCAGGCGGCATAACGTTGAAGGCAAATGGCGGCGGCACTGCGGTAGCTAAGGTTGATCTGGATACTTACGGTGCGGCCAGCGTTGGTGTAGCTGAATCCACAGCGGACATAGATCCCGTCAACACCATATTGATTGAAGGCAGTGCGATCGTCACATCGCAGGACGATTTCTTCCTACTGGCCGGTGACAATGAAAACTATGTAAGAGACGCTTATACAATCGAGGCCACGACAGATAGCGTTGCGGGCAGTTTAATTCCGCTTAACTTGATAGATGCTCAAGCTCACATCGAGCAGACCAACGCGGTCACAGTTGCAGCGCAGGCGCAGTTAAAGACTGGCGGTAATTTTTACGTCTTTGCCGAAAGCGATGGTTTCGCCAACCTGAAGGGACAAGCTAAAGGCACCAGTTGGCTCACCGCAGCGGCAGGCGCAATCGATTCTATTTTGGGCGGCGGTGGCGCGGAAGTTTACGATGGCGCATCTTCCTCCAAGGCCAATTCCACTGTTCGTATAGACGGCTCGCTGACGGCTGGTATCGGGAGGGTTAAGGGGCTCGATATTACCGGCTACAACGCAACGGCAGGAACGGTCACGGTTGCGCCGATAACACTGATTGAAGATGTGCATCTGGTTAATGGCAAATCGTTTGATAACACCCCGCTAACGCTTTCGAATGTTGTGATCACCGTTGCACCCACCGATAATTATACGGGTGTATTTACCAGCGAGGCCGCTTACGACATCTATGGACCGAATGGACTTAAAGTAGGGTCAGGCCAGATTGGGCAGGTATTTAATGTTGCCGGCGTTATGTCGTTCAAAATCGACGGCGTTGCTGCGAAGGATGACAAGTTCACACTCGCACCGTCTTCTGCAATTAGCTATCGGGTTGAACGTAGACTGCTGGAAACGAGCCTTGAACTCCAGTGGCGTAGCGCCCAGGAATCGCTTGCCGAATTCCGGAGCACAGGCAACACTACGCTCATAAATTATTATACAGGCGAAATCGCCCGCTTACGGGGCGAAATGCTTGCGCAAGGGATTCTGACGGCCGCGGATCCCGACCATCCTATCCGGCAATATGGCGTTGTGGTTAGCGTAAATCCTGTCACAGCCACGGCCGGTGTTATCGATATACGCGCACGGCGACTTGAAGGCGCCACCTCTGGACAGTTAAATGCGCCCAGCGATGCTCAGGTTGTAATTACCAATAACACACCTGTGTCGCTTGATTTCTCAGCGATCACTATTCCGGCATCAACAGGCGGTGTAACGCTCAATGGCGCCCAAATTCCTCAGAATTCTAGCTTTTTGGGTAAATTTTCGACCAATCCGGTTAATCAGGTCGATAACTCAGCCATTGCAACAAAACCTCGTATTGTAATTAGCACAATTATTGATGATCTTGCTTATCCTTCCTACCCTGCACCGAACATTACGTTTAATGGCGCGGTTTATAATCCCACGGGTGAGGTGAACATCACTGGCACGGGGAAAAGTTTTGGCGCTGTTTTAAAGAATGCAGCCTTTGTTTCTAACAGCGAAAATCTCCAAACAAGTGGTAGCCTAATTATTTCAGGTTTGACGAGCTATTCTGTTGCTGGCGAGATTTATACGGCATTTAATTCAAAGACCGGTGGCGGTGTATCGGCGCTGAACGCGGATGCCGGCAAGACAATGGCGCAAACCGTCAAATCGATACTTGATAATAACTATAAGGGTGTCTCACTTTACGCTGCGGATATATCGATTAAGGCGCAGTATATTAACATAAACGGCACAATACAGAGCGGCAGAGATACGCTGACGCTGACGCTGGATTCCGCGGTCGAAGCTGAAATTCTTTCGATTATCTCCAGAGGCGCAGCTGGATTGCAAAAGCTGACTGCGTTCAACAACACCGACTTTACCGTTTATTTTGACACGTCGATGCGGCGAATAGTGGTAATGCCGGTAGCGACTTCAGGCGGCAAGATTGAGCTACAAGGCACAATAGTGTCGCCAGGCAACGGTAATATTAAGGTGCTTGGCGGCTACAGTAGCATTTCAGTTATTAACAACACACCTTATGATATGGTCGTCAACGATGTTGATGCGTCCAAACAGGGCGCTGGCAAACTAGTTATCGCCGATCTTGGGCAAGGCTGGCAGAAGACAAGCAACGTCACAGGCAGTAACGGCAGTCAGACAATCACGGTAGCGGCTTGGACGGGCGCTGTAACCAATCCCGTTCGGATGCGTGTATATAGCTCAGAGGGCGCATTTAAGGGCTATGCGTGGGTCACCGGCGTTGCCACTGTGTCTAACGGCTACGCCCTGACCGTTAACACGGGAACGACCATAGGTTCGGGGGCTAATCCTCCTAAAACTGGCAATGCCTCCACGATTACTGTGGTCAACGGCGATTATGTGGTCGCTGGCATATACTCGACCGTTTATTCGTACGAAAATGGACAGGTGAAGACTGAAATCACCAATGGGTTTGGCGAAACATCGACCCCGGTGGTGGACGCAGTGAGCACATATGCACCATCATCGCTGTTTCGTTATGGATGGTCTGTCGCGCAAGATTATCGTGTTCAGGCTTACAAGACCTTTGGCCAGTCGAACTGGTTAGGCATTGACGCGCTCGCGAAGGATCCGAGCGACGTCAGTTGGGGCGTTACCCAGCCTATCGGCGTAGCAAGAATTTCGGGCAGCGGGCCCTATTTCTATGCTTCGGAAGATACCTCGGCTTATACCCATACCCTTAACACCTATAACAGCGCTACTGCCGACACTTACCGGGTCTCGAGCTGGACGGAGAGTAGCTGGTACGGGAAGAAGACCTATTACGAAACTTGGGTTAGGGAACAGAACAAACAGGACGTACACACCCATACGATCCGAGTGAATGAGCCCATCAAAGTCGAGTTTACAGGTAATGCAGCCCCTGCTGTTTCTCTATCATCGACAGTCAACGGTAGGGACATAGTGTTGAACGGTTCGGTTAACGCCGGAGTGGGTAGTGCGAGCATTGTTTCGCGTGGTGACATCCTTGTGCTTGGGGACCGCGCAGGTGTCGTAGGTAATTCGATTGCTATGAGTGCAATCGGCAATGTTGGTAGTCTTCCCGTCAAGCGACCGGAAGAAGCGACGCCGAGTACTTCAACAATCAGCGCAGCGGCGCTGCAGATCAAGCAGATAGCTAATGCAGCCGGATCTGTGGGGACACTGGACATCACAACCACCGGGGGCGGCATCATTAATGTTGCTAGCAAGGAGTCCGCTTTGCGCGTTGGCCGTATCATGGCCAACGATGGTGCGAGCGTTTTCCTGACCGCCAAAGGCGCAATCACTGCAGCCGGAAATGCACAGTCTAGTGATATCTCAGGCGGTGCACTGACGCTGACGTCGCAGACTGGCAGCATTGGGACGAGCAGTAATAGTATTCGACTGGGACGCAGCAGCCTTGTGTTATCGGCCAATCCCACTGCGGACATGGTGAAAATCAACGCGGATAACGGGATTTTTATCCAGCAAGTGAACGGCAATCTTAACCTTTACAATGCCACCAGCCGAACAGGTAATATACGGATTGACGTCGCTTCCGGAGCTTTGATCGATGCGAATACCAATCAGGTAGAAGATACGCGCACCATTGAAGAATTACGTTCAGGATACTGGACCACTCTGCAAATGACTGGGCAGGCGGCGCAAGACAAGATCGCATCTTCCATCAAAAGCTTTGAGACTGCCCGTACGCGCGAATATGAGACATATTGGTCTATCCGCAACAGTTTCGGGGGGACTTACTCTGATACTCAGGTTGTAAGGCTAACGACGCAGCAACGGGCTGATTACAGAGAAGCGCTGCGCTCCGAAAGGCAGGCGGATGGCACGCCGCTCACTGAGCAACAAATAGATGCGCGGCTAGGTACAATCGAGCTGCAGCAAACCACAGAATACCAGCGGTTACATCAGCTCTATGGTGACGCGCCGCAGTATGTTTCTTCTTACAGATATGTTGCCACGGCTGAACAGCGTGCGGCCATAACGAGTTCGATCCGTGTGTGGACCGAGGATGAACTGTTGAACATGATCGGGACTGGTCTGCTCAAGCCCGTGACTGACACACAAACCGTTATCGAGGATGCGAATGTCGACACCGCCGGAAACATCTGGCTAAAGGCGTCTGGAACCAAGGGCACCATCGGTTCTACCGCCCGCGATCCGATGATCATCTCCCTGACGAAAGACCCGGTTACCAACAGGGTCAATTTCAGCTCGGATGAACGCATTGCTTTGGCAGCTGCCGAACGCTCGGACGTTAGTTTTCTCACGAGCAATCTCGTAGAAATGCAGGTCGAGATAAGTCGCACGACATCTTCTATCACACGAACTGATGGTGGGACGTGGCTTGGATATCGCCCAGGATCCTGGGTGATGGTCAGCGGCTATTCGGTAAACGAGACTGTCAACGCACAATATTATCAGGTCGGCGACGTCACCAACAATGGCCATACTATCGTTCTTGCGTCCACAGATATCTGGAATTCGGGCATTGTACCTGCTCAGTTACAATCAAACGAACCGGGCGTAACGCTTAAATTTGCAACGGTGGCTCTCGGCCCTAGCGATAACGGATATCTGGCATCTATCGACACGGCCAGACTTTCATTCAATAAAGATGCAGGGACGATATCCCGCGTTGATTCCTCCAATTGGGGCGGTTTTGCGGTAGGTGACCGGCTGTGGTTAAGCGCGGAAACGACCAATAAGACAATTGGCTCCGACTATCTCACCATCACCGCAATTAGCGGAGATAATAAGACCGTTACTGTGGCGGCGGCTTCGGAAAAGGACTCAATCGGTGGTTTGAAAATTACCGAAACGGTCGGAACGGTTAGACTGTCGCGAGTTCTAAACGCTAACATTTTAAACATTGCAGTCGACTTCCGCAATGATGTGGACATCAATGCTCAAGGTACTTTCGGTTTTGAATCAGCGGATACGGCGTTCATCGGGTCGGAACGCGACATCCGATTAGTTAGCTCGAATTCGGGCGGAGAAACACGCCTGAAAACGAGCGGATCGATCGTTGCGGACACAGCATCAACTGTTTTAACGAGCCGCGGAAACTTAGTGCTTGAGGCCGCAGATGGCGCAATTGGCTATGCCGTAGCGCAAGGTAGTTTGCAGTCACTCAAGCTCGATATTGCTAACGGGGGCGTCCGTAACAATACCCTGACGGCGCGTGCGGGCGACGCCATCAATCTCGAGCAGACTACAGGTAACCTATATGTGGAGGGCGTGTATTCGGCGACTGGAACCGTCGAACTGACGGCTAATGACACTACGACTAACGATCCGGCCAGCAAGAGTGCGTCTATCCTTGACGGGACAGGCACTGACTATACCAAAATCGAAGCCAATGGTATCTCGCTGCGAGCGCTGAACGGTTCAATCGGTACGGCCAGCAACGCTCTGGAAACGAACCTAAGAGCCGGAATACTCAGCGCCGTCGCGCAGCGTGACGTTTACCTGACAGAAATAGAGGGCGATCTCACATTGGGGGCCGTCGATATAACGAACGGTGACGCATATGTAACAGCCGCTGGGTCGATATTGAATGGTACGCCCGGTCTGACAGTCTTCAATATTCGGGCCAATTCGATTTATCTGACCTCATTGGGTGGTGATATAGGTGCAGTCAGTCCAAATGCTGGGATTGAAAATTATTTGCGGATCGACAGTGCCCGTAACGGTTCGGGTTCCGTTACCATCACGGCTAACGTTGGCAATGTTCGGTTAGTCGAAACTACCGGAGACCTTAACCTTGCAGCCGTTTCGGCTCAGCTAGGGAATGTGTATTTACTCTCGTTCGGCAGCATTCTTAACGGAGCGCCGCAGGACAGTCAGGTCCTTCTGTCAGGCCATGTCAGCTTGGTTGCAACAGGCGGAATTGGCACTGAGAGCAAATATATATCTTCGCGTATTCAGTCCGTCGAAGCCAAGTCGCTTAATAGTAAAGTATGGCTAGAAAATTATGGCCGCCTAGTCGTTAGCAACTCAGGAATTACGTCAGACCGGGGCGTTTCACTTGTCGCCCACAGCCCGATCGAAATAACAGCATCCATAGTCGTAACCAGTGGCGACATCACGCTTGTCGCTGAAGACAACATAACAAATACAGGTACAGGCGTTGTTGAAACCACCGGCGATGACAATATCAGCATCGCTTCGAACATCATTCTCCATGCGCTCACAGGATCCATTTTACTGGATGCCGGCGACAATGTGAACATTGGTTCAGGAGCCTTGCTTGTTGCCAGCATCGGTAGGATTGTAATCGTCGGCAACAAGGGCGATGCTGACCAGCGCGGCACCACAATCGACATAAATGGTGAATTAAATGCCGGCGACGGAGTTTTCATTTCTGCGAGTGACTATGCGGATGTCATTGATATCAGCGATAGGATTGTGGCGGGGCAAATTTCCGTCAACATGGGTACGGTTACGACGGCTGGCCAAAGCGATGCTCTGACAACCAGTGGCGGATGGGAAACACGAAGCGGCAGCCTGTCCCTTGGATTGGGTGCGCAGGCGCGTACGCTGACATTCTCCGGAACGGGTGGTATGAGCGTAACTTCGGGCGCTGGCGAGGACAGCCTGACGACGGGCGGTGCTTGGTTGGCGAGCGGTGCGATTGCGGTCAACCTCGGTGATGGCGACAATGCTGCGACCTTTGGCAACACGGTGACAGGTTCTGAGATTGGGATTACTACCGGGTTGGGTACGGATTATCTCACCGCGTTGGCAGCGTGGCGTTCGACCGCTGGTAATGTCACGGTCGCTATGGGTAACGGGGCCAACACGATTGATGTGCGTGCCGCTGTTACTGCGGCGACGGGCCTGTCGGTGACGACGGGATCTG
>JBEDEX010000003.1:0-352811 GCA_041175465.1 Pseudomonadota bacterium | reverse complement strand
CTATCGCGCCGGCCGTGCCAACGCGTTTCCGCGCCAGCGTTCCCATCATCCCGACCCACGTTCTAGACCGCAGCCTGAATGACGCGAATCAAATAACCCATCTGGTTAATTGTAGGAAAGTAAAAGAGTGTAAAATCTACAACGCATCGGCTTCACCGGCCTCAGCCTTGTGACGGCGGCGGCGGGTAAACCAAATGGCGATAAGCGCAAGTTCGTATAAAATGCACAAGGGGATCGCGAGCAGCAATTGCGAGACAATATCGGGCGGCGTGAGGACGGCGGCGATGGCGAAGGCACCGACAATCGCATAACGCCGCGCACTTTTAAGCTGCTCCAGCGTGACGATGCCTGCCCGCTCCAGCAACATCAACAAGACGGGTAGCAGGAACGAAACACCGAAGCCAAAAATGAACTTCATCACAAAATTCAGATAATTGTCGACGCCCGGAAGCGCCTGCTGTTCGACACCGCCGACCGAACCGCCAAAACCGAGCAAATATTCCAATGCAACGGGTATAGCCATGAAATAGGCCATGGACGCGCCGAGGATGAACAACACAGGCGTTGCGAGCAAAAAGGGCAAAAATGCTCGCTTTTCCTTGCTGTACAGGCCAGGCGCAACGAAGCGCCATAATTGGGTAGCAAACACAGGGAAGGAGAAGAAGGTAGCCGCAAAAAACGCGACTTTAATCTCAACAAAAAATGCTTCGAATATCGCGGTGTAAATCAATTTCGTTTGGCCCGAAGCCAACAAGGGTTGCACGAGAAAGCCAAAGATTGGCCGCGCAAAATAGAGGCTGATGCCAAAGGCAATAGCGAGCGCCAAAAAGCTCCAGAGCAGACGACTGCGTAGCTCAATCAAATGATCGAGCAAGGGCATTTTGCTCTCGTCTATTTCGTTCATGTCTTAGCCGCCGTTTCTGTGGGCGATGTGTCGACGGGGTTTTCTGCTATAGCTATCGTAGCGTCATCGCCGATAACATCGGCACGCGGATCCGCCGGATGTGCACGCATGATGCGCTCATTTTCGGCCTTCCACTTTTTCTCAAGCTCTTCCAATTCAGACTGACGCACCATTTCGTCAAAGCCAGAGCGAAAATGCGCTGCGACACCGCGCGCCTTCCCCACCCATTTGCCGACAACCCGCAAAGCCTTTGGCAAATCTTTTGGCCCAATGACCAAAAGCGCCACAAGGACGACAAGCAGCAGTTCGGATGACGCGACATCAAACACGTCAGACCCCCGACAAAGAGGGCAAGTGATGCTGCACTGTCAATGACTTAACCTTGTGTCTTGTCAGTCTGCTTTTCAGCATCAACGACGGTGTTTGCACCAATCTGCGGCGGTGCTTTAGGCGCTTCGTCGTCTTCACTCATGCCCTTTTTAAAGCTTTTAATGCCTTTTGCGACATCGCCCATCATATCGGAAAAACGGCCCTTGCCGAACAAGAGCAACACCAAAATGCCAACAATCAGCCAGTGCCAGATGCTAAAACCACCCATTTCAAACTCCTAACGGGGCACGCCCCGGATGTTGCGACCCCGATGCCGCATGACCTTAACCTATTTAGGCGTTGTTTTCATCAATTGCCAGTTCGGCGTCACTTTCTTCGCCAGCAAACAACATTCCCACCATTGCGCTATCAATCGGATCCAGCAATCCCGCGGCTTTCAGGTCTGCGATTCCTGGCAAATCTTTGCGGCTGTTTAAGCCGAAATGCGTCAGAAATCCAGGCGTTGTGGCGTAGAGCAAAGGCCGCCCCGGCACTTCGCGGCGGCCAGCGGGGCGGACCCATCCCGCCTCCATCAAGACATCCAGCGTGCCTTTCGAAATCTGCACGCCGCGAATAGTTTCAATCTCAGCGCGGCTCACGGGTTCATGATAAGCGATAATCGCCAATGTCTCGACCGCAGCGCGGCTGAGTTTCCGGCTTTCCTCACGTTCGCGGCGGAGCAAATGCGCAAGATCAGCGGCGGTTTGAAAATGCCACGTCTTGCCGCGCTGGACGAGTTCAATGCCGCGACCTTCGTAATGTACGGTAAGTTGCTTGAGCGCAGACGCGACATCGACACTGTCGCCGACATAACCGCGAATGTGTTCGACGGTCATCGGCTGGTCGCTGGCGAATAAGGTCGCCTCCACCGCGCGCAGGTCTGGGTCGGTTTCGATCATCTTGCCTTTTTCCTCACCATCAATGGCGCAAAGGTCGCCTCTTGCTGCAAATCTGCAATCCCACGTTTGGCGAGTTCCAAGGCTGCGACAAAGCTGGAGGCCAAAGCCGATTTCCGTAAGGCTGGGTCCGCCATCGGCGGCAGAAATGCCTCAATCGCGGTCCAGTCGATCGCGCGGCCAATCATGGCCGATACGCGGTCCAGCGCTTGTTCCAACGTCATGACTTGGCGCTTTTTAACGATGTGCATAGCGGGCGCTGTGCGAGCGTTGATTTGACCATAAGCGGTAATAAGCTCAAAATAATCGCATTCCCAAGCCCGCGCTTTGACCACGCGCAACCCTTCAGGTGTACCGCGCAAGAACACGTCGCGGCCAATTCGGTCACG
The DNA here is from genome assembly GCA_041175465.1 of Pseudomonadota bacterium. Lineage (GTDB taxonomy): Bacteria > Pseudomonadota > Alphaproteobacteria > Sphingomonadales > Sphingomonadaceae > Sphingorhabdus_B. The sequence continues at coordinate 350,253 of JBEDEX010000003.1, read as the reverse complement.
CGCCATTAAGCGCGCGCCGCTTTCCCGCATGGCGTTCAGCCGCTCCAGCCGCAATTGCAGGCGCAATGCAAGTTCCTCTGGCGATGGGTCAATCGTCGGGTCCTTGGGCAGCAATAATGCCGATTTGAGATAAGCCAACCACGCCGCCATCACCAGATAATCAGCAGCCAGTTCAAGCTTCAGCGCGCGCGCCTCATCAATGAACACCAGATATTGTTCGACCAAGGCGAGAATAGATAATTGCCGCAAATCAACCTTTTGATTGCGGGCGAGCGCCAGCAACAAATCCAACGGCCCTTCCCAGCCGTCAATATCGATGGTCAGAACATCGGGGCCAAATTCGGCTTTGGCCGCGCTCTCGTCGTAGAGGGCCTCCTCTGCGTCAAAGAGCATGGGCTCGGTCATGCCGCGCCAGTGGCCCCGCCTGTGAGCTTTGCCTGCGTGTCGGCCAAGGCCAACAACTGGTCGCGCTTGTCGAGCAGATGTGCCAGTCGGTCGGCGTCAAAGGGCACAGGCGCAAATGCCATCGCGCGGTCAAGGCGGGCACGGGCAGCAGGTGTAATTTCGGGCAGATTATTCGCAATTGCGACCATCTCGTCCAAGCGGCCCCAGCAGTTTAACGCAAGGTCGCAACCTGCCTGTATGCAGGCCAAGGCACGGCTTGCGACATCGCCTTGCAACGCGTTCATATCGAGATCATCGCTCATCAAGAGGCCGTCAAAACCGACCTGCGTGCGAATAACCGCATCAATGACAAAGCGCGACATGGTTGCGGTGTGCACATTGTCCCAAACGTCATAGACAACATGGCCCGTCATGCCCATCGCGGCGGTGTTGAGCGCCCGAAACGGAGCAAGGTCTTGCTCCAATTCCGCGGCGCTCGCGGTCACATGTGGCAAGTCGTGATGGGTGTCTACTGTGGCGCGTCCTTGCCCGGGCATATGCTTTACGACACCGATGACGCCGCCCAAGGCAAGACCATCAAGGATAGCGCGACCTAAAGCCGCCACGCGCATAGGGTCGCTACCCAAGGCGCGATCGCCAATGGCTGAGTGCGTGTCGGGCACGCGCACATCGAGAACGGGCAAGCAATCGACATTGATGCCGACTTCGGTCAGCGAGAGCGCAATAGCCTCCGCATTGCAACGGGCGGCCTCAATCGCGGTGATGGGTGCAATATCATACAGCGCGTCGAACGCGCCACCAGCAGGGAAATCCGGCCAAACCGGTGGTCGCATCCGTGCGACACGGCCACCTTCTTGATCAATCAATATGGGCACATTGTCGCGCCCATGCAACGTCCGCAGACTATCTGTCAGGGCGCGGACCTGCGCGCGATCTTCGATATTGCGTTTGAACAGAATATAGCCTGCTGGCTCGACATCGCGAAACAGGCTTTTTTCTTCATCCGTCAGGGTTAGGCCCGAAAGGCCAAATATTACCGGCTTCATAGGAAATACGCTAAGCCCGCCACCGCCGCAAGGCAAGCATGGAGCGGCGGGACATGGCGCTTTAGCTGTGTATAATTACCGGATTGCGCCCAGAAAATCGAGCTTACCCACAGGCACACCCTTCATCCGCAACAGCGCATAGGCCATGCTGAGATGGAAGAAGAAATTGGGGATGGCAAAGCCATGCACATATGTACTGCCGGTGAAGGGAATGTCACCGCTAGGCGTAGTCAGCACGACCTTTGCATCTTCGCGATCTTCAAAACCATCGGGTGATGCGGCTTGCAGAAAGGATATGGCCTTGGCCACACGGGCTTGGACATCGTCAAAGGTCACCTCATCATCCGCCCAAGGTTGATTTTCCACTTGGCCGACGCGGACCGCGACAAACTTCGCCGTATCGGTTGTCATCTGCACTTGCTTTGTCAGCGGGGCCATGTCGTCAATCAACCGCGCATTCAGCAATTCAGCCAAATCTATGCCCTGCTCCGCAGCAAAAGCCTTAGCCTTTTCAAGCATGTTTGACAGATTATTCAAGCCGCGGATAAAGGCAGGAATGGAGACATTGTATAAAGCAGACATATTGTTTTCCTTAGGACGTTGGGCGCTGCTTAAGTTGCTATGCGCAGCCCTTCAACCTGAAAAGGGAGGATGTCGCTTCGCTATCGCACAATCAGGCAATTCTCGCCCGCGACCTTCAGCTTTGCGCAGAGCTGCTGCGCTTCGGATGAGTTGGCAGTCACGGCTTGCAGTCGGAAAACCATGCGCCCGCCTTCGACATTGGATTGCGCAATTTTGCGGCTCATGCCTGCCAAAAAGCCAAAGCGCTTGTTCAAACCAGTCCATGCCGCCTCGGCCTTCGCGGAATCACCAAACGCACCAAGTTGTACCAACACGCCATTTGCGGGCGCGCTGTTGGTTGCAACGGGGGGCATCGCATTTGCCGGCACAGGCTGTACCGCCGCAACAGGACCAGTAGGCGGCCCGGCAAGCACAGCGCCCGTTTTCTGCCCTTCGCTTGCGGCAAAGGCGGAATCGCCTTCACCTTCAAAGCTTTTGCCGCCCGCATCCGCAGGCTTTTCCTTATAACTGCCCTTGGGCGCAACGATCAGTTCGCCTGTGCCATTTGCGCCGCCCACCTGACGGGGATTAAACCAATAAAAACCGCCGACAATTGCAGCGAACAAAACCAAGCCCACAACTGCCCACACAGCGCCCCGCATGGACGATCCGTTGGCCTCTACCGCGGAACCATCAGCGGTTTCGAGCCAAGGCAGGCGATCATTGCCGTCGAAATTCAGCCCATCATTGTTGCGGTCCATCACGTCACGTTCCCGTCATTACATGTTGTACGCGGCTTCGACCCCCATCAGCCGCAATCCATTGCGCAGAACTTGCCCGATATTGTGCGCCATGAAAAGCCTTGCACCTGTCATGTCGGGATTTTGTGCCAATATGAAGCGCTTGTCGGGTTGGTCATTGCCTAGGTTCCAATAAGCATGGAAGGTAGCAGCCAAATCATTGAGGTAAAATGCAATTCTGTGCGGTTCGCCTGATTTTGCGGCCGCTTCCACAATCCGCGGGAAATTTGCAGCTTCGCGGATGAGGCCGATTTCCGCATCGCCCAGCAACGCGATATGCGCGCCATTGGGGCCAAGCCCTTCAAGTTCTGCCTTACGCATGGTCGATGCTATGCGCGCATGGGCATATTGCACATAGAATACCGGATTGTCCTTCGACGCTTCTACCACCTTGGCAAAGTCAAAATCCATTTGTGCATCGGCCTTGCGGGTCAGCATCGTGAAGCGGACAACGTCCTTACCCACTTCTTCAATAACCTCAGCCAAGGTCACAAAGCTGCCCGACCTTTTGGACATTTTAACAGGTTCGCCGCCACGCAGCAGGCGCACCATCTGCACCAGCTTCACATCGAAATCGACCTTACCACCGGTCAGCGCATTGACCGCAGCCTTGATGCGCTTAACCGTGCCCGCATGGTCCGCGCCCCAAATGTCGATCATTGCATCGACGCCTTGGCTTTTCTGGAAATGATATGCGAGATCGGCACCGAAATAGGTCCAGCTGCCGTTGGATTTCTTGATAGGCCGGTCTTGGTCATCGCCAAATTGCGTTGAGCGGAATAAAGGCAGCGTCACAGGCTCCCAATCTTCGATTTCTTTACCCTTTGGCTTTTCCAATTCGCCATCATAAACAAGCCCGCGCGCGCGCAATTCCTTCTCCGCGACATCAGCCTTACCCGCTTCATGCAGCTCGGCTTCGGACGAAAACAGATCATGGTGGATGCCCAGCAAGGCCAAGTCCGCCTTGATCATCTCCATCATTTCGGCAACGGCGGCCTTGCGAAATAAGGCAAGCCATTCGCTTTCAGGCGCGGCAACATATTGGTCACCAAAACGCTTTGCCAGCTGTTGGCCAACGGGGATCAGATAATCGCCGGGATACAGACCTTCCGCGATTTCGATGCTCTCGCCCAAGGCCTCACGATAACGCAAATGTGCCGAACGCGCGAGGACATCAACCTGTCCACCCGCATCGTTGATATAATATTCGCGGATCACGCGGTAACCGGCAAATTCGAGCAATTTGGCCAAAGCATCACCGACAACCGCGCCGCGGCAATGGCCCATATGCATTGGACCAGTGGGGTTGGCAGAAACATATTCGATATTCACCGACTTGCCATCGCCCAAATGCGACCGGCCATAATCATCGCCCGATGCCGCTATGGTGCGCAATTCATCAAGCCATGCCGCCGCATTGAGCCGCAAGTTGAGGAACCCGGGCCCAGCAATTTCAACCGCGGTAACGCCAGCGACCTTCGCCAGCTCAACCGACAAAGCCTCCGCCAAGGCGCGCGGGTTGGTTGCCGCAGGTTTCGCTAGCACCATGGCTGCATTAGTAGAGATATCACCATGCGTCGCATCGCGCGGCGGTTCCACCGTTACATTGCTACGGTCCAAATCCGCCGGCAAGGTTCCGAGCGCCACAAGTGCGTTCAGCGCATGGTCGACATGCGCTGCATATTGTTCAAAAAGTGTCATGACTGTGCCTTGAAGTTAACGCGGATTAACGCGTGACATTGTAACGCAGCTGATCTTCGGTCAGCTGGAATCCGATGAGCATTTCAAAGCTTGATCGGACAACCGCTGCCCGCACTTCGGGATCGGCCATGGGATCAAGCGCTGCGTCGGGGTCGCCCGGCTTGCGCTTTTTGGTGATTTTTTGCACGATTTCTGCTGGCAAGCTGGCCGCATTCTTGTCGATATAACCCGCCGCTTGTCCCTGCGCCGATGCGCGTTGCTGGCCATCGGCGAATTGCAACGTCACTTGGCCAACCCGCTTAGCAACAACGGCGCTGCCACCCTGAACTACCGTGTTAAAATAGGGTATCGTCACGGTTCGGCTTCCGCGCGCATCGCTGCGCCGCGCGTGCACGTCAAATGTTGCTTGCGAAAAGATTTTCTCACCGCTTTCGTTGCATGTAGGGCGTACATTCGTGATTGCCGCAACCACGTCGATAGCATCGGCGTCCGAGCTGCTCGATGGGTTGAAAATGGTTATGTCACCCGTGCCATCGGGCACCGCAACCGTTGGACAGCCGGACCGCGTGACGTTTACGCCAACACCAGCAGCAACATCCAAATCGCCGTCGCGTGCGCAACCGGCCAAAGTAGCTGCGGCGATACCGATGGTCAGGGCTTTGGCGGCGAAGTTCATAAAGGGCAATCCTCGGTTTTCTTAGACTTGGGTCGCGAGTGCGAAACGTGCATTGGTCCTTATCCCCCCAATGCGGCCCGCGCAACAGGGGAAAGGTCTTGGCGGATGCAGTGACTTTAACTAAGGAAGATTGCGCATGACTGAACAAACACTCCCCAAAAAATCGCTCCGGCTGCTTCTGGCCGCGCCACGTGGTTTTTGCGCCGGCGTTGACCGCGCCATCAAGATTGTCGAACTTGCGCTCGAACAACATGGCGCGCCGGTCTATGTCCGTCATGAAATCGTCCATAACCGTTATGTGGTAGACAGTTTGAAAGCCAAAGGTGCTGTTTTTGTCGAAGAGCTCGACGAAGTGCCCGATGGTGGCCATGTCGTATTTTCAGCCCATGGGGTGCCCAAATCGGTGCCAGCCAATGCGCAACAACGCGGCTTGGCCTATTTCGATGCGACCTGTCCCTTGGTGTCAAAAGTCCACAAGCAAGCCGAACGGCAAGTGGAGGCTGGCCGGCATATCATTTTTGTGGGCCATGAAGGGCATCCTGAGGTCATCGGCACCTTTGGGCAAGTTCCCGCAGGCGCAATGACTTTGGTTGAAACCGCTGACGACGCGCGGTCTATAGCACCAGTGGATGCCGACAATCTCGCATTTTTGACGCAGACGACATTGTCAGTCGATGATACATCGGAAATCGTCGGAATTCTGCAACAACGCTTCCCCAATATTGTCGGGCCAAAGGGGGAGGATATTTGTTACGCCACGTCCAACCGGCAGGAGTCGGTAAAGGCGATTGCCCGCGAATGCGATCTTGTCCTCGTCATTGGCGCGCCGAACAGCTCTAACTCGCTGCGTCTAGTGGAAGTTGCGGCTCGGTCGGGTGCAACGGCCTATCTGGTGCAGCGCGCAGAAGATATCAGCCTCAATTGGTTTGATGATGTGCGTACACTTGGCCTAACCGCAGGTGCATCGGCCCCTGAGGTGTTAGTACGCGAGATTATCGACGCGCTCGCGCTGCATTTCGACTTGGATGAGCAACAGGTGACGACCGCTGAAGAAACTGTAACGTTCAAACTGCCACGCGAACTGGCTGGCGCGGCGACCTGATTTGGCGGTTTATACGCAGTTAGGGCCGCAGCAGGTTGAGGCATTGTTGGCGCATTATGATGTCGGCAAACTTGTCGCGTTGAAGGGCATTGCCGAAGGCGTCGAAAACAGCAATTTTTTCGTGCAAACAACGCAAAGCCGTTTCATCCTGACTTTGTATGAGAACCGTGTAAATCCTGACGATTTGCCGTTTTTCTATGCTCTGCTTAAGCATTTGCATGATGCAGGATGCAAGGTGCCACGGTTTATTACGGATCGTGATGGCCAATGGCTGCAAACATTGGCGGGACGCCCGGCTTGCTTAATTGAATTTCTCGATGGCGTGTCGGTGACAGAACCGACAGCAGCACAGGCACATTCGACGGGCGCCGCATTAGGGCATATGCATAAGGCGCTTGCAGATTTTACTTTGGCGCGCCCCAATAGCCTTGGCGTTGCAGCATGGCGGACATTGGCAATGCGTTGTACAGCAGAGGGCCTTGAGTCCATCGCAGCGGGTCTGTCGGCAAGGGTCTTTGCCGAATGTGATTATCTCGAGGCGCATTGGCCGAACAATCTGCCCGTTGCGGCGATTCACGCAGATCTGTTTCCGGACAATGTCCTGATGCTGGGCGACCATGTCAGTGGGCTGATCGACTTCTACTTCGCGTGCACGGAAATCCGCGCTTATGACTTGGCGGTGACGCACAGCGCATGGTGCTTTTCCAATGATGGCAGCGTTTTTGATGCAGAGGTGAGCGCTGGCCTGCTTTCGGGTTACGCCGATTGCGTGCCCTTGGACGCGGCAACGCGGGAGGCTTTACCCATATTGCTGCGCGGCGCGTGCCTGCGGTTCTTGCTCACGCGTTGCTATGACTGGATTAACACGCCGGCCAATGCGCTTGTAACACGCAAAGACCCGCTGGCTTTTCTGCGCCGGCTGGATTTTTACAGTGACGGCATACAGGTGGAAAATATGCTGGGGCATTATGCGTGAAACAGCTTGAGATTTTCACCGATGGCGCCTGCAAGGGCAATCCCGGCCCCGGCGGTTGGGGCGCGGTAATCCGTTATGGTAAGCATGAAAAAGAAATTGCGGGCGGCGATCCCGACACCACCAACAATCGGATGGAGCTTTCCGCCGCGATACAGGCGCTCAAAACCCTGAGCGAGCCGTGCCATGTCAAATTGCACACCGACAGCAAATATGTCCTCGATGGGATCACCAAATGGATCCATGGTTGGCAACGCAATGGATGGAAAAACGCATCAAAGCAGCCTGTCCGCAACGCTGATTTATGGCGTGACCTTATCGATGCTGTTGCCCGGCATCAGGTCGAATGGATTTGGGTGAAAGGCCATAATGGCCACCCTGAAAATGAACGCGCCGATCGGCTGGCCAGTGACGCAGCTGAGGTTGCGGCGCAGCGTTAAAGAAACCGTGATGGGGTATAGACTGCCGCGTCGACTTTGGATGGCGCGGCGATAGCTTCATCAAGCAATGACGCGGCAAGCTGCGCTGCGGCAGGAGCTGTCTGGATGCCAAAACCGCCCTGCCCTGCGAACCAGAAAAACGCGTCATTCGTCCTATCGCGGCCAATGACGGGCAACCGGTCTGGCGCAAAACTGCGTAGCCCAGCCCATTTATGTTCGACACGCTGAATGTCCCAATCCACGACGGTCTGCAGGCGATCAATAGCGGTAGCAACGTCCAGCTCCTCTGGCGCAGCGTCGCAGGCCGGGGTTGCAGTTTCGTCATGCGGACTAAGCCATAAGCGGCCGCCTGCATCGGGCTTAAAGTAAAAGCTACCGTCTAGTCCAATGACCAAAGGCAAGTCCGCCGGAACATCTGGCGTCACGACCAATTGTGCAATAGTGCGGCGATAGGGTTGGATGCCCAAGGGCTTGACCTGCGCTAACTGCGCCACGTCATCGGCCCATGCCCCCGCCGCATTGATGATGATTTTTGCCGTGCAGTTCAGGCCGCCTGCCGCGATCTGCCATACACCATTTCGCCACGTAGAGGCATGCAGGCGGCTGTTGCAGTGTAGCGCCGCGCCTTGTCGTTTGGCCTGGCGCAAATATGCGGCGTGGAGCGCGGCAACATCAATGTCGCAACAGTCTGGTTCCCAAAGACCATGTGTCCATTCGCTGCGCAGCCCCGGGACACGCGCTGCTACGGCCGCGCGGTCGCTGACGTCAATCTGCACGCTGCTGGCCGCGAATTCGGCGCGCATATTGTCCGCCATTGTCTTATCATTCACTGTTCCGATGTGCAGCGCACCGCGCTTATGCATCAAGGGGCCGACATGAAAATCCGCAGGCGGCGCGGCCAGAAACGGCCCCGAAGCAGTGGTGAGCGGTTGGACCGCTGGTCCGCCATAGCATTCGACCCAAAATGCCGCCGACCGGCCGGTCGAATGATATCCGGGATTCGCCTCTGCCTCAATCAACGCCACCGATGCCCGCGCGGACAATTCGGCCGCAAGACTTGCGCCAGCAATGCCAGCACCGATAATGGCATAGTCAAAATCGCTCATGGTCGCGGTGCGTTGGCTTCCAGAAAACTGTTGATCCGTGCAAGGCACTGGTCACGCACGGGATCCGCCTCCCGCAACAATTCATGCGCTGCTTCCTTGCCAAAGATGAGCGTTTCTGCATGTGGCAAGCGCTTGCTGTCGGCGATCACGCGCGGCGTGCTGACCAATTGGTCGCCGGTGGTCGCGAGCAGCAGGATGGGCGTTTTTACGGCCTCCAGCAGGCTCGGTGCTTCCAACATACGGATCGACGCAATGGCGCGTTCGATCCAGTGCCAGCTTGGCGGGCCTAATTTGACATTAGGACGCAATTTCCACCAGGCGATTTCGTCTTCGTAACGATCATCATCATGCGTCAACATTTTGCCACGCATCTCCATAGGGGACATGGGCTTTTCGCTGACTTTCCAAGCGGCGTCATTGCCCTTGCCAATCTTGACCATCAACTTGGCAAAAGCATGGTTCAGGGCCAGCGGTAGGCCACCAGTCTGAATGCCCAGCATTGGTGCACTTAAAACAACGGCGTCGGGGTCCATCGCCTTTTCCACCAAAGCGCGCATGGCCAGTTGCCCCCCCATGCTGTGCGCCATAACGACATGCGGACCGGTCGTTTCCTGTTTCCAAGCATTCCAAAAATGCCGCAGGTCGCCAATCCAAGTCGCGAAATCATCGATATGGCCAACATGCGGGTCTGCCAATAACCGTCCGGATTCGCCCTGACCGCGCCAGTCAATTGCCGTCACGCGCCAGCCGGCATCGGCATAATAAGCTAGCGTCTCCAAATATTTTTCATAATGGTCACCGCGCCCCGGCAAGAACAATAATGACCCGCGCGGCGGGTTTGCCCCCTGCCAATCGATACGGCGAATGGCCCATTGGTCCGCTGCATGCCAGATGCTTTCCACGGCTTCAGCCGGGATGGCACGTCGGTTCATAGCTGTATTGGTCATATGCATGGCCGTCTTTCGTAGTAAATGCAGTGCGGATATTGAAGGGGTTGTCGCGACATGTCCTTCAATTTTTTCGAACGGTCTGCTCAATGGCGCCAAAGATAGTGTGTCCGGCCTTGTCGAGCACTTCAATCCGCACGACATCGCCGTCCTTTAGGAAAGGTGTCACCATGTTGCCCGTCTGAATTTTCTCGACCATGCGCACTTCTGCTAAACAGCTGTATCCCAAGCCACCAGCGGCGATGGGCTTGCCGGGGCCGCCATCGGCATCTCGGTTGGACACGGTGCCTGAGCCAATAATGGACCCTGCCCCGATATTGCGCGTCTTGGCCAGATGCGCAATCAAGGTTCCAAAATCAAAAGTGCAATCGTCCGAGGCCACTGCGCGTCCAAATGGCGTACCATTAAGGTCGACATTCAATGGGCGGTGCAGCTTTCCCTCTTTCCAATAATCGCCAAGGCTATCGGGCGTGACGAACACGGGGGACAAAGCGCTAGCAGGCTTGGATTGGACAAAGCCAAAGCCTTTTTCCAACTCTGCAGGGATCAGGTTGCGTAAGGACACATCGTTCACAAGGCCAACCAGCCGGACATAAGACAAGGCGTCTGCCGGCGATGTGCCTTGCGGGACATCGCCCGTCACGACAACAATCTCCGCCTCCAAGTCGCATCCCCATGACTCATCGGCCAAAGGGATATCGTCGCGCGCCCCCATGAATGCATCGGAACCGCCCTGATACATTAATGGATCATGCCAAAAACTTTCAGGCAGAACGGCGCCCCGCGCCTTGCGGACCAATTCGACGTGATTGACATAGGCCGAACCGTCCGCCCATTGATAAGCGCGCGGCAAAGGCGCGGCGGCGTCATGTTCGTGGAAACGTTCGCATGGAATAACGGCATGTTCCAGATCGATCGCCAGCGCTTGCAATCGAGGGGCAAATTCGTCCCAATCGTCAAGGGCAGCCTGCAACGTGGGAACGATATGCGCGGCATCGGCATACCAAGCTAGATTTTCCGAAACGACAACCAGATGTCCGTCACGGCCCGACTTCAATGATGCAAGTTTCATGGTCTTTCTCCGGCTTTTGCCCTTCATGCAACGATATTACAGTTGCGGCAACTGCAACTCTGCGTTTAGACTTAGGGACATGGCACTTAAGAACGCCAAATTGCGATTGGTTCAGGCAGGAGCGATGGCGCTTTCGCTGCTCGTCACTGGCTCTGCCTTTAGCCAGCAACAAAGTTTCAACACGGTCGAAGCCGCAAAAAACGGCTGGTTTGCCGAACAGAACCGGTCAGCTACCTGGTATCTGGCGCAGCACAAAAAACTGTCCACTGCGATCAATGCGTTACAACCGCAAAGGCCAGGTGTCGTTGACGCCTATCTGGTTTCCATTGGCCTTGATTCCGACGCGGTCTTTGCGCGCGAGTCTGCTGAAGCCGCCAAAATATTGGCACGGCGTTATGGGGCGGCAGGCCGCACAATTTATTTAGCCGCTGGCGGCGATGATAAAGCCACAGGCGCGCCGCAAGGGTCACCGTCAAACCTCGCCACGTCCTTGGCTGCGATTGCCAATAAGATGGACACACAGGAAGACGTCCTTATCCTGTTCGCCACAAGCCATGGCGACCCCGTTTCGGGGCTTGCCTATCGTGACAGGGAATATGCCGCTGGCATGATCGCGCCGCAACGGCTGGCCGATTTGCTGGATGGTGTTGGCGTTAAACGGCGCATGGTGCTCCTATCGGCTTGCTATTCGGGAATTTTCATTCCGCTGCTAACCAATGATCAGACCGTTATCGTGACGGCCGCATCGTCACAACGTCCATCATTTGGTTGCGCGCCGGGCAATGATTGGACCTTTTTTGGCGATGCATTAATGAACAACGCCTTGCGTAAACCGCAGAAATTTGACGCCGCGATTGCCGAAGCTACCGATCTCATTCGGCAATGGGAAAACGCGTTAGCGCTGCAGCCATCACGGCCACAGGTTTTCGTAGGCGAAAATGCGCGAAGCTGGCTCGATGTTCTGGAAAATAAGATGCCGACGACCGCCAGCGCAAAGGTCGGACGCCCTGCGATATCGACCGATTAAGATACCTGCAAACTTAGCCGAGTTCAGCGACACGCAGACGCAATTGCGCCAACATTGCCTCGAGCAACTTTGCCTCGCCAGTTCCCAAAATCTTCTCAAGCTCTGCCTCTAACGCCAGCGCCTCCGGCACAATTTGCTCGTACAAGTCGCGTCCGGCTCGTGTGAGCGCCAGATGATGTGAACGGCCATCCGACATGTTCGGCACACGGCTAATCAAGCAGCGGTCTTCCAATGCCTTGCACGCGCGGTTGACGGTGACCTTGTCCATCGCGGTTGCGGCCACCAATTCCCGCTGCGTTGCCACTTCACATTCGCCCAACAGCGCCATGACCCGCCATTCCGGCACCTTTAGCGCAAATTTCCCGCGATAGGCGCGCGCGATCAGGTCACTAACGGCGTTCGATGTGATGGATAATTGATAAGGCAGAAAAGCGCTGAGCTTCAGTTTATTCTTAGGCATTAGTCTGGTTTCACTTGATCAGGATGCGCCGCGGCAAAGGCCGGAAGCGCGGTGAGCGCGGCATCCATCCGCAATAGCTTCGGAAAGGCATCGAGCGGCGTATCCACGCGGCGGGCATTCGCCATTTGCGGTACCAAGCAGACATCTGCTAAATTGGGCAGGTCGCCACCAAAAAGGCCATGTTCAGGGGCCATAGCCTCCAACGCCGCGAAGCCTTCGATTATCCAGTGCCGGTACCATTGATCCACCGCCTCTTGCGATTGGTCCATCTGACCCTTCAGATATCGTAGCACACGCAGATTATCGATTGGGTGTATGTCGGCGGCAATAATCAACGCCTGCGCCAAAGTCTTCGCGCGCTCCGCTGGATTGGACGATACCATCGCGGGGTCGGGATATACCGCATCAAGATAGTCGATAATTGCCAGACTTTGTGTCAGATCATACCCGTCGATGGACAGCATCGGGACAAAGCCCTGCGGATTACGCGCCACATAATCGGGCGCCTTTTGTGCATTGTCCAACAGACTGGTTGGCACGCGCGTATAGGGCACATTTTTAAGGTTCAGCACAATGCGTACACGATAGCTTGCGGACGAACGCCAGTAATCGAAAAGGATTATCTCACTCATGCGTCAGCTAATTAGCATGGCACAGGCAAAAGGCAAAAGCATTGCAGCTTGCATATTCCCTGTTTATGTTGTTTTTCAACGCAAAGGACCCAATATGCACCACGCTAAAACATGGATGATCGCCGCCGCAATGTGCGCGGCAATCCCAGCGCAAGCCGCTGCGCCAATTTCTGGGCGCTGGATTACACAAAGCAAGGACGGCGTGGTCGAAGTTTACCAATGTGGTGCGTTGTTATGCGGGAAGCTGGTAAAGTTTCTTGTCAACCCGCCAGCAGGTGTAGGCGCTAAAGACGTCAACAATCCGGATAAATCCCTGCGCAATCGAACGATATTGGGTATGAATGTGCTGACCGGTTTCAAATCAGACGGCAAAGAATGGCACGGCCAGATTTACGATCCGAAGTCGGGTAAAACCTATCGCTCAATCGTCTATAAGGGCAAATCAGGCAATCTGGTCGTCAAAGGATGTATTGGCCCTTTTTGTCAGGCACAGACATGGACGCCAGCCAGCTAAGCAGCAGGACAGCTTAAACCCACCTTTGCAGTGTCGCTTATGCGCGTAATTTCCATCCGGAGCGCAGCAAGAGATAGCAGATGAGCCCTAAAGTCGTATTGATACCCAATAACAACAAGGCGCCAAATAGCACGGGGCTATCTGCGTTGCCGATAAAGCCATAGCGGAAACCCGAAATCGCATAGAAAAACGGGTTTGCGTGGCTAATCGCCTGAAAAGCAGGTGACAATTTATCAACGGAATAAAAAGTGCCGGACAGTAAGGCCGCAGGCGCTACGACGAAATTGCTGACCGCGGCGGCATGGTCGAACTTTTCCGCCCAGATGGATGTCATAACGCCAATAAGCGCAAGCATCATGGCCCCCATCAGCCCGAACCACAAAACGGCCCAATAATGCACGGGCATAACATGCACGCCGGGCCAAAAGAGCATCGCGAGCCAGATCGTTCCGCCAACTAGAAACGCCCGCGTCACCGAAGCCGCGGTGAGCGCAGCCAAAACCTCCGCATTGGAAAGCGGCGGCATCAGATAATCCACAATCGTGCCCTGAATCTTACCCACCAACAGCGAGAAACTTGAGTTTGCAAAGGCGTTCTGCATCATGCCCATGATGATGAGACCCGGCGCGATGAAATCCGCGAAGGGCACGCCCAGCACCGTTGGCTTGACCGAACCCAAGGCAACCGTGAAGATAATCAGATAGAGCAAGGTCGTAATGGACGGGGCCCATACGGTTTGCAGCTGCACCTTAAAAAAGCGGCGCACCTCTTTCATGTACAAGGTTTGTAGGCCAATCCAGTTTACATTGCGGATATGGCGCTCGCCATCCGGCAGTTGCACAAGGGGGTTGGCATCCCTATCTTGGCCGATATTGCTTTTATGGTGGATAGTCATCGCGCAATCGACTATCGGCTTGCAGCGATAACCGCAAGGCGCAATCGCGTCATAGAGGCGGCAAATAGAACTCGTTATTGGAATTGCATTTATGTCGTGGACCGACCAGCGGATTGATCAGTTAAAGGCGCTTTGGGACAAAGGCCTGACCGCAAGCCAGATTGCAGATGAACTTGGCGGCGTTAGCCGCAATGCGGTTATAGGCAAGGCGCATCGTTTGGGCCTAAAATCCCGCCCTTCTCCTGTGAAGTCTAACGACGCCGATAAAAAAGCTGCACCCAAAAAGGCTGCACCGGCAAAGGCGCCTGCCGCCGCTGCGCCAGCGCGTCCACGCCCAACCGCGCCTGTTGCCGAACCAGTGGCCCCCGTGCGCGCTGATGATGATATCGCTGAAGTGCCCGCAACACGCGCATCGGCGATGCCACGTATCGTTTCAATCGGCCCCGGCGGTTTCATGCGTCAGGGTCCCGGCGATCAACAAGCGCCTATCCCACCTGCCCCGCCACGCCGCCTTGTGCCCGCAAAGCCAAGCCCCGAAATGGCGGACAAAACGTCCTTGCTCGATTTAAACGAGCGCATTTGCCGCTGGCCGCTTGGCCACCCCGGTGAGGCGGATTTCCATTTCTGCGGTGTGCCCGTAAACCCTGGCTTCCCATATTGCGTCGAACATTGCGGCCGGGCCTATCAGGCGCAGCTGCCACGCGGTGTGCGCCGTCCCCCACCTCCGATGCCGTTCGGTGGACCGCGCGTCCGTTAAGGGCCGGAAACGAAATATCCACAGGCGATTTTCAAAGCTTTGCGCTCGTGCTTGCGCGGGTGACTCTCCCGCGCCTATAGCAAGCACATGACCGATGATTTGTTCGGCGGCAGCGCGGCCGCCACCGCCGCATCCAATGATTATACCGCTTCTGCGATTGAGGTGTTGGAGGGGCTTGAGCCTGTTCGCCGTCGTCCCGGCATGTATATTGGCGGCGTCGACGAACGCGCGTTGCACCATCTCGCATCCGAAGTACTCGATAACTCGATGGATGAGGCTGTTGCAGGCCACGCCAGCCGGATTGAAGTGCATTTGGGTGTCGGCAACCGCCTGACCATCACCGACAATGGTCGAGGCATTCCTGTCGATCCGCATCCAAAATTCCCTGACAAATCTGCACTTGAGGTTATTCTCACCACTTTGCACTCCGGCGGTAAATTCACTGACAAGGCCTATGCGACCTCCGGCGGTCTGCATGGTGTGGGTGTGTCGGTGGTCAACGCGCTATCGACGGACACTTTGGTTGAGGTTGCGCGCAACAAGCAACTCTATCGCCAGCGCTTTTCGCAAGGTCTGCCACTCGGCAAGTTGGAAGAATTAGGCCCCACGCCCAACCGGCGCGGAACAACAATCGCGTTCACGCCCGACACCGAAATTTTCGGTGCAGACGCAAAATTCAAACCGGCGCGGCTGTTCCGCCTGGCGCGGTCAAAGGCCTATTTGTTCGCTGGCGTGGAAATCCGCTGGCGCTGCGATGCCGAACTGGCCAGCGAAGATGTGCCCGCCGAAGCCGTATTCCAATTCCCGGGCGGCCTGTCCGACCATTTGCGGGAGCAGCTGGGGAGCCGTGCCTGCGCCACCACCGAATTTTTCGCCGGGACGCAGGATTTTCCCGATGCCCAGGGCCGCGTTGAATGGGCTATCTCTTGGCCATTATATTCGGACGGCTCGTATAGCTGGTATTGTAACACTATTCCTACGCCCGATGGCGGCACGCATGAGGCGGGCGTCCGCGCCGCGCTGACCAAAGGCCTGCGCGCCTTTGGTGAATTGATTGGCCAGAAAAAAGCCGCGCAAATCTCGGCAGAAGACATTTTCAACGAAGCCGAATTGATGTTGTCGGTGTTTATCCGCAACCCGCAATTCCAAAGCCAGACCAAAGACCGGCTGACTTCACCAGAGGCCACGCGCCTCGTCGAAAACGCCGTACGCGACCATTTCGACCATTATTTGGCCGACAATATGGAACGTGGTAAGGCGTTGATGGGCTTCATCCTTGAAAAAGTCGACGACCGCTTGCGCCGCAAAGCCGAGCGGGAGGTCAAGCGCAAGACCGCAACCTCTGGCCGCAAGGTGCGCTTGCCCGGCAAGCTTACCGATTGTGCGTCGGATGATCCCACCGGCACCGAATTGTTCATCGTCGAAGGCGACAGCGCCGGCGGCAGCGCGAAACAAGCGCGCAACCGCAAGACGCAGGCGATTTTGCCGATCCGGGGTAAAATCCTAAACGTCGCGTCGGCCACCGCGGACAAGATCCGCGCAAACAACGAAATCGCCGACCTTCAACTGGCGCTGGGCTGTGGCACGCGCAAGGACTGCAATCCCGACAATCTGCGTTATGAACGCATCATCATCATGACCGATGCTGACGTTGACGGCGCGCATATCGCGACCTTGCTGATGACATTTTTCTTCCAAGAAATGGCGGAGATTGTGAAGGCTGGACATCTGTTCCTCGCGCGGCCGCCGCTCTATCGCCTGACGCATGGCAGCCAAAGCGTCTACGCCGCCGATGACGCACACCGCGCCGAGTTAGAAGCTACAGTCTTCAAGGGCAAAAAAGTCGATGTGGGTCGCTTTAAGGGCTTGGGCGAAATGAACCCGAACCAGTTGAAGGAAACCACAATGGATCCGGCGACCCGATCGCTGATCCGCATCACCTTGCCGCATGAATATGAACGTCGCGCGGTGGTCAATGACTTGGTCGACCGGTTGATGGGCAAAAATCCGGAACACCGGTTCAACTTCATCCAAGAAAATGCCGCGCAGTTGGATGAGGATACGATCGACGCCTGATGGGCAGGCACGGGTTTTCCTAAACCCGCGTCGCTTTGGAGGTCGCCCCTCTTCACCCTGAACTTGTTTCAGGGTGTGGATGATCTGCAAATTAGCGATGCCTCTCGGCCTACGTCGTCAACGCCTCAACCAGCGCTTTCACCTTCTTCTGCCGCCATTGCGGCAAGGGCGCGACCAGCCAATAGGCTTCGTCACTTTCCCTAGCATTGTCGACGGCGCGAACTTTGCCGCTAGCGAGATCGGCCTCGGCAAGAATCAGCGGGACGGTCGCCCTGCCCAACCCAATCGCCGCAGCGTCGATAGCAAGGCCAGCATCGGCCAAGCGCAAAGCGGCTACGCCGTCGACAGCAGGGCAATTGGGCCAGCTTATCGGCGTGTCCGCGCCGCCCTCTGGTGCGGCAACCGTGACATAAGCGCCAGCGGCAAGACAGATGCCCTCATGTTCCCCCGGACCTGTAGTCAGGCGAATAGCGAGGTCGAGATTGGCCTCGGTAAAGTCGATATTCTCGTCCGCTGCAACCAACGTAAACCGCGTGTCGGGGTTTGCTTTACTAAAAGTCGCCAGCCGCGTGGCCAGCCATTTGGCGGTGAAGTCCCGTGGCGCAGCAATTGTCAGCGCATTGGACGATTGCCCCGCCTGCATCGCACGGACCGATTCTTCAAACTGGAGAAATCCAGCGCGCAGGGCATCCAGGCCATTTGCGGCTTCGTCCGTCAGCTCAAGCCCTTTGGGCGTGCGGCGGAACAGCACAACGCCCAACATATCCTCCAACGCGCGGATTTGCTGGCCAACGGCTGCTGGCGTCACAGCGAGTTCGTCCGCGGCCTTGGTAAAGCTTAAATGCCGTGCTGAAGCGTCGAGGACACGCAAACCGTTCAATGGCAAATGCGTACGTTTCATACGTCTAAACTCATCGCGCTGTGGCTGGTGCCACCAGCGTAAAGCAAGGGATCTCGGCCAGAAAGGTTGATCCATCCTCCCGCAGAAAGCGATATTGCCCTTCCATCGTGCCATTGGGTGTTGGCAAAGGGCAGCCAGAGACATAATCATGGCTTTCGCCAGGGCGGAGCACGGGTTGTTCGCCGACCACGCCATCGCCATCGACATGGTTGATCATACCGCGACCATCGGTAATTCGCCAATGCCGCGTCATCAATTGCACGGGTTCGTCACCGCCATTTTCGATGCGAATATGGTAGGACCAGAACCAGCGTCCTTGCGCGGGGACGGATTGTTCCACCAAAAAATTTGGCGAGACGCGCACAGTGATGCCTTCCGTTGTCGCGCTCACCGCGAAGAAGGAATCCAATATGCTGGTCACAAACCAGCCGCCTTTAGCGCCTGATCCAGATCTTCGATGAGGTCAGCGGGGTCTTCCAAGCCGACATTGATGCGGATCATGCCTTCGCCAACGCCCATTGCCTCGCGGGCCTCTGGCCCCATGCCATGGTGGGTGGAGGATGCGGGGTGGCACATCAAACTGCGCGCATCGCCAATATTGTTGGAAATGTCGATTAACTGCAGCCCATTGAGCAAAGCATGCGCCTGTTTACGGCCACCGTCGACTTCAAATGCAAAGATAGGTCCGCAGGCTTTCATCTGGTGCATCGCAAGATTGTGCTGCGGATGGCTCGACAGGCCGGGATGCATGATGTGCGGCACGCGGCCTTCCAAGAACTTGCCGACCGCCAACGCGTTTTCCGACTGACGCATGGCGCGCAGTTCCAATGTCTCCAGCCCCTTATGCACGACCCATGCGTTGAAGGGCGACAAATTAGGCCCCGTGTTGCGCTGAAATGGCAACAAAACCTCATCCATCCATTTTTGCGATCCGCAGACGGCGCCTGCCAAAACGCGGCCCTGCCCGTCCATCAACTTCGTCGCGCTGTACGCCACAACATCGGCGCCAAAGTCCATAGGCCGTTGCAACACGCTGGTGGCAAAGGCGTTATCGACGACAGTCGTAATGCCATGTTCTTTCGCCAGACCGCAAACATAGGCCATATCGACAATGTCCATCGTCGGGTTTGCCGGCGTTTCAAAGAAAAACACTTTCGTGTTCGGCTGAATCGCTGCCTTCCACGCGTCATTGTCGCGGCTGTCGATGGTGGTTGTGCTGATACCCCATTTGGGCAGCAAATTGTCGGTCAGCCAACGGCATGACCCGAACGCGGCGCGCGCGGCGACGACATGATCCCCCATTTGCAACTGGCACAATAACGCCGTTGTCATCGCCGCCATGCCCGTGGCTTGCGCGCGGCACGCTTCTGCCCCTTCCATCAACGCAATGCGTTCTTCCAGCATTTGCACTGTCGGGTTCTGCAACCGCGAATAGGTCATCCCATCTTGTTCACCGGCAAAGCGCGCAGCGACGGTTTCCGCGTCATCATAGGTAAAGCCCGACGATAGGAACAATGCCTCCGACGTTTCGCCATGCTCGCTGCGCCAAGTGCCGCCACGCACCGCTTGGGTGGCGGGACGCCAATGCCGAGTGATTTCGCGATTCTGGCCAGTATTTTTCTTCATAAGTTCGCTTTTCGGGTAGAGCAGGGTTTAGGTCAAGGCGGCTAGCACGGCATCACCCATTTCACGGGTCGAATGCGTGCCGCCAAGGTCAGGGGATCGCGCGCCACCAGAAAGTGCTTTTGCAACGGCGGCTTCAATACGGTCGGCCTGCTCTGGCAAGCCCAGCGAGTAACGCAGCATCATGGCCGCTGACAAAATCGTGGCCAGCGGGTTAGCCTTGCCCTGTCCCGCGATATCGGGCGCACTGCCGTGGATAGGCTCGTATAGCCCCTTTTGAGCGGCGTCCAGCGATGCGCTCGGTAACATGCCAATCGAACCAGCGCACATGCTCGCTTGGTCGGATAATATGTCGCCGAACAAATTGCCTGTCACGATCACATCAAACTGGCCGGGGTTACGCACCAATTGCATCGCGCAATTGTCGACATACATATGGCTCAACGTGACTTCGGGATATTCGGCATGGGTTTCGATGACGACATCGCGCCACAATTGCGACGTTTCAAGCACATTGGCCTTGTCTACCGAGCATAATTTCTTGCCCCGCGCCATCGCGGTTTCAAAACCAACGCGCGCAATGCGACGGACCTCATCCTCATCATAGGACATGATGTCATAGCCCTCGCGCTTACCATCGGCGGTTTTACGCATGCCCTTTTCGCCAAAATAGACATCGCCATTGAGTTCACGGACGATGATCATGTCGATCTGCGTGGCAACCTCTGGGCGAAGCGCGCTGGCATCAGCCAGTTCAGGAAACAGGGTCGCAGGGCGCAAATTCGCGAATAAGGATAGTTCCTTGCGTAGGCCCAATATCGCCTGTTCGGGGCGTAGGTGCCGTTCCAGCGCATCGCAATCCGGATCGCCGACCGCGCCAAACAAAATCGCATCGGCGCGCTTGGCAAGCGCGAGCGTGTCCGCAGGTAAAGGATGTCCGGTCGCCTTATAGGCCGCACCGCCCACCAGCGCTTCTTCAAAAGACAGCCCGTTGATGGCGAGCGCATCCAAAACGCGGCGTGCTTGCGTGATAACTTCGGGGCCAATTCCGTCCCCGGGTAACAAGGCAACTAACATTCGACCTGTCCTTCGATTTTTGCATATGTTCAGCATGACGATACTGAAATGGCAGGCTTTCCCCTGCCAATAGCCGCGGGCTTATGCAACTATGTTCGCACAAAACCGATTATACAGCCTTCACATCGCCGCGCGCTTCAACCGATCCACGAGCCGTTCGCGTGCGGCCATGACGTCGGCGCGGCGGTCACCCAGCACATGTGCGACGAGCCGCTTGCGGGTCTGTGCCATCATCGCCACTGGCGCGCTGTCGCTGTCATGTTCTTCGGCATAGCCAAGTTCTGCCAGCAACAATGTTTCATATTGCGCCACCGCCCCTGCCCACACCCGCGCTGCCGGAGCAAGTTCAATCGCAGAGAGTAAACCATCCGCTGCGCTATGAATACGGGGATAGGCAATGCCCTCCGCCAAGGTCGCGGCGGTCAGCGCGGTGATCCAGTCAATTGCGGCAATCGCCAATGGTTCGCTGAGTAAATGTGCGCGGCTATGTATAGGTTCGGGCGTCAGGCGGGCCAATTGTCCGGCGATGCGCGTGCGCCATGCGCCCTTGATGACATTGCCGGGGATAAGCACAGGTCGCAATTGCCGCCCACGCGCGCCAGCTACATAGCCCGCAAGCATGCCGTAATCCGCGGTAAAACCGCGCACAATGGCACCTGTTTCGCCATGGTTGCGGACCGCGCAGATGATGGCAGATGCCGAAATGTCCATGCGCCCTCATGCCAAGTCTGCGGCGTGAGGGAAAGTTTTATCCTGCGTCTGCGCTGACCATGAATAAGGTCACACCGGCATATTTTTCGGCGGCAGGTTCGAACGCGGCATCAATTTCAAATGGCTGGTCCGTCAGTTGCAGGTTGTTGAGCCCCGATAAATGAAAGGCGCCTAGCTTCTTATCCCGGCGGGCCACGCCATGTTTTTCCAATATTACAGCATCGGTGAACACCGCACTGTGTTTGGAATACAGAACATGCGGGGCCAGCTTCATTGGCACATTATTGTACACCAAAGTGACGCATTTTTTGAGCGCGATAGCTTCCAGAAGCAGTTGATTGTTGGTCATCACCTGTCTCTATCGCACCCGCTTCACCATGCAATCAAAATAGCGGTGTCGCATTCTGCTACGGCGGACATCAGCCATTGCTATGATAATAATCATAGACCGTTTGTGCGACGGCGGCGGACACGCCGGGCGCCTTTTGCAAGTCTTCAAGGCTGGCATTACGCACGGCGCGGGCGGTGCCAAAATGCATCAACAGCGCCTTTTTGCGCGATGGGCCAATGCCCGGAACTTCGTCAAGCGGGCTGACGGTAATCGCCTTGCTGCGTTTCGCACGGTGCGCGCCAATCGCAAAGCGGTGCGCCTCATCGCGTAGCCGCTGCAAATAAAACATGACGGGCGCATTGACAGGCAAGGTGAATTCGCGGCCATCGGGGAAGTGGAACGTCTCGCGGCCCGCGTGCCGGTCTGGACCTTTGGACACGCCGATAAAGGCGACATCCTCCACACCCAATTCGCGCACAATTTGCATGACGGCGCTCATTTGCCCCTTGCCACCATCAATCAAGACAAGATCGGGCCAGTTTTCATCGCGTTCCAACTCCCCTTCCTCCGCCATCAACCGCCCAAAGCGTCGCGCCATAACTTCGCGCATCATGGCAAAGTCGTCGCCCGGCGCAGTATCCGGGTTTTTGATGTTGAACTTGCGATATTGACCTTTGATGAAGCCTTCCGGCCCCGCCACGATCATTGCGCCCAGCGCGTTTGTTCCCTGAATATGGCTGTTGTCATAAACTTCGATCCGGCGCGGTGGTTCGGGCAATTCGAACAGATCAGCCACCTCTTGCAGCAATTTACCCTGAGTGGTGCTCTCTGCCAGCCTGCGGTCTAGCGCTTCTTCGGCATTACGCGTCGCTTGTTTGACCAAGCGTACACGGTCGCCGCGTTGCGGCATGCTGATTTCGATTTTGCGCTCGGCACGCTCGGACAAAGCTTGCGCCAACAAGTCTGCCTCGGTCAATTGCCGATCGAGGAAAATGGACTTCGCAGGGGGCACATCCTCATAAAATTGCGCTAGGAAGCTGATGAACACTTCATCCTCGCTCATTTCCGCAACATGCGCAGGGAAGAAAGAACGATGCCCCCAATTTTGCCCGCCGCGAATGAAAAACGCCTGAATACCCATCACCCCATTGCGATGCGCCAACGCGAAAATATCGGCGTCGCCCACGCCTTCTGCATTGATCGCTTGCGACCCTTGAATGAAGGTCAGTGCACGAAGCCGGTCGCGGACCATGGCGGCACGCTCAAAATCAAGCGCTTCTGCCGCCGTCTCCATCTCCTTGGCAAGCTTCGCCTGCACAGTGGAGGATTTGCCATCAAGGAAGGATTTGGCGTCCGCAACAAGACTGTCATAGGACGCGTCATCAATCCGCCCGACACAGGGCGCGGAGCAACGCTTGATTTGGTACAGCAAACAAGGCCGGTCACGATTGTTAAAGAAGCTGTCAGTGCAACTGCGTAGCAAAAACAGTTTTTGCAGCGCGTTCAACGTTTGGTTGACGGAACCAGCGCTGGCGAACGGGCCGTAATAATGCCCCTTATGCCGCCGCGCGCCCCGATGTTTTTGAATACGCGGAAATTTATGGTCAGCGCGTAACAGGATGAAGGGGAAGCTTTTATCGTCACGCAGCAGCACGTTGTACGCGGGGCGATATCGCTTAATCAGCTGCGCTTCCAGCAACAGCGCCTCAGCCTCGCTATTGGTGGTGACGATGGTCATGGACCGCGTCAACGCGACCATCCGGCGCAAGCGGTTGGGTAACCGGTCAATCTGCACATAATTGCCGACGCGATTCTTTAAGGCGCGCGCTTTACCTACATAAAGCACATCACCCCGCGCATCGTGCATGCGGTAGACGCCGGGTTTAAGCGGAAGGGTCTTCAGAACGTTGCGGATTGCCGCGATACCAGTGTCGAAATCTGGTGTGTCCGCACCGCGCACCGCATATGTCGCCTTTTCCTCGCTAAAGCGGGAGGCCGCATTGGGTTGGTCGGGGCGGTCGGCTTTGGACATATTGCCCTGCCATGTAGGCAACGTCTTTGCGCTACACAACGTCATTCCCGCATAGGCGGGAGAATGACTAAGATATGGGGGCTTAGCTTAGTTCAGCGACGCAATCGATTGATCAATCAACGCAGCATCAGCCTTTGCGTCATGATGCGCTGCGATAAGCTGCGCCGCAGCGGCCGCAGCAGCCGTGGCAGCAGTCTTGCGTACATCGGCAATTGCGGCGCGCTCTGCGGCTGCAATTTTATCTTCAGCCGCTTGTGCACGGCGGCCAATCAACGCGGTGGCGTCAGACTTGGCGCGTGATATAATAAGCTTAGCTTCTTCTTCCGCCGCAGCCTTCATGGCTTCTGCGTCAATCGCGGCTTGCTTCGCCTTGGCTTCATATTCGGCCTTGATAGCTTCAGCTTCAGCCCGCAAAGCAGTTGCCTGCTCCAATTGCGCGCGAATACCCGCAATCTGGTTATCCAGCGCGCCTGCAATCATCGCAGGGACTTTTTTCCAAAGTGCTAAGGCAATCACTGCGAGCATCGCCAATGCGACGAGCATGGAGGCATCAAAGCCGAGCGCCGAAGGCGTGACATGTTCTTCAGCACCGGCATGCGCTTCTGTTGTCGCATGTGCTTCAGCGGTTGGCGCAGCAACGGCGGCTGCTTCTGGTGCAGGCGCCATTACAGTTGTGGCTGTGGTTGCGGCCGCTTCGGTTGCTATTTCTGGATTAGCCATGGGACATTACCGCCTTCACTGCTTTTGCGGCTTTCGCAGATGTGACCTTAGCACCGGAAACCTTGGCAACGATATCGGCTGCAGCCTCTGCAGCTACGGTTTCGATACCAGATAATGCTTTGGCGGTTGCCTTGGCCAATTCGGCGTCGGCAGCGGCAATTTTTGCGCTGATTTCTGCGTCAGCCTTAGCCAGACGCGCATCGGCGTCCTTCGCGGCTTTTGCCTTGGCAGCGGCGGCCTTGGCTTGCGCCGCAGTCCGCGCCGCTGTCAAATCAGCAGCACCGCTGTCCCCCAGATTATTAGCCTCTGCCCGTGCATGTTCGGCAGCAGCAAGGTCGTCCGCAATCTTGCGATCACGTGCGTCCATCGTTGCTTCTACCTTTGGCAACATCACGCGGCCGACCGTAAAATAGATCAAGCCGAATACAATCAACAGCCAAAAGAACTGCGATGCATAGGTTTCAAGGATCTGACTAATCTGGGGCATGTTATCCGTTCGTCCTTATGAAAGAAGGCCCCGGCGCAGTGCCGGGGCGAACCGTCAGTTAGGCAACGAAGATCAGGATCATCGCGATAACGAACGCGAGCAGACCAAGAAGTTCGACGGCGGCGAAGCCGATGAACAGACGGCCCTGTTGGCTGTCGGCTGCTGCAGGGTTACGCAATGCGCCCTGAAGGAACGAGCTAAAAACGTTACCAACACCGCCAGCGGCGATACCGGCACCAATTGCTGCCAAACCGGCACCGATCATTTGGGCTGCTTCTGCGTCCATGATAATAACTCCTGTTGAAAAATAAACTTAGTGGTTGAAATACTTAGTGCAAATTGACGGCGTCGTTAATGTACAGCGACGTCAAAAGCGCGAAAACATAGGCCTGAATTGCACACACAAGCAGTTCAAGCAAAGTGATACCGATCATCAGCAAAAACGCAGGGAAGCTGACAATCAGGGGTACCCATGCGGCTTCGGCGTTCAAGCCGTTGATCACAAATCCGGCGAGCACCTTCATCATGATATGCCCCGCCGTCATGGCAACGAACAAACGCAACGCAAGGCTGAAGGGGCGGATCATGAAAGAGAAAAGTTCGATGACTGGGATAAGCCACAGCAGCCACCATGGTGTGCCATGCGGCACAAACAGGCTGAAGAAATGCAGACCATGCCTCCAAAAGCCAACGACCAACACAGTGCCAAAGCTGAACAAGGCCAGCACAGCGGTTACCGTTAGGTGACTTGTAATGGTGAAAGGATGCACGCCGGGGACGATACCAAAGGGCATCATGCCCATAAAATTCGCCATCAAGATGAACATGAACAATGAGAAGACTAAGGGCACATATTTCTTGCCCTCAGGACCGACATTTGCGGTCAACATGCTGTTGATGAAACCAGTAACCCCTTCGACCGCCATTTGCCAGCGACCAGGAACCATTTCGCGCTTCATTCCACCCGCCATGAATACCCACAACGCGCCAAGAACAAGCACCATGAACAACGAAGAGTTGGTGAAGGAGACGTCATAACCACCAAGGCTAAGCTGCGCGAGCGGCTCAATCTTGAACTGGTACATCGGATCGATTTTGCCGCTTTCGCCTGCCACGTTCACTACCCTGTTATATACACGTCAAGCGCCCAGATTAGTCCGGACGCTCAGCTGAAATCTTTATTATATTCCTGAAGGCGACCGCGATGCCCAAAAACATGCACGTCAACAGGAGCGCAGGTGCGATACCCAGGAGGCGGTCCAATAACCAACCAACCAAAGCACCACCAGCCGGACCCGCAATCAGCTCGGTTAGGACCCGGTTCCCTTGCCGCATTCCTTTGGCCGGAACCTGATCTTTACCAGCACGAACTGCTTCGGCTTTCCGCGCCGCTTTCAGCTGCAAATCCAACGAATCGAGCCGAGCGTCACTTATGCCGTCATTGTCCTGCCCGGGATTATTTGAATTCATGTGATTCCAGCCTTTCTAAACAAGGGAAACCACCTCGAAATCGGGCAAACCCCGCCTAGGCACGGGCGCTTTAGGAGAGCCCCCGCGCCAAGTCAACAGCACGCCTGCAAGATTGTTGCAACGCAATAGAAAAGGCCGCGACATCTCTGCCACGGCCCATTCACACTATTATGGTTGTATTACTGCGGGCAACGCATGTCCAATTCTGGTGCGCTGCCGTCACGGGTTTTCCAAATGCCCGATGGGGTTTGGTATTTTTTCCTGCCAGGGTGCGTTCGACAATTATGCGGCATACTGTGCGCAATGCCATTCGCTTTATGTCGCTTGCGCCGAAAGCAAAAATCACAGAAAAGGGATATATCACAACAGGATAGACCTGATGGCAGATGTTACGGACAAGAGCGACCATCATGGCACGGGCCACCGCGCACGTTTGCGTAAACGCTTGTTGGAAAAAAATGGTGAAAGCCTGCACGATCATGAATTGGTCGAATATCTCCTCGCGCTCGCCATTCCGCGCAGGGATACTAAGCAGATCGCGAAGGATTTGATTCATCGATACGGCAGCTTGTCGGCTTTGCTGACGGCAGACGCCGACAGTATTTTGCAGGAAAAATGGATGGGCGAAACCAGCGTGGCCGCGTTGAAAATAGTCCAAGTCGCGGCGCTTCGTCTGCTTAGCGAACCTGTGCGCGAACTGCCGATTCTATCGTCATGGCAATCATTGCTGGATTATCTGCGCGCCGACATGGCGCATCTGACCATAGAGCGCGTACGCACGCTGTATCTTAACAGCAAAAATATGTTGATCCGCGACGAGGTAGCAAGCGAGGGTTCCATTGACCAAGCCGCCATTTACACCCGCGAAGTCATCCGCCGCGCGATGGATCTTGGCGCAGCCGCGATTATTCTCGTCCACAACCACCCCAGCGGGGACAGCGCACCCAGCCGTCAGGATATCGCTATGACGCGCGACATTGCGGATGCCGGGAAAAAATTTGGCATAGCTGTGCATGACCATATCATCATCGGCAAAAACGGCTTCAGCAGCATGCGCAGCTCTGGGCTTATTTAGCGGGTGGCAAAATAGCGGCCGCTCCCGCATAGCCGTAAAATGCCAACTCAGAGTCCCTTAAAGAAATCCATTGGTCCGCGTGAGCTGACCGTCATGATGTCGTCGCTGATGGCGCTTAATGCCCTGGCCATTGACGCCATGTTGCCCGCCTTCCCCGCCATGGTGCGTGGACTGAGCCTTTCTGAACCTAACCAGATTCAATATATCATCTCAATTTTTCTGGCTGGCACGGGAATCGGCGCGCTCATCTACGGACCATTGTCCGACCGTTATGGACGAAAACCGATATTGTTGATTGCAGTTATTGGGTCGGCGACAGCTTCGCTGGTATGTTCCTTCGCACCTGATTTCCAGGTCATGCTGATCATGCGTTTTGTGCATGGGCTGTTGGCGGCGGCGATGGGCGTTCTCGTGGTTTCGGTCATCCGCGACCAGTTTGAAGGCGACGCCATGGCGCGGCGCATGTCTACAATTTTCCTTATCTTTATGATCGTACCGATAATCGCACCGACAATTGGTCAACTGGTGCTGTTTTTCGCAGGCTGGCGGGTGATTTTTGACCTGATGGCCTGCATGGCCGTCGCTGCCGCCATTTGGGTCTATCTGCGCTTGCCCGAAACATTGGCCCCCGAAAATGTCATCCCTATTCAGCCTAAGGCGCTGGCCAAGGCGTGGAAGGTCGTTGTCCTGAACCGTAATGCCGCTGGCTATATGATTGGCGCGGGCGTCACGCAGGGCGCGTTGTTTGGCTATCTCAACAGTTCGCAGCAGATGTTTGACAAGGTGTTCAACGCCGCGGATTTTTTCACCATCGGCTTTGCTATCATCGCCATTGGCATCGCCGTGTCCAACTTCACCAATTCGCGTATTGTCGAACGCTTTGGCGCGCGCCGTGTCTCGCAGACCGCTTTGTTGACCTTTATCGCATTGGGCGCATTGCAATTGCTTGCAGCACGGTTTGCCCCAACCTCCTTGCCGCTCTTTCTGATATTACTGACCGGTAATATGGCCATGATCGGCTTTATCGGCTCCAACTTCTCGTCGATTGCCATGTCCCCCTTTGGCCATGTGGCAGGCGCGGCTTCATCCTTCCAAACCTTCGTCCGCACGGTGCTCGCGGCGTCGTTAGGCGCAATCATCGGACAACTGTTTGACGGCACGGTATATCCCGTCGCTTTGGGCTTTCTATGTTGCGGGCTCGTCGCGCTTAGCCTTGTCCTATGGTGCGAAAAAGGGAAGCTGTTTACGCGGCCCGGCACCACCCAACCGTTACCCGTCAACCCACGCAATTAAAGCAAAGAAAAGGGGCGCCGAAGCGCCCCTGTCCTTTTGTCGTTTGATGAAACGCTTAGTCTACTACAGGACCAGGAAACTCACCCATATCGGGTCCCTTGTCCGCCATCTGATCATGCTGCAGGTTTGAATTGCGCA
This sequence comes from Pseudomonadota bacterium, assembly GCA_041175465.1. Classification (GTDB taxonomy): domain Bacteria; phylum Pseudomonadota; class Alphaproteobacteria; order Sphingomonadales; family Sphingomonadaceae; genus Sphingorhabdus_B. Next base: position 321,205 of record JBEDEX010000003.1, on the reverse strand, counting down.
TGCCATAGACGAAGTAAATCACGATGGCGCCGATCAAAAAGTATAAGAACGACACAAGCACATGCTGTGGAACCGACCCTATCAGATACAGGCAGGACAAGATTCCAAGGATCGGTGTCAGCGGGTAGAACGGCACTGAAAAGCCCCGTGGCAATTCCCGCGCTGCACGGCGCAGGTAAATAACCGACAGACAGACGATAGCGAATGCCGCCAGGGTACCAACCGACGTCATGTCACCCAGAACATTGATATCAAAGAACCCAGCGGCAACGGCGGTGATCGTACCAACCAACAATGTGTTGATGTAAGGCGTGTGGAAACGTGAGTGCACCTTAGAGAATATCTTCGGCAACAGGCCATCGCGCGCCATGGTGTAGAAAATGCGGGTTTGTGCATACATCAAAACCAGAACAACCGAGGTCAGACCAATGATAGCGCCAACCTTGATGGTTTTTGCCAGCCACGACCATTGGGCACCAAAGCTATCAACCACAACCGCAACTGGGTCAGGCACGTTCAATGTTCCATAAGGTACCAGCAAGGTCATGATTGCTGCGACCAGCATGTAAATGACCGTGCAGACGACCAACGAACCGATAATACCAAAGGGCATATCGCGCTTGGGGTCTTTTGCTTCTTGACCAGCGGTAGATACAGCTTCGAAACCAATATAGGCAAAGAAGACAATCGACGCGGCGCGCATAATCCCACTCACGCCAAACTCACCATCGCCGGTGTTTTCAGGAATGAAGGGTGTCCAGTTTTTCGCCACCAGTTCTGGCAGATTGTTCAAAACAATATAGCCGCCAACAAGGATGAACGCTGCCAAAACGCTGACTTTGATAGCCACGATGATGTTATTCACCTTGGCCGATTCCGACACGCCAAGTACCAGCAACAGCGACAACGCCATACAAATAAGGAATGCTGGAAGGTTGAAAATAGCCGTAACGGCAACGCCGTCCACTATCAACGGTACGCCATCGCGCATGACAGCATGCCCTGTTGGCCCCGTGAATTGCGGAGGAATGACAAGGCCGAAGTCCGCTAACAGACTGACAACATAACCACCCCAGCCAACGGCAACCACAGACGCTGCTAGACCATATTCAAGCAAAAGAAGCGCGCCCATAATCCAGGCAACAAATTCACCCAGCGTGGTATAGCTATAGGTATAAGCAGAACCAGACACCGGTAATGTCGAAGAGAGCTCTGCATAACAAAGCCCCGCAAAGGCACAGACAATGCCTGCCACAACGAAGGACAGCATGACAGCAGGTCCAGCATGTAATGCCGCAGCGCTACCGGTACGGACAAAAATACCCGCACCAATGATGCACCCGACGCCCAACAGCAGAAGGTTCCATTTGCCCAACGAACGTTTGAGTTCGCTGCTTGCCGACTCTCTTTGTACTTGTGCGATCGTTTTGCGCGCAAACATGCGTCGCATCACGGATTGCTGCTCAACGGCCATCTTAATCTCCCCGATGGTTTTCTTGTTGCGCGGAACCTAGCCTCAAAATACCACCGCGCAACTTAATTTCACCGCATAAGCATGGGACCAAGCGGTTTTCCACCAAAAATATGGACATGTAGGTGCGGAACTTCTTGATGCGCGTCTATTCCGATATTGGCCAGCAACCGATATCCCGGGTCAACCAACCCCAATTCGCGCGCAACATGGCCGATGGCGCGGACAAATCCTGCTATTTCCGCATCATTGGCTTTGGCGCTAAAATCATCCCAGCTGACATAAGCACCTTTGGGGATCACCAGCACATGGGCGGGTGCTTGCGGGTTGATGTCATCAAACGCCAAAGCCCAATCATCCTCGAATACCTTGCGGCAAGGTATCTCACCGCGCAGAATTTTGGCAAAAATATTCTGGTCGTCATATTCCAGTGTCGGGTCAATCGGCATATGTCACTCCTTGATTCATGTCCGCGCGGCTTTTTCGACCAAGCCAGACACCCCTTCCCTGCGATCCAGTTCGGCCAACACATCGTCCAACTCCACGCCCACATCGCGCAGCAATATCAGCAAGTGGAAAATCAGGTCAGCGGCCTCAGCTGTAACCTCTTGCGTATCCCCTGAGAGCGCAGCGATAACCGTCTCGGTCGCCTCTTCGCCAACCTTTTGCGCAATTTTGCCGCGGCCTTTGGCGAATAAAGAAGCGACATAGCTGCTGTCAGGGGCGGCGTCGGCGCGCTGCGCGATGGTGTGTTCAAGCCGTATGAGTGTATCGCGCATCAAATATCTTTCTGTAAGGCGACGACCATGGCTTTGTCCTCAGCGGGGATCAAGCCTTCGAGAACGCGCCAGAAGCCTGTAACGGATTCCTGCCCAGCCGCTGCATAAGCGGACGCCAGGCTATTGCGCAACGCATCAAACAATTGCGCTTCAAATTGAGTTCCCGCGGGCGTGAGGCGCAAGAGCTTCTGACGCCGATCAACATTCCCCGTGCGCGTTTCGACAAGACCCCGGTCTCCCAAATCGGTCAGAACACGGCCAAGCGACTGTTTGGTAATAGCGAGAATTTTCAACAAGGCGCTAATCGGCAGGTCGGGCTGGCGCGCAATGAAATAGAGCGCGCGATGGTGCGCGCGGCCAAGACCATGCTCCGCCAACCCTTCATCGATGGCGCGTGTTAGGCGCGTATATCCAAAGAACAAAAGCTCGACCCCACGCCGTACTTCATTTTCACGAAGGAACAGAGGCGACGCAGTCGGGGTGACAGAAACAGAAGATGGGACAGCCATATTGACGTATCTTGGCCTAGGCCATAGGACAGTGCAAGACCCTATTAAACGAGAGCATAGATGAACGCTGGCGCATTTCCATTTGAGGCAAACCCGAACCCGGTCGATCCCGGCGAACGCGCGGCGCGGCTGGTCGACCCTGGTTTTGGAAGGGTGTTCACCGACCATATGGTCACAATCCGTTATTCGGACGACAAGGGCTGGTATGACGCAAAGGTTGGGCCGCGCACGCCCCTGACGCTCGATCCCGCGACGGCCGTTTTGCATTATGCACAAGAAATTTTTGAAGGGCTAAAAGCCTATCGTCTTGCCGATGGTGGGATGGCGCTGTTCCGTCCCGAACAAAATGCCCGTCGGTTCCAGCGATCGGCAAAGCGTTTGGCGATGCCCGAACTGCCTGAAGAGATGTTTCTGCAAGCCTGCAAGCAATTGGTTGATGTTGATAAAGACTGGTTTCCTCCTGTCGACGGCGGCTCCATTTATCTGCGCCCGTTCATGATCGCGAGTGAAGTCTTTCTAGGCGTGAAGCCATCTGCCGAATATCTGTTCATGGTCATTGCGTCTGCGGCAGGCAATTATTTCAAGAGCGGTGCGCCCGCCATTTCGATCTGGGTGTCCGAACAATATACTCGTGCGGCACCGGGCGGCACTGGCGCGGCAAAATGCGGTGGGAATTATGCCGCCAGCCTCGTCGCACAATCCGAAGCTATTAAACAGGGGTGCGACCAAGTCGTTTTTCTCGACGCAGCGGAACATCGCTGGGTCGAGGAACTGGGCGGTATGAATTTGTTTTTTCTATTCGACGATGGGTCTATCCTAACGCCGCCAACCGACGGCACTATATTAGAGGGCATCACCCGCGATTCCGTGCTGACATTGGCCCGCGCGCAAGGGTTGAACGTGCGTGAGGAACGCTACGACATTGACCAGTGGCGGGCTGATGCAGAATCGGGTCGCTTGGTCGAAACCTTCGCCTGCGGAACGGCTGCAGTGATCACGCCAGTTGGAAAAGTGCAGTCCACAAAGGGTAATTTTACCATCGGTGCGGGCGGTGCGGGGCAAATGACCCAACAAATTCGGTCAAAACTTGTGGATATCCAACGCGGAATAGCCGCGGATGACCATGGCTGGGTACAGCGCATTGATTAAGCAGTTGCGCAATAAGATTACCACGATATAAGCCGCCCGCATCGGCCAGATTAATGGTCTGCTGGGGCGTCGCCAAGCGGTAAGGCAGCGGCTTTTGATGCCGCCATTCGCAGGTTCGATCCCTGCCGCCCCAGCCATTTTTGCAGAAATTGCAAAAGCTTCATTTTCATAATTTTTGTAACTCTATGTAAAAATAGGTAAAATTTTTTCACTCGTCTAGTAACTAAGTAATATATCGTTAGATACATCTCTTCGCCGTATTGTCGGCGGGTTGCTAAGGGGTGGTCTCAGGATGAGAGTATTTATTGCTGACCATGGTTCGGATGTTGTCGATTACCTTAAAAAAATAGTCGAAGACCTAGGGTATACTGCAGTCGGTTGCACCGACAGCAAGGATTTTACTGAGATATTGTCGCGGGAGATGTTTAATCTAGTCATCTTGGATTGGAATATTCGCGCCGCAAATGATATGTCGTTGCTTGAGTGGATGAATAAGACATTGCCCACACGGCCACCCGTAATCATGATGGCGAACCGGTCTGCGAAACGTGACATTACAGACGCCTTAAACGCCGGTGCTGACGATTATATAACGAAGCCAGAAAGCCGTAATGTTATTGCAGCTCGGGTAAACGCTTTGCTGCGCGGTAATTCTGCCGGGGGCGCATTTGATACCGAGGTCACATACGGCCTCTACAAAATGAACCGGCTGGAACAAAGCGTTACAATCCATGGAGAGACCGTCATCTTGACCGCCAAGGAATTTGAGTTGGCGGAAATGTTTTTCAAAAATACAGACCGGACCTTGTCACGTAACTATATTATGAAAACCATTTGGCGAACGACAGCAACGCTTGCAACGCGCACATTAGATATGCACATTTCAAGGGTGCGGGCGAAGTTGGCTTTGCGGCCCGAAAACGGTTTCCGGATTTTTACGGTTTTCGGTTATGGTTATCGCCTTGAGTCCGCTCAGTAAAACGTAACAATTATAAAAGGCTGCCTTAAACAGCCTTTTTCGCACGTTCTGCCATTTCCTGATTCAGCATCTCGGCCAGCAGAAACGCCAGTTCTAACGACTGCGCCGCGTTCAAGCGTGGGTCGCAATGTGTATGATACCGGTCAGCCAGGCCTTCGTCAGTCACGGCAATTGCACCGCCCGTACATTCGGTGACATTTTGACCCGTCATTTCGATATGGATACCACCGCCAAAGCTGCCTTCCGCGCGGTGCACAGCGAAGAAACCGCGCACTTCGGCCAGGATACGCTCAAACGGGCGGGTTTTATATCCGCTCGCTGATTTGACGACATTGCCATGCATAGGGTCACAGGACCAAATGACAGGATGTCCTTCACGTTGCACGGCGCGCACTAAGGCCGGAAGCCCTGTTTCTACTTTGTCATAGCCGTAACGCGAAATCAACGTGATGCGCCCGGCCTGCCGTTCTGGGTTCAGCGTATCTAGCATCCGCAACAATGCATCAGGCTCCAGACTTGGGCCGCATTTTACACCAATGGGGTTACCAATACCTCGCAAAAATTCGACATGGGCCGACCCCTCGAACCGCGTCCGATCGCCAATCCACAAGAAATGCGCAGAGGTATCATACCAGCCGCCAGTCAGGCTGTCCTGACGCGTCATCGCTTGCTCATAAGGCAACAATAAGGCCTCATGGCTGGTGTAGAAGCTTGTTCCCTTAATTTGCGGCACTGTCTCTGGAGTAATACCGCACGCTTCCATAAAGGCCAGCGCCTCGCTGATCCGATCTGCGGTTTCTTTATATTTCTGTGCCCATGGGGAACGCCCCATATAATCATGTGTCCAGGCGTTAACCTGCTGCAAATTGGCGTAACCACCGTTGGAGAACGCGCGCAATAGATTCAATGTGGATGCGGCTTGACTATAGGCGCGGATCATACGCGTGGGGTCAGGCTCACGCCCCTCGGCTACAAATTCAATGTCGTTTATGATGTCACCGAAATAACTCGGCAACTCAACGCCATTAATGGTTTCGGTAGGTGTAGAGCGCGGCTTGGCAAATTGGCCTGCCATGCGCCCAAGCTTCACCACGGGCAGCTTGCCCGCGAAGGTCAGCACAACCGCCATTTGCAAAATCACGCGGAACGTATCGCGGATATTATTCGGGTGAAATTCAGCAAAGCTTTCGGCGCAATCGCCGCCTTGAAGCAGGAAAGCCTGACCATCTGCTACTTTTGCAAGATCGGCCGTAAGGTTGCGCGCTTCACCTGCAAAAACCAGCGGCGGATAATTTCGCAACGTGTTTTCGGTCGCCGACAATGCGGCAGCATCCTTATACGCAGGCATGTGAATGCCCGTTGCGTCTCTCCAGCTTTCAGGCGTCCAGCTTGTCGCCATGGGTAATGCTCCAACAATAATCGAATAAAATTTGCGTCCTTTAGGCGTAATTTGTTGTCGGTAGCAAGTGTTAGCGCCTATTTTCCGTTGGTTTCGTAAAATGCAACGCCGCCAGCATCATTTGGCACATTGGGAACCAAATTGCCTGTTGGCAAATGACTGGAAAGACGTCTATGTGGCCGCTGAATCGCCCCTGTCGTGCGTCAGATTACTGGACGCGATTGGAGTGATAAGATTTCGACGGTATTGCGCGGTTCAGTTCCGCGACGCAAAAAGGGCAGGTTATGTCGACAGTCAAAAAAACAAAAACCACCGGAAAAAAACCGGTGAAAGCGCCTAAGGCCACCGCTTCAAAAGCGGGTAAAGCAGCGGTCGGCGGCATTTCTGCAGAAAATACACCCGTTGAAGACAACGGCCAAACATCAGGCGTCCGCCGCCGCGACTTCATTCATATCGCAACCGTCAGCTTTGCTGGCGTAGGCGCAGCCGCTGTTGCAATGCCTTTGGTGTCACAGATGAGCGCAAGCGCCGACGTACTGGCCTTGGCATCTATCGAAGTCGATGTAGCTGCTATTCAGCCCGGTCAGTCGATCAAGACCAGCTGGCGCAAGCAGCCCGTCTTCATCCGCAATTTGACGCCTGCCGAAATCGAAGAGGCCAACAAGGTTGATGTCGGCGCATTGCGCGACCCGCAAACATTGGCTGAGCGCACGAAGCCAGGTAAAGAAAACTGGCTTATTACCCTTGGCGTCTGCACCCATTTGGGTTGCGTGCCTTTGGGTGCCGCAGCAGGCGAAGTTAAGGGTGAATATGGCGGCTATTTCTGCCCTTGCCATGGTTCGCATTATGATACCGCCGCACGTATCCGGAAGGGGCCAGCTCCGCTGAACCTCGTCGTTCCGGAATTCGCATTCATTTCTGACACAGTCGTAAAAATCGGTTGAGGAGCTAGAACGTAATGAGCTTCCCTTGGGCACAAGAATATAAGCCGCAAGGCACAGTAAGTAAGTGGGTTGATGAACGCCTGCCCTTGCCGCGCTTGGTCTACAATGCCGTTGGCGCCGGATATCCGGTTCCACGCAACCTCAATTATTTCTGGAACTTCGGCGTCCTTGCGGGCGTTGCCTTGGTCATCCAGATTGTAACCGGCATCATCCTTGCCATGCATTATTATGCAAGTGTCGATGGTGCGTTCAACAGCGTTGAGCATATCATGCGCGACGTGAACTCCGGCTGGTTCATCCGCTACGCGCATATGAACGGGGCGAGCTTCTTCTTCATCGTTGTCTATATTCATATTTTCCGGGGACTTTTCTACGGCTCCTATAAAGCGCCGCGTGAAATGATCTGGCTATTGGGCGTGACTATCTTCCTGTTGATGATGGCGACTGCATTTATGGGCTATGTTCTCCCATGGGGCCAAATGAGCTTCTGGGGTGCGCAAGTTATCACCGGCTTCTTCTCGGCGATTCCGTTGGTAGGTGAACCATTGCGTCAGTGGCTTTTGGGCGGCTTTGCACCTGACCAAGCTGCGTTGAACCGTTTCTTCTCGCTACACTATTTGATGCCATTCGTTATTGCAGGTGTGATCATTCTGCACGTTTGGGCCCTGCACATTCCGGGATCATCGAACCCGACTGGCGTCAGTGTAAAAAGTGAACAGGACACAGTTCCGTTCCACCCTTATTACACCGCAAAGGACGGCTTCGGTCTTGGGATCTTCCTGATCTTCTTCGTAGCTGTAACATTCTTTGCACCGAATATGTTGGGCCACCCGGACAACTATATTCCGGCTAACCCGCTTTCGACGCCAGCACACATTGTGCCTGAATGGTATTTCTTGCCCTTCTACGCAATTTTGAAGGCATTTACGGTCGACTTTAGCATCCCGTTCACGGGCATCATTATCGTCCCTGCTAAGTTGATGGGCGTGCTCGCAATGTTCGGCTCTATCTTGCTGCTGTTCTTCCTGCCTTGGCTGGACACATCACCCGTGCGTTCGGGACATTATCGTCCATTATTCCGCAAGTTCTTCTGGTTTGGCCTCATCCCAAGCCTGCTGATCCTGACCTATTGCGGCGGACAACCTCCTTACACCCAATGGGTAGTACTCAGCCAGATTGCGGCGGCTTACTATTTCGCCCATTTCTTGATCATCTTGCCGATAGTCTCGCGCATTGAACGGCCGCTTCCGCTGCCAAATTCAATCACCGAATCTGTCACCGGTAAGCCGCTTGAAACAGCGGCGGCGTAAAACAGGGAAAGCAGTATCATGGTTCGTTTAGTTGCTTTTTTAGTAGGCCTGTTTTTCAGCGGCATGCTTTTGATTGGCCTTGGGGATACCGTCATCAAGGCTATTCAGGAACCTGAACAGCCCACGGCTGAGCATGAGTTCCACGAAACGCCACTTGCCGTCAGCTTTGCGCATGACGGCCCGTTCGGCAAATTCGACCGTGGCCAATTACAGCGCGGATTGAAGGTGTATTCCGAAGTATGCGCTGCTTGCCACAGCCTAAAGCTTGTCTCCTTCCGTGATTTCGCGGCATTGGGTTACAATGAAGAACAAGTGAAGGCTCTGGCTAAGGCTTGGAAAACCGAAGTACCGAGCGTCAACCCTGAAACGGGTGAACCGGCTACACGTCCGGCCATTCCTGCCGACAAGATTCCGTCGCCATTTGCGAATGAAGTTGCGGCTCGTGCGGCCAACAACAATGCACTTCCACCTGATCTTTCGTTGATGACGAAAGCGCGTCCCGATGGCACTGCTTATGTATACTCATTGTTGATGGGCTACCGTGACCAAGCGGGTTACAAGAACGCAGAAGGCAAAGAGCTGCTGAAGGAATTCCCTGAAGCTGCGACGCCCGCTGGCCTGCACTTCAACCCTTGGTTTGCAAATTTGAACATCGCTATGGCGAGCCCGATTTCCGGTGATGACCAAGTCACCTATGATGATGGCACAAAGGCAACCAAGAAGCAGATGGCGAAAGACGTTGCTGCATTCTTGACATGGACAGCTGAGCCAAAGATGGAAAACCGCAAGAGCGCAGGTTGGGCAGCTTTAGGCTTCCTGATCATCTTCACGATGCTCGCGTGGATGTCCTACAAAACGATCTGGGCCGACAAAAAGCGCTGATCGAGTATAACAGATTTTGGATGGGGCCGCTTTTGCGGCCCTTTCTTTTGCAATCAGGGCGTTGACGCTGTGGCCGTATAATGGCAATAGCGGCGCTCCAAACGGCCATTTGGTCCGTCGCGGGTATAGCATAGTGGTAATGCACTAGCCTTCCAAGCTAGCTAGAGGGGTTCGATTCCCCTTACCCGCTCCAACTTTCTTGCCTTACAAGCGCATCATGCCCCACGCATAGTTGCCTGCATTATATGTTGCGCGCTAATCAGATCGTGTACGTTTTAGCAGGGAGTTCGTTATGCGCATTGCGCTGTATCAGCCGGACATGGCCGGGAATGTCGGCGCGGTTTTACGTACATCGGCGTGCTTTGGTGTCATATGCGACATCATCGAGCCTTGCGGTTTTGCCTTTTCGGAGCGCGCTCTGAAACGTGCAGGCATGGACTATATGGACCATGTCCAAATTCAACGTCATGCAGACTGGTCGGCCTTTCTCGAAACGTTAGACGGCGCACGGATTGTCTTAATGTCCAGCAAAGCGTCGACCCCGCTTCCACAGTTTGCATTTCGACCTAATGACATCATTCTTATGGGATCCGAAAGCAAAGGGGCACCGCCAGAAGTGCACGCACGCGCCGACGCGCGCGTATATATTCCCATGGCCACAGGATTTCGATCCTTGAACATTTCCGTATCGGCTGGCATCGCTTTGGCAGAAGGTCTTAGACAGACCCATTCATTCCCAAGAGGCGAGACATGACCCTTATATTAGATCAACGCCAACAGGCAGCGCGGACATGGTTCGAATCACTCCGCGACAGCATTTGCGCTTCCTTCGAAGCGATCGAGCGCGAAGCGGGGTCCGATGCGTCGTTTGAATATACCCCATGGGATCGCAACGACCATGATGGCTCCCCCGGTGGCGGCGGTGTCCGTGGGGTTATGAAAGGCAAGGTTTTCGAAAAAGTGGGCGTGAATGTGTCGACCGTCGGCGGCAGCTTTAACCCCGAATTTGCCAAAACCATCCATGGTGCTGCTGAAGACCCTAGCTTTTTCGCCACCGGTATCAGCCTTGTCGCGCATATGGCCAACCCACATGTCCCAGCGGTACATATGAATACGCGTTATCTGGTTACAACGAAAAGCTGGTTTGGCGGCGGTGCGGACCTCAACCCGCCTATTCCCTATACAGAGGACACGGACGACTTCCACGCGCGCTTACGCGCCGCCTGCGCGCCTTATGGCCCCGATGTGTATGAACGTTATCGCAAATGGGCGGAGGATTATTTCTGGATTCCGCACCGCAACGTCCATCGCGGCGTTGGCGGAATATTCTACGATCATCTCGAAAACACCAGCGACGCCTTGTTTGAACAGAATTTCGCGTTCACCCGCGATGTCGGCAATGCCTTTCTGGACATTTTTCCAAAGCTTGTCCGCCGCCGCATGAATATCCCCTTCAGTGCCGAGGAAAAGCAGGCGCAATTGCGCTGGCGTGGTCTCTATGCCGAATTTAACTTGGTATATGACCGCGGCACGACCTTTGGATTGAAAACGGGCGGCAATGTCGACGCCATATTGATGAGCCTGCCGCCCGAAGTGGTCTGGGCTTAAACCGACATGGTGTTTAGCCCGATTGCCCATGGCCAACTTGGTGCCATTGTCACATCGTTGGAAATGACGTGCCGTCCGCCATTGCGGGCGCTGCCAGCGTCAGAGTTGCGGTTGGAACGCTGGCAATCCCCATCGGCAGAAACCTATCGCACGCTGTATCGCCGCATTGGCGAACCATGGCTTTGGTTCTCCCGGCTTGCGCTTCATGACACCGACCTGTTGCACATCATCTACGACCCGGCCGTGCGCATCTGGGCCGTTCTGGACCGACGCGGCATTGAGGTCGGGATATTGGAGCTTGATTTCCGACAGGACAGAGAATGCGAGATTGCCTTTTTCGGCCTAGTGCCAGAATTGACAGGCAAGGGTCATGGCAAATGGCTTATGGCTATGGCCCTACAGATGGGCTGGGCCGAGGCTGGCGTTCAGCGGATGTGGGTACATACCTGCACGCTGGATGGTCCCCATGCGCTGGCCTTTTACCAGAAGTCCGGTTTCACCGCCTATCAAAGGCAGTTGGAAACCTTCCCTGATCCCCGCCTAAATGGCCTCATCCCGCGCGATGCGGCGCCGCATATCCCGGTTATTGGTTAGGTGTCTGTGCCGAAAGCTGTCGGTTGATAGCGACCAGCATCACTATGAACGCCACCGCTTCTAAAGCAACAAACAGCGCCTTTACGGCAGATTCGACAATCGGGACACCGCCTTCGCCAGCGATGGACTGACAAATGGCGACGATCGCGGCATCAGCCACACCTGCAAAAATGCGCAATATGACGGCAACGAAGAGCATCAGAAACAGAATTGACCAACCGCAGTTACGTGTAACGCGCCATGTCCGGATAACGGATGCGCTGACACCACTCTTAGCATCCTGCGCGATGACGGCCGGTAATATTGCAAAGCGGCCAGAGATATACAGGCCGGGTATGATCAACATCAAAAATCCAGCCAAGGTGGCCCAACCAACAAGCAAGCTTGCCAGTAAATAAGGGAAAAATAATGCCGCGGCTATTCCAAGAGCATCCCCTACTTTTTCCAAGCGTCGTCCTGACATCAGCACATAGAGCGACAGGCTGCCATAAATGGTTACCAACATCGTTGGCACAAGGACGCGCCAATTGGTTTCAAAATAGCGGCTGATTTCCAATATGACCTGGTTCGTATTGTCCAGATTCTCAACAATCAGCGGTGGAACGAAAAACGCGGAGACCCATGCCGACATAAAAATGAAGAAGCCTGCGATTGCGGCAATGGCCTCTTTATGCGCCACAAGCAAAGTCCGCGCGTCAATCCAGACAGCCCGATAATCAAGCTTCTTTGGCATAAATTCTCCTTAGCTATGCGCGGCGTAGAGATAGACATATGCGGTGGCAAGCCGCTTGCGCCATGCTAAAGGAGCTATCATGATTTTGGATCACCATATCGACTGGGACATATCGACGGGCCTGACACCCTATCCAGACGCATTGCAGCGTATGGAAGCGTTGCAGGCGGCCATTCGTGATGACAATGCCAGAGAGTTGATCTGGCTGCTGGAACACCCGCCCTTATACACAGGCGGTACGAGTGCGGACCCCACAGAACTATTGAGTCAGCAATTACCAGTCTATGACACGGGGCGCGGCGGCCGTTACACCTATCATGGGCCGGGGCAGCGCGTTGGCTATGTTCTATTGGACCTTGCCCGCCACGGTAAGGATCTCCGCTGCTACGTCCATGCACTTGAAGGCTGGGTGATCAATGCGCTTGGCCATTTTGGTATCGAAGCCCGACGCGCTGAAGGGCGTATCGGCATTTGGTGTGACACCACCGACGGCCAAGAGGCAAAAATTGGCGCGATTGGCGTACGAATTCGCAAATGGGTCACGATGCATGGCTTTGCCGTCAATATCTCTCCGGATCTCAACCATTTTTCTGGGATCGTGCCCTGCGGGATATCGGAATATCCGGTAACCAGCCTCGCTGCATTAGGCATTCATGCCACCTTATCCGATTTTGACGCTGCATTGCTGTCCACTTTCCCCGATTTTCTCAACAGCCTTGCGAAAGCGGGTGAAAATTGTACGGATGCGCCGAGTTAGACTGACGAGGATTTTATGCGTTTTTGCAACTTCACGCCTGCCCTTGCTATTGTGCTGCTTTTGTCCGCATGCGGCGGTTCGAAGGAAGATAGTCAGGCCACCGAAACGCGGATGGATAGACTTGATAGTCTAGAAGGCACAATCAGCGACGACATGATCAACACAGACGAAGTTGTGGACGATGTGCCCGTTCAGGCTGACGCCGACGTTGCGGCTCCCACCGCAAACGTCAAAGCGGCTCCAGCCAAAACCGAGACTGCAGACACGGCAAAAGTCGAAGAATCCGGCGAGCAAGAATGAAATTAAGCAACACACTGACGCTGCCTTGCGGGGCCGTATTGAACAATCGCATCGCAAAGGCCGCGATGACCGAGGGACTAGCTGACCCATTGGGTCGTCCGACCCCTGAATTACAGCGCCTATACGCCATTTGGTCCGACGGCGGCGCTGGCCTCCATATTTCGGGCAATATTCATATTGATGCCGACCATCTCGAGCGTCCAGGCAACGTCTTTTTTGACGGACATCCCGACGCCGAAATGATGGCAGCTCTCCAGTTTTGGACAAAGGCTGCGACCCGCAACGGCAATCATTTCTGGGCACAAATCAGCCATGCTGGGCGGCAGACGATGCGCGCAATCAACCCGCGTCCCAAAGCACCATCTGCCGTTAAGTTGGGTTTACCCGGTGGGCAATTTGGTAAGCCTGTGGCCTTAACTGAGGACGAAATTCTGAACCTCATTGGCCGCTTTGGTCAGGCCGCATTACATTGCAAAAATGGCGGATTTACAGGCGTTCAAATCCATGCTGCGCATGGTTATTTGATATCGCAATTCTTAAGCCCACGGGCGAACCAACGCACCGATCGCTGGGGCGGCAGCCTTGTGAACCGTGCCCGTTTCCTGATGTTCACTATAAACACTGTGCGCACCTTGGTCGGACCAGAATTCCCCATTTCGGTAAAATTGAACAGTGCCGATTTCCAACGCGGCGGCTTTGCTTTTGAGGACAGCCTGCAAGTGGCCCGGTGGTTGCAGGATGCAGGTGTGGACCTCATCGAGATTTCGGGCGGCACCTATGAACAACCCAAGCTGCTGGGCATGGAGGGCATGGAAGAGGAAGAAGTCCAGAATGTGGCAGACACCACACTCTCCCGCGAAGCTTATTTTGTTGATTTTGCCCAAGCGATGAAGGCTGAGTTAACTATACCCTTGATGGTAACCGGAGGTTTCCGAAGCGCATCGGCGATGGAGCAAGCGCTGCGCAACGGCGGCGCCGATGTTATCGGCCTTGCCCGCCCATTATGCGCGATGCCCGAAGCGCCAAAGAGGCTGCTGGGTGGCATGGCGATGTTACCCAAGGTCGAAAACCAATTAAAGCTGCTGCCTGAATGGCTTTCAGGCTTACGCAAGATCAAAATGGTGCGCAGTATTGAGGGATTTGCCACACAATATTGGTTTTACAGTCAGATCTACGCCCTAGGCCGCACTGGCCGCACAGCACCAGACATGACGGTTTTTGCCGCCTTGCGTGAAGTCGAAACCTATCAGAAAGACTGGTTAAAAGCGTCCCGCGCCGCGAGAGCTTAATCGCCCTCGCCTGGATCAGGGCTGAAATATTTGTCGAACTTATCTTCTACGCCCTTAAACTCATCTGCATCGGCAGGTGGTTCACGGCTTGATGTGATATTCGGCCATTCCGCACTATAGGTCGCGTTCAATTCAAGCCATTGCTCGAGACCGTTTTCGGTGTCTGGCAAAATAGCTTCTGCAGGACATTCTGGTTCGCAGACGCCGCAATCGATGCATTCATTGGGATTGATGACGAGCATATTGTCGCCTTCATAAAAGCAATCCACCGGACATACTTCAACGCAGTCCATATATTTGCAGCGGATGCAGGCATCGGTAACGACATAAGTCACTTGCGGAAATCTCCAAAACGCAGCGGCGAAGTAGCCGCTTCCCTTTGCTGCCTATTGCCAGGCGCGGGGGGAAGTCAACGGCGGAATGCAACTGCCTATTAATTTTTAATCGATACGCTGATAGCAAAGCACTGCTTCACAGGCGGGGCCACGCCGGGATGGCATCGAAAGCAGCTTGAACGTTACAACGGCCTCACCAATAGGCAATGTGATGACATCGCCGGTGGCAATTGGCAGGCTAGCCTTTTCCACACGACGACCGTTGAGGCGAATATGCCCGGCTTCCGCCCAATTTTGGGCAAGTGTCCGGCTCTTGGCAAACCGTAGAAAGAAGAGGAGCTTGTCGATCCGCAACGTCGCTCCGCCGTTTAAAGTTTTAGCCCCTTTAGCGCCGCCAATTGCAACGCCAGGGAAGATGGTTGGACAGCTTGCTTGTTAGCCAGAGGCTCCCGCTCCGCTTTGGGTCTTGGCTTGCCTGTTGCGCGGGATGCCTGCGATTGCGGCTTGGCGCGTTGCGGACGTTGCTCGGGCGGACGTGGTTTTGGCAAGCCAACCCAGCGCCAATGCGTTAAAGTGACGGCTTGCAGCTCGACGACTGGCGGCGCGGCGGCCTCTGCCGTATTTGTTGCGACTTCGGCCGTTGCTGTGGCTTTTTCGACATCAGCTTCAGGTGTTAGTTCGGGTTCTGCAGCGACAATCTCAACTGCCTCGGAAACGGTTTCAGCGACAATCTCCGCCTCCGCTTCCGCCTGCGGCTCCTGTGCCTGTTCTGCAGGCCGGAACCCTGCATCGCGCATCAGTGCCTTTAACCCGTTTTCACTGATACCCAGCGACGTGGCGAAGGCCATGTCCATACCGAACAGATTACCCTGCCCGCGCGCTTCATGCGCTTTTTTGATGACACGCTCGGCCAAGTCAATGCGGACATATTCGTCGCCAATTCGGCGATAACCAGCGTTGCGGGCTTCGGACGCACAGCCAAAATTCCACGCTTTCAAATGGACTGCACTTTCGGGTGGCAGTTCGGGCATCGCGCGGTTGTCGCGGGCTGCAAACAAAGCCGCCCGCCATTTGGCCGCCGCTGGCTTCAGCGCGGCATGGTGATAAATATCAAGTGCACCAAAGACGATACCGCCCTTGCGCGCCGCGCCGCGTGCTTCCTTAGGAAGCGCGGCAATCGCGTCTGCCAGATAATGCCGGCCCGCAATGCCGCCTTCATCGGCCAAACGCACTGCAAGCGCGCGAACATTGCCGTCGACATCGACTTGCTGCGCTAGGTCCAACAGCCCGATTATGCCGCCCATGGCTTTAGCCAACTGCGCCGCAATCCAGCTTTCAGCGCGGGTCGTAATTTCGCGCAACGCGTCACCTTCAAGCCCCGCCACAGCTTTTACTGGCGAAAATGAAGGTTGCAGCAGTGTCCGCCCTTTGGTCAGCGCACCCAGTATGTCGCCTTGCCAGAAAATGGCGGGCTTGCCATCTCCATCAGCTGCGAGCGAAAATTCGCTGTCCTCTGCCATACTTACGTCCTTTGCCTTTTGTCTCAAATATGCTGCCAAGTGCCGTTCAGCGGCGGCCAATAACAGCTTACGGTCACTTGCTTTGGCCGCTGGGTCAACCCGAAACGCGAAGCCCTGTAAAGTGCCAATGTCTTCCCCATCGACCAGGACATGTGTGTCAGCTTGGATCTCCACCGGCAACAACCCCACGTCCGTCGCATTTTTCCGTAAT
Organism: Pseudomonadota bacterium; assembly: GCA_041175465.1. Classification (GTDB taxonomy): domain Bacteria; phylum Pseudomonadota; class Alphaproteobacteria; order Sphingomonadales; family Sphingomonadaceae; genus Sphingorhabdus_B. The sequence continues at coordinate 304,436 of JBEDEX010000003.1, read as the reverse complement.
AGCATTGACGTGCGTTTATCGACAAATCGCTGGCGCAATGCATCGTGCAATGCGTCCGATAATTTTTCCTCCAGCGCGCGTGCGCGTTCCGCCATGGCGGGCGGATTAGTCAACCAATCGCTTCGATGGGCAATGTAGGTCCATGTTCGCACCGCCGCGATTCGCGCTGAGAGCGTATCAACATCGCCTTGGATGTTATCCAGCCGCGCAAGTTCGCTGGCATATACGCCTTGCGGAATGACACGTTCATTTTGCCCGAGATATTGCCATAAGGATGCGACGAAGCGGCTGTGATGCTCCTCGCCCATTTGACGGAAATCAGGCAGGCTCGCGACTTCCCAAAGCCGCGCCACGTCCACTGGATGGCGGATGAGAGCTTTCACATCAGCTATTTCGGCCAAGCGCTTGAGCACCAGCAAATCTATGACCTTCGGCGCTGGCAAGAGACCAGAACGATGCGGCTTCTTTTCCAAATCCGCGATCAACGTTGCGATATCGTTAAACCGCGGCTTGGCTTCACGCCAATATAACCAGTCCAAGCGCGGGAAGCTGTGTCCTTCAATAGCCAACACTTCTTCGGGGGTAAATTCGCTGCCCTCGCCCGCCAACGTCCCGAAACTACCATCGCGCTGATGCCGACCAGCACGGCCCGCAATTTGAGCCATTTCGGCAACGGTTAGGCGCCGACGGCGGGAGCCGTCGAATTTGGACAGGCTGACAAATGCGACGTGCGCGACATCAAGGTTCAACCCCATGCCAATGGCGTCGGTTGCAACAAGATAATCCACCTCGCCCGATTGGAACATCGCGACCTGTGCATTGCGCGTCCGCGGGGACAATGCCCCCATCACGACCGCAGCGCCGCCGCGCATACGGCGCAAGGTTTCGGCCACGGCGTAAACTTGCTCGATTGAAAAGGCGACAATCGCTGACCGTTTAGGCAAGCGCGACAGCTTCTTCGCGCCAGCATAGCTCAAAGTCGAAAATCGCGGGCGGGAGATAATTTCAGCATCGGGCAACAACGCGCGGATAATCGGGCGGAGGCTTTCCGAGCCCAATATCATCGTTTCCTCGCGCCCGCGTGCATGCAGTATTCGGTCGGTAAAAATATGCCCGCGTTCTGGGTCTGCACCTAATTGCGCCTCGTCTATGGCGACGAAGGCAAAATCCTTCTGAATGGGCATGCTTTCAACGGTGCAACAATACCAGCGGGCTTGCGGCGGCTCGATCCGCTCCTCACCCGTTATTAAAGCAACATTCTGCACGCCCTTTAGGGCGACAACACGGTCGTATATTTCCCGCGCCAGTAAGCGGAGCGGGAACCCAATCATCCCACTGGAGTGCGCGCACATGCGTTCTACAGCAAGATGTGTCTTGCCAGTATTGGTTGGGCCTAAAATGGCCGTGAGGGCGGAACGAACTGGGGGCAAAATTTACATCAGTTGGCCATCAAAGCTGCAGCGAGTTCCTTCAATGGCACGTTGGTATCGGTTAATTGCGCAGCCGTCGGCGACAGCCCTTCGATAACGAACAGGCGGCCTTGGACATAATCCTTAGTCGCGTTGACACAGTCGAGCGCTATGACCTTGCCGGCCTTCAGATACACCACCGAGAAGCTGCGAGCGTCAGTTTCGCCGCGCAACACCATGGTATCATAACCCGCGCTGATGCCGACCGTTTGAAGGCGCAAATCATATTGGTTGGACCAGAACCATGGCACGGCATGATATGGCGTCAGTTCACCTGTCAGGCTTTTGGCTACGGCATTCGCCATATCATTGGCGTTCTGGACCGATTCAACGCGCATGACGTTGCCGCCTGCAAAATCATTGGCATGGGCCGCGCAGTCGCCAATGGCATAGATGTCTGCCAAGGACGTCCGACAATAGGCATCAACATCAACCCCTGCACCACCAGCGGCACCCGCCGTCAGCAAAGGCGCAACAGCCGGAATGATACCAATGCCGACAATGACCATTTGAGCGGGGATCACTTCCCCGTCAGCTAAGCGAACGCCCGTGACAAAGTCCTCGCCTTCAATGTTAGTGATTTCAACGCCCAAGCGCACGTCCACGCCATGTGCGCGATGTTCCGCCTCATAAAAGCGTGATAGAGGCTCACCAGCAACCCGCGCCAGAACGCGGTCCATCGCCTCAAGCACGGTGACTTTCTTGCCCATTTTACGGAGCACGGCCGCTGCCTCAAGTCCGATATACCCACCGCCCACAATCGCAACCTCAGCGACATCGTCGAGGCCATCCAGCATCCCATCAACGTCAGCACGCGTGCGCACCACGTGCATCCCAGGCAAATTGCCGCCCGCAACAGGCAATGCCCGCGGGCTGCCGCCTGTCGCCCAAATCATCTTGCCATAAGAAATGACCGCTCCGTCAGATAGGGTTACCTTATGTGCAGATGGATCGACAGTGTCCACGCGCTTGCCTAACATCATATCGACGCCGCGTTCCGCCCAGAAAGCGACCGGCCGGATCATGATGCGTTCAAACGCCTTTTCGCCCGCGAAATAGTCTTTTGACAAAGGCGGACGCTCATAGGGATATTCCGGCTCAGCGTTCACCACACCAACGCTGCCTTCATATTTGGCCTGTCGTAACGCAATCGCAGCCTGCGCGCCGCCGTGGCCGCCACCAACAATAAGAATATCATAATGCATTAGTGAAGATTCGCTCGCTTAAAAAACATCAGATGAGCGGTAAGCAAAAGGGCGCTCACTGGCTAGTCCTATGCTTGCAGCACATGCAATTAACTGGCAGAGCAAGGCCATGACAAGTATGACATTAGACTTTGCCCTTGGCGATAACGCCGATATGATCCGCGAAACGACGAAGCGTTTTGCAACCGACAAAATAGCGCCGATTGCGGCCCAAATCGACGCGGATGACTGGTTTCCGCGGGACGAGCTGTGGCGCGCCATGGGCGAACTTGGCTTGCATGGCATAACCGTTGATGCGGCCGATGGCGGCCTCGGCCTTGGCTATTTGGAACATGTCGTCGCGGTCGAAGAGGTCAGCCGCGCCTCTGCCTCGATTGGCTTGTCTTATGGCGCGCATTCCAACCTGTGCGTCAACCAGATCGCGCGTTGGGCCTCGCCTGAGCAAAAGGCGAAATATCTACCCAAGCTGATTTCGGGCGAACATGTTGGCAGCCTTGCCATGTCCGAAGCGGGCGCTGGCTCGGACGTTGTCTCGATGAAGCTGAAAGCCGAAGCGGTTCAGGGCGGCTATATCCTGAACGGCACGAAATTCTGGATCACCAACGCCCCTTATGCAGACACTTTGGTTGTCTATGCCAAGACCGCGCCGGAGGCTGCATCGCGCGGCATCACCGCCTTTCTGATTGAAAAAGGCATGGAGGGTTTTTCCATTGGCCAGAAAATTGACAAGGTAGGGATGCGCGGTTCGCCCACGGCGGAACTGGTGTTCAACGATTGCTTTGTATCCGATGAACAGATTATGGGCCCGCTGCATGGCGGCGTCGGCGTATTGATGTCAGGTCTGGATTATGAGCGTGTTGTGCTCGCCGGGCTTCAGCTTGGCGTGATGCAGGCCTGTTTGGATGTGGTCCTGCCTTATGTGCGCGAACGCAAGCAATTCGGTAAACCCATTGGTAGTTTCCAACTGATGCAGGCGAAGGTCGCGGACATGTATGTCGCACTCAACTCCGCTCGCAGCTATGTCTACAATGTTGCGCGGGCATGTGACGCGGGGCAGACTACGCGTTTTGATGCGGCGGGCGCCATTCTACTTGCCAGCGAAAACGCGGTGAAGGTCGCTGGCGAAGCGATTCAGGCTTTGGGCGGCGCTGGCTATACCAAGGATTGGCCGGTCGAACGCTATTGGCGCGATGCCAAATTGCTCGACATTGGCGCGGGTACAAATGAAATTCGGCGGATGCTGATTGGCCGGGAGCTGATCGGAGCAGCCGGATGAGCGCGTTGGTCGGTAGCCTTTTATGACAGCACGTCCTGTCCTGGGTGTTATTGCCTGCAACCGCATGGTCGGCAGCGAAGTCGCCCAAGCCGTCATGAATCGTTATATTCGCGCGGCCATGACCTATGCCGATGTTGCGGCATTGATCATCCCTTCCCTGCCCGACCTGATGACCGCCGCCGACGTCGCGCCGCGCTTAGACGGCATATTGCTAACAGGCAGCCCATCGAACGTCGCAACGCGGCTGTATGGCGAGGATGGCGGCGACGGACCATATGATGACGGTCGGGACGCAATTGCAATGTCGATGGTCGACCGCATGATAGATGCACAAAAGCCCGTATTTGGCATTTGCCGAGGTTTTCAGGAAATCAACGTCGCTTTGGGCGGAAGCTTACGCCGCGATACCAGCGTTAATGACACCCTCCTTCGCCACCATGCGCCGGATGATGTCCCTTTTGACGCAATGTTTGACCATCGCCATGCGGTCGATCTTACCGATGGCGGCATGCTGGCGGGTGCTTATGCCAAAAGCGCATTGAACGTAAACTCGGTCCATTATCAGGGCATCGGCAGGCTTGCCGACGGACTGAATGTAGAGGCCCGTGCGCCCGATGGCTTGGTGGAGGCCTATAGCGCACGCCCCAACGGCGCGCATTTGCTCGCGGTGCAATGGCACCCCGAATGGGACACAGAAAATGACCCGGATTCGCAAACCTATTTTCACCTTTTGGGAAAAGCGTTAAGAGGTGAGCTGTGAACACAAAAGTGACCCGATATAATCGCTATCAGGCGCGGATAGGCTTTTCGCCTTAATGCATCCTCACCCTAGCAAAGGCTTGGGGCTATCGCGCGTCTCGGTTCAAACCGCGAGACGGAATAAGCACCAGAGAAAGATGGTGCAACGACAAGACTGAGGGACATCAACATGCCACGCAATTACGACATCGCTGAACTACGCCGTTTGGACATCGCCCATCATTTGCCCGCGCAAGCTGATTGGCAGGAAATTGAGGATCTGGGCGGCAGCCGGATCATCACCCATGCCGAAGGCTGCTATATTCACGATGGTGATGGTAACCGCATATTAGACGGCATGGCTGGCCTGTGGTGCGTCAATGTCGGTTATGGCCGTGACGAATTGGCGGAAGTCGCGCGCGAACAAATGCTTGAGCTGCCATATTATAACAGCTTTTTCAAAACCGCGAACGCACCGGCCATCATGCTGGCGGACAAGATTGCCAGCCTAACCAATGGCCGTCTGCCACATGTGTTTTTCAATAGCTCCGGCTCGGAAGCCAATGATACTATTTTGCGTATGGTCCGTCATTATTGGCAGGTGAAGGGCGAACATAGCCGCACAATCATGATCAGCCGTCATAATGCCTATCATGGCTCTACGGTCGCGGGCGTCAGCATGGGCGGCATGAAAGTGATGCACGGCCAAGGCTTCCCAGCACCGGGCATACTGCCAATGGCTGGCATAGAGCATGTACGCCAGCCATATCATTATAATGAAGGCCGCGACATGACGCCGGAGGATTTTGGCACTGCATGCGCGCAGGCGATTGAAGACAAGATTTTAGAGGTCGGCCCTGAAAATGTCGCTGCCTTCATTGGCGAACCTGTACAAGGCGCAGGCGGTGTTATCATTCCACCTGCCAATTACTGGCCGCAGGTCGAGGCGATTTGCCGAAAATATGGGATACTGTTGGTCTGTGATGAGGTCATTTGCGGCTTTGGGCGCACGGGCAATATCTGGGGCCATGAAACCATGGGTATTCAACCGGACATCATCGCCATGGCCAAGGGCCTATCGTCAGGATATTTGCCCATCTCCGCCGTTGCTGTCAGCGCCGAAATCGTAAAGGTAATCAAGACCGGCGGTGATTTCGTCCATGGATACACTTATTCCGGTCACCCAGTCGCGTCCGCGGTTGCCTTGCGCAATATCGAAATCATGGAACGCGAAGGTCTGGTCGACAAGGTCCGCAATGAAACTGGGCCATATCTTGCCAAGGCACTGGCCCCATTACGCGACCATCCTTTGGTTGGTGAAGCGCGTTCCGTTGGTTTGCTCGGCGCGATCGAGGTTGTTGCAGACAAGGCAACAGGTGCGCGCTTTGGCGGCGCAGAAGGCACAGCAGGACCGCTCGTCCGCGATATTTGTATCCGCAACGGCTTGATGGTGCGCGGTATCCGCGACAGCATTGTGATGTGCCCACCTTTGATTATCAGCACCGACCAAATTGACGAGCTTGTCGGCATCATTCACAAATCGCTGGATGAGGCGGAGCCGAAATTGCGGGCAATTGGGTAACGATTCCGTTTACCTAGACAAAGCTCGTCCAATCATTACCGAGGACAATCATGAAATCACCAATGTTGAAGCGCGCGGCATTTGCTGCTGTCTCCCCCGCCCTGCTCCTGCAATTCGCACCTGCGCAGGCCGCCGCGCCAGTTGCGGTTAAGCCCAAGCCGCCCGTGCTTTCGTGCACGACACCAACCGCCGAAGGCCTGTCTTACACTGTCATCAAGCCGGGCAATGGTGATCGGCCAAATGCCGAATCTAAGGTCACCGTGAATTATAAAGGCATGCTGACTGCAGACGGCACCGAATTTGATTCCGGCCAAGCTGCCCAATTCCCCGTTGGCGGCGTCATTCCTGGATTTGCGCAGGGCTTGAAATTGATGCAGACTGGCGGCATCTACCGCCTCTGCATCCCTGCGGCACTTGGCTATGGCGCAGCGGGCAGTGGGCCCATCCCGGCAAACGCCGATCTGGTGTTTGAGGTTGAACTGCTCTCCTTCACCAACCCGCCACCGAAACCCGTCCTTCCGGTCGCAGAACGCAGCTGTTCGCAATCCACCGCATCCGGCATTGGCTATGAGATAGTAAAGGCTACCACTGGTCGAAAGCCAGTCGATGGCGACATGGCGCTTGTCGACTTCACCATCTTTGACGCGACAACCGGCGTCGTCCAGCAAAAGCGCGAATGGGAAAAAATCCCGTTGAGCCAAGCCTCACCGATTTTCCGCGAAAGCCTGAACATGATGCCGATAGGGTCAACATACCGTTTTTGTATGCCTAAAGCGGCAGACGGATCACCAAACAGCAATATCATCGTCACGCTGATCGATCTGCGTCCAGCGCCGACGACGGAAAATTAATCGGACCCTGCAATCAGCTTAGGGTTGGCATGAAAGCCGGATCAGCTTTGCTTTCATATCATAGGTCAGCGAAGAACAGCCTTTCAAAAAATCGCGGCCCAGAATTATGCTATACTGCGGCTTTTTCTTCGCCTTCCCTGTGACAATGATTTCGTCCTGATCGGCTTTTGTTCCATCGGGTATAATGGAGGCGTCACCAAAGTCGCTGACCCGCACCAGTGCAGCGGTAACTGGTCTTTCGAATAATGAAAACGGGCGCTCGAATCGGAGTAGGCGAACCGGACGTTCCACACCGAAACGGATTATGGCCTGCCGCTGTTGCTCAGAAAATGCGCCACCCTGTTCCGTCGCAAGCAGAACGGCGGTTGGAGCGGTCATCAATGCCTCCTGCCGTTTCAGGCTGAATGAAATGTGTATTTCGGCGTCACCATATTTGAATTTTCCAACGCCGCCGCCAACCCCGAAAATGCCCACGCCATCAAGCGGCATCAAAGATTCACGCTCGTTGGCTCCCTTTGGTCCAAGCACGAAACGCACATGAGAATATGGCAACATAGCCGGATGAACGGCACCATCCGACATGTCGGATGCCGGGCGGTCGAACCAAAACAAGCGATCTTTACGAACGATACCGCCATAATCGATCCGCACGCTGTCCGAGGCCGCTATCAGACGAACCGGTCCGACCATGTGGATCCCGCCGATCATACTCGGCTTGAGTGCCAACCTCTTGGCGATGTCCGCATTTAAGACGCGGGCAGCATTGCCTTCTGGTGAAACCTCCCACCGATAAATTGTACCGTTGATTGTGACTGGAATGATGAAATCATCACGCACTTCCAACGTGTTGGCGGGGGCACTCGTCTGTGCTTCGGCACCGGAATTTAGCAACCAGCACAATGAAATTGTCACTCCAATAAGCCTGTGCATTCAAAATCTCCGTAACCGCGCAAACGCGCCCCTAACTTAACAAAACGACCGGACTATCGGCACGCCAGTGCATGCTGACCTTGTCATCCCATGTGAAATCTTCTTGGTCATGGCGGGACAGGTTCGGACGGCTGACGCGGATGATTTGGCCGCCCTCAAGTTGGATATCATAGAGCGTAATGTCGCCAAGATAGCTCATCCCCTTAATCGTACCGCGCGCGAGATTATGGCCGTCTGGCGCGTCTTGTGCGGCGGCGCGGACCGCCTTGCCTTTACCGGGAACGTGCAAATAAATTTTTTCGGGCCGCAATGCGATCCAGACATTGGCGCCATGCGGACCCGTAACACCGTGGTTCAGGTAAACCTTGCCAAGGCCTGGGCAATCAACGGCAGCCTTATCGGGCTCGTCCAGCGTCAATTTGCCTTCAAATATGTTCACTGAGCCTACGAAATCCGCAACAAAGCGGTTAGCGGGATATTCGTAAAGATCCGATGGCGGTGCGAGTTGCGCGACTTCGCCTTTATTGATCACGGCCACGCGGCTTGCCATCGACAGTGCCTCGTCTTGGTCATGCGTGACAGTGACGAAAGTGATACCAACCTTGTCCTGCAGGTCTGACAATTCGAACTGCATTTGCGCCCGCAATTTTGCGTCGAGCGCTGAAAGCGGCTCATCCAACAACAATACCTTTGGCCGCATGACTAAGCTGCGCGCAAGCGCAACGCGTTGCCGCTGCCCTCCAGACATTTGGTCGGGCATCCGGTCCTCAAACCCGCCCAGCTTCACCAGCTCAAGTGCTTCTGCGACGCGGTCGCGCATTTCGCCTTTGGATACGCCTGATATACGCAGGCCATAGCCGACATTGTCGGTCACGTTCATATGCGGAAACACAGCGTAGCTTTGGAACACCATGTTCACAGGCCGCTTATTCGGAGGAACAAGGCTCATATCCTGTCCATCGATCAGAATCTGCCCATCAGTCGGCAATTCAAACCCGGCGATCATTCGCAGCAAAGTCGTCTTGCCGCAGCCTGAAGGACCAAGCAGAACGAAGAACTCCCCGGCGCGAATATCCAGACTGACATTGTCGACAGCCGTCACCTTGCCAAAGCGTTTGGACACGTTGCGGATTTGGATGATGGGGTGCTTGGTTTCAGTCATATCAGTGTTCCGTAGGCGGCGGTGCGCATCTCAATGGGCGTCCGATATGCCCTTCACACCCTGATATTTCAGGGCGATGAAGGTCAGGGCGACAGTGAGAATGATGAGGATGGTCGACGCGGCATTGACCTCTGGCGTCACCGAGAAGCGTACCATCGAGTAAACCTTTACCGGGAAAGTAATGGTGTCGGGGCCGCTGGTAAAAAAGGTGATGACGAAATCGTCAAGGCTGAGTGTAAAGGCGAGCAACGCGCCTGCCACCAAAGATGGTTTTATATGTGGCAGCAGGACATCGCGAAACGCTTGCCATTCCGTCGCACCAAGGTCCTTTGCCGCCTCTTCCTCTTCCTTGTTGAAACTTGCCAACCGTGCGCGCACGACCATGGCAACAAAAGGAAAACAGAAAGTGATATGCGCAATAGTTATCGCCGACAGGTTCAAAGGCCAAGGCAGATCAGTTGGCCAGTCGATTTTGGCAAAGAAGATCAAAAACGCGACACCCAAGCAGATTTCAGGAACGATGATCGGCAAGGACATGGTGCCTTCGACCAGTCCCTTAAATGGAAAACGGAAGCGCCAGAGCATGACTGCAGCCAGCGCGCCTATAACCAAGCTGATGATCGTCGCCAAAAACGCGATGGTGAGCGAATTGATCATCGCCTCAACTAAACTGTCGTTGTTCAGTGCCTTTTCATAATATTTGAGCGTGAAACCTTTCCACACAACGTTGCGCTTGCTGTCGTTAAAGCTGAAAATCATCAGGACGATAAGCGGCGCATACAGGAATAGCATGGTCAGCCCGACCCAACTGCGCATCCAAAGCTTGCGGGTATATTCAAGCGGGGCGATGGCGGTGCGGTTAAACATCAACGCACCTCTTTCACTTTGTTCGACCGCATCGATTGCAGGGCGATGAGTATAAACATTGCGTAGATAAGCAGGAAGGACAAAGCTGCGCCGAACGGCCAGTCATTGGCGCGCTTGAATTGCCGCTCGATAACATTTGCAATCATCTGGCTATCGGTACCGCCCATGAGGTCAGGGGTGAGATATGCGCCCAATGCCGGGATGAGCGTAATCATAACGCCTGCAACAATACCTGGCGCGGCGAGAGGCACCACGACCTGCATGAAGGTTTTGAAATGGCCTGCTCCCAAATCAAGGCTGGCCTCAATCAAACTTTTATCCAGCCGGTCGAGCGCCGAATATAAGGGCAAAACCATGAAGGGCAGATGCACATAGACCAGCCCCAAAACGACCGCGAAATTATTGTAGAGCAGTTGCACGGGCGTCCATGCGTCCAGTGGTTGCATCCCCACTAAAGTGCGCAACCAACTTGCGCCTTCCCACAGCCCGCCTAGTCCCTTGTTCATATAGCCGTTGGTGCCCATCAACGCCATCAGGGCATATGTACGGATCAACAAATTGGTCCAAAAGGGCAGCATGATACCGAGCAGGAGCCAAGGTCGCCATTTCGGTGCGGCAAAGGTAATTGCCATCGCCACGGGAAAGCCAATGATGAGGCAAATCAATGTGGTGAGCGCTGCGACCGCAAAGCTTTTGAGGAAGATTGAAAGATACAACCACTCGGTCGCGCGTTTGTAATTGTCGAGTGTACCTGAAATATCAATGTCGGCAGGCCCAACATTCTGGCCAAAGCTGTAAAGCCAGACGATGGTCATGGGCGCGATGAAGAACAGGCCAAGCCAGAACACCGGTGCCGAAGCAACGGCGGCAAAAGGCTTCTTCTGGCTTTTCCAGTCCTGCAACGGCCCTGACATCAATTAAGCCGCCCGTACGCGCGTGAACGCCTCCTCATATTTCGGCTGCAGCTCTGGGTTGAATTTGGCATATTCGCATTTTGCCAAGACGTCCGCCGGCGGGAAAATGACCTGATTATTTTTATAATCATCGGGCATCAGCGCCTTTGCCGCCGCATTTGGCGTTGGGTATAGGATCGTCTCTGTAATCTTTTTACCCGCTTCGGCATCCAGCAAATAGTTAATAAAAGCATGCGCATTTTTGGGATGTGGCGCACCCTTTGGAATGCACAGATTGTCTGAGTTCAACTGGCTTCCTTCCTTGGGAATGGCAAAGCCAATGTCGGGGTCTTCCGACATAATCTGGGCAATATCGCCATTATACTCCAGCACAAGATCAACCTCGCCCTTCAACAATAGGTCCTGCCCATTGTCTTCATGGAAGGATTTGATGTTGGGCTTTTGCTTTATCATCATCGCTTCAATCATTTTGATATCAGCATCAGACAGGCCATTGACCGATTTACCCAAATATTTGCCATATAGCCGGAACATGTCACCAGCCTCGGACAACACAGCAATACGCCCCTTATACTCATCGCTATCAAACAGGACTTTCCAGCTATCCGGCACCGACTTCACTTTGGATTTGCGATAGCCAATGCCCAGCGCCAGCCATGTGTACGGCATCGAATATTTGCGCGCTGGGTCATATGGCACATCCTGATACTCAGGCGCGACATTCTTGAAATTGGGGATCTGCGTTCTGTCGAGTGCGAGCAGCATATCCGCTGCAGCCATGCGCTCGACAAAGTCGTTGGACGGCACGATAACGTCATAGCCTGGGTTGCCGGCACGTAGCTTAGCAAATAATTCGTCATTGCTGGCGAACAATGTCATGTTCACGTCAACACCGGCGCTGTCTTTGTAATCTTCCAACGTGGTCTCACCAATATAGGTGTCCCAGTTGTAGAAATTCAGCTTGGCCTCTTCGCCATTGGCAAGCTTTGCCGCTTCTTTCTCACCGCACCCAGCAAGTGCACCCGTTAAGGAAAATCCGACAGCTGCAACGCCCATGCCCTTCAGCATCGCGCGCCGATTGCTACCTGCGTGCAAAAATGTTTTGAAATCCATAGCTAATCTCCCACTAAGAACCCGTCTATGCAGCAGTCATGCTGAACTAATATCGAGGCTTAGAAAAGCCCCTTTTTTCTATGATTTGCGGCGCAATTTAGTTACGAAAGATCGCAATTATTTTGCACCACAAAAAAGCTATTTGTCGCGTGGTTTTGCTTCTGCATCAACAGCCGCTTGAACAGCCTTATAAAAGGCTTCTCGTTGCACACCCACAGTGTTGGGATCAGTTGCCTTTGGCCAGTTACTGTTCGATGCAATTACAAGGTTACGCTTGGGGTCAATGAAAATGCCTTGGCCGAAAATACCTTGGGCGGCGTAACTGCCGTCGTCATAAGTCCACCATTGATAGCCATAGCCCTTACCGAGCATACCGATGTCCGCTTGCTTACTGGTCGCAGGCGCAATCCAGTTGTCTGGCAAGATGCTTACGCCGTTGACCTTCGCTCCGCCCAGCATAAACATACCAAAACGTGCATAATCACGCGTGGATGCCTGAATGCAGCAGCCGCTGATTTCATGCCCGGTCGCACCCAATAACCAGCTTGCGTCCTGCTCCATGCCAAATGGCGCCCATAGCTTCTCGGACAGATAAGCGGACAAGGTCTTCTTTGTCGCAGAGCTGACCAATACACCGATTAAGTTAGTTTCGCCGGTTTTGTAGACCCATTTGGTGCCAGCAGGCGCCTCACGCGGCAAGTTGCGCATATAGCTGACGGTTACGTCCATGCCATTTTCGGCTTTGTGCGCGTTAAACAAGGCAACGTCGGACTTGGGGTCTTCATAATCCTCATTCCATTTGACGCCGGACGTCATCGTCAGCAATTGCGCGATGGTGACGTCATCATAAGCCGAGCCCTTTAAATCGGGGATATAGGCGGAAACCTTATCATCTATGCTTTTGATATAACCGTCTTTTATCGCTGCGCCGACCAAGGTCGAGGTGAAGGATTTTGCGACGGAAAAGCTGGTCCATTTACCCTCTGGGCCAAAATCGAGACCATATTTTTCCATCCGCACTTTGCCATCCTGTATGATGACCAGCCCCGCGGTGCGTTGCGCTTTCATATACGCATCAACATCCGTAGCAATCGTCAGCGGCGTGCCTTGCGGCAAAGGATATACCTTGTCGCCTTTCGCAATGATATTAGCTTTGGCAAGGATAGGGATGCGATCCATTGTCCGAAACGCCGCGTCGCGTTGCTCTACACTCCAGAACAGCACGTTAGCGTCCGTCGGTAGATGGGAGATAAGCGCTTTCATATCTTTGTCCGCGCTGACCCAAAAACCGCCCGCTGCCGATGCAATGACCAGCAAAACCCCGAATATCCATTTTTTCATCCTGCTCCCCCAATTTACCTTATGCCTTAAGTGACATGGGCATCAATGATGCCCCGCCGCTAAATCCAGCCTCACAATACATCAGAAAATAGCGCCAAAGCGAAGCAATTTTATCATCGAACGGCGTTGTTAAATTTGATTGCTCAAACGACAGCAGTCATTGCGAAAGACTATAGCGCGCCTTATGTATATAACACACGCCCGCTAAAGGGCTGGTTTTCTCGGCAATTTGCCAAATGGAGGAACTCGTTAGATGCGTAAAACTTATTTGAAATTTCTTCTGGTACCCGTAGCGGCAGCTTCGTTGGCTGGATGCGGTATCAACAGCGTTCCAACGGCAGAAGAAAATGCCAAAGCGAAGTGGGCTGATGTGCAGGCTGCGTTTCAAGAGCGCGCCAACCTCATTCCCAACCTAGCCAATATTGTCAAAAGTGCGGCCGCACAGGAAAACAAGACGCTCACGGAAGTTATACAAGCGCGGGCGCAAGCCACCTCGCCCAATATTCAGGTCAACGCTGAAGACTTAAACGACCCTGCAAAGATGGCTGCGTTTCAGAAGGCGCAAAACCAATTGTCAGGCAGCTTGTCGCGCTTGCTCGTTTCAGTTGAGCAATATCCGCAGTTGAAAAGCCAAGAAGGCTATTTGAAGTTGCAGGACCAGTTAGAAGGTCAGGAAAACCGCGTGCGCATTACGCTGCGCGATTATAATGAAGCGGTACGCGGCTATAACACCACCATCCGTACATTCCCCGACATCATTGGCGCAAAAATCATCCACGGCGCAAAACCGATGGTTCCCTATCAAGCCACAACACAAGGTGCCGAAACCGCGCCAACGCTGGATATGGCACCCGCGGCTTAAGGCCAATTTGGGGAATTGCATATGAATAAGGCCCTTGGCCTCATGATTGCGCTGCTGCTGGCCCTCACCGGCCAAGCAGCAGTTGCGCAAAGTTTTCCGAAACTGACAGGCCGTGTCGTAGACCAAGCAGATCTGCTTGACCCACAGCAAGAGGCTGCGCTTACGGCTAAGTTGACGGGACTGGAAACCCGCACCAAGCGCCAGTTGGTGGTGGCAACGCTGAGCAGTCTCGAAGGCTATGAAATATCTGATTATGGCTATCGGCTTGGTCGGGAATGGGCATTGGGTCAGGATGGCAAAGGTGAGGCCGAGAAGGACAATGGCGCAATCCTGATTATTGCCCCCAATGAACGCAGAATGCGGATTGAGGTGGGCTATGGTCTTGAACCGATACTGACCGACGGCCTGTCCTCGACGATCATTCGTAACGACATCACGCCACGTTTTAAGGCCGGCGATTTTGCTGGTGGCATCAATGCGGGCGTTGACCGCATTGTCACACAGCTCGAACTCCCCGCTGATGAGGCCGCCAAGATTGCAAGTGCAGCGCAGCAACCACGCCAACGCGATAAAGGCGGCCCCTTCGGCGCAATCATCTTTGTGCTCTTCCTCATCTTCTTTGTATTTCTGCCGATGTTCCGTTCGATGAATGGCGGCGGACGTAAGCATCGGCGCGGCGGCGTGGGTCCAGTTATCATCTGGGGTGGCAGCAGCGGCTTTGGCGGCGGTAGTAGTTTTGGAGGCGGTGGCTTTGGTGGTTTTGGCGGCGGAGGCGGCAGCTTCGGCGGCGGCGGCGCGTCAGGTGGGTGGTAGGATTATTGGATATGGCCATAAATAAAGTAAGCCAGATGAGCGCAGACGACCATGCTTTGGTGATCGCTGCGGTCGCCGACGCGGAACAACACACAAGCGGCGAAATCGTCACAATCGTAACGGATATTTCGGACCATTATGACGACATCCCCATCGTATGGGCCAGCGCCATCGCGTTTATTGCCTTGGGAACTTACGCAACTTTTCCCGACTTTTATATCGGCCTGATTAACACCTTGTCGAGCGAATGGGGCTATGAATATACCGCCGGTGAATATCTTGGCCTTTTGTGGACCGCAGTTGCCCTGAAATGGATCGGCACATGGTTCATCCTGAAATGGATGCCCTTGCGTCTGGCGCTTACGCCCAAAGCGATAAAGCTGGCACGCGTCCGTCGCCGAGCCATGAGCCTATTCAAGGTCGGAGCCGAATCCAAAACGATGGGCCGAACTGGTGTGCTTTTGTATCTGTCTATGCAAGAACATCGCGCGGAAATCTTGGCCGACGAAGCCATCGCGTCCAAGGTTGCGCCAGAGATTTGGGGTGACGCCATGGTTGCGTTGCTAGATCAAGTGAAGGCTGGAAATCCCGGTGCTGGCGTTGCGGCAGCAGTAGCGCAAATGGGCGTTGTTTTGGCCGAACATTTTCCCAAGGGCATTGAAAACCCCAACGAACTTCCCGACAGGCTCATCGTATTATGACGGAACCAGACGAAGCGGAAACCGTGATGTGGCAAGGGCGCTTCATCACGGCGAAGACGCGCGGAAAATGGGAATATGTCAGCCGTGCGCGGGGTATCAAGGCGGCGGTAATTCTTGCGATGGAGGATGATCATGTCCTGCTGGTCGAACAATATCGCGTTCCACTTGGCGCAAATTGTATTGAACTGCCTGCAGGTCTGATTGGCGACCATGAAGAGGGCGAAGACACGTTGGTGTCAGCTGCCCGAGAGCTTGAAGAAGAAACTGGCTATCGTGCCGAGCAATTGGAAATCGTAGGCGAATATTTTTCCTCACCCGGCATGGTCAGCGAAAGCTTCTCACTCGTCCGCGCGCGGGGTTTGACGAAAGTCAGCGAAGGCGGCGGTGTCGATGGTGAGAACATCACCGTACATCGCGTTGCTCTGCTGGATTTGCCACACTTTGTTCAGGAAAAACGCACGCAGGGTTGCGTTGTTGACGTCAAGCTTCTGATGCTACCCGGAATGATCGCTTAACGGAAATTATCCGCATAAGCCTGAAGCTTCAGCGTTTTAGGCGGCGTTGGGATAAAAGTCGCCGCGACACCCTTTTTTTCCGCAAAGGCCCGCGCTGCGTCCAGACTGGGGAAGGTCAATTGCACTTGTGATTGCGTATCGCCTGATCCCGCCCAGCCCATAAGCGGGTCGGCTTTGCGGGGCTCTGCGGGTACATATTCCAGCACCCATTCGCGGCGTCCACTGCCCGACTGCATGGCATTTTTGGGGCGTTGAAAAATACGGGCGGACATATTGTGCTTCCTGACGGTTAATTCACCACCGCCTTGCCCGAACAGCATCTGAGTCGTCAAGCGTTGCGGGGCGTATCGCGCGCTTGTGCCTTTTTGGTCTTGAGACTTGCGACACTTTCCCACGGCGCGTCGGGCCAATTATGCTTGGGATAACGACCGCGCATTTCTTTGGCGACATCACGCCAGCTTCCGCGCCAGAATTCGGGAAGGTTGCGCGTAGTTTGAATAGGGCGACCTGCAGGCGAGGTAAGGCTTAAAACCAGCGGTATGCGATCAACGCCAACCAACGGGTGCGTATCAAGGCCAAACAAAGCCTGCACCCGCAATTCGACCGTGGGGCCAGCTTCGGCACTGTAATCAATATCATGCGCTGTTCCGGCGGGGCTTTTGAACGAAGCGGGCGCGATTTGGTCAATGCGGGCCCGTGCATCCCATCCGAGCACATTGTCTAGCGCTTGCGCCAAACCCGATGGCGCAACATCACGCAAACGGTTCACCTTGCCAAGCAGCGGCAGAAGCCATTGTTCAGCGCTGTGCGCCAAAGCTTCGTCACTGAGCGTTGCAATACCGGAAAACAGCGCGCGTTCCCGAAGTGCACATGCCGAGGCCGACCAGGGCAGTATGTCGACACCCATGTCTTGCACAGCGGCCAACAAAGCGTTGGCAACCGCTTCTGGATCAGGTTTTTCAACGCGTCCCTCGCTAAGCACAATCGCGCCCAGCCGACGCTGCACCTTTGCCTCCACGCGGTCAGCATTTTTGTCATAAGACAATATTTCCTGGCCGGTGATCCGATGCGCAAATCGACCCATGATTTCCACTTCGGTCAACGCCGCTGCCGACAATATACGCGCGCCCGATGCCGCGCCTTGAAGATCGGATACCGCAAGCCATTCCGCGTTTGCGAGTGGTGACGCCGCGTCAAGCTGAAGCCCGCGCCCCATCGCGCTGATCCATTTTTCACCCTTGGCATCGCGACGCTTTGCAATGCGCTCAGGAAACGCTGTGGCGATCAAGCCACCGATGCTCAAGGGATCCAGCCCACCTTTGCTGCTACACAACCGAGCAATGCGCTGCGCCAGCTTGCGAGCGGCGTCTGCCTTTGTCCCGCGTTCCCGCACGAAGCGTTCATAGCGTGCATCAATATCCTCACTTTGCCCGCCCAAGCCGCGCTCTTGCAATAGAACTGCCAACATCGCTGCCTCCTCTGCTTGCCCGCTATGGGCTGCGGTCACGACCATATGCGCAAGGTTCGGCGGTAGGGGTAAGTTGGCAAGCGAGGTCCCATGCGCCGTAATCCGTCCCTGCGCGTCCAATGCATCCACCGACATCAACAGCCTATGTGCTTGCTGAACGGCGGCGATAGGCGGTGGATCAAGCCAACGGAGTTTCGCAGGATCATTCTCACCCCAGCGCGCGCAATCGATCAGTAAAGGCGCAAGGTCGCTCTCCAATATCTCCGGAGGATCGAATGGCGGCAGGCCACCATTACCTGCTTCCTCCCACAGTCGATAGGCAACCCCGGCTTGTTGTCGTGCGGCACGCCCCGCGCGCTGCGTTGCGGCAGACAGGCTCGCCCGCTCCGTTACCAACCGCGTGACGCCAGCCGCTTGGTCAAAACGCGCACGCCGTGCAAAGCCGCTGTCAACCACGACACGCACGCCATCGATGGTCAGGCTGGTCTCGGCAATATTTGTGGCGAATATAACCTTGCGGCGGCCTTGCGTGTCGCGGCGGACCGCAAGCCGCTGGTCCACTGGGTCAATCTGCCCATGCAGCCTATGCACCACAATATCAGGACCACAGTCACCCAAAGCATCAAAGGCACGATCAATCTCACGCACGCCAGGGAGGAAGGCCAATATATCACCCTGCTGCTCAGACAGCGCCTGACGCAATATGCGCACAATGTCGGTTTCAATCGGCAATTCGGTCCTGCGGCCAACATAAAGAAATTCCAGTGGCCATCTCTTGCCTTCGCTTTCCAGCACAGGCGCATTGTCCATCAATGTCGAAAAGCGTGATCCATCCAGCGTAGCTGACATGGCTACCAAGCGCAGATCCGGCCGGAAAGCAGCTTGCGCCTCCAACGCCAGCGCAAGCCCGAAGTCGCTATCGACGCTGCGTTCGTGGACTTCGTCAAACAACACAACCGATACGCCTGATAGCTCAGGATCACTGATAATCCGGTTGCGAAAAATGCCCTCGGTCATCACCAATATGCGGGTGTCAGGGCCATGTTTACTATCGAGCCGCGTCGCATAACCAACCCGCCCGCCAACCGTTTCCCCCAAATTTTCGGCTATGCGCTCCGCCGCCATACGCGCGGCCAAGCGGCGCGGGGACAGCAACAGAATTTGTCCGGCACAATAAGGCTCACCCAATAAAGCGGGCGCAACCATAGTGGTTTTGCCGGCACCCGGCGGAGCGATCAGAACAGCATTGGGCGCCGCGCGCAAAGATGCCAGCAAATCGGGCATAACCGCCATGACGGGCAATGCTTCATACATGTTCAGCGCGGACGGCACCGCTGCGTCCTTCAATATGCGCGGGCTATTGCGAATTCCACGGCCTCAGTCAGCGCAGATTTGGCTTCGCCTGCGGGGAAATGTGTAATCGCATCAATCGCGCGCTGGCCATAATGCCGTGCCCGATCCAAAGTGTCGTCAATGGCACGATGCGCACGCAACAATGCACAGGCATGCGCCAAATCTGCGTCGCTTACCCGATTGCCAAGCATCGCGTCGCGCCAGAATTTCTGTTCTTCAGCGCTACCGCGGCAATGCGCGAGAATGACGGGCAGCGTAACCTTCCCATCGCGGAAATCGTCACCGCTGTCCTTGCCCATGGTCGCACCGTCGGAGACATAGTCGATGGCATCATCGACAAGCTGGAATGCAATGCCAAGATTGCGGCCATAGGCATCCAACGCCATTTCTTGCGCATCGCCGCTTTCAGCGACAACGGCAGAGATACGGCACGCGGCAGCAAATAACGCCGCCGTTTTCGAACCAATGATGTCGAGATATTTTTCTTCAGTCGTCGAAATCTGCCGCTGTGCAGTCAACTGATTAACTTCGCCTTCTGCGATAACCGCAGACGCATTTGAAAGAATTTTAAGAACCTTGAGCGAACCATCCTCGACCATCAATTCAAACGACCGACTGAACAGAAAATCGCCAACAAGCACAGCAGCAGGGTTCCCAAAAATCAGGTTCGCAGCTGTCTTCCCACGCCGCATGTCGCTGCCGTCGACAACATCATCATGCAGCAAAGTTGCGGTGTGAATAAATTCTACGGCTGCAGCCAATTTGTGATGACGTTCGCCGGAATAATCTAACAACTGCGCGCAAGCCAAGGTCAGCATCGGCCGCATTCTTTTGCCACCACCTGCAATCAAATGGCCCGCCAGCTCGGGAATAAGTGGGATTTCGGACTGCATACGGTCCAGAATGACCGCATTGACCTTATTCATGCCCGGTGCGACCAATTTCAGTATTGGATCGAGCGAAGGCGCCTGATGTCCGCCGATTTTGTGGATAGTTGCAGTCATAATGTGCCCGCTGTGACGCGCGCAGCGTGGATAGGCAAGTGCAAATGGTGCATTTTCCCTTGTCCGTTGCGGTCAATATCGGCACAGATGGTATCAATGAACGACGCAGACACCCTTGCCCGCTATCGCGACAGCATCGACAATATTGATGCTGCACTGGTTTTCATGCTCGCCGAACGGTTCAAAATAACGCAGGCCGTGGGCGAATTTAAGGCAAAATCATCGCTGCCACCTGCAGACCCCGCACGTGAAGATCGACAGATACAAAGGCTTCGGCAATTGGCACGTGACGCCAAGCTTGATCCTGATTTCACTGAGAAATTCCTGCGCTTCATCATTGATGAAGTTATTAGGCACCATCAGCAAATCCGCGACGGAAATTAATCAGCTTGTCGCTTTTGGCAAGCGCAGCCTGACCAAAAGTCCGCCGAGATCTTCGCTTTTTTCCAAAGCAACAGTCCCGCCATAAATTTCGACAACGTCGCGGACAATCGCAAGGCCAAGACCCGTACCAGGCTTGCCTGTATCAAGCCGCGCACCACGATCGAACAACCGCTCACGATCGCTTTCAGCGATGCCTTGTCCGTCATCTTCAATCATTATTTCGACAAAGTCACCCGCATCCTCGACAGTCACAAACACACTGCCACCGCCATATTTGGCGGCATTTTCGATTAGGTTGCCGAGCATTTCATCCAGATCCTGCCGCTCCATCCGTGCGGCAATTGCTGTGTCTCCAGTCATATCTAGTCGGACATGCGCATAGAGACGGCCCACCGCGCGCTCCACCGATTCCAAGCTGCCCCATACCACCGCTCGACTTTGGCTGTGCCCCCGACGGCCAACCGCGCGGGCGCGGGCCAAATGATGATCCACCTGACGTCGCATCGTTGTGGCTTCGCGGATGACCGTCTCCGATATATCGGGGGCCTGCGCGGTCGCACTATTCATTATCACCGTTAACGGTGTCTTCAACGCATGCGCGAGGTTGCCCGCATGGCGACGCGATTCCTCCGCCTGTTTCTCATTATGGTCGAGCAAGGCGTTCAATTCATTGACCATAGGCATCACTTCGTCCGGCAAGGCATCTGTCACCCGACTTTCCTGCCCGCTGCGCATTTGGGCAATCGCCATGCGCACCGCGCGCAATGGCCAAAGACCATAAAATGTCTGTAATGCCGCCAAAATGATGAGGCCAAGCGCCAGTAGAAAGAAACTTGTCACCAATACTGACCGCAACTCCTGAATCTGCGCATCAAGGCTACTGCGGCTCTGTGCCACCATGAATGTCCAAGCGACATCTGAGTCGGGAAGCTTAATAGTCCGCTCGGCGATACGCAGTGGCTCGTCCGGAAATTCATTACTGTTTCGGAAATGGACTGCCTGATCATTGTGACCGGCGGGTGGGTTCAGCGCACGGTCCCATAGCGAGCGAGAGGGGAATGGCATCGCGTCTTTACCGGTAATTTGCCAATATAGCCCACTGTTCGGTTCCAGAAAACGCTGATCGCCCAACGGCCGGTTCATCCGGATTTCGCCATCAGGGCCGATTTCTGCTGACGCAATCATCGCGGTCAGGACATATTCAAGCTGGGTATCAAAATTCTGCTCAACCGAATTGGTCAACACACGGTCCAGCGCAGCGCCTCCGCCGATAAGCAAAATCGTAATCCAAGCTGCCGCCGTCAGAATCATCCGGCGTGTAAGCGATCCGGTGCTTTGGAATTGGCTGCGCCATGTTGGCGGCTTTGATGTGGACATAATGGCGACTGGCGGCTTCAGCTCACCGGTTCCTCAAGGCTATAGCCAAGGCCCCTGATCGTCGAAATCACGTCCTGCCCCAGTTTTTTGCGGATCCGGGTTACGAAAACCTCAATGGTATTAGAATCGCGGTCGAAATCCTGATCATAAATATGTTCGATCAGCTCCGTCCGCGAGACGACCTTGCCCTTGTGGTGCATTAGGTACGACAGCAGCTTATATTCCTGTGCCGTCAACTTCACAGGCTGACCATCAAGCGTCACACGGCCCGAACGGGTATCCAAACGGACATCGCCGACATTCAGCTCGCTCGACGCATTGCCCGATGCACGGCGGATGAGCGCGCGCAACCGTGCAATCAATTCTTCAGTCTGGAAGGGCTTGGCGAGATAATCATCGGCACCTGCATCAAGGCCAGCAACCTTGTCCGACCAGCTATCCCGTGCCGTGAGCACCAATACAGGGAATTTCCTGCCTTCCTTGCGCCAGCGGTCAAGAACGGTCAGTCCGTCAATTTCTGGCAGACCAAGGTCCAGGATGACCGCGTCATAATTTTCAGTGGAGCCCATATAATGGCCGTCCTCTCCGTCTACAGAGAGATCAACGGCATAACCCGCTCCTTCCAGTGTTGACTTGAGCTGCCTGCCCAGATTGGGTTCGTCTTCCACGATCAAGATGCGCATGCCGTTCCCTTATACTGCCATTTATTATTTCGCTATGTGGCTAGCAGATTAGCGTACCGCCACAAAATCTTATCACCGTTGCCGCAGCACAGCGCCCGTCCGTCCATCCACGTCGACAAAGATAACCCGATCGCGGTCGATGAATTTCAAACGATACACTTGTGCGGTCGGGTCATATTCTGGTCCCAAATACTGCATTCCGCGCATACGCGGCACAATATTTGCTTCGATCTCGCGTAAGGACTTGACCTTGCCGGCCCGCATATCCTGCCGCGCCTCATTCTGCTCCCCACGACGCGGATCGGCCGCAACGGGGCCAATCACAACGATGCTGGCGAGCATTGACATAAGGACAAGTCGGTTAATCATAGTGCCTCCCTAAGCGCGCAGCGTTGAACGCACAGTGAATGGCGCGCTTAGGTCGCGCGTTGCGTGACAGGCAAAATCCATTATTTCACCATTTCAAATGTGAACGACATGCTTGCTGCAACGCTGAGTTCGCCAGGCGCAATCGGTGTGGTTTTGTCCGCTGTCGCGTTCATTGAACGCAAAACCATAGGCCCTGATAGAACCCCTTGCCCCTGATCATTTTCCGCAACGCGTAACACGCGGACATCAATATAACCTGCTTTGCGCGCCAAGCTTCGCGCACGCGCCATGGCCGAGGCCCATACCTTATCCCGCGCAGTTTCCCGAAAACGGCTGTCTTCATCAATACCGAATGTTGGTCCATTAAAACTGGTCGCGCCGTCGACTGCCAGCGCATCAAGGAAAGCGCCAAGCTTGGTCAAATCGCGTAGCTTGGCATTGACCATGTTAGAGGCCTGATAGCCCTTAAAAATCTGCTGCCCCTCGCGATAGTCAAATTGCTGGTTCAAATTGATTTGTGTGGTTTGAATATCACGATCGGCAATGCCAAGTGTCTTCAGCCGCGCAACCACAGATGCCATTTGCACATTATTGGCGCGGACCGCAGCGCTAGCCGTTGGTGCGATTGTTTGAACGCCGGTTGAAAATGTTGCGACATCTGGCGGGGTTTCGACCGTTTCGGAAATCGTCAGGTCTATGACCGGATTGGCGGTGGTTACATGCACCTCCGTCGCCATCGCGCCGCTGGCCATCATCCCACTCGTCGTCAATATGGTTGCCAAAATCAATTTACGCATATCAAGCTCCCATTTTTGCCAACTGCTTAAATTGCTGTTTGGCGCGCCCATTGAATATAGGCACGGCGAAGCTGAACGGTTGCCGAACCGGGTTTACCATCACCGATAGGTTTTCCGTTTATTTGCACCACAGGCATCACAAAGCCTGAGGCGGACGATACAAAGGCTTCGGCAGCTTGCTCTGCCTCGCTTATGGAAAAAGGCCGCTCTTCTATGCGTTGTGCGACAAGTGGCAGCACCGATGCGCGAGTAATGCCGTGCAAAATTTCGCGGTTAAGTGGGTGCGTAATCAAAATGCCCTCATGTGTGATGATATGCGCATTTTGCGCGCTGCCTTCAGTGATCCAGCCATCACGCTCCATCCACGCGTCGTCCGCGCCGCGCGCAATCGCTTCGTTTTTCATCATGGAGGCATACAGAAGCTGCGTTGTTTTGATGTCCGCCCTACCCCAGCGTAAATCAGGCATGGTTATCACCCGAATGCCGCGCTGAGCCAATGGGTTGTCCGCAAGCGTGCGGGATTGGGTAAACGCAAGAACCGTCGGCAGCGTGTCGGCGGCGGGAAATACAAAGTCACGGTCATCGGGAGTGCCGCGTGTCACTTGCCAATAAATCATGCCTTCTTCGAGATTGTTGCGCGCCACAAGTTCGCGGCAGATTACTAGCCAGCCATCTGCATCTGGCGCACCGATGATGCCAATTTCACCAAGTGATCGGGCAAGGCGTTGAGCATGGCCATCGAAATCCAAAAGCTTGCCGTCGAGGACAGAGACGACCTCGTAAACAGCGTCCGAAAACAGGAAGCCTCGGTCGAATACCGATACTTTTCCTTCCGTTTCAGGAGCATAATTTCCGTTCAAATATATTGTGCGCATAAAAGAGCTTTGCTTGAAGCTTCACCCATCGTCAACATCCACATTGTCATTCTCGGGAATGACAAAAAACGGTGGATAGACAATCTGGCTTGCCCCTGCCGTTGCTACCCCCTATCCGCCAGCCCATATGTCGCAACCTCCCATCTTCGCATTCGAAAATCTCGCGCTCCAGCAAGGTGGCGGCTGGCTGTTTCAGGATATTGATCTGTTCATTGGCGCACGCGACCGGTTGGCGCTGATCGGTCGCAACGGGGCTGGCAAAACGACATTGATGAAGCTGGTGGCGGGAACCATCGAAGCTGACAAGGGGAACCGCGTCGTCACACCTGGCACCAACATCGTGATGCTCGAACAAGATCCCGATGTTAGCGCCTTTGACCGGCTCGTCGATTTTGCCATTCATGGTGAAAAAGGCCCTCCCGAATATGCGGTGCGCGCAATCGCGGACCAATTGGGCATCAATTTGGATCGTGAGGCCAAAACCGCAAGCGGCGGGGAAAAGCGCCGCGCCGCGATTTGCCGCGCACTGGCAAGCGAGCCTGACCTTTTGCTGCTCGACGAACCGACCAACCACCTTGACCTTGCCGCGATTGAATGGCTGGAAGAATGGCTGACGCGTTATCGCGGCGCATTCATGGTAATCAGCCATGACCGGACATTTTTAACGCGGTTAACACGGCAAACCTTTTGGTTGGATCGTGGGCTACTGCGCCGCAATGAAATCGGCTTTGGCGGCTATGACGCATGGACCGAACGCGTCTTTGCCGAAGATGCGCGCAATGCTGATCGTCTCGACGCCAAGTTGAAAATTGAAGCGCATTGGCTGGAACGCGGCGTCACGGCGCGCCGCAAGCGCAACCAAGGTCGATTGGCCAAACTATGGGAAATGCGCGCCGCGCGGGCCGCGATGATAGGCCCACAAGGGACGGCCAAGCTCGCAGCTTCCAGCGATGACAGCAAAACCAAAACGGTCATCAGCGCACAAAATGTCGGCAAAAGCTTTGGCGATCGCACAATTATCAAGGATTTCACGCTGCGTATTCAACGCGGCGATCGCATTGGTATTGTCGGCGCAAATGGCACGGGCAAAACAACGCTCATCCGCATGCTGACGGGCGAGACCATACCTGACACGGGCAGCATCACATTGTCGCCGACACTCACGGGTATCGTCATTGATCAACAACGCAAATTGCTGACCCCCGAAAAGCGGGTGCGCGATGTGTTGGCAGACGGCAGCGACTGGATCGATGTGCGCGGCGTGCGCAAGCATGTGCAGGGCTATCTTAAGGAGTTCCTGTTTGATCCCGCGTTGATCGAGGCACGGATTGGCTCCTTATCCGGCGGCGAGCAATCACGCATTTTGCTTGCCCGGGAATTTGCCCGAGAGGCTAATTTGCTGGTCCTTGACGAACCGACCAACGACCTTGATCTGGAAACGCTGGACCTGCTGCAGGAAGTTATCGCCGATTATGACGGCACGGTTTTGATTGTCAGTCATGACCGTGATTTTCTCGACCGGACGGTCAATTTGACCCTAGGCTTAGACGGTTCAGGCCATGTCGATATCATCGCAGGCGGATATGCTGATTGGGAAGAAAAACGAGACAAACGGGATAAGCCGAACACCAAAAAGCCCGAAAAGGTCGTTTCGACCGCCTCCCCTGCTCCATCGGCACCCAAAAAGGTCAAGCTGACATACAAAGACCAACGCGACTATGATCTGTTGCCAAAGCGCATCACAGACATTGATACCGAAATCGCCGCAGCGGAACAGGAAATGAGTGACCCAGCTTTGTACACGCAAAAGCCGGCGCGTTTTGCCGAGCTGAGTGCCAAGACAGAAGCCCTGCGCGCCGAAAAGGATGCGGCAGAGGAACGCTGGCTCGAACTTGCGATGATGGTCGAAGATTCTATATCCTAGCCCGGAATGCGGTAAAAGGCCGCAAGCCGGTCCAGCGCGATTTTTAGCACTAGCTTACCCGATCGCACGGGCCATGACATTTCGCGTTCCGCAGCAGGTACGCTTTCCCCAACGCAAATGACGCGCCATGCAATATCCGATAAATCGGGACCAAGCGTGTTCAGTGCACCGTCAAAGCGTCGTTTGGCTTGCAGCATCCGTTCCGTTCGGTGCAGCCCCAATGGCGCGCTGCGTTTTTGCCGACTGCGCGGTATATTCTCCCACGACATTGTCACATGTGGACCCAGTGCAGCCGTTTCATAATCCCCGCGCAATGTTTCGCCTGCCAACATTTGTCGGTTCGACAAATGTCCGCGCGCGTGCAGCCACGACAGGGGCGATTCTGACAGGTTAATCGTGACGGTGCGCTGGGTCGCACGACTTTCTGCCACCGGATGTTCGACTAACATACGTGGATCGTGAAATTTTCGGCTCGTGTAAGATTTGGCGGGCATCGATAATCTCCTTTGACTGTTCGAATCACGCTTGCCATGTGGTAAATATTGTAGGAAAGAAAAAACCTATTTGGTAACGGAGTGCACATGCAAAGTCGAATTCGCGATGTTCGAAGGGCGAAGGGCCTAACCCTTTCTGATGTGGCGGAACGCTGCAATCCACCAACAACGGCACAAACCATCGGTCGCTTAGAGACCGGCATGCGTGTGCTATCGCTTATCTGGATTAACCGCATTGCGGATGCATTGGGTGTAGATTCCAGCGATCTTGTTGCTTTGCCTGACCAGCAATTTCTGCCTGTCGCGGCGGTACTGCATGAGGATGGCACACATGCCCCAACGCAGGAGGAGCGCATCATGGTTCCCAATGTCGGCGGAAGCATGGTCGGACTTCGCATTGCTGCGGCAATGGGCGAATATCGCCGCGGCGATGAATTATGGCTTGAACAGCTTCAGCCGAATGATTTTGCCTCGGCGTTAAATTTGGATGTCCTTGTGCCCCGGCCTGGCGGACGATTCCTTTTTGGTCGATTGCTTGGCCGTGATGCAGGCAAGCTCCATCTTTTGCCGCTGGAAGCGGGCGCTCGTCAGCAGGTCGTGACCGACCCAGCTTGGATTGCCAAAGCCGTCCGGCTCGTTCGCAAATTATAAACTTTAAGGCTGCGCGCCGAAGTCCTCGCCTATCCGCTCTGCTTTCGAACCATTCCCTTCGTCGGTCGGAACGAAGCTATGCGAACCAACCTTGAGCCAAATCAGGATCGGTGCAGCCTGATAAATGGACGAGTAGGTTCCGACGACAATGCCGAACGCCATGGCCGCGCTAAAGCCAAAGATCACATCGGGTCCAAACAGGACCAGCACAATCAGCGGCAGCGAAATCGATACGCTGGTCATCACCGTGCGGGACAAGGTTTCATTGACCGAAAGATTCAGCAGCGATGCCATTTCCATTTTGCGAAATTTCATCAGATTTTCGCGAATACGGTCATAAACA
Source organism: Pseudomonadota bacterium (assembly GCA_041175465.1). Classification (GTDB taxonomy): domain Bacteria; phylum Pseudomonadota; class Alphaproteobacteria; order Sphingomonadales; family Sphingomonadaceae; genus Sphingorhabdus_B. The sequence goes on along the minus strand of JBEDEX010000003.1, from coordinate 276,375 downwards.
ACAACGGTATCGTTCAGAGAATATCCAATGATCGTCAGCAAGGCGGCAATGATGTTGAGGTCAAACTCCCATCCTGTAATTGCGAACAGTCCGAATGTCAGCGTTACGTCGTGAAGAAGCGACCATATTGCCCCTACACCGAACTGCCATTCGAACCGGAACCAAATATAAATTGAAACGCCGGCCATAGCCGCGAGCAAGGCAAGAATACCCTTGCTGAACAATTCTTCTGACACTTTGCCCGACACGGAATCAACGCCGTCAATCCGAACATCGGGGTGGTCAGCCTTCAACTTGCTCGTGATTTTTTCCGCCATCGCATTAGCGAGCTCGGGATTTTTGTCCGCACCTTCGGGTAATTTCATGCGGATCGAAACCTGATTTTCTGCGCCAAAACGCTGAATTGTTGGGTCCCCATAGCCAAGGCTGCCTACCGTCTCGCGCAGTTCGGTCACGGGTGCCGAGGCGCTTTGTGTGAACGTAGCGCGGATCATTTGCCCGCCAATGAAGTCGACGCCAAAATTGAGGCCCTTGGTAGCGACCAAGCCTACAGATGCTGCCATCAGAAGCAAGCTGATCGCAAAAGCCCATACGCGCCATTTGAGGAAATCAATATTTGTATCGTCAGGAACGACTTTGAGCAGTTTCATATCAATATCCTCAAATCGTCAGTTCAGTTGGCCGGGTATTCTTAACCCAACGGGATACCCACATGCGTGTAATGGTCACCGCAGTGAACACAGAAGTGACGATACCAATCATCAACACCACGGCAAAACCGCGTATCGGTCCTGAGCCAAAAATGAACAACAGAACGGCCGCAATGACGTTCGTACTATTCGCGTCAAAAATCGCCCGGCTAGCTTCTTTATAGCCAACTTCAATAGCCTGCACGACACGTCTTCCCCGTTTCAACTCCTCACGGATTCGCTCGTTAATCAAAACGTTCGCGTCGACCGCCGCACCAATCGTCAGAACAAATCCTGCGATGCCCGGCAAAGTAAGCGTTGCATTGGCAAAAGCCATTACGCCCAGGATCATCCCCACGTTGATAACCAAAGCGAAATTCGCATACATGCCGAAACGGCCGTAAACGAGGAACATAAGTACAAGAATAGCGGTGGTTCCAATAACCGCCGCCAATATGCCACGGCGAATAGAGTCAGCGCCAAGGTCAGGACCGACAGAACGTTCCTCAACGATGGTCAAATCCACCGGCAATGCACCAGAGCGCAATGAGATCGATAGCGCATTGGCGCTTTCGGTCGTGAAGCTGCCGGAAATCTGTGATACGCCGCCGAAAATCGGTTCCCGAATTTGCGGCGCGGAGATGACTTGGCCGTCGAGCACAATAGCGAACAATTTGTTCACATTTTGCTGGGTCATGCGGGCAAATCTTTGTCCACCTTCGGAGTCAAACTGGATCGTCACGGCAGGCTCATTGGTCTGCGCATCAAATGTCGGGTCTGCCTTGACCAACTTGTCCCCAGATATGCCGCCCAGGCGGCGCACCGCGATGTACGGCAGTCCTGTGGGGTTGTCGGGATAAGGGAGAACTTGGCTACCGACCCGAGCCTTACCTTGCGCGGTTTGATCAGGGTCAGCTTGTTCATCGACCAGCTTGAATTCGAGCTTGGCCGTTTTTCCAATCAACGCCTTCAGCGCTTCTGGATCCTGGAGACCGGGAACCTGCACCACGATGCGGTTATCGCCCTGCCGAATGATCGTCGGCTCAAGCGTACCAAGTGCGTTAATACGGCGGTCAATGACGTCCTTCGCCGTATCCATCGCCTGGTCAAGCGCGGTTTCGTCGCCTGAACTTACTGGTGATAGAATAATTCGGTTGCCGTTGTTAACGCCGAGATTCCAATCCCGCGTGCCTGTGCTGTTGCTAATCAGCGGCAAGATCACTTCACGCGCAGCGTCTACCTTGGACACATCAGTAACGTTAAAGCTTAAAGCGCCGTCACTACGCGAAACATCCGCAATCGCAATTTGCGGTTTGGCGCGACGCATAGCTGTGCGGACGCTGTCTTCCAAAGCTTCAAGCCGCGTCTCTGCAAGCTGCGACGTGTCCGCCTCCAGCAAAATATGGCTGCCGCCTGCAAGATCGAGCCCCAGATTGATCGTCGGGGTCGGCACATATTGCGCAAGTTGCGCGCGCATCGACGTTGGAAGCAGGCTCGGAATAGCAAAGGCCACCCCCAAGACAATCAAGGTGTTGAGCATCCATATGCGCCAACGGGGGAAATCAAGCATAGATAGGATCCGAACGAACTGGGGAAGCAATAACTGGGGTTAGCGGCAAAGCCGTTCAACCCCAATGGTTAATCATTCGCGGCTTTAGCGTTGCGCGGCTGCACATTGGCAATGGTCGACTTAACAGCCTTCACCCGCACATTTGGGGCAATTTCAACTTCAACATATTCATCGGCAACCTTGGTCACTTTGCCCATCAGGCCGCCAGCGGTTACGACTTCATCATTCTTCTGCACGGCTGCAATTTTGGCCTCATGTGCTTTCGCACGCTTTTGCTGCGGTCGAATGAGGAAGAGATAGAATACAACAAAGATCAGTAGGAGCGGAAACAACTGCACAAAAAATGCAGAACCACCAGCACCACCTGCGGCAGCACTTAAGATAACAAACTCCATGAAAAAACCTCGCACTAATTAAATCCAGCACCAACGAAGGGCGCTGCTAGGAAACAATCGGGTGCGATTATCACCTGCACCTAGCTGACGCAACGTCAAAGCTTCTACAGCGTGCTTGCTTTTCCAAAACCACCGCAATATAGGCGCGCTTCCACTGGCCTCGGCGAGGTCTTTGGCGGTCGGGACGTAGCGCAGCCTGGTAGCGCATCACACTGGGGGTGTGGGGGTCGCAGGTTCGAATCCTGTCGTCCCGACCAATAAACTACAATAAAAATTCTAAGCAAATGGCGCGCAAACGCGCGCTGGACGCGCACGTGCATATTTCTCTTTCCTACAAAAAACCTATTTGGTTATTTTATAGTCGAAAGTGAGAATGTGCCAATGCGTGACAATATTGACGAATTGATTGACGATCTGATTGCGCGCGAAGGTGGTTTTGTCGACCATCCCGCCGACAAGGGCGGACCAACATGCTGGGGCATTACACAGGCAGTCGCCCGTCGGCATGGCTATATGGGACAAATGGAAAATTTGCCGCACAGCGTTGCGACGTTGATTTACAAAAAACAATATTGGCGCACGCCATCTCTCGATAAGTTGGCAAAAATCGCGCCAATATTAGCAACAGAGCTATTTGACACTGGCGTCAATATGGGGCCCCGCACAGCGATTGGATTTCTGCAACGTGCGTTGAATGCACTGAACCGCAATGGCGTGGATTATCCAGACATCGCTGTAGATCGGACAATCGGCTCCGATACTTTGCGCGCGCTAGAAGCATTTCTGGAAAAACGCGGGCCATCGGCAGAGCGCGTTCTGACCAAAGCAGTCGATGCGCTACAAGGCGCATATTATGTCCGCTTAGCTGAAGAACGCCCCACACAAGAAGCATTTTTATATGGCTGGTTAACGAGCCGTATTGGTTAACATGAATAGGAGCATATCATGTCACTCATTGAAGGTATCATCGGACCAATTGCGAGCCTAATCGACAAAATCATACCCGACCCAAAGGCCCGAGACGCGGCAAAGCTAGAACTCATCAAGCTGCAGGGGAGCCAAGAAATGGACGCATTGCGCACGCAATTGTCCGCTATTTTGGCGGAGGCGCAATCCACCGACCCGTGGACAAGCCGCGCACGCCCCAGTTTTCTGTATGTCATGTATGCCATGCTGTTGTGGGCGATACCGATGGGGTTGATTTCCGCCGTGCAGCCAGAGGCAGCGGCCAATATCGCGCGTGGTATGAACGCATATCTCAATGGCCTGCCAGAGCCATTATATGCGTTGTTTGGCACTGGCTATCTTGGTTACACCGTTGCGCGCCAATGGGGAATTACACGCGGGTTGGGAAAATAGTTGCTTAGTGCCAACGACTTCCGTTACCCCTATAGCCCCGTGAGGGATTATAGGGACTTAGGAGAACCAAGATGAAGAAATTAGTCGCAACCGTCGCTGCTCTTGCATTTGCAGCATCACTTACCGCCTGTGGCCAAGCGGGTGAAAAGGCAGCCGAAGAAACCGCCGAAGCCGCCGAAGCAACGGGCGAAGCTATGGAAGCGGGTGCCGAGAACGCCATGACTGCCGCCGAAGGCGCAGCTGATGCAACTGCAGAGGCCGCTGGTGATGCTACGGCTGAAGCCGGTGCCGCCGTTGAAGAAGCTGGCAAGGACATGCAAAAAGCGGCCGAATAATCGGCTTTGCTTTCGCATAGAATATAAGCCCGCCCTGCCATTAGGCAGCGGCGGGCTTTTTCATGTCCGACTACACCCTTCCTTTGCCGTCATGTCGTTTTGAGCGAACGATCATCGCAACGCGTGCATACATCAAAACAAATCTAAAAAAGGTGAGGCTATGCACCCCGCCTTTATTCTCACATGTTCATAAAACCGCTATGTTTCGCAGCTCTAATTTACTCCACAGGTGATGGCACCGCTTTTGGCAAATTGACCCTGTCGCCTGGGTACAAAAGCGTGGGATCGGACAATTGTGGGTTTGCCGCTATCATTGCCTCTAGTGGAATGCCCCTATCCAGCGCAATTCTGGACAAGCTCTCGCCTTCGGCGACAATCACCTGCTCCGTCGCTTCTTTGGCGTTGGACGGCGCATTTGTGGCAGCGTCCGCTGCAGGCGCGGGTGCTACTTTTTCTGGTACCACGATGGCGGCAGGTGCTGCGTTCGGTGCCATGGCGTCACCACCCGAGCTGAGGGAAAGCGCAGTAGCCGCAAGGCCTGCCAATGCTCCAATAACTGCAAAGGCAAGTGCCAGCCGTCCAAATACCGGGAACACCCCATGCTGGGCAACAGACAAGTCCTTCCGCAAGGAGTCGATTTGGTCGACAAACCGTCCCCCCTTGTCGTCAATAGCTGCAGCGAGACGTCCTTCAGCTTCCGACACTAATTTCAATTGCTCTGCATTGCGTTCGGCATGCGCACCAGCGGCATTCACCGCATCGACAAGCTGATGATTGATGTGGGTCGCCACATTAGCCAGCTGGTCAAAACGTCTTGAGAAGCTTTGCTCCCAATGAATGAACAGATCGCGCATAGCCTTATGTTCTTGGCTAATCATTGCATGAAGTTCTGCCGATTGCTCGGGGGTGAACGCGCCGCTTGGTACTGCATTGTAAGTCGCAACGACAGCGGACCCGGCCACCATCGAAGCGCCACCTGCTGGATAAAGCTCTTCGTTGATGAATTCACGCACGTCGCGGAAAAGACGTTCACCGGCTGATTTCACGCTGCTGACAGTCAGACCAATAACGAGCGATCCCAACAGACCATAAAGCGAGGCGACGAATGCGGTACCCATGCCCTGCATTGGGCCTTGCAGTTTCACGATCATGGTCGAGAACATAGCGCCGGAATCGCTGCCAGAACTGCCCCCTAGCGCAGCAAACACGCCGGACAATTCGTCAAGCGTCTGCAGTAGACCGATAAATGTCCCGACGAGACCAAGGCCGACAAGGCTGCCTGACAGCAAATTGGGCAAGGACAAATGTGCAAACATTTGCGTTTCCACGCCGTTCATTTCGTCTTCCATAGCCGGTTGACGGATGGCGAGCGGCATGCCGCGAGTCTGCATATAGACACGATAAAAATAGGTCATACTGCCGGAACGGGCACGTTGTGAAATCATCAGGTCTTGATCTTCATGGGAACTGGATTTTAGGTCATCAAACCAAGATTGTTCCTTAAGGAAATCATACAATAAAATGGCCAGCAAGACCGCCGCAACGAAGGCAACCGCAAAAATGGCGTAGACCAGTTCCGGGTGTGGCGTCGACGCGATAGATGTCGCCACCGCGTCTTTAAAAGTGGTCGCACCGGCGAGGATAACAACGGCCAAAAGGCCGAACGCCCGAACCCAGCTGAACGCAATCTTAGCGCGTCTACCGATAAGGCTGCCATTGCTGGACGTTTCCTCTATCGGTAGTGTTGAAGTATATGTTTCTGGCATGATGTTTTTCCTAACCTTATCCTGACGTTTCTTTTGCCCCAACAGATGGTCAGGGGTCGGTGACTACAAACAGACGCAAGCCGCCCGATGCAGTGCCGGCCCCTTCATAGATGCGGACCTCCATCGCAGATGCCGGGACCCCGGTGGTGATGAGTTGATTGCGCAGCGTCGTCAGCGCGAGATACGCATTGCGCCGCATATTGGGATCCGCGCGTGGAATAGATGTCCACAGCTTCACTTTTCCACTGTCGGTGCGGATATTCTCTTTAAGAGCCGCCGCGACCGAGGCGCGGTTAAATGTACCTACAGGGTCAGCGCCCGATTCCGCATCCAGCGTCAGAATGACCTGACCCGAAGATGTCGCGCGCCGCGTCACTGTCACAGGCTGCGTCGATTTGCGGGCAAAGGCATCCGCCACGACGATATTGGTTGCATCTGGTCCGGCCTGCCGACCTGAACGTAAGGATTGCCCTACACCCACCGCATTGACAGGATCCCCACCCCTTCCGGGAAGCGCGGTTTGCCCAGCAGGAGCAACGCCGGCATCGGTACGGCCGCTGCCTTCGGGCCTGCCTGATGTGCCAAGCGCACCAGACATAACGGGCGTTGGTGGAACCTGGCGAATGGCGGGTTCACCGACATCGTCCGGCGAACGCAACAATGGAGACGGCAGCGCGTCCGGTGTAGGCCAGCCAAGCGTCGCTTCCGGCGGTGACACCGCGGGCACAGGCATATTCGCGTCACCGCCCGCACCCTTTTTATCTTGCTGCGTGAATACCGCCAGCGTGATGCCGAACATTGCGACCATGAATAATAAGTTCAAGACCACATTGGTCATGGCATCGACATAGCCGGGCCAGAAATTGGTGGCCCCGCCAATAGCCTTTTTACGACGCTTCATGGCTGATCATCCGTTTGCGCTGTTGCGCTGGGGCTTCTGACACCAAGCGGTTCAATCAATACCGACCCTTCGCGATCCTCTGTGGTGGGCACCCCGGAATTTTCCATACGCATTTCAATGGCGTTGCTTGGCACGCCCAAATTCATCAATATGGCGCGCACGCCCATGATCCGTACATAAGTTGCGCGGCTTTGGCGGGGGTCGGTCAAGTTTCCCTCGGACACCAGCAGCCAGCGCCGTGCCCCCAAAGCCTCACGTGCGGATATGGCATTGCCGATGACATTGGCGGTGGAGGGAGGCGTCACGGTTGCATCCCCTTCAAAAGTCACGCGAATGGGGCGCAAAGCGTCATCCGAAGTAGGTTGTGCCGAAGGCAAAGCCAAACGCTGCGGTACCGGAACAGGTGCCAAGGCAGGCAAAGCGGCGGCGACATCCAGAGGGCCAGTTGGTCCGACAGGGCGGATGCTGCCCTCCGGTCCCCCCTTAGAAACCGCACCCAAAGCGAAAATAGAGATGCCCAGCGCCATAGCCATAATCAGCATGCCCTGCACCAGCCCCGCTGTTGCGGCGACATAGCCAGGCCAAAACCCTGGATCATCATCGTCATGACCAGCCGCCATAACATTCCCTTCACTGCGCCTGTTGGTCCCGTGATTGGTTCCGCAAGGCTCTGACTACACCGTTAACAGACCTGCCCGTATCGCGACGGGCAGGTCGATAGTTTTATCCCGCAAGCACCGCTTGCTCCGCCCACGAAATTGCCGGGGCGACGAAGCCTGATTGCGCGGGGGTGTTAACCACCACGCCTTGTTGCACCCACAATGTTGCCGAACCATTTGTGTAGACATTGTATGTGATGCCATTTTCCGTCTGGATACTGCCGGTAGTAAATCCGGTTGCAGTCACCGTATCGCCGCTATCGCCAAACACCTTCAGAAGGTCGCTTGTGGACGAAAGATCCAACAAGGATTGCTGTGTTACTGTCAGCGTGTTGTTCAACGATCCGGCAACGAGGTCGATTTGCTCAATCCCCTGAATGGCTCCGGCCGCAAGGGTGGAGAGGTTGAGGTTCAGACCCGCTGTCCCAGCAAGCCGCAGCATATCGTTGCCCGCACCGCCATCAACGCGAGCGAAATTGGTATCGGCCACCGTCAAAATATCATTGCCGATCAAGCCCAACAATATGTCAGCACCGCCGCCACCGATAATCGTATCGTTGAGGTCGCCGCCCACCAACGTGTTTGCCGCGTTGGTGCCGGTCAGGCTCAACCCGCCCCGACCGGTCGTTCCATAAAGGAAGGTGACGTTGCCGGCATCCCCAAACCCGACATCGCCACTATAGATCGGGATACCGATATCGTCGATCCCATCTCCATTGACATCGCCCGCCGCCGTATAGCCGTTATAGCTGAGCATATTGCCCGTCCGATCGGCACCCCCTCGACCTTGCACGACAAAGCCGTCACCGGCACCAAGATTGGCCGTGCTCAGCACTTGCCCGCCGCCAACCAATTGGCCAAACGCGCCGGTTCCAGCCGCCTTGCCATAGACGATATATACCTCACCAGCGAGCGACCTTCCAAAGCTATCGTTATACGGTGCTCCGATCATGATATCGGCAATGCCATCGCCGTTCACATCGCCCGCCGGGCCGGTGATCTGACCGAATGAGTTTGTCCCAGTCATTCGGAAGCCCTGAGTGGCGGTCAGCGCGGTGGCATCGAGCGTGCGTATGCCCGACGTTACTGTACCTTGGGGGTTTGTCGTTCCAAAACCAAATACGATATAGGCAGACTGTGCATTCGTGCCAATCGCGACGTCGGCAAAGCCATCATTATTGACGTCGCCAACACCAGACACGTTCGTGCCGAAAAGAAACCCAGTGGTCGGCCCAAGGATGCGGAAAACATCCGCGGCTTGCAAATTTGCAAGATCGAGGATTTTACGCCCTGGCAATGACGGATCATCGATCAAGCTGCCCCAACCGCCACTTGCCTTGCCATAAACGACATAGGCTGCACCTGCTTCATTATTGCCACCGCGGTCAACGCGCATTGCGCCAATAATCAGGTCTGCAATGCCATCACCATTGACGTCACCGGCATTCGCAACTGAGTTGCCCGCATTATCCGATGCAAGAGCACCACGGATCAAGAATCCGTCGGTGCCCGTCAAGTTCATCGGAGAAAAGACCAGCCTAGAGAAGGCTGTCAGTACCACACTAACGGGGAAAATCCCTGTTAGTGGTTTGGTACGTAAATGGTGCACCCAACTGGATTCGAACCAGTGGCCCCCAGATTAGGAATCTGATGCTCTATCCTGCTGAGCTATGGGTGCAGCAGACACAGCCATAGCTGTGCGCAATCGGGCGGTCAATTTTTTGCCGAGGGCGGAATAACAGGAAAGAGCAAGGGCGCAATGCCAATGCCTTCTTCAACCAACGCCTTTGCCTCACCACTGCTGGTCTCGCCGTGGATCAGGCGATCGGGTTCTTCGCCATAATGGATCGCACGTGCGGTTTCGGCAAAATTGCCGCCCACCCATTGCGATTTATCCAGCATTTCGGATTGCGCGCGGGCCAATTTTTGCACGAGCTCCGCCACGGCCGGAGGTAAAGCTTCTGGCGCCTGTGCATCCGCTTTCGTTTCGGTTGCAGTAGGGGCGACTGAAGGCAAACTCACGGCCCGTTGGTTCCCTTTGCGCGGTACATTGGGCACCGACAGCGCCTTTTGAATTCTACCATCATTGCACGTTGGACACGCGAGCAGACCGCTGGATTTTTGCGTATCAAAATCGGCAGAAGACGCGAACCAGCCTTCGAACTGGTGTCCGTTGCTGCAATTCAGGTCAAATGCGATCATTGTGCGCTGCCAACTCCCAACATGCTATCCAGCTTTCCCTGATTGTCGAGCGCGCGCAAATCATCAGACCCGCCAATGGCGACATCATTGATGAAAATTTGCGGAACGGTTTGGGCGCCCGGCGCACGTGCGACCATCTCTGCACGCATTGCGGCATCCATGGTTACATCATATTCACTATATGTGACGCCTTTGCTGTCCAAAAGATGCTTGGCCCGCACACAATAAGGGCAGGCGAATTTGGTGTAGATTTCAACATTTGCAGTCATAAAATTGAAATGGTGTTCCTAGTCCTGCAAGTCAAGCGTCGAACGATATCGCCGCGTCCGCTTGCCCCCCGCCGCCCCGCAAAGCCCGCGCCCAACAGAATATCTGCACCCATTCTGCGCCGCCGCGTTTCAACACCGCAACGCAGACGTCGCTGGTTGCACCCGTGGTTAGCACATCGTCGATTAGGATGATTTTTTGCCCTTTCAATCTGCCCTTATATTTTGGGTGGAGGACAAAAGCGCTGGCTACAGCTTTGCGCCGACGTCTGGGGTCCAGACCGCGCATGCTGGGCGTGCGTTTATGCCGGATCAATATATCGGGCACAAAGGCGATCCCGGTTAACGCCGCGAGCTGCTTTCCGATTAACGCCGATTGGTTGAAGCTGCGCGACCAGATCCGTGTCCAATGCAACGGCACGGGTGTGATAATCACTTGGTTCATCTCCTCCGGTACATGGCGCAGCAATTGTTGCGCAATAACGCGCGCCAAGCCGATTTTCCCGCCATATTTTAACCGCAGCGCCACTTGCGCCGACAAATCATCATATTTGACTGCAGCGCGGATACCGTCATGTCGGGGTGGGTTTGCTATGCAGGCAGCACAATAAGCGTCTGCACCGCGGTCAAATTCAAAAGGCGCAGCGCAAGCCCGACACCAAGGCGGCCCCAGAAATTCCAATTTTTGCCAGCAAGCCACGCAAAATGGTCCGCCTGCTGCGGTAATGACACCGCAACAGGGGCAGCGTTCGGGCAATACCCAATTCAACATGCTGTGGAAAATTTGGCTGACCTTTGCCATATCACACTTGTCGGACAAAGATTGGGTCTGCACAAGGGCGCAAATGAGCAATGATCTGAATCCACCGGAAATTTTTGACCGACGCCGCCGACATGCTTTGCGCGCGCGGGCCGCTGGGCGTTCGGGAGATGATTTCCTGTGGCACCATATCGCGCAGGATTTGGCAGAGCGACTGTCTGCGGTGACGCGCACGTTTGAACATGCCCTGATCATCGGGCCTATTGGGCGGTGGCAGACGGATATTCTGCCGCCAAATGTCCCCTGCACCCTTGCACCGCTCCGCGATGTTGCGGCCGACGGCGATGCACCAATTGCGCGGGAAGAGGACCGCCTACCCTTCGCGCCCAGCAGCTTTGATCTCGTGATTTCCGCAGGAACGCTGGATAGCGTGAATGATTTACCTGGTGCACTTATTCAAATTCGTCGCCTGCTGCGCCCCGATGGGCTCTTTCTTGGTCATATGTTTGGCGCTGGCACTTTGGGTACATTCAAGGCAATGCTGCTAGAGGCGGATGCCGATCGCGTGACCCCGCATATCCACCCGCAGATAGACCTGCGCAGCGCCGCAGACCTCATCGTGCGTGCTGGCTTCACTTTGCCTGTCGCGGATCAGGACATGTCCGCCGTGCGTTATGGTAACTGGCGCTCCATCGTGTCAGACATAAGGGACGCTGGCATTGGCAATGCACTTGCCGGACCGCGCAATTATCTGGGCAAAGACATGCCCGCGCGCCTCGACCACGCCTTTGCCGTCCGTGCAGATGCCCAGGGCAAGGTTACCGAAGGCTTTGCGCATATCTATTTAAGCGGATGGGCGCCGTCCGAAAACCAGCCCCGACCCGCCAAAAGAGGAAGCGGTCAGGTTTCGCTCGCGGATATATTGTCCAAGGATCAAGCGGGCTAGGGTCAGGACCACCTAAATACCCTGCAGCTTGCGGACCAAAGGATAATCGGCGGGTGGCATAGGCAAATCTGCCATGTCTTGTGGCAATACCCAACGGATATCGGACGCATAAATTGCTGTCGGCGAACCCATCCATTTGGCACAGCGATAAAGCAACAACACTAGATTGCGGTCGCCCAATGGTTCGCTGGCAAAGGTTTCGGGCACCAAATCCTGCGCGGTAACGATTATCCCAAGCTCTTCTGCAAGCTCACGCACCAACGCCGTTTCGGGAGATTCACCAGGATCGACCTTGCCCCCCGGAAACTCCCATAGTCCCCCCATTTGAGCGCCCATTGGACGCTGTTGCAGGAGGATTTCTCCTTTGTCATTGGTTAACGCGGCGGCAACCACGAACAATATCGTCGGACTATTTTCCATATTCTCATCACATTGCACGATTTTGTAAGGCTGTGTGGGATTTCGACGCGCCTCGCAACTGGAGAATGCGTCGCGACCCATTTCCGTTCAATAGGTCACGATCTTCAGCTTCTGCCCCGCGCGAATGGTCGCATTGGCTGAAAAGTTCAGGCCCCCATGGACAAGAATTTTGCGCGCCGTTGCTGAAGCAGTTCTTTGGACGAGAACCCAGACAATGCTTCCAACTCCTCGTCTATCGCGGACGCAAGCGCTGCCGCAGCCATGCCATGGTCGCGATGCGCACCGCCGACGGGTTCTGGCACAATCCGGTCAATGATCCGCAGCGCTTTCAAGTCGTCGGCCGTCATCTTCATCGCTTGCGCGGCGTCTGCCGCCTTGTCGCCCGTGCGCCACAAAATTGAGGCGCAACCTTCAGGTGAGATCACCGAATAGACGGCATATTGAAACATCAAGATGCGGTCGGCGGCGGCGAGTGCAACGGCGCCACCTGAGCCACCCTCACCCACGATGCAGGCAATCATTGGCACGCCTAGCTCTAGGCATTTTTCGGTAGAACGGGCAATCGCCTCTGCCTGCCCGCGTTCTTCGGCCTGAATGCCCGGAAACGCGCCCGACGTATCGACCAAACTCACCACCGGAATACCAAACCGATCCGCAAGCTCCATCAAACGAATGGCTTTGCGATAGCCCTCGGGCTTACCCATGCCGAAATTGTGGCGCAGGCGGCTTTGCGTATCATCGCCTTTTTCATGCCCAATGACCATCACGCGACGGCCATTTAGACGACCTAGACCGCCAATAATCGCTTGATCGTCAGCAAAAGCGCGGTCCCCTGCCAACGGCATGAAGTCTTCAAACATCGCGTCGATATAATGTTTGAAATGGGGACGTTCGGGGTGCCGTGCGACCTGTGTTTTCTGCCATGCCGTCAGATTGGCATAGGTATCTTTCAGTTGCTTATCTGCCTTGACGCGCAATTTGGCGATTTCGGCGCCCGCATCAACGTCGCTCTCACGCGCGGCATCTTGCAATTCAAGGATGCGCGCTTCGAGCGCGGCAACCAGCTTTTCAAAATCGAGATATACCATCATGCCAGCGGGTTAGAGCCTCATGTGCGGCGGGTCAATGAGCGCGTTGCCAATGGGTGCCGCCGATTGACCAGTTCGACGAGTTTGCTGCTGTCGACATGCGTGTAAATCTGCGTCGTCGCAATGTCTGCATGCCCCAGCATGGATTGCAACGCCCGCAGATTTGCGCCGCCAGCCAAAAGATGCGTGGCAAAGGCATGCCGCAGGACGTGGGGGCTGACCTTTGCGGGATCCAACCCCGCATCCGCGGCAAGGTCTTTAATAATCTGGAACAGGCGAATCCGGCTGATATGTCCCCCGCGCGATGGAAAGAGAAAGCGGGATTTTTCGGGAACAAAGTCCAGCCATACACTGACCGCCTGACGCGCACGGTTGGAAATGGGAATTAATCGTTCTTTGTCGCCCTTGCCTTTTACGATGATGAACGGCCTATCCGACACAACCGCATTTCGCGGCAGGGCGACCAATTCAGTGGCCCGCAGCCCCGAACCATATAGCAGCTCGATAAGCGCCGACAGCCGGTAATCATTCGCCATGGGATGCGCCTGCGCAAGCTTTGCGGCAATCACCGCAAATAAAGTGTCGACTTCGTCTATGTCCAGAATTTTGGGTAAGGGCCTCATTTGCGCTGGTTTCGGCAGGGCTGCCGACGGGTTGTCGGTGCGAAAGCCCTCCTCATGCAGAAAGGCGAAGAAACGCCGTAATGCCGATGCCTTGCGCGCAACAGAGCTGTTGGCAAGGTCGCGCCATTGACGCGCCAGTTCTGCTAGCGCGTCTGGTCCCGCCGCAGCCAATTGACCATGCAAAAGGGCTGAGGCCGACATCAAATCACTTTGATAGGCTAACAACGTGTTCTGGGCGACACCCTGCTCTGCCGCCAACATCTCAAGAAACCGCGCAATCAGATCACGATCGGGTAAGCTCATTGCTGGCTGACGATCGTCATTGTCATATGGTCAGGCAAAAGTAACAGCTTCAGCGGCAATCATCCGGGCTTCGGCCTCTAAACCGACCTGACGCAAAGAACGGACAATATAGTAAAGATGATTGGCGGGCACAGCCGACCATGAAGGCGCCTGCAACGCCGCAATCGCCATCAATGCAACCGTGCCCTGCTCGCCACGTTTGGCAGCGGCGGTAATCGCTTTTGACCATGCGGTTTGACGGGAAATATTGACTTTAAGGTCACTTCCAAATTCGGTGCGCGCATCGGTTTCAATACGGCTAAGCCCCGACAAGCCGGCAAGCAAAAGTCGCGATTTATGTCCGTCCGTGCTGTCATCATTGTCTAAAAAGTCGTCAAGGCTGCCATAATCCGCGGCCGTTACCCGCCCTGGAGCAGCCAAGGTCAAAAGCGCCCAACCTAGCGATCCATCCGCCACGATGTTCGTCCATCGCGCCGCAGATCGGTCAAGACCAGCCGTCAGCATAGAGGCAATCAGCCGGTCCGCCTCAGCCTGATGATCCGCATTGGGGGTAATGAGCGCCGCCGCGCGTGCCGTCATGACCAATGCGGCATGATAGTCCGCGCCTGCAGCCGCTGTAGTCCATAAGGACCTCATCGCCGTAACCTTGGCCTCTGCATCTGAAGCGGTGTAAGCATATCCAAGATTTTCGGCCTGTGACCGCGCAGCGTCAGGCGCATCCGGATCATCCAGAACCTGTGCATAGAGGTCCACCATATTCCGGTTCGACAATATACCAAGCGCCGCAGCATTGGATGCATATTTGACTCGGATTGTCGGCGTAAACATCGGCAACTGTACCCGCCAACCATCAATCTGGCGTCCTGTGTCTGCGAACAGGCTTTCTGGCGGTTCAATGCCTACAGCAGCGGAAAGACCGAAGCGCCAAGGGTTCATGCCCTCGACATTTTCCCATTCGATTTTCACTGAACGCCGCCCGTTCATACCGGCCCCAACCGCTTTTTCTGCCAAGAGATAATCGACGCCGCGCACCCAGCCTTGATAGCGACCCTGATTGATAAATGCCGTCGCGCTGCCTTGTTCCCCCGCCAACGATGCACAGATGGCGCGTGTCATTTTCCAGCGGCCATTGTTCACTAGGCGCACACCACTATCGGTGATGGGGCACATGCCCGCTAAATCGCCATTGGCCAAATAGGCTTGCATCGCGACTTCATGGAGGCGTTTTGTATAATTTGCGCCATCTACCTTCTGGACAAGATTACGCGCCACAACCGAATCGCCCATCCGCAGTAACAACCACGCGCGATCCGCTGCCCAATCCGCGCCGTTAATTCCAGTTGGCGTGATGGTGCGGCTAGCGAGTAAACGCCGCGCCATGATCGTGCCCCAGCGCGAAGCAATCGGCCCCGATGTCCGCTTGAGAATTTGGCTTAAAAAAGCCCCATCTACCTTACCAAAAGCATCCGCCGGAAATCCGCCCGACGCTTCGGACAATATCCCAACCGCGCCCAAAGATTGACGCGCGGCAGGCGGTACATCAACACGGATGACCAATTCGGGATCTTCTTCTTCGCCCTCTTCAGTCGCTTCTGCATCTTCGGTCAAAGAGGAGGCGTTCGAAGCGCTGGCATTATTAGGCAATCCGGGCGCACTCGGCGCTGACCTACCCCCTACAGGCGCCTGTGCGGGTGCAGGATCACCAAAGCCTTCAGGCAGCAGGGATTCTGGCCCTTGCTGCCCAAGCGCAGGCAAAGAAAATACCAAGACCAGAGCACTGGCAACCAAAAGGCCGCTTTTTGAAATCTTGTCAGTCAATGATGCGAACCTGTTTCCATATCTGCGAACAGCAATGCGATATGTTTCATTATCATCCGTTGCCATTGCCGCAACCCTCAGCAGAGAATAGCAAGCCTATGCCCCTTGCGGCAACCGATAGAAACCGCAAAAACGGCATTTCATAAAACTATGCAAATTTGCGATACTTATTATTCTGTTTTTAAATAGAAAATCAACAAAGTGGCAAACTGCTTTCGGCTGACGCCAAGGCGATATATAGGCCATGTTGTCATGGCTGAACATCAAGAACCCAAAAAACGAAAATCCGGCAGGCACGCTGCATTGGTCATTGACCGTCCTGTGGTGCTTGTTGGCATGATGGGTGTTGGCAAAACCAGCATCGGAAAGCGGCTTGCCGTCCGTCTGGGCATACCCTTTGTCGATGCCGATGACGAAATTGAAAAAGCTGCAGGGCTCTCCATTACAGAGATGTTCGCAAAATATGGCGAAGACTATTTTCGCGATGGTGAACGCCGCGTGATTGCCCGCCTCATCGAAGGCGCGCCAAAGGTTATTGCAACGGGCGGCGGCGCTTTCGTCAATGACGAGACCCGCGCGCTCATCTTGGAACGCGCCACATCGATTTGGTTAGATGCTGACGTCCAAGTGCTCGCCGACCGTGTGTCGCGGCGCAACCATCGCCCTTTGTTGAAAGGCAAGGATCCCGCGACTGTGCTGACTGAGCTTGGCAAGGTACGTAACCCCTTATATGCCGCTGCCAATCTCCATATTCGCAGCGATACCTCGCCGCATGTGCGGACCGTTGAAAACATATTAAAGGCTCTTGCCGCATGACCGTGATATCCGTTGACCTGTCCAATAGCCCTTATGACATTCATGTCCGCGCTGGATTACTCGGCGATGTAGGTTCTGTTTTGGCGCCTTATGCCCGCGACAGCCGCTTGCTTGTGGTGACCGACGAAAATGTTGCGCAAGCCGTCCTGCCACAGTTTGAATCGGCCTTGCGTGGCGCGGGTATTTCAGGCGCGCATTTCATCCTGCCCGCTGGCGAATCGGGGAAAAGTTGGGTGCAACTGGAGCAGTTGACGGATTGGCTGCTAGAACAACATGTGGAACGCAGCGACCATATCATCGCGCTTGGCGGCGGCGTAGTTGGAGACATTACTGGCTTTGCGGCGCATATCATCAAACGCGGCTGCGCTTTTGTGCAGATACCGACGACCTTGCTTGCCCAAGTCGACAGTAGCGTTGGCGGCAAGACCGCTATCAATAGCGCGGCAGGCAAAAATCTGGTTGGGGCGTTTCATCAACCTGCCTTGGTCCTCATCGATCCTGAGTTACTTTCGACCCTACCCACCCGCCAACTCGCAGCGGGTTTTGCCGAGGTGGTGAAATATGGCTTGATCGACGACGCACCGTTTTTTGACTTTTGCGCGGACAATCTCGACAGCTTTTTTGCAGGATCCCCTGACATCCGCGCCCAAGCCATAATCCGGTCCGTACAGTCCAAGGCACGGATCGTCGCTGCCGACGAAACCGAACGTACCGGCACACGGGCATTGTTGAATTTGGGCCACACATTTGGCCATGCCTTGGAAGCCGACACCGGTTTTTCCGACCGGCTGTTTCATGGCGAGGCAGTTGCCGCTGGTATGGCCTTGGCATTTCGCTATTCGGTGCGGCTGGGTCTATGCCCCGCAGAAGATGCGGAGCGTGTCAGCACACTGTTGAAGCGGGCGGGCCTGCCCACGTCATTATCCGAAGCGGGTGTTAGCGCCAATGGCGCGACGTTGGTCGACTATATGCGGCATGACAAGAAAATGAGCGCGGGCACGCTACCCTTCTTGCTTGCGCGCGGTATCGGGCAGACGTTTTTGTCCAAAGATGTCGCGTTGGACGACGTAGCCGCGTTCCTCGACAGCGAAGTTTAGGTTCAGAACCTAATCGTCCGATATCAGGAAATCGTCGGAACCATCACCACCGAAGCTGTGGCGCCTTCCGGCATGCAGGTCGCCGCTGGTGAACTGGGCTTTTAGGCGGCTGCGGTCGCGCCGTCGGAATTCCAAGATAATGTCATGGATCTTTGCACGATCAGTACCAAAATATTTCAGCGCGTCGGCAGACATGCGGATTGAGGATTCAAACACTTCACGCATGATGCTGATGCCCTCATCCTGCATCAACAACAAAGCTTGCTGTCGGTCGTAAGCCCGCACAAACAATTTTGTGCGCGGGAATGTTTCGCGCACGGGCATCAATGACTCTGCGGTCATGTACCGGTCATCGATGCAGAAGAATATCGCCTGCGCCTCTTCCCCCCCTGCCCGCTGCAGCAAGTCGACGCGCGTGCCATCGCCATAAAAAACCTTGAAACCAAAATCACCGCTGCGGTCGATGGTCTGCGGGTTGATATCAATCAACGTCACCGAGCGCCCCGCCGCGCGCATGATCTGCGACACCTGTTGTCCGAAACGTCCATGTCCAACGATGATGACATTGGCCTGTGACGCCAATTCCGGGTCATCCAACTGGACATCGCCTGCGACCTTGCGCGCAGCAAGCTTGCCCGCAAAGATCATTAGGAACGGCGTGGTCGCCATCGACAGCGTCACGACTGCACCGAAAAGGCTCGCTGCTTCCGGCTCGACCAACAAGGCCTTCTGCGCCGCAGCAAACAACACGAACGCGAACTCGCCACCCTGGCTCAACAGCATCGCCATGATGATCGAAGGCCTGTCTTGAAGGCCAAAGCACCGACCTAGCGCATAGATAACGACGATTTTGACCGTGATCAGCGCAAGGGCAAGACCCGCCACGAAAAAGGGTTGCGACAGGATGACATCAACATCAAGCAACATGCCAACTGCCAAGAAAAAGAGACCCAGCAAAATCGAGCGGAACGGATCAATATCCGCCTCTAACTCATGCCGGTAAGGCGATTCCGCCAGCATAACGCCTGCGACAAATGCGCCCAATGCTGGCGACACACCAATCGCTTGCATCACCGCAGCGCTGACGCAGACGGTGAATAGGCCCGTGACAATAAACAGTTCACGTTCTGAAATCTTGCCGACCAACCGCAGCAAAGGTGACAGCAGATAGCGTCCGGCCAACACCAGTCCGGCAATCGCCAGAACCGCGTAAAGCACGAGAGACCAGCCCTCAATCGCGCCTTCTTCAGCGGGCGCGCGCGACAAGGCGGCAACGATGGTCAGCAGGGGAACAATCGAAATGTCCTGGAACAGCAATATGGAGAAGCTTTTTTCCCCATAATCGGTCTTCATACGGCCCCGCGATTGCAGCAAGGGCAACACCTGCGCGGTAGACGACAAGGCCAGTGGTAACCCAAGGACTAAGGCGGCTTGCCAGCTAAAGCTGGGCATCGCGAAATGCACCACAGCAAACATGCCAAGGCCACATAAAATCACCTGTAACGGTCCGAAAAGCAGGATGTCGCGCCGCAACAGCCACAGCCTGCTCGGTGATAGCTCAAGCCCGACGAGAAACAGCAGCAAGATGATACCGATTTCGGAATAGGCCAATATCGTCTCAGGCGCGTCAATCAACCCAAGGCCATCAGGTCCAATGGCAATGCCTGCGACCAGATAGCCAAGGACGGCGCCAAGCCCCAAACGCCGGAAAATCAGCACCGCCAACAGCGCCGCGCCGAGCAGCACCACCCCGCCCAACATCACATCTGCGACGAGGTGGTGTGATGTTTCTTCCATCAGTCTTTCTCTTTGGTTTGCGCGGCGGCAGCGAGGATCGCGTCATATGGCAATAATATCGCGGCATGGCGCGACGGATAATCCGTGGCCGCCGCGAGCAAAGCGAGTTCCGGCCAGCAGCTTGGCATATCGCCCGCTTGCTGCAACGCCTGCGCCACGCCATCGCGCAATGTGGCGATTTCGGTCATTGCGATTCCGACGGCGTTTTGCATCAAAATCGCGGCCGAAGCTTGTCCGAGCGCACAGGCATTAGCACGCAGGGCAAGGGCACGTAAAATTCCATCGGCGTCTGACGTAACATCCGCTTGAATACGGCTGCCGCATAAGGGCGAACGCACTTCGGCCGTGCCGTCGGGATCTGCAAGGCGATGCCCTGCGACCAGAGATGTTGCCAGCCTTAAGATATCCCGATTGTAGAGCGCCGAGTCCATCAGTTCGCGGTTTCGGCGTCACTATCGGCGGCGAGGCGTTGTTCACGCACAAATTCGGACATGGCGTCACCGCAGGCGTTGAGCAACGGATATGTGCGCGAACGGGTCATCCACTCGGGCCGCCCTTCATCCGCGTCATACACCAAATCATATCCCATCACGAACAGCAGGAAGATGAGCGTCGCGATAATCAAGCCCTTAAGCATACCGAAGCCAAAACCAAGGACGCGGTCAATCGGGCCAAGCAATGACTTGCGCGATTTGGCGCCAATCGATTTTGCGATCCATTTACCCATGCCAAAGATGACGATGACAAGCGCCAAAAAGGCGAGCACGGCCGCGCCGGAGTCCGAACCCACTGTCTCTGCCAAAGCCGCCGTTGCGGGTGTATGGAACATATAAACGGCGAAGATAATCAGCACCCAGGCGATCATCGATAACGCTTCTTGCACAAAGCCGCGTAAGAAACCGAATGCGGCCCCGCTGCCCAACAAGAACAGGACAATGATATCAAGTGCTGTCATCTGATCCTATTGCCTTTAAAAACGTTCGAAGCAGATTTAGGAGCGTCCCAGCATATGGTCAACGAGATTGGCAAGCGTGCGGAACTCTTGTGTGGAAATACCAGCCTGCCCCTGCACCGACGGCGGCACTAATGCGCGGCTGAACCCAAGCTTTGCCGATTCCTTCAGTCGCAACGCGCCATGGGCCACGGGACGGATTTCGCCAGACAAAGCCACTTCGCCAAAGAGCACCGCATCAGACGGCAATGGCCGCTCCGCCAAAGCCGAAACCAAGGCCGCTGCCACCGCGAGATCTGCAGCAGGATCGGAAATGCGATAGCCGCCTGCGATGTTGAGGTAGACCTCAGCAGTGGAAAAGCTAAGGCCGCATCGCGCCTCCAACACCGCTAAAATCATCGCGAGACGTCCACTGTCCCAGCCGACAACCGCGCGGCGCGGTGTCGCCCCGCTCGATAGCCGCACGGTCAGCGCTTGAATTTCTACGAGAACGGGCCGTGTCCCCTCCAACGCCGGAAACACCGTTGCGCCTGTGACCTGCTCGGCCCGGTCGGTTAGGAACAAGGCACTTGGGTTACCAACCTCGGTAAGGCCTTCTTCCACCATAGCAAACACGCCGATTTCGTCTGTCCCGCCAAAGCGGTTTTTGGACGCACGCAAAATGCGATATTGGTGACTGCGTTCGCCTTCAAACGACAATACGGTATCAACCATATGTTCCAGCACGCGGGGTCCAGCGATTGTCCCGTCCTTGGTAACATGGCCTACGAGCATGAGTGCGGTGCCGCGTTCCTTGGCAAAGCGGATAAGCTCCTGCGCCGAGGCGCGGACTTGGCTGACCGTGCCCGGCGCGCCCTCGATAAGGTCGCTGTGCATAGTTTGAATGGAATCGATGACCAATAAAGCGGGCGGCGCACCTTGGGCCATCGTCGTCAATATGTCGCGCACCGAAGTCGCGGCGGCGAGCTGCACCGGCGCATCGCCAAGGCCAAGCCGACGGGCCCGCAAGCGCACTTGGTCAACCGCTTCTTCGCCCGAAATATACGCAACGGATAGACCGCGCCGCGCTAGGTTCGCAGCGGCTTGCAACAATAATGTCGATTTACCAATGCCCGGATCACCACCGAGCAAGGTCGCCGAACCCGGTACAAGACCACCTCCCAGTGCGCGGTCAAATTCCGATATGCCCGTCGAGGCGCGCTCGGGCAGTTTTATGTCGGTGTTCAATCCAGACAGTTCGACCGCACGGCCGCCCGAATGCAAATGATGCTTAAGCTCAAAAACAGTTGCCTTGGCTTCCTCCGCCAAGGTGTTCCATTCGCCGCAATCGTCGCACTGCCCCTGCCAGCGATTGGATTCAGACCCGCACGCCTGACACACATATTTGCGTTTTGCCTTTGCCATGGCCGATAAATAACAGAACAAATCAAGAACTCAAGACATAAGTGCGCCGCATCAGTGCTTGCGTGTGGCGCGGCCTAATGCCACATCATGTCAATGCGCGAAAAAGAACTCAGACTGGCGCTCATTTGTTATGGCGGGGTCAGCCTTGCCATTTACATGCATGGCGTCACGCGCGAAATTTGGCATATGGTCCGCGCAAGTCGGGCGTTTCATGACGATGCCCCGCCCACACGCCCCAGCGAGAGTGTCTATCACGATCTGCTCACCGAAATGTCGCGTGTGAGTGGCGTAAAGCTGCGCGTTTTGACGGACATTATTGCGGGGTCTAGCGCGGGCGGCATTAACGGTATTTTCCTGTCGCAAGCCATCGTCACAGGCCAATCGCTGGAGCCGTTAACAGACATGTGGCTGGACATGGCAGACGTCGATGTGCTGCTTGATCCGGATGCCCGCCCGCTGTCGCGCTTTACCAAATTTTGGGCAACGCCGATTGCATGGATGGTTTTGCGCCGACGCGGCGGGGCGGTTGAACGAACAGTCGCAAAAGAGGCACAGCAGGAAGTCGCCGCCAAGCTGTCCCGCTTTGTTCGCGCCCGATGGTTTGCGCCGCCCTTTGGCGGGAATGTGTTTTCAAAACTATTGCTCGACGCACTAAACGCGATGGCAACGAACGCCACAGATGCGCCGCTTTTACCTGCCAGCCAGCCGCTCGATTTGTTTGTGACGGTAACCGATTATTACGGGCATGATCGGGTGCTGCGCCTCAACAGTCCTGAAGAGGTCATGGAGTCCGAACATCGCATCACTGTCGATTTTTCAACACGCGGACGAACTGACCTCGCCGACATTCCCGAACTGATTTTTGCAGCGCGTGCCACCGCCAGTTTCCCGGGCGCCTTCCCGCCCTTTTCGGTGCGCGAACTTGACAGATTGTTGGCGCGAGAGAATGTCCCGTGGCTTGGCCGACTTGCATTTTTGAAACGCATATTGCCACAGCAATTTGCCGCTAATGCCGCCGAAGACACCATGCTCATCGACGGATCGGTCTTGGCCAATGCGCCATTTAATCAAGCGATTTCTGCCTTGCGTAACCGCCCTGCGCGGCGCGAAGTGGACCGGCGTTTTGTCTATATCGACCCAAAGCCCGGCCGCCCCAGTTTCCGTTTTGGTAAACGCAATGCAGACGGCACCGCCGATATGCCACGCAAGCCACCAGGTTTTTTCGCGACCATATTAGGGGCAACGTCCAACATACCGCGCGAACAGCCTATTCGCGATAGCCTTGAAAAAATCACGGGCCGTTCGGAGCGGATTGAACGCATGCAACGCGTCATTGATAGCTTGCGTAATGAGGTTGAAAATACCGTAGAGACGCTGCTGGGCAAAACTTGGTTCCTCACTCGACCGACCGCAAGCCGCATGCAAAAATGGCGGCACTCGGCGCAGGAAAAGGCGATTGTTGCCGCAGGATTCGGTTATCGCGCCTATAATCATCTCAAAATAACGGGTGTTGTGGACGATATTGTCGCCACCGCACGCCGTAGCTTGCCTGATGCATCAAACGCGTTTTTCCGGAACTTGCGCGCTGCGCTTTGGACCGAAATCGGCGCGCGTGACCTCGACCATATGCCGCTGCGTCAGGGCAAAGCCACCGCGCGTCAAATTACCTTTTTCCGCGCACATGACCTGCGCTTCCGTATCCGGCGTTTGCGCTTTCTCGCCCGGCACCTGACCGAAGAGATCGAAAATATCATCGACATGCCGGACGATGATATCGCCAAGATGCGCGACGCCATTTACAAATGTCTGGCTCTGTTTCTCGATTTGGAAACGGCGGAATTTTTAGGCGCAGATTTCGCGCTGGCCGCCAAATCGGGTGTCGAAGACCCCGCAGGCTTGATGGACCATCTTGCGGCACAACGCGATCTTGTCCGTTCCGATGCCAAGGTCGACAAAATATTGTGCGATGCCATGCTGACACTGCCCGATGCGGCACGCCGGATCATGCTGCTCGGCTATTTGGGTTACGCGCTATATGACATCGCCACCTTGCCTTTGTTGCAGGATGAAGGCTTTGACGAATTCGACCCAGTCAAAGTGGACCGCATATCCCCCGACGACTGCGCCTCCATCCGCACCGGCGGCACGGCTGCCACGTTAAAGGGCATAGAATTCAACAATTTTGGGGCGTTTTTCAGCCGCGCTTATCGTGAAAACGACTATCTATGGGGCCGTTTGCATGGCGCGGAACGGATGATCGATATAGTGATATCATCGCTGCCGGCGGGCCATGAATTTTCGGAAAGCCGCGCGCAAAGTTACAAGAAACGGGTGTTTCACGCGATATTGGATGAGGAACAGGATCGGCTAACGCATATCCAGCCCCTTATCATTTCTTTACGGGCCGAGGTGGAGCAAATGAAGCTCTAACCTTCTACTGCACCCAAGCTTAATCGGTGATGTCGTCCCAAATGCCTTTCAGCTTGTCAAAAAAGCCGGTTGATTGCGGGCATTCTGCACCCGTTTCGGTTTCACGGAACTCGCGCAGGATTTCCTTCTGCCGCGCGGATAGCTTTGATGGCGTTTCAACGTCGATTTGAATGACCATGTCGCCGCGACCACGCCCTTGCAGCACAGGCATACCTGCCCCGCGCTGGCGAAGCTGTTTGCCCGATTGTATGCCCTCTGGAACGACGATGACATGTTCGGCACCATCGAGACCCGGAATACGGATTTCGCCACCCAAAGCCGCTGTGGTGAAGCTGACGGGCACATGGCAGAACAATGTTGTGCCATCGCGTTCGAACACCTTGTGGCGTGATAGATGAATGAAGATATACAGGTCACCTGCCGCGGCACCATTTGGCCCAGCCTCGCCCCTTCCTGCCACACGAATACGCGTGCCTTCGTCCACCCCGGGTGGAATATTGACGGCGATGGTCTTGCGTTCATCCGCACGTCCTTCGCCCCCGCAAGCCCGGCAGGGCGACTCAATCACTTCGCCGCGACCATGACAGGTCGGACATGTGCGTTCGACTACAAAGAAACCTTGCTGCGCGCGCACCTTGCCATGGCCAGCGCACAGGTTGCAACGACGTTTGCCAGACCCAGGCGTTGCGCCAGTACCGCTACAGGTGCCGCACGCGGTCGCGACGTCGATGGTGATTTCCGCGTCCTTGCCGTGGAAGGCTTCATCAAGCGAGATTTCAAGATCATAGCGTAAATCTGCACCACGTGCAGGGCCACGCTGTCGGCCGCCAAATGCGTCGCCAAAAAAGCTTTCGAAGATATCGGAGAAGTCACCAAAGCCACCGCCGCCTTGGCCGCCGCCGTTACCCATGCCACCATTTTCAAACGCTTCTTTGCCGAACCGGTCATAGGCTGCGCGCTTTTGTGGATCTTTCAAGACGTCATAGGCCTGACTAATGGCCTTAAACTTGGCTTCGGATTTGTCGCAACCAGGGTTGCGGTCGGGATGGCATTCCATCGCAATCCGACGATAAGCGGATTTCAGCGTCTTTTCATCCGCTGTCCGCTCGACTTCCAACAATTCATAATAATCAATGTCGAGATTCATGAATGACTAACCCCCCGGTCTTCCCGACCGTCGCTTATGTTTCGATAGCGACGGTCGGAAATATGCAACATCAGTCTTTCTTGTCGTCTTCGACTTCGGAGAATTCAGCATCAACGACATTATCGTCTGCTGGCGTTTCTTCCGATGTGGCATCTGCCGATGCACCGGCAGCTTGCTCTTCCTTGTAGATTGCTTCGCCAAGCTTCATCGCGATTTGGGCCAAGGCGGTTGCCTTTTCCTTCATCGCCTCTGCATCGCCACCTTCGATGGCCGTCTTGGTTTCCGCAACCGCCGCTTCGATCTCGCCCTTCAACGCAGCGTCAATCTTGTCGCCATGCTCTTCCAACTGCTTCTCGGTGGAATGGACAAGGCTCTCAGCATTGTTCTTGGCTTCTGCCGATTCACGGCGCTTTTTGTCTTCTTCGGCAAAGGCTTCGGCATCGCGGACCATCTGTTCAATATCCGCATCCGACAAGCCGCCCGATGCCTGAATTTTGATCTGCTGTTCCTTGCCTGTGCCCTTGTCCTTGGCCGTCACGCTAACCAGACCATTGGCGTCAATGTCAAAGGTCACTTCAACCTGCGGCACGCCGCGCGGTGCGGGTGGAATGCCGACCAAGTCAAAATTGCCAAGCAACTTATTGTCTGCCGCCATTTCACGCTCACCTTGGAACACGCGGATGGTCACGGCATTTTGATTGTCTTCTGCCGTCGAATATACTTGGCTCTTCTTCGTCGGGATTGTCGTATTACGGTCAATCATACGCGTAAATACGCCGCCGAGTGTTTCGATACCCAAGGACAATGGCGTCACGTCGAGCAACAATACGTCTTTGACGTCGCCCTGCAACACGCCCGCCTGAATAGCGGCGCCCATGGCAACAACTTCATCAGGGTTCACGCCTGTGTGCGGTTCCTTGCCAAAGAAATTCTTCACGACATCGCGTACCTTTGGCATGCGGGTCATACCGCCGACCATCACGACTTCATCAATGCCATCGGCCTTGATACCCGCGTCAGCCAAAGCCTTTTTGCATGGCTCAAGTGTGCGCTTGATCAAATCATCAACCAATTTTTCAAGGTCGGCACGGGTGATGGTTTTCACAAGGTGCTTTGGACCATTTTGGTCCGCGGTAATGAAAGGCAAATTGACTTCGGTCGTCTGTGTGGACGACAATTCAATCTTCGCCTTTTCAGCCGCTTCCTTCAAACGTTGCAGCGCAAGCTTGTCCTTGGTCAGGTCAATGCCCTCGGCCTTGTTGAAATCGGCTGCCAGATGCTCAACGAGCACGCTGTCGAAATCTTCACCGCCCAGGAATGTGTCGCCGTTGGTCGACTTCACTTCGAATACGCCGTCGCCAACTTCGAGGATGGAAATGTCGAACGTACCGCCACCAAGGTCATAAACTGCGATTGTTTTATTCTCATCCTTGTCCATGCCATAAGCCAACGCCGCAGCGGTTGGCTCGTTGATGATACGCAGCACTTCAAGACCGGCAATCTGGCCCGCATCCTTTGTCGCCTGACGCTGGGCATCGTTGAAATAGGCTGGAACGGTGATGACCGCTTGCGTAACGGTTTCGCCCAAATAGGCTTCCGCTGTTTCTTTCATCTTTTGCAGGATGAAAGCCGAAATTTGTGAAGGCGAATATTCTTCGCCACCTGCCTTAACCCATGCATCGCCGGTCTTGCCCTTGACGATGTTGTACGGAACGAGACCCATATCTTTCTTGGTCAATGGATCATCGAAACGGCGGCCGATAAGGCGCTTCACCGCGTAAATGGTGCTTTCTGGATTGGTGACTGCCTGACGCTTGGCGGGCTGGCCAATAAGGCGCTCGCCGTCTTTAGCAAAGGCCACGATCGATGGCGTTGTCCGTGCGCCTTCTGCATTTTCGATGACCTTGGGCTTGCCGCCGTCCATTACCGCAACGCAGCTGTTTGTCGTGCCCAAGTCGATACCAATAACTTTAGCCATAAAAACTTACCCCGAAATTTTAAAAATTGAACTTTACCCTGTCACATTTCGCACCAGCCCTATCAGGCACTGGGGTTCCGCGTAACATGACGTTGTAGCGGCGATATAGGTGCCAATTCTCTTGGCACAAGACTTCGGCGTTCCTAGATAGGGAAAAAGTTAAGTGAAAACTCTGTATAGGTTGGTCGCACCAGCATAGCCACCTGACAGCAAAAGGAGAACGTTATGAACCGACGTATATTCACATTCAGCGCCGCTGCGGCGGCCCTTTTGCTCAGCGGATGCGGCCCGACGCCGCAGTTGAAAGTAAAGGAAGCGGTCCTCACCCTGTCCCCGGTCGATGACAACCCATCAGCGATGCACTTCAACGTCTATGGCGGGCCGGAGGATGTGCACCTACTGCGCGTAAGTTCACCATCGGCAGTGCGTGTTGAAATGCACGATGTCACCGTCGATGCAAAAACCGGTGCCGTGACCATGGCCCCCATGGACCGCGTGCTTATTCCTTCTGGAGAGACCGTCGCCTTCAAAAAAGGCGGCAAGCATGTGATGATGTGGGGCGTCAACGTCATCCCCCGCCGCTTGGGCGTGATTGAAACCGAATTTCTGTTTTCGAACAATGTCCGCATATTGGTAAAAGCGCGGGTGCAGGAAATCGACGGTAGCGATCCGGACGAGAAGAAAGCCATTGATGGCTGAAGGGGCGTTCTGGAAGCATAATGGCCCAGAACGCGGATGTTTCAAGATAAACGCGTGCTAATTTTCTAACGGCAGCAGCCCAAGCCGGACGCGCATCGACCACCGAATGAGCATAAGGATGGCGACAATGCCAAGTCCACTCGCCAAGCCGACCCAAATGCCCACGCCGTTCCATCCTTGGTAAAATGCCAACCACGCGCCCACACCAATGCCGACCACCCAATAGCCAAAGGCCGCAAAAAGCATAGGCACGCTGGTATCATGTAATCCGCGTAACATGCCCGCGCCTACGACTTGCGCGCCGTCGACAATCTGGAACAAGGCCGCAATGGCAAGGAAGCTGACGGCCAGCCGCACAACCTCTGCATTGATCGCGGCGTCGCGGTCAATGAACACAGCAATCAGCAATTCGGGTGATAACCACATCAACACCGCCATCGCTGCCATGAACCCCGTTCCCATGACGAAGCTGGTCCAACCAGCGCGGCGGATAAGTGCGGCATCGCGCCGGCCATAGCCAATACCCACACGCACCGTCGCCGCCTGCGCAAGGCCCATTGGCACCATGAAAGTCACGCTTGCCACCTGCAGCGCGATAGCATGCGCGGCGACCGAGGCAGTATCGATCAGTCCCATGAGCATGACGGCAACGCCAAACACGCCGCCTTCCAAGCCCATGGTCACGGCAATCGGTAGTCCCAATTTCCATAATGCCCGAAAACGTGGCCAGTCGCTGCGCCACCAACGTCCAAAGAGATGATATCGCCTAAATTTGGGGTGATAAGTGATGACCGCGACCATGCCCAAAAACATGAACACATTCGCCAATATGCTACCGATGCCCGCACCGATTATGCCTAAGGCCGGTACCCCCAGCTTGCCGAAAATGAGGACATAGTTGAATGCCGCGTTAGCAAAAACGCCTAATGTGCCGATGACGAGCGACCATAAAGGCTGCTCCAACGCCGACAGGAAATTGCGCGCAATAATAAGCCACAAAAATGGCAGAATCGACCACATATAGGCGCGAACATAGCTTTGCGCTTTGGACGCGAGTTCGGCTTGCTGGCCAAGCGTCAGTAACACCGCCTCCGTCTGCCACAAGATCAACCAGATCGGGATCATGATCGCAACCGCTACCCATAATCCTTGCCGGAATGTGCGGCGGATATCGCGCACCGAATGGGCCTTTGCGCCCCGCTCGCTCGCCATCATTGGCGCCGTCGCGGTGACCAAGCCCATGCAGAAAATCGCCGCGGTCATGCACAGGTTGAACCCAAGCGATGCCGCCGCCAGCTCCGTCGGCCCAAGCCACCCCACCATCACCACATCGGTCGCGCCAATCAACGACATCGAGAGATTGGTGAGGATCAACGGCCAGGCAAGCGCCAAGGTCGCGCGAAGTTCATCGCGCCAAGCGGACGGACGGTCCGTGGGAATTGCCGCTGTGGTCATACGACGCGCTCGATAGCGGAGCGCATCACCTTACGCCACCCCCGGCTGCATATTCGCTATAGGGACGGACTTACTCCGCCGCCTTCGCCACTCCAACCAAAGCAGGACGCAATAAGCGGTCCTTAATCATATACCCCGCCTGCATTTCGGCAACGATGATGCCGGGTTCAACATCGGCGCTTGGAATTTCAACCATTGCCTGATGCTGATTGGGATCCAGCGGCATGCCCATCGCGGCAATGCGCGTGATACCATTTTTGGCAAAGACGCTGTCCAACTCGCGGCCCGTCGCTTCAAGGCCGATGACGAGTGGTTTCATCGCTTCGCTCTCGCGCATTTCAGCGGGGATCGCTTCCAAGGCGCGGGATAGATTGTCAGACACAGACAGAACATCGCGGGCAAAGCCCGTTGCGGCATAAGCACGCGCGTCCTGCGCCTCTTTCTCCATACGGCGGCGCACATTCTGCGTTTCGGCCTGCGCGTATAAAACATCCTGTTGCGCAGCAGCGAGCGCTTCTTCCAGCGCCGCAATCTTTGCGTCGGCAGCTTCGGTAGCCTCTGGCGTATCGTCTTTCATATGCTCTGGCACGCCTTCAAGTTCTTTTTCTACAGCGGAATCGGCTGCGGCTGATTTCTTCTTTGTCATAAACTTGATTAACCTATTTACGTTGCGACTGGATGGTCGTTTGTTGCTGCTCGCATATAGAAAGCAATTTTATTTCATCAACCCGCGCATCATTTAATTAAACGGCTCAGCGCCTGCGCGGTAAAGTCCACCATCGGGACAATGCGTGCATAATTCAGGCGGGTTGGGCCAATGACCCCAATGACGCCGACGACCTTACCGCCCGCTTCCCGATAGGGCGCAGCGATGACCGACGAGCCCGAAAGCGAGAAAAGATTATTTTCCGAACCGATGAAAATCCGTGTCGATTGCGCCTCACGCGCGCTATCGACCAGCCGTGCTATTTCCTCTTTGCTCTCAAGCTCGTCAAGCAATTGCCGGACGCGGTCGAGATCTGCCGCCGCCGCATCGTCGATCAAGTTAGACTGCCCGCGTACGATGAGCACCGGCCGGTCATTGGCATCGAGCGACCAGATGGCCAACCCGTCACGCACCAGTTTTTGGCTGGCCACATCTAGCTCTGCCTTTTCGGCCCGAATTTCGCTGTCGAGACGCTCCAACGCTTCCGAAAGCGTCAGTCCTGAGAGGCGCGCCGAAATATAATTCGCAGCCTCCACCAACATGGATTCGCTGATCGCCGGGTCAATAGACACCAACCGATTTTCAACGCTGTTATCGGATCCCACCATGATCGCGAGCACTTGGGATGGGGACAGGCGCGCAAAGCTAAATGCCTTTAGGACCGCATCCCGCTTTGGCACCAAGACGATACCGGCGCAGGCGGACAGGCCCGACAGTACCGACGTCGCGGCTGCCAGCGCCTCTTCAATCGGCCCCTCACCGCGAATTTGCGATTCAATCGCGCGTTGTTCCTCGGCCGATGGGGCTGCCGATTGCATCATGCCGTCGACGAACAGTCGCAGACCGCTCTCTGTGGGCACGCGTCCGGCACTTGTATGGGGAGAGGCGAGATAACCCGCTTCCTCCAAATCCTGCATGACATTGCGGATGGAGGCAGGCGACAAGTTCAACCCTGCAAATTTGGAGACTGTCCGCGACCCAACGGGCGCGCCATTGTCCAAATAGCTTTCCACCACCATTCGGAAAATGATGCGTGTTCGGTCATTCAATTCATGGATGGGTGTTTGGCTCACCGCCGCAGTGTAGCGCACCGCGCACTTGCAAAGCAAGCGGGGCAGTCTAGGCCGTGAACTCATAAATATCACCCTCACGGTTTGAGGCCATACTGTTCAGTGCAAGGCGGCAAGCGCCGGGCTTAGTGGTTCTAAGTCCAAGCTTGCTAACGCAGCAATGGACAGTATGGGTCAAATTCGAAGGACGTCAAAATGGCTTCGATCTCGAGGCAAAATGCCCTTGCAGGCAGAATGACTGCCTGACAGCGGCCATTTTACCTCGATATCTTTGCCATTTTGACGCCGTGAAGGTAATATTTATGAGTTCACGGCCTACTGCAGGCGGCAACTTATCATCAGGAGACTATCATGCGTCCATCAGGTCGTGCGCCAGACGAAATGCGCGCCATTTCGATTGAAACCCACTTCACCAAACATGCCGAAGGCAGCTGCCTTATCGGTTTTGGTGATACCCGCGTTCTGGTCACCGCCAGCGTCGAAGATCGCATTCCACCATGGTTGCGCGGCAAGGGTGAAGGCTGGGTCACGGCGGAATATTCGATGCTCCCACGCGCGACACATACGCGCAGCCAGCGTGAAGCCGCCAAGGGCAAACAGTCTGGGCGTACTCAAGAAATTCAACGCCTTATTGGCCGTTCTTTACGTTCTGTCGTAGATTTGAAAAAGCTGGGCGAGAACCAAATCACGATCGATTGCGACGTGTTGCAAGCCGATGGCGGCACGCGCACCGCCGCAATTTCTGGTGCTTGGGTTGCCTTGCGCTTGGCCGTCAATGGTCTGCTTGCGTCGGGCGCGATCAAGGAAGACCCCATCATCGGACGGGTTGCTGCCGTGAGCTGTGGCATCTTCAAAGGCACGCCTGTTTTGGACTTGGATTATATCGAAGATTCCGACGCCGATGCCGATGCGAATTTCGTTCTGATCGAAGGTGGCCAAATTGCCGAAGTGCAAGCCACCGCCGAAGGCGCGACCTATGACGAAGAAGGCCTACTCCGTTTGCTTCGCCTTGCGCGCATGGGAACCGACCGGATTTTCGCCGCGCAGGCCGACGCGGTGAAGTAAGGATCTCTCGCTCCAGCGCAAGCTGGGGCGACGGATTTTGTAGTCAGAGGTAAGTGTTATGAACCACCGCAAACTCGAACCCGGCAAGCTGGTCATTGCCAGCCATAATGCGGGTAAGGTCCGCGAGATCCGTGCTTTGCTTGCACCTTTTGGCATTGAACCGATCTCTGCTGGCGAACTTGGCCTACCTGAACCCGAAGAAACCGGCACGAGCTTTGCAGAGAATGCGTTGCTGAAGGCCCATGCCTCCGCACAAGGTTCCGGCCTTCCCGCTTTGGCCGATGACAGCGGCCTGTGCGTTGCCGCCTTGGGCGGTGCGCCGGGGGTCTACACCGCCGACTGGGCGGAAACGCAGATCTTCGAAGGCGGGCCGGGGCGTGATTGGTATATGGCGATGGGTAAGGTTGAGGGTAAGTTGGCCGAACTTGGCGCAGATACCGACCGAAGCGCCTATTTCATCTGCACCTTGGCGTTGGCATGGCCCGACGGACATCAAGAGCTTTTCGAAGGCCGTGTGCAGGGCAGCCTGACATGGCCACCGCGCGGGTTGCTTGGCTTTGGTTATGACCCTGTGTTCGTGCCAGAAGGCCGCAGAGAGACCTTTGCCGAACTTGATCCGCAAGAGAAACACGCGATGAGCCACCGAGCGGACGCATTCCGCAAATTGGTGGCGGCGGTGTTCTCTTGATGAAAGCATAGGTTAGAAAAATTGGAGCCCGCGCCCCTCGCCCTCTATATCCATTGGCCATTTTGCGTTTCCAAATGCCCTTATTGTGATTTCAATAGCCATGTCCGCGAAACAGTAGACGATGCAGCCTGGTGCGCGGCGTTGCTGGCAGATATGGCATATGAGGCGGCGTTGACGCCGAGGCGTAAGCTCACATCCATCTTCTTTGGCGGCGGCACGCCGTCGTTGATGCCGCCATCCACAGTCGCCGCGCTGATTGATGCAGCGGAACGGCATTGGGGCTTTGCTGACAATATTGAGATCACATTGGAAGCGAACCCATCTTCGGTAGAGGCAGCGCGCTTCGTGGACCTTGCGGCAGCAGGCGTAAACCGCGTATCGCTTGGGCTTCAGGCACTGGATGATAAAGCGCTGACTTTTCTAGGGCGCGCGCACTCGGTTGCCGAGAGCCTCGATGCCTTGGCGATTGCGCAACGCCATTTCACCCGCGTGAATATTGACCTGATTTACGCGCGCCCCGAACAAACCGCCGGCCAGTGGACGGCGGAGCTGCAGCGCGCCCTTTCCTTCGGCACCGACCATATGTCGCTGTACCAGCTTACCATTGAGCCTGGCACGCGCTTTGAAACTTTGGTGCGTACGGGTCATTTCATCCCCGCCGACGATGATGATGCCGCGAACTTATTTGAACTGACCGGGCAGATGACGTCCGCCGTAGGCATCTCGGCCTATGAAATCAGCAACCATGCCCGCCCCGGCAGCGAAAGTCGCCATAATCTGAGCTACTGGCGTTATGATGATTATATCGGCATTGGCCCCGGCGCGCATGGGCGGCGGCTGAACGCCGCAACCCAGCGCCATAAAAAGCCCGAGAATTTCTTGTCCGCCGTTGATCGTAACACCCACGGCATAAGCAGCGAAGACCATCTTGACGCGGCAACGCGCGCGACCGAAAGCTTGTTGATGGGATTGCGGCTTGCGGAGGGGATTGACCTTGGCCGCCTGTCGCAACGGACGGGCATCGCCGCCGCCAACTTGCTCGACATGGGGGCAGTCAACAAAATCGCACAGCTTGGCCTGATCACCCGCGATGGCAACCATGTCACCGTCACCCCGCAGGGCATGCCATTGCTCGATGCCATCTTGCCGCAAATAGTAAAACTTGAGGCGGATGCCGCCGCCTGATAGCAATGCGGACATGTCGTCCTTACTTGCCGAATATCTCGCGTTTCTGACCGACAATCGCCGAATGTCGCCGCATAGCGTGCGCGCCTATCACGCGACGGCTGACAGGCTTTGCGGGTTTCTGCAACGTCATTGGGGCAGCGACGTTTCCCGCGTGACATTGCACAAAATTGCATCAACGGACATGCGTGCCTTTCTGGCCGACCGGCGGGGTGATGGCCTCACCAATCGTTCCACAGCGCGCGAATTGTCGGCAACGCGGCATTTCTTGCGTTTTGCCTTGGGCAATGATGTCACTTTGCCGGTGATGAAGGGGCCACGTGTGCAGCGCAGCCTGCCGCGCCCAGTGAACCCAGATGATGTTCTGGCACTCGCCGACGACGTCGCCGAAAATGCAAAAGACGGTTGGGTCGGCGCGCGCGATTGGGCCTTGCTTCTGTTGCTTTATGGCAGCGGCCTGCGCGTCAGTGAGGCAACGGGCCTGATGGGGGACATCCTGCCACTTGGCACTACGTTGCGCGTCACGGGTAAGCGCAACAAGACGCGCATCGTGCCTGTGTTGGAGCAGGTCAAATCAGCGATTCAGGAATATCTTGCGCTCTGCCCTTATGCGACCAGCGCGGACCAGCCATTGTTTCGCGGCGCGCAAGGCGGACCATTATCCCCCGCATTGGTGCGCCGTGCAGTGCAAGGGGCGCGCACGCGCTTGGGCCTGTCGGACCGGACAACGCCGCACGCGCTACGCCACAGCTTTGCCACGCATTTGCTGGCGGGCGGCGCGGACTTGCGCAGTCTGCAGGAATTATTGGGCCATGCCAGCCTGTCGTCGACGCAGGTATATACCGCCGTCGATACCGCTATGCTTTTGGATGAGTATCAGAACGCCCATCCAAGGGCTTAGACTTCCAGCGGACGAGCCGCCAAACATAGGTCAGAACTATCCCTGCGATCACTAAGGTCGAAACGGGCCCAAGCCATTTTTCAACGTCTTTGAACTGCGACCCCAGAAAATAGCCTGCGCAGGCCAAGGCGGCGGTCCATCCGGCGGTTCCGATGGTCGAGAAGATCATGAAGCGGCGAAACGTCATGCCGAATAAGCCAGCCGGTATCGAGATGAGCGACCGCAATGTAGGCAACATGCGCGCAATCAGAACGATGATTGATCCATGCGTGCGGAACAGCTTTTGGCCGCGCTCCACCTCATCCCAATCAAGCGTCAACCAACGGCTGTAGCGGTCGATGAAGATTTGCATCCGTTTTTCGCCAAATTTAACGGCCACCCAATACCAAATCCAATTGCCAAGCATCGCGCCTGCCGTGCCTGCCGCGATGGTGCCCGCAAGGTTCATGGTCCCGCGCGCAGACGATACACCCGCCACCGTCATGATGACTTCGGATGGTATTGGCGGGAATATGGTCTCAAGCAGCATGAGCAAAGCGACACCCCAATAATGGCCCCATTCGACTAAGCGGATGATCCAATCTTCCATTATTTCTGTCCCGAAAACCGGCGTTCAATCGCGTCAAGAATAAGCGAGGGTGTGTCCGTGTTATTAAAACGATCAATCGCGACAATGCCCGTTGGCGATGTCACGTTGATTTCGGTCAACCATTGGCCACCAATGACGTCAATGCCGACAAAAATCAGGCCAAGCGCTTTCAAACGTGGCCCCATCGCGGCGCAGATTTCGCGTTCACGCGCCGTCAACTCGGTCGACTCCGCGCTGCCGCCAACAGCCAAGTTGGACCGGAATTCGCCTTCGCCCGGACGGCGGTTGATCGCACCTGTCACTTCGCCGTCGATCATAACAATCCGTTTGTCGCCCAGCGCCACATCGGGCAGGAATGGCTGCACCATATGCGGTTCGGGCCAAGTACCGTTAAACACCTCAAACAAGGCGCCCAGATTGCTGCCATCAGCATCAATACGGAAAATGGCTTTGCCGCCATTGCCATGCAGTGGCTTCACCACGACGGCGCCATGTATTTTTTGGAAGTCGCGCACTTCGTCTGCCGAACGCGTTATGATTGTTGGCGGCATAAACTGCCGATAATCGAGCACCATCACTTTTTCGGGCGCGTTGCGTACGCTTGCCGGATTGTTGACCACCAAAGTTTCATGCTCAATCCGCTCAAGCAAATGGGTGGCTGTGATATAGCCGACATGAAATGGCGGGTCCTGCCGCATCAACACCACGTCAATGTCTGCGCCCAAATCAATCTTCTTCGGCGCACCAAAGCGATAATGGTCGCCTTCGACGCGTTGCAGGTCATGCACAGGATGCGCCCAAGCCGTCAGCCGGTCATGGGCATCCAGCGTCAGCGTGCCGACATCATAATGCCAGATATCATAACCGCGCGCCTGTGCGGACAGCATCAGCGCAAAGCTGGAATCGCCATTGATGTTGATACCGTCCATAGGGTCCATCTGGACCGCCATTTTGATTGCCATGTTGCGAGTTCCTATCCGTGCCAGACATTTGGCAAATGCTTAGGGAAACGCCAAGGCGCAACCATAATCACATCAATCTGCATATTTTCACATTTTTTGCCATATTTGGGCAAGAGAATTTCCGCCGCAGCGGCCACACGGCGCAACCGACTGGCATCAATCGCCGTGGCAAGATCAGCGGCTTTCGTCCGCGCTTTCACCTCGACAAAGGCGATGCTTTTGCCACGCCGCGCGATTAAGTCGACCTCGCCGCGCGGGGTTTTCACGCGCGCGCCGACGATGCGCCATCCTTTTAGGCGCAGGAACCATGCGGCAATCGTCTCCCCGCGCCGTCCGCGTTTTTCGGCGGCAAGGCGGTTCACTTTGCCTTCAATTCCGTTGCGCGGGCGTAGACGGCATTGCGTTCCAGCCCAAACCGCTTAGCAATCGCACCAGCGGCTTTGGCGGCGGACATAGTCTCGAGCGCCTGTTTCAACGCCGCATCGACATCGCCCGTTTCGGTCACCACATCGTCAGCAGATGGGCCAATGATGAGGACGATTTCGCCTTTCGGTTCCTGTTCGGCATAACGCGCCGCCAGGTCCGCCGCTGTTCCGGTCACTACCTCTTCAAACTTCTTCGTCAGTTCGCGCGCTACGGCGACTTCGCGGTCGCCATACGTGTCCGCAATGGCGGCCAAGCTCGCGGCCAAACGTGGGCCAGCCTCGTAAAACACCAATGTCGCCTTGACCTGCCCCAGCTCCATCAATGTCTCGACCCGCGCTTTGGCTTTATTGGGTAAAAAGCCTGCAAATAAGAACCGGTCGGTCGGCAAGCCACAGATAGATAAAGCCGCCGTCACGGCACTTGCCCCCGGAATGGTGAACACCGGCACGCCAGCGTCACGGGCTGCGCGAACAAGCTTAAATCCGGGGTCGGAGATTAAGGGCGTGCCCGCGTCCGACACCAAAGCCACCACACCGCCCCGCGCCGCGGCGACCAATGACTCCCGCTCGACGCCGCCGCTATGGTCGTTGTAACGGCGCATTTTCTTTTTAATGCCAAGGTGATGCAGTAATTTGCCGGTGACACGGCTGTCCTCAACCGCAACGATTTCTGCGGCTTTCAGAAGGTCGATTGCCCTTTGCGATATATCTGCAAGGTTGCCGATGGGGGTCGCAACGACATATAAGCCTGATTCGAAAGTCATCGGAATGTGCAGCTTCTTCCCAAGGAACCCAAAATGAGTGCATCCATTGCCGCAACGCGCGCGCAGCCGCAAGCTTTAGCAGGCCAATTCAAAAAGCTGCTGATTTTGGCATCTGTCATCTTATTGGCAGCCTGCAGCACCGTCCCGCGTAATAAGGTGCCGAGCGCGGTCGCGGATCCGTCCGACGGCATGCACCGCGTTGCACTTTTGCTGCCCGTGACGGGCCCTGACGCCGAGGTGGGGCAGTCGATTGCCAACGCAACGGCGCTGGCGCTGGCCGATACTAAAGTTACCAACATCCGCATGGTCACTTATGACACGGCTCTTGGTGTCACCGCCGCAACACAGCGCGCGATTGCCGATGGCAACAAAGTTATCTTGGGCCCATTGCGCGGTGACAATGTGATTGAGGTCGCAGAAATTGCCCGTCCAGCAGGCGTGCCGATTATCAGCTTCTCCAACGATGTCGGTGTTGCTGGACAAAATGTGTTCTTGCTAGGCCATTTACCGAACCAGTCGATTGAACGTGTGGTTTTATATGCCAAATCAAAAGGCATGAACCGCTTTGCTGGCGTGGTGTCGTCCAATGTGTACGGACAGCGGGCGCAATCGAATATCACGACCGCCGTGCGCGCAGCTGGCGGCGTTTTGGTCGGGATTCAGGAAACAAACGGAACGGCCACGTCTGCCGAAGCCGCCGCCCGCCGTCTGGCACAGATGGGCGCGATTGACGCTGTCTTGGTTGCCGATAATGGCCGCGCGGCCATCACAACCGTGCCTGCCTTGCGCCGTGGCGGACTGCGCACAGCTAAAATCTTGGGCACGGATTTGTGGAATATCGATGGGTCGCTGGCGGGTAGCGCGCCCATGTATGGCGCGTGGTTCGCAAGTGTATCGGACACGCTCTACACCCAATATGCGGCCAAATATCGTGCCCGTTTTGGCAAGGCGCCCTTGCGCTTGTCGAGCCTTGGCTATGACTCAGTGTTGCTGGTGGCCCGCGTCGCGCGCGACTGGCGTCCGGGGACGCGCTTTCCCGTCGCGCAACTGACCGATCCGCAAGGCTTCATTGGCGTTGACGGGGCGTTCCGGTTCAACGCCAATGGCCTAACCGACCGTATGCTGGAGGTGCAGGAAATTCAGGCGGGTAAATTCGTCACCGTCAGCGCGGCGCCATCACAATTTGTGAAGTAACTTAAATGTTTGGAACCCCGCCTCGCGCGGGGCTTCAACTGAGCGTGTCAATGGCGGCAATCGGGTCCATGCACATGACCGCCGCCCATTTTGCGGGCTTTCTCGATCTTCTTCAACACCATTTGACGTTTTAGGCGCGACAGATGGTCGATGAACAATATGCCTTCCAGATGGTCCATTTCATGCTGCAAGCATGTCGCCATCAGGCCCGTCATGGTCTCTTCATGCACTTTGCCGTCTAAATCCTGCCAGCGGGCGCGAATTTGGGCGGGGCGCTCAACTTCGGCATATTGGTCGGGGACAGACAAGCAACCTTCATTATACAGGCTATGTTCGCTGGACGGATCCAAAATTTCGGGGTTCACGAACACGCGCGGATTGCGGACAGGTTCTTCGCCTTCGGCTTCCTCTTCCTGCAAGTCGATGACTAACAAGCGCTTGGGCACGCCTACTTGAATGGCCGCCAAGCCAATACCGGGCGCGGCGTACATGGTCTCTATCATGTCATTGACGAGCGTTTTCAAATCGCCGTCGAAATTCTCAACAGGTTTCGAGATGGTTTTCAGCCGCGGATCGGGCACTTCAAGAATAGGTAATATGGCCATGGGTCGCAGATAGGGACGGTTTTGGGATAAATCAACCGACAGGTCGTCGTGCGCGCAAAGCTTGCGCCAAGGTGCCATCGTCGAGATAATCAAGCTCCCCGCCCACCGGCACGCCATGCGCCAATTGGGTCAAGCGGATAGGGAATTGTTCCAACCGTTCGGCCAAATAATGCGCCGTTGTCTGTCCCTCAAGCGTGGCGTTCATTGCCAAAACCACCTCGTCAATGCCGCCTTGGGCAATGCGGTTGACCAATCCATCGATGTTCAAATCCTCTGGCCGGACACCATCCAATGCAGACAAGCGGCCACCTAGAACATGATATTTTCCGGGGAAAAGCCGCGAGCGGTCCAGCGCCCACAGGTCGGATACATCCTCCACAACGCAAATTGATCGGATGTCGCGGCGCGGGTCGACGCAAATGCCGCATGGGTTACCCGTGTCGATGTTGCCGCAGGTGCTGCAGATAACGAGCCTTTGCTCCACATTCTGCAACGCACGCAATAAGGGCTGCAATACGCTCTCACGCTTTTTCATCAGGTGCAACACGACACGGCGGGCCGAACGGGGGCCAAGCCCCGGCAATTTCGACAATGCTTGTGCCAATGCGTCTATTTCTTGCGATGCCATGCGCTGGGTCTTAGGGGGCTTTTGAACAAAGGAAAAGTGACGATGCGTCTTGCCTTCATGGGAACCCCCGATTTTGCCGTGCCAACGCTCGATGCGTTGGTCGCGGCTGGGCATGATGTCGTCGCTGTCTATACGCAACCGCCCCGCCCCGCCAATCGCGGCAAAAAACTGACCCCGTCCGCGGTGCAACAACGCGCCGAGGAACTGGGGCTACCCGTGCGGTGTCCTTTGTCGCTGCGTCAGGCAGAGGCACAGGCTGATTTCGCGGCACTAAACGCCGATGTTGCTATCGTCGCGGCCTATGGCCTCATATTGCCTCCAGCGGTCTTGGAGGCGCCCAAGCATGGCTGCCTCAATGTCCACGGATCATTGCTACCTCGTTGGC
The DNA here is from genome assembly GCA_041175465.1 of Pseudomonadota bacterium. Lineage (GTDB taxonomy): Bacteria > Pseudomonadota > Alphaproteobacteria > Sphingomonadales > Sphingomonadaceae > Sphingorhabdus_B. Next base: position 235,333 of record JBEDEX010000003.1, on the reverse strand, counting down.
GGGGCGCTGCACCGGTGCAACGTGCGATTTTAGCCGGCGATGCCTCCACAGGCGTCATGGTCATGCAGATGGAGGCTGGTCTGGATACGGGCCCTGTCCGCGCGACAACGGAAATCGAAATTGGGCACAAGACAACGGGCATGCTGACGATGGAGTTGGCGGAGCTTGGCGCGGAGCTGATGGTCCGGGTTTTGACGGATTTGGATGCCTTTCCCTGCGTCGCGCAGCCGGATGAAGGCGTCACTTATGCCGCCAAGATCGACAAGGCTGAAACGCAACTGGATTTCTCTCTATCCGCCGAAGCCGTCGAGCGCCAAGTCCGTGCGTTTAACCCCGCACCCGGCGCATGGTTCGCATTTGAAGGCGAGAGATATCGGGTGTTCGCCGCCGAAATCGTCACAGCCTATGGCGCGGCAGGCACGATTATCGACGACCAACTCACCATCGCCTGCAACACCAACGCAATCCGCCCAACGCGCATCCAACGCGCAGGCAAGCCGGCCATGCCCACCGATGATCTTTTGCGCGGTAAGGCCATTCCTGCTGGGACAATATTGTCATGACTCGCTTTGCGTTGACCATCGAATTTGACGGCGGCCCTTATATGGGCTGGCAATGGCAGGACCATGGCCCGTCAGTGCAAGGCGCTATTGAAGAAGCGATATTCAAAACCACCGGCGAAAAAACTTTGGTCTACAGCGCTGGTCGCACCGATGCAGGTGTCCATGCGTTGGGCATGCGCGCGCATGTCGATGTTGAAAAAGGCCTGTCCGCCTTCCGCTTGATGGAGGCCATCAACGCTCATTTGCGTCCGCACCCCATCGCGATATTGGCGTGCGAAGAGGTCGCCGATGACTGGCATGCCCGTTATAGTTGCATTGGCCGGTCCTATGAATATCGCATCCTCAACCGCCGTGCCTCCCTCACTTTGGAAAAGGGTCGCGTCTGGCGCGTCGGGCCGGAGCTGGATGCCGATGCGATGCATGATGCCGCGCAGATACTTGTCGGCCTGCATGATTTCACGACCTTCCGCTCCACTGCGTGCCAATCTGCCAGCCCCGTCAAAACGCTCGACCGCCTGAACGTGCGGCGAGAGGGGCAACATGTGATTATCGAGGCCGCAGCCTTGTCTTTTCTGCACCATCAAGTGCGGTCTATGGTCGGATGCCTTGTTGCCGTCGGGCTTGGACGCTGGACAGCCGCAGATCTAAAGGCGGCGCTAGATGCTGCCGACAGATCTGCTCTGGCCGAAAATGCACCGCCCGAAGGGCTCTATTTCGTGCGGGCGTTATATCCTGAAGAAACGGTCGCTGGCCTAAGCTGAAAACAAACCGCCCTGCCCGCTTTCCCACGCCAACAGACGGCGCTTGCGTTCCAGCCCATAAGCATAGCCGCCAAGACCGCCATCTGAACGGATAACGCGGTGACAGGGAATAAGCACCGACACAGGGTTAGCACCATTTGCCGTACCCGCCGCGCGCACCGCATCGGGCTTTCCAACCGCCGCAGCGATATCGGCATAATTTCGCGTTTCACCAGCGGGTATTTGCAGCAACGCCTGCCACACGGCCATTTGGAAATCGGTGCCGCCGACATCTAAGGGTAATTGGGGCATCTGTTTTGGGTTTTGAACGGCGAAGACCGCGCCGTCGACCAAGCTCGAGAGCGAACCGCCTTCGCGCAGCAGGGTCGCGTGCGGAAAGCGACGCGTTAGCGCGCTTTCATTTTCGTCAAAAGACAGGCGACAAATGCCCTTATCGGTCGCGGCCAGCAACATTGGGCCAAGCGCGGTTTCAGCCACCGCCCAATATATGGACACGCCTGCGCCGCCGTTCTTCCAAGCACTTTGCGTCATAGCCACACTCATCCACCGCAAGCGCGAAAGAGAGCCAAAGTGCGTTCCCGCGCCAAATCGGCGCTGGCTTCGTGATAATCCTTGCGCCGGTCGGAATTAAACCCGTGATTGGCATCATACACGAATATTTGCGCGGTCGGGTGGGCCTTTTCGATAAGCGCTTCGACGCCCTCCATCGGTATGCCCGCGTCATAGCGGCCGAAATGGGCAATTGTCGCGCATTTGGGGCTGTTGTCAGCATAAACGGTCGGAATAAGGCTACCATAATAACAACTGGCGGCAGCAAGATCATCGCTGATCCCAGCAACAGCCCAAGCGACGGAGCCGCCATAGCAATAGCCTGTGATAAACACCGGCCCTTTGTCCTTCAGCGCGTTGATGCAGACCACTGCATCATCAAGCGATTGCACGAACGGGTGCAGTTCGCGCGCCAACTCCACAGCACGATTATAATCGGGGCCTGTATAGTCCGCCTCAAATCCTGGATGCTCACGGTCAAAAATGGCGGGTGATAACACCTCATAACCATCGGCGGCATATTCGTCGCACAATTCGCGGATATGGTCGGTCACGCCAAATATTTCCTGCACTAGGACAAGCCCGCCACGACGTTCTCCCATAGCTTCGGCATGGTAGACGGCAATTTCTGCGCCATCCGACATCGTCATGCGAATCATTTTGCCCATCACGCTCTCCATATTGTCATCCTGAACTTGTTTCAGGAAAACGTCCTACCGCGGTTTGTCATCTCGAAACAAGTTCAGGATAACGATTGGGTTGAAACAAGCGACAATCGCCATCTTGCATCGCAACAAAACCCCTGCTAGGCGCGGCGCGACGCCATCAAGGGGTAACTCTTCGGTGCGCTCGCCAAGTTTTTCAGTCTCACATTTTAGGAATTCGACGCGTGGATCATTCCGGCGGCACAAGCGCTAATATTCAAGCCAGTCTTGCTGGCCGTTACGCGACGGCATTGTTTGAACTGGCCCGCGACGCGAAGGCGATCGATGCCGTCGAAAAGAGCATGCAGGCGATAGCCAAAGCTGTGCGCGAATCGGCTGATCTAAAGGCACTCACAACGAATCCAGTTCTCAGCCGCAGTGATGCGAAAAAAGCTATTGCCGCGGTTGCGAAAGCTATGAAGCTGGATGCACTGACTGCAAAGACTTTGGGCGTACTCGCCGACAACCGCCGGTTGAACGAAACCGCCTCCGTTGCCCGCGCGTTTTCAACGCTTGCTGCGGCGCATCGCGGGGAAGTTACGGCTGAAGTGACCTCCGCCCATGCGCTCAGCGCGGCACAGACCAAGGCATTATTGGCAACACTTAAAACACGCGTCGGCAGCACCGTCGCCATACAGACCAAAGTCGATCCGTCACTTCTTGGCGGGCTTACCGTGAAAATCGGTAGTCAGATGATCGACAACTCTATCAAAACCCGTTTGAACACCCTCGCTAACGCGATGAAAGGCTAAGTAGCAACATGGATATCCGCGCCGCAGAAATTTCCAAGGTCATTAAGGACCAGATCGCCAATTTCGGCACCGAAGCCAAGGTTTCGGAAGTCGGCAGCGTATTGTCGGTTGGTGATGGTATCGCCCGTATTCACGGCCTCGACAATGTGCAGGCTGGTGAAATGGTCGAATTCGCCAATGGTATTCAGGGCATGGCGCTGAACCTGGAAGCGGACAATGTCGGTGTTGTTATCTTCGGTTCGGACAGCGAAATTCGTGAAGGTGACGTTGTAAAGCGCACCGGTACCATTGTGGACGTTCCTGTCGGCAAGGAATTGCTTGGCCGCGTTGTTGACGGTCTTGGCAACCCTATCGATGGCAAGGGCCCATTGAAGACCACGCAGCGCAGCCGCGTTGAAGTTAAAGCGCCGGGCATCATCCCGCGCCAATCCGTTTCGGAGCCTGTGCAAACAGGTCTTAAGGCGCTTGACGCCCTCGTGCCTGTTGGCCGTGGTCAGCGCGAATTGATCATTGGCGACCGTCAGACGGGTAAGACCGCTGTCGCTATCGACACCTTCATCAACCAGAAGGAAGTCAACAAGGGTACGGACGAATCGAAGAAGCTGTATTGCATCTACGTCGCCGTTGGTCAGAAGCGCTCCACTGTTGCGCAGATTGTTCGCGCGTTGGAAGAACAAGGCGCGATGGAATATTCCATCGTTGTCGCTGCAACCGCTTCCGAGCCTGCACCGCTTCAGTATCTTGCGCCTTACACCGGCGTTGCGATGGGTGAATTTTTCCGCGACAACGGCATGCACGCCGTTATCGTATATGACGATTTGTCGAAGCAAGCTGTGGCCTACCGCCAAATGTCCTTGCTGCTGCGTCGTCCTCCAGGCCGCGAAGCCTATCCAGGCGACGTTTTCTATCTCCACAGCCGTTTGTTGGAGCGCGCCGCGAAGATGTCCGACGCCAATGGCGGTGGTTCATTGACCGCATTGCCAATCATCGAAACTCAGGCTGGCGACGTTTCAGCGTACATCCCAACCAACGTGATTTCGATTACCGATGGTCAGATCTTCTTGGAAACCGACCTGTTTTTCCAAGGCATCCGCCCAGCGATTAACGTCGGTCTGTCGGTGAGCCGCGTGGGTTCGGCCGCACAGACAAAGGCGATGAAGAAGGTATCGGGCTCGATTAAGCTTGAGCTTGCACAATATCGCGAAATGGCTGCATTCGCGCAGTTCGGTTCCGACCTTGATGCCTCCACGCAAAAGCTTTTGAACCGTGGTGCACGTTTGACCGAATTGTTGAAGCAGAAGCAATTCTCGCCGCTTCCATTCGAAGAGCAAACCGCGTCGATCTTTGCGGGTACCAACGGTTATCTCGATGGCATTCCCGTTACAGACGTGACGCGCTACGAAGAATCGATGCTTGCTGACTTGCGCGCCAACCATGCTGGCATCCTGAAGACCATTCGCGATAGCCGCGACTTCAGCGACGACAGCAAAAAGGCGCTGATGGCGGCACTCGACACATTCACAAAGAATTTCGCTTAACAATCACCCGTCATGCTGAACTTGTTTCAGCATCTTAATAAAGACCCTGAATGAAGTTCAGGGTGACGGCAAAGGGAAGAATAGATGGCGTCTCTTAAGGCCCTCAAAATACGGATCAACTCGGTCAAATCGACCCAGAAGATCACCAAGGCGATGAAAATGGTCGCTGCTGCAAAGCTGCGTCGGGCGACCGAAGCGGCCGAAGCATCGCGCCCTTATGCCGAGCGGCTTGAGGCAGTGGTGTCGAGCATTGCGTCGAAGGTTTCCGTAGGCCCGCAATCGCCAAAGCTGCTTGCCGGTAGCGGCAAGAATGACGTGCATTTGTTCGTTGTCGCAACCAGCGACAAGGGCCTTGCTGGCGCATTCAATACCAACATCGTCCGTCTTGCTCGCCGTCAGGCAGAGGCTTTGAAGGCCGAAGGCAAGACCGTCAAATTCTACACCATTGGGAAAAAGGGCCGCGATCAGCTGAGCCGGACTTTCCGTGGCGACATCATCCACAGCGTTGAACCCGGCGATCTTGGCAAGCTCAGCTTTGCCGATGTGCAAGCATGGGGCGAAGATTTGACCGCGCGTTTTGAAGCGGGCGAATTTGACGTCGCGCATTTGTTCTTCAGCAAGTTTGTGACCGTGCTGACACAAGAACCAACGCAAATTCAATTGATGCCCGTTGCGGTGAACGTTGATGAAGGCGACGCGGTTGGTCTGTCCGCCACGGTGGAATATGAACCCGACGAAGAAGAAATTCTCGCCGAATTGTTGCCACGCAATGTGGCCGTTCAGTTGCTGCGCGCGAACCGCGAAAATGCGGCGTCGGAACAAGGTTCAAAAATGACAGCTATGGACAATGCAACGCGCAATGCAGGCGACATGATCAACAAGCTGACCATTCAATATAACCGCACGCGCCAAGCGGCGATTACCACTGAACTCATCGAAATTATTGCGGGCGCCGAAGCGCTCTAACGACATCCAAAGGCAAGGAAGAAACACATGGCTACCGCCCCTAAAAAGACCGCCGCTCCGAAGGCTGCTGCTGCCCCTAAGGCTAAAGCGCCCGCACGCAAGGCTCCTGCCCCTAAAGCGGGTTCCGGCCAGACCGCAACCAATGTCGTTGGCGCAACTGGTCGCATCAGCCAGATCATCGGCGCTGTTGTCGACGTAACCTTCACTGGCCAATTGCCATCGATTTTGTCGGCGCTTGAAACTGACAATAACGGCAACCGCTTGGTTCTCGAAGTTGCACAGCATCTCGGCGAGAACACTGTCCGCACCATTGCCATGGACGCGACCGAAGGCCTGACCCGTGGTCAGCCTGTTCGCGATACCGGCGCGCAGATTTCGGTTCCAGTTGGCCCAATGACCCTTGGCCGCATCATGAACGTTATCGGCGAGCCTATCGACGAGCGTGGTCCTGTTGGCGCTGCAAAGTCCAACCCAATTCATGCAGAAGCGCCTTTGTTCACCGACCAGTCGACAGAGGCAGAAATTCTCGTCACCGGTATTAAGGTTATCGATCTTCTCGCACCTTATGCAAAGGGCGGCAAAATCGGTCTGTTCGGCGGTGCCGGCGTTGGTAAGACCGTTCTTATTCAAGAACTGATCAACAACATCGCAAAGGGCCATGGCGGCGTTTCGGTGTTTGCTGGCGTGGGTGAGCGTACCCGCGAAGGTAACGATCTCTATCACGAATTCCTCGACGCTGGCGTTATCGCCAAGGACGCTGACGGCAACCCAACCCCAGAAGGTTCGAAGGTTGCTTTGGTCTTCGGTCAAATGAACGAGCCTCCCGGTGCCCGTGCACGCGTTGCGCTTTCGGGTCTGACCATGGCGGAATATTTCCGTGATGAAGAAGGCCAGGACGTTCTGTTCTTCGTCGACAACATCTTCCGCTTCACACAGGCTGGTTCTGAAGTGTCCGCGCTTTTGGGCCGTATTCCTTCGGCTGTGGGTTATCAGCCAACGCTGGCAACCGACATGGGTCAGTTGCAGGAGCGTATCACGTCGACCACCAAGGGTTCGATTACCTCGGTTCAAGCTATTTACGTTCCCGCAGATGACTTGACCGACCCTGCACCAGCCACGTCATTTGCCCACTTGGATGCAACGACCACGTTGAACCGTGCGATTTCGGAACTTGGTATTTATCCAGCCGTTGACCCGCTTGACTCGGTCAGCCGCGTTTTGACGCCAGCCGTTGTTGGCCAAGAGCATTATGACACTGCCCGCCGCGTTCAGGAAACGCTGCAAAAGTATAAGTCGCTGCAAGACATTATCGCGATTTTGGGTATGGACGAATTGTCTGAAGACGACAAATTGACCGTTACCCGCGCGCGTAAGATCCAGCGCTTCTTGTCACAGCCTTTCCATGTTGCCGAAGTTTTCACCGGCATTTCTGGCAAGTTTGTTCAGGTCGAAGATACCGTGAAGTCGTTCAAGGCTGTCGTCGATGGCGAGTATGACCATCTTCCAGAAGCCGCCTTCTACATGGTTGGCGGGATCGAAGAAGCGGTTGCAAAGGCAGCCAAAATGGCTGCGGAAGCGGCGTAAGCCATCATGCCATTACACTTCGAACTCGTAACCCCTGAGAAGCTCTATCGCTCGGACGACGTCTATATGGTCGTCGTTCCGGGTACTGAGGGCGATTTCGGCGTGTTGGAGGGCCATAGCCCGATGATGAGCACGCTGCGTAACGATGCGGCGCTTGAAATTTACAAGACGCAAGGCGCAACACCAGAGCGCTTGATCATCGCAGGTGGTTTTGCAGAAGTGAACGCAAGCGGCCTTACTGTACTTGCAGAACGCGTCGAAGCTTAAGCTTCGCGCGTTTGTGGCGCGTATTTACAGCGCCTCATCCCCCCAAATCCGGGATCTTTCGATATAGCCGTACCGACCATTGGTTTCAAAACGGCAATATCCCTTTTCGCATTCATCAATAATCCCAACCACACCGGGTTCAACGCGCCATGAAATATGCGCGTTGGCTTGCGGGGTATCCCGCAACGCGCCAATCTCTTTACCGATGACAATCGCTGTCTGCTTGGGACTGAGCAACCGAACGTGCAGCCAGCCTTGGTCGCCATTGGGGTCTTGGACCTTGCGCCAGACGCTGTGGACCGCGACAACCTTCACAGGCAAATTCTGTCTTTTGTAAATCCATGTAACTGGAAATTCCGTGCTAGGCCCTGTGCGCATACGGGCCTCAGCCTTCTGTATCGATGCCCAATAAGGTGGCTGGCGCTGCGTCTGTCCAGCGGCAGATGCCGTACCCAAAAGCGCGAGCGCCACTGCGCCGTAACGCACTATCGATCTATTCGGATTAGCCATATTCTTTACCATCGTTTGCATCTTATACGGCAAGCGTTGCGGCGAGCGCAACCATCCTGTCTTGACCTTATCGCGAATTCCGCTTTAGTCAGTCTATGCCTGAACTTACCCGCATCGAACGTCCATCCATCCGCGTCACACGCAGTTTGCTGCCGGCGGTTGAACAACGCATGGCGGAGTTGTTTGACGCCCGCTTCAATGCCGACGATATCCCATTAAGCCGTGACGCCTTGGTCGCGGCCATGGCGGATTGCGACGTGCTTGTGCCAACGGTCACAGACAGTATCGATGCAGAGATTATCGCCGCGGCACCGCCCCGACTTAAGCTCATCGCCAGCTATGGCGCAGGCGTTAACCATATCGACCTTGCCGCCGCAAAGGCGAAAGGCATCATGGTCACCAACACGCCAGGAGTGTTCACCAACGATACCGCCGACCTGACCATGGCGCTTATCCTCAACGTCCCCCGTCGCCTCGGCGAAGGACATCGCTCTATACGCAACGGCGAATGGCGCGGCTGGAGCCCGACGGGTATGCTTGGTCACCGGATTGGCGGCAAAACTTTGGGTATCATCGGACTTGGCCGAATTGGTGAAGCTGTGGCCATGCGTGCCAAGGCCTTTGGCCTCAACATCATCTACAATAAGCGCGGCCGCCTGCCCGCCAGTGTCGAGGATGAGTTGGGCATCATTTTTGAACCTGACATTGACCGGCTCGTGGCGCGGGCGGACATAATCAGCCTGCATTGCCCGTTAACGGCTGAAACCGACAAGATCATCAACGCCGACCGGATCGCGCTGATGAAGCCCGATGCCTATATCATCAACAGCTCGCGCGGGGAGTTGATTGACGAGGATGCGTTGATCGATGCCTTGGAAACAGGCCGTATCGCGGGCGCCGGATTGGATGTCTATACGCATGAGCCAGCGGTGGATTCACGGCTGTTTAATATTCCCAATGTTGTGTTGCTCCCCCATTTGGGCAGCGCGACCTTTGAGGGTAGAGAAGCATCGGGCGAACGCGTAATTACAAATATCCGCGTCTGGGCAGACGGCCATAGACCGCCAGATCAAGTCCTTGAAGGCTGGCAATAAGCAATATTGTTTTCATTGTGGCATATTAACCGTAATTTTGTGCATTGAGCCTTGGGTTGTGCACGACTAGATACTGGTCCCTAACCGGGGGGCTACACGAACATGATTTCGAAATTTATAATGCCAGCGCTGCTCATCAGCACTTTGGCCGCTGCGCCTGCATTTGCACAAAATGCCGTTGCCGCATTGCCTGAAGCCAATAGCGGCGACAGCGCATGGATTTTGACCGCTTCAGCATTGGTGCTCATGATGACCTTGCCGGGGTTAGCATTGTTTTACGGCGGGCTCGTCCGCGCCAAGAATTTCCTCTCGGTACTGGTACAATGCGGCGCAGTGACGGCTTTGGCATCGGTCCTCTGGATCGTGATTGGCTATAGCCTTGCCTTTTCGGTTAATGGCAATGGCTTCATCGGCTCTTTTGAAAACGTCATGTTTAATGGATTGCTGGCATCCATTCGCGAAGGCCAGACAACCGGCGAATTCGCCTTTGCTTTGTTCCAGATGACCTTTGCCATCATCACCCCTGCCCTAATTGTCGGCGCATGGGTGGAGCGTGCGCGCTTTGGCTGGGTGGTGGCATTCAGCGGCTTATGGTCGCTTTTGGTCTATGTTCCTGTCACCCGCTGGGTTTGGGGTGGCGGATTTCTGGCCGATCAAGGCGTTATTGATTTTGCCGGCGGCATTGTTGTGCATACCACTGCAGGCGTTTCTGCGCTCGTAGTTGCCCTCATGCTCGGCAAACGCATCGGTTTCCCCAGAACGCTTATGTTGCCCCACAGCCCCGCCCTGACGGTCGCTGGGGCCGGATTATTATGGGTGGGCTGGTTTGGTTTTAATGGTGGCTCTGCCTTGGCGGCAAACGACTTAGCGGCTAGCGCCATCATCAACACCCATGTGGGTGCATCGGTGGCGGCATTGGTTTGGTTGCTGATCGAACGAATAAAGGTGGGCAAGGCAACCGCGGTTGGCTTTGCGACAGGCGCGGTTGCTGGACTGGCGACCATTACGCCAGCGGCTGGCGTTATCGGCCCGGGCGGCGCAATCATTCTGGGTATATTGGCGGCAGTCGTCTGCTTTTGGTTTGTGGGCCTGGTCAAAGGCGCGCTGAAAATTGATGATTCACTCGACGTTTTCGCTGTGCACGGCGTTGGCGGTATATTGGGTTCCATGTTGCTCGCCATTTTTGCAAGCGAAGCTCTAGGCGGCGCAGGCTATGCTGAGGGCGCAGATATGACATCTCAACTTTGGGCGCAGTTCAAGGGCGTCTTTATTGTCGCAACCTATTCCGCCGTGGCAACGGTCATCATCGGTTATGTGGTGTCGGCATTATTGCCCATGCGCGTGAGCGAAGATCAAGAGCGCGACGGCCTCGACATTTCAAGCCACGGCGAAAGAGCTTGGGATCTGGATTAATGAAAATGGCGGGGCGCGATGCCCCGCCGAAATATCCATAATTTCACCGGGCCTGACGCGTTAGGCCCGAAAATGGCATCAGTCGCCCGTCAGCAGTCGGTCCATCAATTGCTGCACAGTCGGGACAAAGCCGTTTGAATAAAACGGGTCTTTTCCGAACAGATAAGCGCTGTGTCCGGCGAACATCAGATTTTCATCAATGGGCGCGCCATGCGCGATGTTCTGCAGCGCTTTTTGAATACAAAAGCTGCGCGGGTCGGCAAGACGGCCCGTGGAGTTATTGTCATGGTCCTTCCACGACGAAAAACCACAATGCGACAAGCATCCCATGCAGTCCTTTTGGTCTTTCCTAATAACTTCGCCGGAAGTCGGCGTCACAAACACAAGCGAGTTGTCAGGCGTTTTCAGCGCGACGGTAAACCCGCGCGCATCCCATTCGCGTGCCTTCATCAAATCGGCTTGGGTAACCCAGAAATTCTTACCCTTCACGCCCACATCCAGTTGCGCCGTATGTTCCGCGTCAGCAGCCTGCACATAGGGAATTTGACGTTCCGAACGCGCCTGAAGCTCCAAAAGGAACGGATTGATGACCGCGCTGGAGTAAAAGCCCGTCGGCGAAAATTGATGCAACAGCACCCCATCTTCCGGAATTTTCGTCAGCGCGTCTTTCCAACCCGCTGGAATGGGGCTTTCTTGCGTCAACAACGGACGCGTACCCAATTGGAACGCAATCTGCCCCAGTTCGGGGTTATCAATCCAGTTGTTCCAGTCGCGCAAGAACCAAACGCCGCCTGCCATGACAATAGGCACATCATCCGGAATGCCTTCAACACGCATGACATCGCGTAAGGCCTTCACGCGGGGATAAGGGTCTTCGGGGCTGCGCGGATCTTCGGCATTGGACAGGCCATTATGACCACCGGCCAACCACGGATCTTCATAGACAACCGCACCCAACCATTCAGGCACCTTGTGATAGGCACGTTTCCACAGTGCGCGAAAAGCACGGGCGGAGCTGACGATCGGAAGATAATAGACGCCATATTGCGCCGCAATTTCGGATAGCTTGTACGGCATGCCCGCACCGCAGGTGACGCCTGTTACCATGCCCTTGGTCGCTTCCAAGATGCCATGCAAGATGCGCTGGGCACCGCCCATTTCCCACAACACGTTGATGTTGATGGCGCCGCGCCCATTGGACATTTCATGCGCAAGCTTCACTTGCGCGATGCCGCCGCGAATGCCGTATTCGACAAGTTCCTCATGCCGTTCGGCACGCGTTTTTCCCAGAAAGACTTGCGGGATCATCTCGCCATTTTCGTCGTAGCTGTCGGCATTTACGGCCGAAACTGTGCCGATGCCGCCGGCCGCAGCCCATGCGCCAGAACTTGCATGATTAGTTGCCGCAACGCCCTTGCCGCCTTCGACCAATGGCCATACTTCGCGGCCACCATAGATAATGGGTTTCAGACCCTTGAACACAAATAATACCCCTAAAAACTCAAATATAAAACACCGCGAAAGGTGCTTATAGCGGTGGGCGCTATCGCAAATGTTTAACTTTGTCGCGCAAAATCGGCACGTTTCATGACAGAACCATAAAGCTGCCGATAGCGCGCAAACATCGTGTCCTCATCATATTGAGAACAGGCCAAAATACGGTTCGCAGTGGCCAATGTTGCACGAAGCGCCGCATCTTTTGCCAAGCTACTAATAGCCGAAGCCAGCGCGCCCTCATCATCGCGTGCAACGATAAATGGTCGGTTCTCCCGTGATACGATAGTTCGAACATCACCCACATCCGTGGACACAATGGGCAGCGCGCTTGTCATCGCTTCAACCAATGAAATGGGATATTGTTCGCTATCCGATGACAACGCAAAAATGTCGAAAAGCCGAATATAGCGGGCTGGGTCACGCAAATATCCAGGCATCATGACGCGGTCAGCGATACCGAGCCGTGCAGCCTCTGATATGATAACGTCGCGGTCTGGCCCTTCCCCAACAATGGCAAGCCGGATATTCGTGCCCGCCGCCGCGACCGCACGCAATAGCCGAGGCAAATTTTTGACGCTGCGCAAATCGGCAATCGTGCCAACAACAATTTCTCCGTTACGCTTTTGGAAACCCGGGAAAGAACCACGCTGCGGACGGCGGTTAAACTGTTCAGTGTCAATGCCATTGGGAAAGCGCGCGATTTTCTCCAGCGGCTGATGCCAAACGGAGCGCGCGATATGTTCAAGCGTTTTGGATGGCACAACTAGGGCGTCAGTCCGTTGCAGCGCAATCGTGCGGAACCAATTGCGGTGCCATTTCAGCTGATCCACTTCATCCTGCTCAAACCCGTCCTCATGATGGATCAATGGCGGCAATTTCATACCGCGCGTGAACAAGGTATGCGCCATGACGCCGTCCATCGCGCCGAAATTGTAACTCAGCACGAGGTGAAATTTCTTCATATAAGCGGCCAAACGGCGATAGCGGCCCATGCTCGGCATACCGGTGAGCAAAGGTGCAGCATCTTTGGGGAAGCTGACCTTCACGCGGCGATCTAAGGCGCCTGCGGCACCAAAAGCATCGCTAACCGCCGACAAAACGGTATGTTCGGCTTGATTGCCAAAGTGGTTCATCAGGCGAACTGTGCGCGATTGCGCGTCACCTAAATCAAAGTTGCTATGCAAATGCAGGATGCGAACCGCCGCCATACTTGCCTTTCCCTTATGCACCGCCCAGATGCGTTAGATGATTATGAAACCGTCCCCTTCCCCCTACCGCCCAGATCCACAAATCGCCAGCCTTGGCGCGAAAATTGGCGACGCTGTCCGACCTGCGCATTTTCCGGAGACAATCTTGCGCTTTCGGAATGATCGTTGGGCGGCAACAGTCGGGCTAGCGGACTATGATGACGCCGCTTGGGTCCGCCATTTTGGTCGCTTTGAACCGCTACCTGACAACATACCCGAACCACTGGCCTTGCGCTATCATGGCCACCAGTTTCGCGTCTACAATCCGGACATTGGCGATGGTCGCGGTTTCCTGTTTGCACAGATGCGCGATGGCGATGGTCGCTTGCTTGACCTCGCGACCAAGGGGTCAGGCACGACACCCTATAGTCGGCGTGGTGATGGCCGCCTGACGCTAAAAGGTGGGGTGCGCGAAATATTGGCAACGGAGATGCTGGAGGCTTTGGGCGTCCACACCTCCAAAACATTTTCCATCATTGAAACCGGCGAAGAATTGATACGCGGCGATGAACCCTCACCCACACGATCGGCGGTGATGGTCCGGTTGAGCCATAGCCATATCCGCATTGGCAGTTTTCAGCGTGTGGCCGCCGAGGGCAACGCCGAGTTCATGCAGCAGCTCATCGCCTACTGCCTAACCCAGCTTTATGATGTTGCACCGGCGGAAAATCCTGCGGCACAGTTGCTTGGACTGGCGGTGGAAAGGGTCGCTGACCTTGCAGCATCCTATATGGTTGCGGGCTTTGTCCATGGCGTGCTCAACACCGACAATATCAATATTACCGGCGAGAGCTTCGATTATGGGCCTTGGCGCTTCACCGAATATTGGGACCCGCAATTCACGGCCGCTTATTTCGATGAATCCGGCCTTTACGCTTTTGGCAGACAGGCCGAAGCGCTGCATTGGAATTTGGGGCAGTTGGCGGTGGCGCTGCGCTTGGTATCGGACGCTCCGCCATTGATTGCGGCGCTGGAGCGTTTTCCAGATCTGTATCAACAAGCGGTCATCCGGCGTTTTCTATGGCGCTTGGGCCTTGTGTCGCGCGGAGAGGCATTGGACCGGCAATTGGTCGAGGCCGCAGAACGCACCATGTCGCGGGAAAAAATCGCCATCGATAAATTCTTCTATCTTTATCGCCACGGCAAGGCGGACGTGGGCGACGCGCCGGGCGAATATCAATCCGCATTTGTCGCTTTGCTGCGCGATTACACGCCAGTCGAAGGGCCCCACCACGATTATTGGACGAAAGGCGCGATCTGTTCGATGTTGATCCACGAGGTCGAAGATATCTGGCAGGCCATATCCGAAAAGGATGACTGGGAACCGCTACAGCGCAAAATCCATGCTATTCGCGAAATGGGACAAGCCCATATGGCACCGCATATGTAACGGCAAAATGATGCGCTAAAGTTCTTCTAAGCCTTGGCCAACTTATCCTGATTTGATGCTGGCGGCGTAACTGCCCATTACAGCAACATGGAACAAGCATGCGTATATTTGGTGGGCGCTGGCCCCGGTGACCCCGAACTGCTGACCGTGAAGGCGGTACGGTTGATTTCGACCGCAGACGTTGTGGTGCATGACGGCCTAGTGGATGACGCAATTATGGCGCTCATCAATCCCGCCGCACGTCTGATTTCCGTCGCCAAAAGCCGCTCACGCCATTCGGTGCCGCAAGACGGCATCAACGACATTCTCGTCCGTGAGGCACAGGCCGGCCATAAGGTCGTGCGGTTAAAAGGCGGCGACCCGTTCATTTTCGGGCGCGGCGGCGAAGAGGCAGAGGCCTGCCGCGACGCAGGCATTGATGTGGAGGTTGTGCCCGGCATTTCTGCCGCAATGGGTGGTGCAGCCGCAACGATGTTACCGCTGACCCATCGTGATGCCGCCAGCGCCGTGACTTTCGTCGCTGGCCAATGCAAGGGGCTGACCGACCAGAATTGGGCAGGTCTTGCGGGTAAAGGTCGCACTTTAGTCATTTACATGGGCATCGCAACGGCGTCGGATATTACCGAAAAGCTTATTAGCGATGGCCTGTCACCCGACACGCCTGTCGCCGTGCTGGAGCGCGCGACACGGCCCGATGCCCGCGCCATGCGTACCATTTTAACTGACCTTGGCGACATGATCGCGCGGGAAGGCGTTGTTTCGCCAGCGATCATCATTGTCGGCGATGTTGTCCTGAAATCCGATGCCGAAGACCGGTTTTTCCATTTTGCCAAGCAGGCGGAGAAAATTGCGTGAAATTACTGACGGGAAATGATTTAGGTTCTGGCGCCGTAACTTGGTGGACGGGCAATGGCTGGTCCATCCACGTCGAAGATGCCGCCGATGTTGGCGAACATGGCGAGGCGATACTCCACGCCGAAGAAGGCGCACGCCGCGTCAACGCGCCGTACATCATTGATGCGCTGCCAACCGAAAACGGCCCACGGCCCGCGCATATCAAGGACCGCATCCGCGCGCTGGGACCCACCGTCCGTACGGACCTCACACTCAAGCCTGCCGATCCTGCGGCTGGCGACTGGATAATCTGACATGTATAAATATGACAATTATGACCAAGCGATGGTCAACGCGCGCGTCGCCGAATTTCGTGACCAAATAAACCGCCGCATTGCGGGTGAAATGACGGAAGACCAGTTCAAACCTCTGCGGTTGATGAACGGTCTCTATCTCCAACTGCACGCCTATATGCTGCGCGTGGCCATTCCTTATGGCACGCTCGATTCACGGCAAATGCGGATGCTGGCGCATATCGCGCGCAAATATGACCGCGATTACGGCCATTTCACCACGCGCCAGAATATTCAGTATAACTGGATTAAGCTCGAGGATTGTGCCGATATCTTAGAAGAGCTGGCCACCGTCGAAATGCATGCCATTCAGACGAGCGGCAATTGCATCCGCAACATTTCGTCCGACCAATATGCGGGCGCTGCGGCGGACGAAGTCACCGATCCGCGTCCTTGGGCGGAACTGCTGCGCCAATGGTCAACCTTCCATCCGGAATTCAGCTATCTGCCACGCAAATTCAAAATTGCGGTGATTGCGTCGTCCGAGGACCGTGCCGCCATGCGTCTGCACGACATCGGGCTGGAACTTGTCCGTAAAGATGGCGAACTGGGCGCACGGGTCTTTGTCGGCGGCGGCATGGGGCGCACACCGATGATCGCGCCTGAGATCAACCCGTTCGTCAAGGCGGACGATCTGTTAAGCTATCTTGAGGCCTGCCTGCGCGTGTACAACCGCTATGGACGGCGCGACAATATGTACAAAGCGCGGATCAAGATCCTAATCCATGAAATCGGCGCGGACGCATATCGCCGTCAGGTGGCGGAAGAATTCGCACATGTAAAAACCTTGGGCATCGACCCGCCTTTGGCGGAACTGGAACGCATCAGCGCCTTTTTTACGCCGCCTGCTTATGATGCCGCAAATGTAGAACCGGACCGCAAAGATCCCGATTTTGCCCTGTGGCTTGATCAAAATGTGAAGCCGCACAAGCAAGCGGGCTACGCCATCGTCAACATCAGCTTAAAGCCTATTGGCGGTATCCCCGGCGATGCGACATCAAAGCAAATTGATGTCATGGCCGACCTCGCCGAAAAATACAGCTTCGACGAATTGCGCGTCACCCATGCGCAAAATATCGTCCTGCCTTATGTCGCAAAGCGGGACCTTTATGCCGTGTGGCAAGCCTTGCGCGATGCCAAATTGGCCGACGCCAATCTTGACCTGATCAGCGACATCATCGCCTGCCCCGGCCTTGATTATTGCAGCCTTGCCAACGCCCGTTCGATCCCCGTCGCGCAGAAAATTGCAACGCGTTTTGCCGACATGGACCGGCAGCGCGATTTGGGCGAGCTGAAGCTTAAAATTTCAGGCTGCATCAATGCCTGCGGCCATCATCATGCCGGACATATCGGCATATTGGGGGTCGATAAAAAAGGCGTGGAAAATTACCAACTGACCTTTGGTGGCTCTGGCGCCGAAGACGTTAGCATCGGGAAAATCATTGGCCCCGGCTTTGACGAAGACGGCGTTGTCGATGCGGTAGAAAAGGCGACGGAAGTCTACAAAGCACTGCGGGAGGGCGATGAACGTTTCGTTGACACCTATCGCCGTGTCGGCCTCGAACCTTTTAAGGAGGCGATTTATGGTTGAGTTTCGTTACCGCACCGATGAAGTCACAGAACAACCGTCGGTCACGCTGGATGCGTTTCTGGATCAATCCAATGCGACCGCTGTCCGGTTAGAACCGGATGATGATGCACGGGCTTTAATCCCTTTCCTCGACCGACTGACGCTGATCGAAGTCGCCTTCCCGAAATTTCGCGATGGCAGGGGCTACAGCGCCGCACGCATTTTGCGGGAGGCGGGGTATCGCGGCGAATTGCGCGCGCAAGGTGACGTGTTGGTTGACCAGATTGCGTATATGCGCCGCTGCGGCTTTGACAGCTTCGCACCCGAATCCTCCTTAAACCCCGACGCGGTGGCCCGTGCGCTGGCCAATTATGACCATGCCTATCAAGGGGCCGCCGACAGCGTCGTGCCTATTTGGAAGCTACGGCATGGCTAATAAGGTCCGCATCGCCGATCGTATCAACACCGCCCCGCGTTACACAGATGGTGACGCGGTGCGCTTGAATAATATGTTCCGGGGCCGCGATACGGTCGAGATGCTGACACTCTTGTTGCGCGAAAATATGCTGGGCGATGCCGCTGTGGTTTCTAGCTTCGGCGCCGAAAGCGCGGTGTTGCTGCACCTCATTGCCAGCATCGATCCGACATTGCCCGTCTTGTTCTTGGACACAGGCAAGCATTTCCCTGAGACAATCAATTATCGGGAGTCGCTCCGGTCGAAGCTCGGTTTGTTGGATCTACGCATCCTGACGCCTGACCCCATCTTGCTCCAGCAAAAGGACGAAACGGGTCTGCGTTGGTCATATGACCCCGATGGCTGCTGCGAAATCCGCAAAGTGTTGCCGCTAAATGCCGCATTGGCCGGTTTTGATGCGCAGTTTACCGGACGCAAGGCATTTCAATCGGCCACGCGCCGCGCGCTGCCCCGGTTTGAAGTTGAAAATGGCCGCTTGAAGGTCAATCCATTGGCCGATTGGGACCAAGCCAAGATTGACGCCTATATGGCCGAACACAGCTTGCCCAAGCATCCTTTAGTGGCATTGGGCTATCCATCCATCGGCTGCTCCCCCTGCACCACCAAAGTCGCGCCGGGCGAAGACCCGCGTTCGGGCCGTTGGAAGGGCTGGGACAAATTGGAATGTGGGATACACAATGCCGTGACGCCAATAGGCGATGGCGCGGACGACCCTATTTTCTAATCCTCACCGTTTCGGGGAAGATTATTTCGGGAAAAAATACGCCTGCACATCGGCAGCGATGCGCGCCGGCCGCAGCGTTTTTGCATCAATGCAGCACCAGCTCGATTTGACCTCGGCAAGAACATCCTCGCCACGCTTGATTACCGTTTCGTAAAATGACCGCGCTCCTTGCACCTTTTCAAGCACAACCGATGCAATCACCTCATCGTCCAAAAATGCAGGTTTGCGGTAGGTAATCTCATGCTTAAGTGCGACCCACAGATATTTCGCGGCTGCCTCTGGCGGGGCAAGCTTGTTCCAATGCGCCAGAACCGCCTCTTGCACCCACGTCAGGTAACGCGCGTTGTTCACATGCCCCATGAAGTCGATGTCAGACGGCAGTACGCCGATAGGATGAAAGTGGGAGAGAGCGATTGTCATTAGACTTTCATTATAAGGGATCAGGTATGTTGATACATTCCTATTGCGGCGAAACGATGAATATATGCTGAAGATTACGGACAATGCTGCAGATTATTTATGCTTACATAAACTGCGTTGTGCGGACATGAGCTTGCAACAGCCGTTCCGTTATCCCACATGACTCATATGCCCCGCGCAAGAGGAAAGAACTGGAGCGATACGGCAGCCTATCGTTGGTCTATGGTCGTTTTGGGCTGGACACTGATCGTTACAGCGCCACTGGTCAGCTGGCTTCCAGGTCCAGGCGGAATAGCGCAGTTTATCATCGGGCTGGGCGTAATTCTCAAACATTCGCTTTGGGCAAAGAAGCGATATTCGCGGCTTTCAAAGCAACATCCCGAATATGCCCGCTGGGCAAATTGGGCACTGCGACGCAACAAGATCAAAGGTCGACCGCCCTTTCCCGACGTCAAACGCGATTTCCTGCACCTCTTTCGCCGCGACGACGTTGACATGAAAATGCCCTAAGCCGTGTTGACTTTTCGCCATCCTGACCGTAACGGCCACTGCAACAGAAAAGGTCGCTGGGCAGATTCGGCGACTATTTTCATTTCAAGACGCAAAAAATTTAAGGATTACAGTCATGAAGCGCACTTTTCAGCCGAGCAATCTCGTGCGTGCCCGTCGCCACGGTTTTCGTCTTCGTATGTCGACCGCTGCTGGCCGCAACATCCTGAACGCACGTCGCGCACGCGGCCGCAAGAAGCTTTCGGCTTAATCACCGAGCAGGCGAACCGCGACATGCGCGGTTACAGCGTTATCACAAAAAGGTCAGATTTTCTGGCTGCCAACCGGGGGAAGCGATATGCAACTCCCGGTTTTGTTTTGCTTGTGAAAGACAGGCAGGATGAAAGTAGCGACATCCGTCTGGGCATTACTATCACCAAGAAAGTCGGCAACGCCGTCGTTCGCAACCGTATGCGCCGCCGCTTTCGCGCGCTCGCACAAGAAATGCTCGGACAAAATGGCAAGGCTGGCGCCGATCATATCCTCATTGGCCGCGATAGCGGGATTGAACGGGACTTTGGCGCATTGCGGGCGGATATGGTGAAGGCGCTGGGTAAATTATGCAGCTAAGCCGTAACGCTCGGCTGCTTCGTTCCCATCGCCATTGGATGGAGCGGATGATATGATCGCAAAGCTTTTCATCCTTGTCGCACGGGCATGGCAGATCGGCCCATCGCGCATTTTGCCGCCGACGTGTAGATATAGCCCAAGCTGCTCGGCCTATGCGATTACGGCACTACAAAAGCATGGCGCAATTAAGGGTGGCTGGCTGGCCATCAAACGGCTATTGCGCTGCCAACCTTGGGGTGGGCACGGATATGATCCCGTGCCATGACGCTCCATTTACGGATTAACGGGGAATTTTAGACGTGGACGATAAACGCAACCTGATATTCGCAGTATTGCTGACGGGTCTCATCCTGTTCGGTTGGCCCTATGTCGCCAGCTATTTCTTCCCCACAGCAGCGCCCGTTACCAGCACCGCAGCACCCGCAGCTACCTCCGCAGGCACGGCGACGTCTGATGTGTCTGTCGAAGCGGCACCCGCCACGGTTCAGGCCGTTCCACTCGGCACTGCCCTGCAATCCTCGGCGCGCATCCTTGTCGAAACGCCGAAGCTGAAAGGTTCAATCAATCTTGAGGGCGCGAAAATCGACGACCTCGTGTTGCTGACTCATCGTACCGAGTTGGCCAAGGATTCGGCGCCCGTTCGCCTGTTTGCGCCATCTGGTACCAAAAACGCGTATTTCGCGCGCTTTGGCTGGGCAGGTACAGGCATAACAGCGCCAGACGACAAGATCGTGTGGACACCCAGCGGCAATAAGCTGACACCATCTACGCCGGTGACCTTAAGCTGGACCAACGCCCAAAGTCAGAAGTTTGAAATCGCATTGTCGATTGACGATAATTTCATGATCACGGCAAAACAGCGCTTCACCAATAATGATATAGCGCCTGCTGAGATCGCCAACTTCGCGTTGCTCAGCCGCACAGGCAAGCCCGCAGACGCGACGTCCGGCGGGTCGATATTCACGCATATCCACATCGGCCCGATGGGCGTGTTCGATGACAAGCCTAATTATGATTGGGGCTATGTCGATGTCGCAGAAAACAAAGGTGAAGCATCATTCACCAGCACCGGCGGCTGGTTGGGTTTTACCGATAAATATTGGTTGGGCGCGCTGATTCCCGATCAGAAAACGCCTGTTTCGGCGAAGTTCCGTGCGAGCGGGGATGTCTATCAAGCGCAAGTCATTCCAACGCGTTATAATAATGTCGCCGCCGGCGCATCATATGACAGCAGCTCACGTCTGTTTGCGGGCGCCAAGGAAATGGCCGTCCTCAACGCCTATTCCAAAGATTTGGGCATTCCTTATCTGGACTATGCCATTGACTGGGGTTGGTTCTGGTTCATCGCCATTCCCTTCTTCTGGATCCTCCATTGGCTGTTTGGCATGTTCGGTAACTTCGGCCTTGCGATCATTGGCCTGACCATCATCGTGCGCGGGTTCATGTATCCGGTCGCGCAAAAGCAGTTTGCGTCGATGGCGCAAATGCGTGCGGTGCAACCCAAGCTCAAGGCGCTGCAAGAACGCTGGAAAGACGACAAGCCGCGTCTGCAGCAGGAAATGATGCAGCTGTATAAAGAAGAAAAAGTAAACCCGCTCGCGGGCTGCCTTCCGATCTTACTGCAAATTCCAATCTTCTTTGCGCTGTATAAAATTCTACTGCTGTCGATTGAAATGCGTCACCAACCCTTTGTCTTATGGTTGAAGGATTTGTCCGCACCGGACCCGTTGACACCAATCAACCTATTTGGATTGCTGCCATTCGATCCGCCATCTTTCATCGCCATTGGTATATTGCCAATCTTGTTGGGCGTGACGATGTGGCTGATGCAGCGCCTGAACCCGCAGCCCATGGACGATGTGCAAAAGCAGGTCTTTGCAGTCATGCCATGGTTCCTGATGTTCATCATGGCGCCATTTGCCGCAGGTCTTCAGCTTTATTGGGTGATGTCCAACCTCGTGTCGATTGCCCAGCAAAAGTGGCTCTATTCTCGCCACCCAGCGCTGCGTGAGCAAATGGCCCGTGACGCCCAAGAAAAGGCGCTGGCGAAAGCGAATGCCAAGGCGTGACCGAAACGACGACTAAAATCTTTTCAGGGCCTATCAGCTTCCTGAAATCCGCGCCTAAACTCGAATTTCTGCCCGAACCAACGGTGCCGGAAATCGCGTTTGCGGGTCGGTCGAATGTCGGCAAGTCGAGCCTGATTAACGCGCTCGTCAACCGCAACAATCTGGCGCGCGCGTCGAATACGCCAGGTCGCACACAGGAATTGAACTTCTTTGATGTGGGCGACCCTGCGGCATTTCGCATCGTCGACATGCCGGGCTATGGTTACGCCAAAGCACCGATCAAAACGGTGCAGCAATGGCGGTACCTGATTAACGATTATCTGCGTGGCCGCGTAGTTTTGAAACGCGTGTTCGTTCTTATCGATAGCCGCCACGGGATTAAAGAGGTCGATCATGACATCATGTCGATGCTTGATAGCGCCGCAATCAGCTATCGCATCGTGCTGACCAAGACCGATAAGATCAAAGCCAGCGACTTGGCCGCGGTCGAAACCGACACGATGGCAAAGCTGCGCAAACATGTTGCGGCATATCCTGACCTGTCGGTGACTTCCGCCGAAAAGCGCGGCGGGATTGAAGAGCTGCGCGCCGCAGTTTTGGAAGCCGTGGCGTCGTAAAAACGGCAGAGGTTTTGCTTTTCTGCCCTCTCGACAGAAAAGCAAACAACGGCCATGTAAGGTCGCATGACCTTGAAGCTGATCATTGGAAACAAAGCCTATTCAAGCTGGTCGCTGCGCGGTTGGCTTGCGGCAAAACAATCTGGCCTGCATTTTGAAGAGGTCATCGTCCCTTTGTTTGCGCCGGACTGGGAACAACGCAAGCGTCAGGCAGACCTTGCGCCATCGTCGGGCAAGGTGCCGACCTTGTGGGATGGAGAGGCCGTCGTCTGGGACAGCCTTGCGATCATCGATTATCTCGCGGACAAGGTAGGGCGGGACCGTTTTTGGCCCAAAGACGCAGTCGCGCGCGGCATGGCGCGTTCGATGGCGGCGGAAATGCATGCGGGCTACACCGCCTTGCGCCGCGAATGCCCGATGAACACCCGCCGAATTGTGACCAACGCAACATTATCCGAAGAAACACGGGCCGATGCTGTCCGCATATTGCAAAACTGGGCAGAGGCACGTTCGCGCTTTGGCAAGGAAGGTCCATATCTGTTCGGCACGTTTAGCGCAGCTGACATCATGTTCGCGCCCGTTGTCACGCGCTTTGTGACCTATGCCGTCCCCTTACCGGGTTTTGCCCAAGCCTATGCGGACGCCATCATGGCGCATCCGTGGATGGAAATATGGTATGCCGCCGCTGCCGAAGAGACATGGACGATAGAACGCATCGAGAGCGCTTTTACCTAATCCGCCCCTAGCCGCATTGTGCGCGGTGCAGCAGCTTCTGATCCGCAAGTACCAGCGCCATCATCGCCGCAACCACAGGCGTGCCTCGGATACCTACGCAAGGGTCGTGGCGGCCTTTGGTAACGATGTCCGTAGCGTTGCCATCACGGGTGACGGTTTCAACGGGCGTGAGGATGGAGGATGTCGGTTTGAACGCCACGCGCACCAATACGGGCTGCCCTGTCGAAATGCCGCCCGCGATACCGCCTGCGTTATTTGCCAGAAACTCGGGATGGTTTGACCCTGCGCTAGCGGGTCGCATCCGGTCGGCATTTTCCTCACCACGCAAACGCGCTGCACCAAAGCCAGCGCCGATCTCCACACCTTTGACGGCATTGATGCTCATCATGGCCGACGCGAGCTCGCTGTCCAACTTGGCATAAAGCGGTGCGCCCCAGCCGGCCGGAACGCCTGTGGCAACGCATTCGATGACCGCGCCCAGCGAAGAACCCGCCTTGCGCGCTTCGTCGACCAATTTTTCCCAACGCCCCGCCGCCGCTTCGTCGGGGCAGAAAAACGGGTTTTTATCAATCTGTGCTGCTTCGAAATTATCGCGATTAATCGCATCGCCACCGATTTCGGCGACATAAGCGATGATCTCTACATCAGGAATAACGGCGCGCGCAACTGCGCCTGCCGCCACGCGGGCAGCCGTTTCACGGGCGCTAGATCGGCCACCGCCGCGATAATCGCGAAAGCCATATTTGGCGTCATAGCTGTAATCGGCATGGCCAGGGCGATAGGCCTTGGCGACCTCGGAATAATCCTTTGATCGTTGGTCGACATTTTCGATCATCAACGAAATCGGCGTGCCGGTGGTACGACCTTCAAACACGCCGGACAATATCCGCACGGCATCGGGTTCCTGCCGCTGCGTTGTAAAACGCGACGTACCCGGACGCCTTTGGTCCAAAAATGGCTGAATATCGGCTTCAGTCAAAGCAAGGCCGGGGGGGCAACCATCAACCAACGCACCCAGCGCCGGACCATGGGACTCTCCCCAGGTTGAAAAGCGGAACACGCGGCCAAAGGTATTAAAGCTCATTTGCTGTTTCCGTTTTCTTCAATTGTCCCGAACGCGCGCCCCGCGAACATCAGAGTGTGCTAATATCAGGAGCATCCTCCTGCTTCATGCCGACAGTGTGATAGCCTGCGTCAACATGGTGGGTTTCGCCGGTTACCCCTGCCGCGAGATCGGACAGGAAGTAGAGCGCCGAGGAGCCGACATCATCAATCGTCACATTACGGCGCAGCGGGGTGTTCAGCTCATTCCATTTCAAAATGTAGCGGAAATCGCCAATGCCCGATGCCGCCAGTGTCTTGATGGGACCCGCCGAAATGGCATTTACGCGAATGCCCTGCGGCCCCACATCATTGGCCAGATATTTGACCGACGTTTCCAACGCAGCCTTTGCCACGCCCATGACGTTATAATGCGGCATAACCTTTTCCGCGCCATAATAGCTCAATGTCAGCATGGACCCGCCGCCTTCACCCGTTTCAGGGTCGAGCGGCTTCATCATCGCGGCGGCACGCTTGGCAACAGCCGTAAAGCTGTAAACGCTGACATTCATGGTCAACAAAAAGTCTTCCAAACCGACGTCATAATATTTGCCGCGCAACGCCTCTTTATTGGTGAAGCCAATCGCGTGCACGACGAAGTCGATGGTTGGCCATTTTGCCGCTAGCGTTTCAAACGCGCGGTCAAGATTGGCCATGTCAGCGACATCGCAATCGATCAGAAAATCACAATCCAGCTGCGCCGCCAATGGCCGCACCCGCTTTTCCATGACTTCGCCTTGATAGCTGAAGGCCAGTTCGGCACCTTCGGCATGCAAGCGCTTTGCGATACCCCATGCGAGCGACTTGTCATTGGCAAGCCCCATAATCAGCCCGCGTTTACCAGCCATCAATCCGGTCATAATATCCTCATCCGTCCGCTATTTGTGCTTTGACTTGCCTTAGTCCATTTTCATGGGCGTTGGCCAGCGCCGCGTTCAATTGCGCCCCTGTTACCAAGCCAAAGCCAATAAGGTAAAAGAAAATCAGCGCCAACATCACGCCGGCTAGACTGCCATAGGCCAGATCATAATTGCTCACGCTGGATAGGAACATGGGCAGCAACGCGGTTAAGCCAAGCCACCAAATGCTCACAAAAGCCGGGCCCGGCCATTTTGGAAAATCCGAAGAACGATATTTGGACGGCGTGAGGCCTGCAAAAATAACGTAAATCGCGACAAACAGTGTCACAAAGGGAATGATACGACCCCATGCAAAATAGCTCGCCACCGTCTGCGCCGTGGGGATGTAGCGATAGACAAAATCCTCCGCCGCGGTGACCATGACTTGCGCGGAAAAGGCGACCATTGCCAAAACAACCGACGCAATAATCGCCCCCAAAGAGCCCAGCCGATAATGCCAGAAGGCGCGGCGGGGTGTTGCGCCATAAGCGCGATGCAAAACGTCGCGGAAGGTTTCAATAAGACTTGCCGCCGTCCACAGGCTGACCCCAGCGCTGAGCCACAATAACGGCCCCGAGCGCGCGGTCATGGCGGACTGGATGGGGCCTTGAAGAGCACTGGCTACGCTGGGCGGCACGGTTTTGAAAAACGCTTCGATTAACGCAAGGCCATATTCGGTTTGACCAAAGGCCCCCGCGATTGCCGCCGCCACGACGCAAAAAGCGAATAAGGATACCAAAGAGAGATAGGCGAAATTGCCCGCGTGAATAAAGCCATCGCTATACACGCCGACGCCGACGCGCTTGACCACTTCAACGACCTGCCCCGGAAGACCAAGCCGCGCAAACCATGTCGCTTCACTTTCATCGGCGTGCGTTGTCGCCGGAAGGTGCGCGCGCGCCTCCGGCGACAGAGGCGAAATTTCAGACACTTATATTCTCCCGGACAGAGCTGTCCGAGAGAATGTCCGTTATCCGCGCGAGTTCCGCTGGATCGGTGGGCAGATGGATCATCAACGTCACAAGCTGATCCCCCCGCACGCCGGTCTTAGCGGTAAAGCCGCGTCCCTTGATGCGCAGAACGGCACCCGAATTGGTGCGCGGCGGAACGGTCAGCATGACAGCACCATCCACGGTCGGAACCTTGACCTTGCCGCCTGCCACCGCCTCTTTCAGTGAAATCGGCAGGTCAATGCGAATATTGTCGCCATCCCGCACCAAATCTGGATGCCTACCAATTTTGAGCGTCACCATTGCGTCGCCATAGCCGCCGGGGCCGGGCTGCCCCTTTCCGGGAATACGAATTTGCTGCCCCGCAACGATGCCTGCGGGTAATTTGAATTCCACCGTCTTGCCATCGCCCAGCATGATGCGTTGCGGCGCAAGCGTGGCGGCGTCTGTAAACGACACCAAATGCGCATACGCAATATTCGCGCCCTTGGGCGGCGGTGCTTGCTGCGGACGTGGGCCAGGGCCGCCGGGGCGTCCACCACCCCCGCCAAACAGGCCATCAAATATATCGCCCAGGTCAATTCCGCCGTTGCCAAAATCGAAATTGCCACCCGCCGGGCCACCTTGGCTATGGCCGCCGCCAAAAGGATTACCGGCAAAGCGCGGCTGTCCATTTTCGTCAATCTCTCCGCGATCATATTGCCCGCGTTTTTTAGGATCCGACAAAAGGTCATAGGCCTGCGTCACTTCGCTAAACCGATCCGACGCCTTCGGATTGTCCTTGTTCTTGTCGGGGTGCAATTCCTTGGCCAGCTTACGATAAGCAACCTTGATCGCCTTGTCGTCCGCGCCCTTGGACACACCTAATATGGAATAAGGATCTGCCATTCTTGTCCCTGTTACTCTGCTACCCGTCTTAGATTGGTATTACAGCCCCCCAAGTCAACTTGGGAGCACTGGATTATTGGGTTTTTCGCCTATCAACGCACGTAGCAGAAGATAGAGCCGCAAGCCAATTGGCTCAACCAAGACAAGCCCATTTATTCGCTAGCCCAAATATCATGTTCCAGTTCATTTTATCGTCTAGCCCCTTTTAACCCGCATCAGTCTAGCCTATCGGTGGATTATGGAAAGACCAGATCCCTTTAGCCTGTTCGACACATGGTTTGCCGAAGCGCGGACCACCGAGATAAATGACTCCAATGCCATGGCATTGGCGACCACGGGTGCCGATGGCCAACCTTCGGTACGGATGGTGCTGTTGAAAGGCCATGGCCGCGATCTCGGCGCGCATGGCGGATTTATATTCTACACCAATTTTGAAAGCCGCAAGGCAACGCAATTGTGGGACAATAAAAATGTCGCTTTGCTGTTGCATTGGAAATCGCTGCGGCGGCAAATCCGGATTGAGGGCGCCGCCAGCCCAGTCGACGATGCGACTGCGGACGCCTATTTCGCAACCCGCTCCCGCAATTCGCAACTTGGCGCTTGGGCGTCCGACCAGTCACGCCCGCTTGCCGACCGTGCAATTTTTGAAGCTCGCTTTGCCGAGGTAGAAGCCCGTTTTGAAGGTCAGGATGTCCCGCGCCCGCCACATTGGTCGGGATGGATGGTCAGCCCCAATCGCATCGAATTTTGGCAAGACCGTGAATTCCGCCTGCACGAACGCTGGCTATATGAACGCGATGGCGACGGCTGGACCAGCGGGATGCTGTACCCATGATGGTAAAGCTATGAGCCTAGGGCATAATCATCATCACCATGCACATGGTACCCTGACCAACCGCGCGGCGATCGCCAGCGTGTCGATGGCCTTGTTCCTGTTGGCGCTAAAGATTTTTGCTGCCGCCGAAACCGGTTCCGTTGCCTTATTGGCCTCGTTAGCCGACACCGGTTTTGACGTTCTGGCATCGGTACTAACATTATTCAGCGTCCGTTATGCCGCCATGCCCGCCGATGATGATCACCGGTTCGGCCATGGCAAGGCAGAGGCGTTGTCTGCACTGTTTCAAGTCATATTGATCACCGTGTCGGCCATATTGATCGCATGGCGCGCCGTGGTGCGCTTGGGCGAACAGGAACAGACCGCGCATCCCGAATATGGCATTGGCGTATCGGTCATTGCCATCGTCGCCACCTTGGGCTTGCTAGCTTATCAACGGCATGTGGTCCGCAAAACCGGATCCGTCGCGATACAGGCGGACCATGTGCATTATCAAAGCGACTTGTTGCTCAACATGGCCGTGATCGTCGCAATCCTGCTCGACACCATGTTGAACGTGCGCGGCGCCGACCCGTTGTTCGGGATTGCGATTGCCGCATGGTTATTATGGGGCGCCTATCGCGCGGCGCGGGTAGCGTTGGACCAATTGTTGGATCGTGAATGGCCGGAGGAAAAAAGGCAGCGTTTCATTGAAGTCGCGCTGCGCCATCCGGAATTGCGCGGCATCCATGACATGCGCACCCGTTCCAGCGGCGCGCATGATTTTTGCCAATTCCACGTCTGGGTTGACCCGAATATGACGGTCGCGGCGGCGCATGATATTATGGATGAGGTGGAACAAGCGTTGATGGACGCATTTCCCGGTGTCGAAGTACTGATCCACCCAGACCCAGAAGGCCATAAGGATGAGACGGGCTATATCCCGTCCGAAACGATTGAGCATGAGGAGAGAGCTGATGACTGAGCTGCCTTATTACCATGTAGACGCCTTTGCGGATCGCCCCTTCACCGGCAATCAGGCCGCCGTGATGCCGCTTTCGGAATGGTTGGATGACGCCGTGCTTCAGGCGATCGCGGAGGAAAATAATTTCGCGGAAACCGCCTTTTATGTGCCCGACACAACGGGCGCTGCGGATTTTGAACTGCGCTGGTTCACGCCGGCTGTGGAAATTCGCCTTTGTGGCCATGCGACATTGGCGAGCGGGCATATCATCTTGAGCCAAAATCCCACAATGGATCGCGTGACGCTGCGCACGCGCAAGGCCGGAATATTGGAAGTCCGCCGCGAAGGTGATGCCTATGCCGTGGCGCTGCCCGCCATTCCCACTGAGGAAGTCGACAATCCAAACATGATGACCGCGATGGGTGGCAAGCCTTTATCGATGCGGAGCAACCCCGACAGCTATAATATGTTCGTCTATGCGACCGCCGCAGAAATTCTGGCACTTAAGCCCGATATGAAGGCTTTGGCAGCGTTAGGCGATGACAGCTTCACCGCCACCGCACGCGGCGAAGACACCGATATCGTCAGCCGCGTATTCGTGCCCGGTGCAGGCGTAGATGAAGACAGCGTCACAGGCAGCGCCCATGCCGTCATCGCGCCTTATTGGGCCAACATACTCGGTCGCGACAGCTTCACCGCCTATCAGGCATCGGCGCGTGGCGGATATTTGGGCTGCCAATTAGAAGGCGACAGAGTTTGGTTGTCAGGCCATTGTTTTACGGTAGTAAAGGGGATGTTCAGCTTGCGCTGATCATCAACGACGCTTCAAAGTTTAAAGGATCATTCATGCTGAAGTCATTCGCCGTCTTGTCGGCACTCCTGCTTTCACCCGCCGTTATGGCGCAAGATGCACCGCCGCCCCCGCCAAGTGGTGGCGTGCCACAGCCAGAGCAGATTTTCGCGTTTCTCGATGCCAATAAAGACGGCTTCATTGCCAAGGATGAGGCGCAAGGCCCATTGGTTCAATATTTTTCGAATATTGATACGGATAAGGACGACAAAATTTCCATGGCCGAATTGAAAACAGCGATGGACGCAATGCGTCCGCCAGAGCCTGCACAAGGCGGCAACGACTAATCATTGCCTAATTTGTAAACAAAAACGCGCGGGAAGCCATCTGGCCTCCCGCGCGTTTTTAATTGTATTTTTGCTGATTAAGCTACGGTCGCCTTGCGGATAACGCCGGGGTTCGCAGGTGGCTCACCCTTTGGCAAAGCGTCGATATGTTCCATACCGCTGATCACTTGGCCCCAGACGGTGTACTGGCGGTCCAAGAATGTGGCATCGTCAAAGCAGATGAAAAACTGACTGTTGGCGGTATTCGGATCATTGGTCCGCGCCATCGAGCAAACGCCGCGCACATGCGGTTCTGCGTTAAACTCTTGCTTCAAATTTGGCTTGGACGAACCGCCCATGCCGGTGCCATTGGGGCAACCGCCCTGCGCCATGAAGCCTGGAATGACGCGGTGAAATTTCACGCCATCGTAAAAGCCTTCGCCAGCAAGTTCTGTAATGCGGGCTACGTGGTTAGGCGCCAGATCAGGGCGCAGCTTGATGACAACGTCGCCGCTGTCGAGCGAAAGGGTAAGTGTTTCATCGGCCATATTGATGTTCCTTCAGGCTTGGGAAATGGATGACGGCTGCCCTAGGGGATGCATCGCACGGGTGCAAAGCCAAAATCATTGCATTTTGACGCCGCCTGATTAGGAGAGGCGGATTCTTACAACAATGTCTCAGATGGAAAAACGGGAGGCCCGCAGTTGACCAGCGACATCGCCATCCCGAATAGCATTGATCCCGAAATCGTGGAAACGCTGGACGAAGACAATCGCCTGACGCGCGACTATGTCGATCGCGTTCTCGATGCGGTGGACGAAGGCGATCTGGACGAAGTTTACCGGCTTGTTGAACCGCTGCACGAAGCCGACATTGCCGACCTTCTCGAACTGACGCCATCCGAACGGCGCGGCTTACTCGCGATCAGCCTAGGCGACCTTATGAGCGCCGAGGTGCTGGCCGAGGTCAACGACTATGTCCGCGAAGACATTATCGATGCCCTCCCCGCGTCTCAAGTGGCAGGGCTTGCCGGACAGCTGGATACCGATGACGCCGTTGCGATTATCGAGGACATGGAGGAAGAGGACCAGCAAGCCGTTTTGGCTGAGCTGGACCCCGAAGACCGCGCCGTCATTGAAGACGCTTTGTCTTATCCCGACGAATCCGCTGGCCGTATCATGCAGCGCGAATTGGTCGCGGTGCCGGAACATATGACCGTCGGGCAACTCATCGATTATCTGCGCGACCACCAAGAGCTGACCACCGAATTTTGGGAAGTTTTTGTCGTCGATCCGCAACATAAGCCCGTTGGCACATGCAAATTAAGTTGGATCATGCGCAGCCAGCGCAAGGTTCCCGTCAGCGAAATCATGAAGCATGAACAGACGCTCATTCCGGTCGATATGGATCAGGAAGAGGTCGCCTTACGTTTCCAAAAATACGCGCTAATTTCTGCCGCCGTTGTGGATGGAGCAGGACGGTTGGTAGGCGTCATCACCGCCGATGACATCGTCCATATTATTCAGGAAGAAGCCGACGAGGATATTTTGCGCCTGTCGGGTGCCGGCGAAGGCGACATTAACGAACCTATTGCGGACAGCTACAAGGCGCGCGTCCGCTGGCTGATTGCCAATTTGGGTACGGCGATGGTCGCAAGCTTCATCATTGCGCAATTTGGTGCGGCGATTGAAACCATGGTTGCGCTCGCGGTCCTCATGCCTATCGTTGCGTCCATCGGCGGCAATGCTGGGACGCAGACATTGGCCGTGACAGTACGCGCGCTGGCGACCAATCAGCTGACACAATCGAACACCATGCGCTCGATTTGGCGCGAGATTCGGGTCGCCTTACTTATTGGCACAACGATCGCGGTGATTGCGGGTCTCGGCGCAGGCTTTATCTTCGAAAATTGGCGGCTCGCGGGCGTCATTGCGGTAGCGATATTGTGCAACATTTCATTGGCCGGATTATCGGGCGTTGCCATTCCCGTGTTGCTGGACCGGTTGGATCAAGACCCCGCAGTTTCAAGCTCGATCTTCGTGACGATGATCACCGATTCGATGGGCTTCCTCATCTTTCTGGGCCTCGCTGTCTTCAGCGGCCTTGCCGGTTAACGACACAGCCCCCAAATCGCTTCCATGCCCTTAAACATGACCAAAATCGCCTTTGGCGCGGAAAGTCCGCAGCATTTGCGTGAGCGGCTTGCAGCTTATGCCCAAGACGGCGAAGTCCGCTTAACCACCCGCTATTTGCCCAAGCGTGTCGCAGAAATGGCAGGCGGTTCACTTTATTGGATACACACGCACACGATTATCGGCAGAAGCCCGATCATCGGCTTTATGGAAAATGGCGCGGGCCGGCATTGGATCCGCATTGTACCCCAGCTCATCGCCGTCCGCTCCACGCCCAAGCGCGCGCATCAGGGCTGGCGCTATCTCGAGGAAGCCAATGCCCCGCCGGATCTCGACTCGGTCGAAACCGACGGCCGCGACGAAATGTCGCCGCAAATGCTCAATGAACTGATGAAAATGGGGTTGGTTTAGAGTCAGAACCCTAACCAGCCGCGCGCTTCGTCAGCACCTTGTTAATCACATCGGCAAAGGTCTCTGCGCTTTGCGCGCCGGGAACCATATATTTTTGGTCGAAGATAATCGCCGGAACGCCGGTGATATTCTGGTCGGTCCAATGCGCCATTTCTGCGCGTACACTGTTCGTCAGCGCGGCATCCTTGATCCATGCCAAGGCCACAGCGCGGTCCATGCCTTGCGCCTCAGCAATGTCACACAAGACTTCGGTGTCGCTCACATCACGGCGGTCCTGAAAATAGGCCGTGAACAATGCCATTTTTAGTGCCGTCTGCGCGCGCCATCCGCGTTCACTGCCAAATATGGTCAGCAATTTATGCGCGTTAAACGTGTTATATATGCGCATGCCTTCGCCATAATTGAACGCGAATCCAACACTGTTGCCGATGTCCGACAGCCTGCTCCGGTTCGCGCGGCTTTGTTCGGGCGTACTGCCGTATTTGCGCGCGATATGCTCAGCGGTATCTTCGCCCTCGGGTGCCATGTTCGGGTTCAGTTCGAACGGATGCCAATAGGTTTCGGCGGCAATGTCTTGGCCCACAAGCGTCAGCGCTTTTTCCACCTGTTTCAAGCCAATGATGCACCATGGGCACACCACATCCGACACGATGTCAATGCGCAATGGAATAGCGTCAGCCGTCATTGCGACACCCAATAGCGCAACAAGCTATGCGCGATAGCAAAGGGCGGCGGGGCGTTGAAACGACGGTCGGCATCACCTGCCAAAGCCGCCAGCGCCTCCTCTTTGGTTACCCACATCGCATCTTCAATCTCGTCCGTGTCGAGCGTAAGTGCGTCGCCTAAGGCATCGGCCGTGCACGCAATCATCAATTGTGATCCGCCAAAGGGCCAAGGCTGGCTGGTGACATAACGCACCGCGCCGCAAGTAACGCCGGCTTCTTCATGAATTTCGCGGCGGACGGCCTCTTCAATGCATTCGCCGGGTTCCAAAAAGCCCGCCAGCGCGGAATAATTGCCCGGTGGAAAGCGGGACTGCCGCCCGACCAGCGCTTTGCCTTCAAATTCGGCGAGCATGATGACCACAGGGTCGGTGCGCGGAAAATGTTCTTTTTGGCAATTGCCGCATTTGCGGCCCCAGCCTGCGCGGAACAGGACAGTTGCCGCGCCGCAGCGTCCGCAGAAGCGATGGCCATTATGCCATTCGATCAGGCTGCGTGCCGTGCCGTAGATTGCGGCGTCCTCGGCGGGCAACATCGATAAGGCACGCCAGATAGCAGGCGAACGAAACGCATCGCCAGCAGCGTCCACCAAGGCCACAAAATGCGGTTTTCCGTCCGACAGGCCAAGCAGAATAAGCTCTTCTGAACCCTCAAGCTCGGCCAAAGAATGCCAATGCAGGCCGCCTGCATCGCTAACCCGCGGATCAAGCCCGTCCAGACCCAACACCCGCGCGCGCCAATCCCCCAGCAATAGACCATAGGCCTCTGCATCATTGCGCACGCGATCCGCGCGGTCGAGCGGTGAACCGGTAAATCCAGGAGCCATCATCGGATCAGCCACCGGATCAAGCTGGCAAGCCCAAGTCCTTTAGGACCCATTTGGCGAAATCTGCGTGGAACGGATAGGCGTTGCTGGGCATATATTGCGCCATGCAGACGGCACGCAATTTGCTTCTTGGATTAACAAAAGCCACCGTTCCAGCCGCACCGCCCCAGCCGAACACGCCGGCATTCACGCCCTTGCCGACGCGACCACCCGCACCAAAGCCAGCGCCGTCGGCATATGTGCCGTCGGTTGAGACCGCCGATGGCAGTAAATCGGACATGGCAAGTTTCGCGGTCGCCGTCGACATGATGCGGACGCCGTCCAATTCGCCATAATTGGCTAACATGTTGAGGAAACGGTCATAATCGCGCGCGGATGTCACCATACCAGCGCCGCCAAAGGCAAACGCAGGCTTGTCGAGGTAAATGCTTGTCGCGGCAGGATCGATTGGGAACAACACGCCATTCACAGGCGCGTAATTGGATACCAAGCGCTTGGTTTCCGACTTGGGCACTTGGAAATAGCTGCTGTTCATTTTCAGCGGTTCAAAAATGCGGGTTTTGAGAAAAGCCTCAAAATCCATGCCGCTCGCAACTTCAATCACGCGGCCTAGCAAATCGAGCGAGATGGAATAGCTCCATTTCGTGCCCGGCTCGGCAATCAAAGGCAGCTTTGCAAGCCGTTCGGAAAATGTCTTGAGATCAGGGGTCGGTGCGCTTGTTGGCTGGCCCGGAATAGGAAAACGGCTGACGATGCCCGGCGTAATGCCATTGTCCAGATAGGCCTTCAGCAATGGCCCCGTAGTGATAATCGAGTAGCCCAGACCAGCGGTATGGGTCAGCAAATGGCGTACGGTAATCTGCGTTTTGGCGGGCACCGCATCCAGGCTTTTGTCTGGGTCGGTCAGCACGGTCATATTAGCAAATTCTGGCAAGAAATCGGCAATCGGTTGATCGAGCTTCAGCTTGCCGTCTTCCACAAGTATCATGGCAGCGATGCCAGTGACCGGCTTGGTCATCGAATAAATGCGCCACAATGTATCGATATTCACAGGTGTCGTTTCGCCCAGTCCTTGTGTGCCAACGGCAACGACATCGGGCATGCCAGCTGCACGACCAATGGTGGCAAGAACGCCGGGGAGTTTGCCCGAAGAGACATAGCTTTGAAACTGCGTCCGGATGGTCGGATATAAATCGGCCGCCTGTGCCCAAGCGCGCGCTGGTGCTAATGCACCCATGGCACCCATAGCCGCCAATTGGCCGCCCCATGCCAAAAACCCGCGCCGACCAATCATTGCCTGTTCGCTATCCTGCATATTCATACTCTCTCTCCTGCGTGCATTACCGCCTCTGCTGCTTTTCTGAATAGGGTCGGCAGACCAGCCTTGTCGAGCGATTTTAGTGGCCACCATTCGCCTATATTGGGGTCATCTGCCCCCGCTGGCCATGCCGTAACGGCAATGTCGAGCAGAAGCGAAAAATGGGTGAAAACATGCGACACTTGGCTTGACAATTTTCGCCAGTTGGCAGGGACGGGCGGCGTATTATGGCCATCCAATCGGGCGGTCCATTGGTCGTCGGGCAATGCGCGCATACTCGCCAAAAGGCCTTTGTCGTCGCGGCGCACCAACCAGACATGTCCATCCCGCTGTATCCAATAGACAGTACCTGTGCGCTGTGGCTTGGCGGCCTTGGGCATTTTGGCGGGATAGGCTTCCGGATTGCCCAGACGCTTGACATCGCAGGCAAAAGCAAGCGGGCATAAGTGGCAAGAGGGCGCACGCACCGAACATATACCCGCCCCTAAATCCATCATCGCCTGTGCAAAGTCGCCAGCGCGGCTGGCGGGTGTAATGCTGTCCATCGCATCCCGAATAAGTGGCTTTGACTGCGGCAAAGGCATGGAAATCGCAAACAAACGCGACACGACCCGCTCGACATTGGCATCAACGACGACAGCCCTTTGCCCGAATGCAATCGCGGATATGGCGGCGGCGGTATAAGGGCCAATACCTGGCAGCTTCAGCAACGCCGCCTCGGTTTCCGGCAAGCGACCTGCATGCTCCGCCACGACCACCCGCGCGCATTTCAACAAATTGCGTGCGCGGGCATAATAGCCAAGGCCGGCCCATGCCGCCATGACGTCTGCATCATCCGCCGCCGCCAGCGCGGCAAAGTCGGGCCAAATCTGCGTAAACTTGTGAAAATAGGCCCCCACCGCGGCGACCGTTGTCTGCTGCAGCATGATCTCCGACAACCAGACATGATACGGCTTGGCAAAGCCCTGCCCCGGCGGCGTCCGCCAAGGCAGCGTGCGCGCATGTGCGTCATAATGCGCGAGCAAGGCCTGCGCGATATCCCCAGATTTATGGATGGCATGTTGGACGGCTGGCATGAAAAATGGCATGGAACAGGGGATGGACAAAGGCAAGTCACCACCGCCGCCAAAAGGCGCCAAAAAGGCCTTGACGCCCAAAACATTTCAGCGCCCACGTGGTGGTGAGGCGAAGTCTGTATCGTCGCTCATGCCCGATATCGGCCGTGCCGCTTTCCGGAAGTTCGGTTTCGTACAAAGCTCTGTCGTCAGCCGCTGGGACGAAATCGTTGGCGCGCGCTATGCCGCTGTGTCCGCGCCAGAGGCTATTCGCTTTCCAATTGGCAAGAAATCCGATGGCACGCTTGAACTAACCGTGGAGGGCGCGCACGCCACCATGATCCAACATGTGCTTCCGGAAATCATTGAGCGCGTGAACCGATTTTTTGGCTATGGCGCGGTCGCGCGGGTCAAAGTCCGCCAAGGCCCCGTCGCCAAGCCAAAGCTGCGTCCGCCAACCGCCGCGCCGATGTTAAAGCCTGTACCCATGGAATTGGGCGAATCCTTGCGTGAAATTGGCGATCCAGAGCTTTTTGCCGTCCTTGAAAGCCTCGCAAAAAGCCTTGCCAAAGACGGCAAGTGATACCAGATGCGCAAGATCAAATTCGAAGGATAAGGTCCACCCCGATGTCGCATATGAAAAAATATCTGGGCGCAGTTTTGGTCGGCGTTGCAGTGCTGTCCTCTGGTTTGTTTGCGGCGCCTGCGCCCAGCAATTGGCTTTCGACGGTGACTGTCACAGACAAGGGCGCGCATATTCTTGGCAACCCTGCTGCGCCAAACAAAGTGGTTGAATATCTAAGCTACACCTGCGGACATTGTGCGGATTTTGAATTGAAGGAAGCGCCCGCGTTCAAAACGCAGTTCGTGGCCACCGGCAAGGCTAGCCTCGAAATTCGCAACATGGTGCTCAACCCCATTGATTTAACCGCCGCTGTGCTGGCGCGGTGCGGTGGCAAGGCAAAGTTTTTCGGCAATCAGCGGCATTTGATGACAACTCAGGCCAGTTGGGCAGGCAATGCCAAAAACATTAGCGCCGCCACACGCGATAAATTGAAAGCCGAAGATTTT
This sequence comes from Pseudomonadota bacterium, assembly GCA_041175465.1. Classification (GTDB taxonomy): domain Bacteria; phylum Pseudomonadota; class Alphaproteobacteria; order Sphingomonadales; family Sphingomonadaceae; genus Sphingorhabdus_B. The sequence continues at coordinate 197,315 of JBEDEX010000003.1, read as the reverse complement.
ACCGGTTTCATGATCGGCACCTTTGACGAAATCGGCCTTGGCCCCATTATGCAACAACGCGGAATCACACCCGCGCAGGCAAAAACGTGCTTGGCCAACAAGGCGGCATTTAATGCCGTTATTGGCATGACCGAAGCAGGATCCAAGCTGGGTGTGCGCGGCACCCCTGCATTTTTGGTCAATGGCGTTTTGCAGGACCATATTCATAACGTTGCTGAATTACAGGCGGCAATGAAGTAAGCCGAGATTCCAGACAGAAGGATATCACATGCGTATCAAGACATTCATTTTGACCACTGCCGCCGCCATGGCGCTCGCCGCTTGCGGTGGTGCCGATAATGCTGGCGCGCCAAAGGGTGAACCGTTGGCCAAGGTTGCCGCCCCTGCCGATAAGGCGTGGGTTGATGTTGTCACCAAGACCGAAATTGGTGGCTATCAAATGGGCAACCCCAATGCGAAATTGAAGCTGGTCGAATATGGCGCCATTACCTGCCCCGGCTGCGCGCAATTTTCGGTGCAGTCGACCGAGGAATTGCACAAGCTGGTCAATGACGGCACCGTTTCGATGGAGTTCCGGCCATTCCTCGTCCATGGTATTCAGGATGTTCCCGGTTTCCTCTTGGCAAAATGCAGCGGGCCTGAAGCGTTCTTCCCCCTGACCGAGCAATTATATGCCGAACAGCCTTCATGGCTTGGCAAAATCAGCACGGTGACCGAGGCGGACCAACAAGCGATGCAGAAAATGTCGCCGGAACAGATCGCCACTTTGCTCGGCACGAAAATGGGCCTGATCGAATTTGTAAAATCACGCGGCATTAGCGAAGACCAAGCCAAATCATGTTTGTCGGATAAGGCCGCGATTGACGCGCTGATCAAAACCACCGAGTACGGGACGAAGGAAGACAAGGTGGCTGGTACGCCATTCTTCCTGCTCAATGGCGCGAAGCTCGACGCCAGTTCATGGGTGCAGGTAAAGAACAAGCTGGTCGAGGCCGGCGCCCGTTAAATATGGCGCGGACGGGGCCTGATATCGCTTTAACCGCAATGGGGTTCACCCCTTGCGGATAAAGAAGCTGAAACTTGTCGGCTTCAAAAGCTTTGTCGAGCCCGCTGAACTCCGAATTGAAAGCGGGCTGACCGGCATTGTCGGGCCAAATGGCTGCGGCAAATCCAACCTGTTGGAAGCCATCCGTTGGGTGATGGGCGAAAGCAGCGCCAAATCGATGCGCGGCGCGGGCATGGAAGATGTGATCTTCGCCGGAACCGCGTCCCGCCCGCCACGCGATTTCGCGGAAGTCACGATATTGGCCGAACGCAGTGATGACACGGCCGACAGTGACAGCGACGATGAATTGGAAGTCACCCGCCGTATCGAACGCGGCGCTGGCTCGGCGTATCGGTCCAATGGCCGTGATGTGCGCGCGAAGGATGTAGCGCTGATCTTCGCCGATGCCGCAACGGGCGCGCATTCGCCTGCTTTGGTCAGCCAAGGCCGCATTGGCGCCATCATCTCCGCCAAGCCGCAAGAACGCCGGCAGATGCTAGAGGAAGCCGCTGGCATCTCCGGCCTGCACGTCCGCCGCAAAGATGCCGAACAAAAACTGCGCGCCGCCGAAAGCAATCTGGCGCGGTTAGCTACGATCCTTGCCGATATGGACGCGCGCGCGGGGCAATTACGCCGCCAAGCGAAGCAAGCCGAACGCTATCGCACGCTGACCAAAGACATATTGCAGGCAGAAGCCCGCTTGATCTTCGTCCGCTGGCGTGAGGCGAAGGCAGCCGCAGATGCGGCGCGCGCCGAAGCCAATATTGCTGCTAAAGCCGTTGAGGACGCTTCGGTCGCCCAGCGCGTCCTAACCGAAAAGCAGCAAGAGGCGGTGCGGCAGCTTGCCGATGCGCGGGCACTGGCGATGACGGCGCGCGATGCAGCCAGTGATCTGTCGAACAAGCTCGTGCAGATGACAGGCGAACATGAACGGATAATCCAGCGCCAATCCGACCTTGCGGCGCAAGCGGCGCGCATGGCCGATGATGGCGCGCGTGAAGGCAAGCTGACGCATGATGCAGCCGATGCGCTCGCCCGGTTGCAGGCCGAAAGCGTCAAGTTGGCCGACCAAATTAAAGCGCAAGAGGAGGAGCGCCCCGCCCTTCTGCGCACCGCGGAAAATGCCGAACGACAAGCGCGCGAAAGCGAAATAGCCTTAGCCAATGCATCTGCCGAGCAAGCGCGCGCGGACGCCGAATTGCGCGTGGCCGATGCCGCGTTGGCGGCAGCGGCAATGCGTGCAGGGCGCGCTGAACAAGTTTGCGCCCGCATTGCCAGTGAACGGGACGCTTTGGGGGATGAGGCGCAATATGCGTCGGCCAAAAACCAAGCCGATGCGGATGTCCAAAAGCTGCAGACACAATTGCAAGCCGACAGCAACGCGCATGACGCCGCCGAAATGCAGCGCGCCGCTTGCATCTCAGCCCGCGATGCCGTCCAAGTCGACATCGCGCGTGCCAAGGCCGAACTCGCCGCATTGTTGACCGAACAAAGCGCGCTGCAGCGTTCCTTGACCAAAGGCCAAGGCAATAAGGCGATCGACCGTATATCGGTGAAGCCCGGCTATGAACGCGCCTTGGCCGCTGCGCTTGGTGACGATGCTGATGCGAGCATTGGCGGCGAAACAGGACGCCGCTGGCTTGGTGGGGCGGCGACGCTGGGCACAGTCGCCGACACCGCCCTCATTCATTTTGTCGACGCACCGGCAGAGCTTACCGCGCGATTGTCTATGGTACGCGTGGCCGAGACCGATGATGGCCAACCTCTCGCTCCCGGCGAACGTCTGGTGACGTTAGCGGGCAAGCTGCGCCGTTGGGACGGCTTTGCCACCGATGGCGACGGCGCGACGATTGCCGAGCAATTGGTCCGCGCCAACCGCTTGGCCGAATTGGATACGCTGATTGCGCCCACAGTAGCCGCGCTGGATGCACAAGCGCAAAACCTGTTGCAGATGACGGACAAGATTGACGCGGCGCAGGATGCGGTCCGCACCGCAGCAGCAGCGCGCGTGGCTACTGAAGGCCAGTTGCGGCAAGCCCTGCGCGCGGTCGATCAAGCCGAAGACGCTCTGGCGCGTCTAAAATCTGCAAAGGCGGCGCTGGGCGACCGAATGGCCGCAGCCACGCAAGATTTGGTCGAAGCGCAAGCCGAACGCACAGCGGCAGAGACCGCACTCCACGCCCTGCCCGACGGGTCGCATCATGCGGACCTCGTCCAAAACCTTGCCGCGGCGCATGAAGCAACGCGCGATTTGTTGGCGCGCAATCAAGCGGACCTGTCGGCGCTCGAACAACGCATAGCGCAAAGCCGCGAGCGCCGCGCCGTTGCGATGGCCGAAATTCGCAGTTGGCAGGAACGCGCAGGCGAAGCCGAACGCCGGATCGCCGAAATGAACAAACGCAGCGCCGACATCGCGAGCGAGCAAGCAGAAATGGCGGGAAGACCGGAAATACTGGCCCGCGACATTGTGACTTTGCGGGAAAACAAAGAGCTATTGGCCGAGAAGCTCAGTGGCCTGCAAGCCGCAGAAACAGCGCATGAAGCATCGCTGCGCGCGCTGGAAAGCGAATTGTCGGCGGCAGCCGAGCAGCTATCTGTGGCCCGCGAAGCCCGCGCAGGCGCCGAAGCCCGCGCCGAAAATCAGGAGCATCGCCGCATCGAAATGGGACGGATTTCGGGGGAGCGCTTCGAATGTCCGCCGCCCGTATTGCCCGAAAAACTGAACTTTGACGAAGATGCGATGGACGATGCGGGCTTGGAATCGAGCCGCCTCGACCGCCTGCAGAACGAACGTGAACGTATCGGCCCCGTCAACTTGATCGCCGCTGACGAGCTGGCTGAACTGGAATTGCAGCAAGGCAGTGGCCTTGCCGAAAGCGAAGAGCTTACCCTTGCCATCAACCGCTTGCGTGGTTCCATCGGCAGTCTGAACCGCGAAGGCCGCGCGCGATTGCTCACCGCATTTGAGGCGGTAGACGGCCACTTCCGCCGCCTGTTTTCCACCCTGTTCAATGGCGGGCAAGCGCATCTGGCGTTGATAGACAGCGATGATCCGTTGGAGGCTGGCCTTGAAATTTTCGCACAGCCCCCGGGCAAGAAGCTGCAATCGCTCACCTTGCTGTCGGGCGGCGAACAGGCGCTGACGGCTGTCGCGCTCATCTTCGGCTTGTTCCTGACGAACCCTGCGCCGATTTGTGTGCTCGACGAAGTCGACGCGCCTTTGGACGACGCCAATATCGAACGCTTCTGCGACTTGCTCGACGCCATGACGCAGGAGACCGAAACGCGCTACCTTATCGTCACCCACAATGCCGTGACGATGAGCCGGATGCACCGTTTGTTCGGTGTGACGATGGTCGAACAAGGCATCAGCCGACTGGTATCGGTTGACCTTGGGGGCGCAGAACAATTACTGGCCGCAGAATGACTTTGCATGGCCCCATCACCAACAGCTTTATCTCGCAACGCCTTCGGCTGAATTATGTCGACTGGGGCAACCCCGACGCGCCACCTTTGCTCTTGGTCCATGGTGGCCGCGATCATGCGCGTAGCTGGGATTGGGTGGCCGAAGAATTGCGCCGTGACTGGCATATCATTGCCCCCGATTTAAGGGGCCATGGCGACAGTGCCTGGTCACCCGACGGCAATTACGAAATGTCTGCGTTCGTTTACGACCTTGCGCAGTTGATCCATCAATTGAACCTGGCTCCGGTCAGCATCATTGCGCATTCCATGGGCGGCAATATCGCAACCCGCTATGCTGGCCTTTTTCCCGAAAATGTCCGCAAGATGGTGAACATCGAAGGGCTTGGCCTGTCGCCAAAGATGCAGGCCGAACGCGATGCCATCGGTATTCAAAACCGTTTCCGTCAGTGGATCGAGGACAAGCGCAACGCCGCCGGTCGCACACCCAAGCGTTATCCCAATATCGAAGCTACTTATGAACGGATGAAGACCGAAAACAGCTATCTAACCGACGAACAAGCACGGCATTTGACGGTGCATGGTATCAGCCGCAACGAGGATGGTAGCTGGAGCTGGAAATTCGACAATTACCTGAACATCTGGGCGATATTTGACATGCCGCGGGAGGATTTATTAGCGATTTGGCAATCCATCACCTGCCCGATGTTAATGATGTATGGCGCCAATAGCTGGGCCTCCAACCCTGAAAAAGACGGCCGCATCGCGCATTTCCCGACGGCGACGGTCACCGAATATGAAAATGCCGGTCACTGGTTGCACCATGACCAGTTCGACCGCTTCATGGCCGACGTGCGGGCGTTTCTCTAACCAATCATCGCGCGTAAATTAGCGATCGTATCCGCCTCATCCGCTGGCTTGTCCCGGCGCAGGCGGGAGATACGCGGGAAACGCATCGCAATCCCCGATTTATGCCGTTTGGATTCGTGCACGGCATCAAACGCAACCTCCAGCACCAAAGATTTTTCCACCTCGCGCACAGGGCCGAAGCGCGCGATTGTGTTGTCGCGGACAAAGCGGTCGAGCCATTTCAATTCCGCATCACTAAACCCCGAATAGGCCTTACCCACGGGCAACAAGGTGCCATCGGGCGTCCAGCAGCCAAAGGTATAATCCGAATAATAAGATGAGCGTTTCCCGCTACCGCGCTGTGCGTACATCATCACGCAATCGGCGACGAGCGGTTCGCGTTTCCATTTGTACCAAAGGCCAACCTTGCGCCCCGCCAGATAAGGGGCATCGCGCCGTTTCAGCATGACGCCCTCAATCGCCGCTTCACGCGCCGCTGCGCGTATTTCCGCAAGATGGTCAAAGTCGCGCGCCTCGATAATCACGGACAGGTCAAAACGGGCCGCATCAAGGCTGGCGACGAAAGATTCCAGCCGTTCCCGCCGCGCACTCCAAGGCTGGCTACGCAGATCCTCCGCCCCGTCGAACAATATGTCATACAGACGCACAAATACCGGATATTCCGCCTGCATCACCGCGGTCACATTTTTCCGGCCCAAACGCTGTTGCAGCGCATTGAAGCTCGCGGCTTCCCCGCCTTGCACATCACCGCGCACCAATAATTCCCCATCAACCACGCCAATGCCGTTAAAGGCAGCGGCTATTTCGGGAAAGGCGGCGGTCACTTCATCACCACCGCGGCTGAACAACCGCGTTTCCCCGCCCGTGGATGCAATTTGAATACGGATGCCGTCCCATTTCCATTCGGCGGCATATGCATCCAGATGGACAATGCCGTCCTCCAAGGGATGGGCCAGCATGAAGGGCCGGAAAAACGCGCTATCGGCGGGGTCGGGGCGCTCAGACTTGCCCTCACCCCAGGCAAATAATGCAGCATAAGGCGGACGAAGCGCGTGCCAGACCTCTTCAACGTCCTCCACAGAAACGCCAAAAGCCTGCCCAAAGGCGGTTTTGGCCAGCCGCGCCGATATACCAACGCGCATCCCGCCGGTTGCCAGTTTCAGCAGCGCATAACGGCCATTGGCATCCAGCCGGTCCATCAGTTCCGCCAGAACGATTGGCGCGCGCGCGCGGCTTGTGGTGTTGAGCAGGTCGATGACCTCCGACACTGTTGGTGCCACGGCATCCGCGCTGACCTCTGGCCACATCAGCGCAACAGTCTCCGCCGTGTCGCCGACATAATCGCGGCTCATGCGGAACAACATCGGGTCAAAACGTTCCTCCGCCATCGCGCGGATTGCGGCAGCTTTCACCGTTGCGATGCTGAGCGTGCCCGCGAGCGCCGCCAATGCCCAGCCGCGATCGGGGTCGGGCGTCTGGCGCAGATAATCGGCAATCAACCGGACCTTATGGTCGCGCGAACGGGTGTAGATTAGCCCGTCGATCAGTGCGGAGAAAGCCTGCATCAGCCCTCTTCCTCCTCTTCACGTCCCACCAGATCGAGCGCGCGCGCTTTCAATTGATGCAGCTCACACCAGCGGCTAAGCGCGTCGGTTCTACCATGGGTAATCCATGTTTCGCTGGGACGAAGCTCCAACAATGTGTCGGTCAACTCGTTCCAATCGGCATGGTCGGAAATGACTAAAGGCAGTTCCACATTACGTTGTCGCGCACGTTGCCGCACCCGCATCCAGCCTGATGCCATGGCGGTTATCGGGTCGGGCAGACGTTGTGCCCAACGGTCATTCAGCGCCGATGGCGGCGCAATGACAATCGCGCCTTTCATCTCTGCCTTGGCAAGCCCCGTTGCCAATATGAGCGCGCCCAAAGGCACATTATGCGCCGCATATAGGTCACACATTTTCTGCATTGCGCCGTGGATGTAAATGGGCGCGTCATAGCCAGCGCGCCGCAGTTCCGCGATCACGCGCTGCGCCTTACCCAGCGCATAAGCCCCTATCAATATGCACCCCTCCTGATGGGCGGCGCGGGCGGCGAGCAATTTGGCAATCTCATCCGCAATCGGCGGATGGGTGAAGACGGGCAAGCCAAAGGTCGCCTCCGTAATCAAGACATCGCACGCAATGGGCTCAAACGGCGTGCAGGTCGGATCGAAGCGCCGTTTATAATCCCCCGTCACCACCACCCGCTCACCCGCATGTTCCAGCAGAATTTGTGCAGAACCCAAAACATGGCCTGCGGGGTGAAAGCTTATCTTCACACCATTTGCTTCAAACCCTTCACCATAAGGCACCGCTGTGCCCATGTCGGTGCCATAACGCAGCGCCATGATCGCCAGCGTCTCTGGCGTTGCCCAGACCGCTCCATGGCCACTGCGCGCATGGTCCGCATGGCCGTGCGTCACCAACGCGCGTTCGGCGGGGCGCGACGGGTCAATCCACATATCCGCTGGCTTGACATAAATGCCATGCGCATGTGGCTCTATCCAATGTTGGGCGGCGGTTCGGGAAATAGTGAATGTCCTTTTCTACTGCCGGATATGGGGCGCAGCAGGGCCGATGTAAACCAATGGCCTCTGCAAAGGTTCGACAGACGAAAGATGATCATCAGCGCGAACGCGCAGACAGGTTTCAGACCGCCGAAGCGTAAAACAACAAGCAGGTTTCGGGAAATGCGTGCGGCAATTGCAACCCATGATGCATCAATGCCGCACCGCTGAATACTGCCCCCTCTCCGATCAGGTTCAGCTTCTCTATCGCCGATGGTCCTTTCACCGCCTGCCAATTGGTTGGCCATATAAGCTGAAGCCGATATTGGCGCGCGGGATCCAGACCAACAAACTTCAAACGCCCCGGCAAAACCTTTGCATCGCTGGCGACATACGCGACCGAATAGATCGCCTCTGACATATCACGCGCGACAACGCCGTTGGCGATCAACTGTGGCGCTTTATTCAAACGATAAAAATCACCATCATGCAGCAAGGCACGGTGTTTTTTATGCAATTCTATCGCTTTTTTGAGCACATCAAGGTCCGCCGCACGCTCGGTCAGCAAATTCAGCTCAAGCCCCATATGCCCCATAAATGCGGTTGCTGCGCGCATTTCCATCGACAGCCGCCGTCCCGTGACATGACATTTTGCGGGCCCTATATGACAACCTAACACTTCGAGAGGCAGGGAAAAGCTGGCCCCGCGTTGGATTACTTGGCGGTCTAGCGCGTCATTACTATCGGACGTCCAAACACGGTCGCTATGCGCCAAAACGCCCATATCGGCGCGTGCGCCACCGGAGGAGCAGCTTTCAATTTCCACATGCGGATGCGCGCTGCGGACGCGGTTTAGCAAGGCGTAAAGTGCCTGAACTTGGTCAAAAGCGCGCGCCGTACCATCCTGCCCGCCGGGATGGCTGAGGTCCCGGTTCATGTCCCATTTGATGTAACTTATGTCATGATCGCGCAGAATCGCATCGATGGCATCAAACAGATAATCGGCAACTTCGGGCCGACTAATGTCGAGCGCCAATTGCGACCGGAACGGCACTTGCTCAACGCCTTCCAGGCCCAGTATCCAGTCGGGATGCGCGCGATATAGGTCGCTGTCGGGGTTAACCATTTCGGGTTCGAACCACAGCCCGAACTCCATGCCAAGGCCCGTAACATGCGCGACCAAGGGCCCAAGCCCATCGGGATAAACGTCCCGCGACACCGTCCAATCGCCCAGCCCCGCGCGGTCATGGCGGCGGCCACCAAACCAGCCATCATCCAAGACAAAACGCTCAACGCCAATCTCCGCCGCGCGGGTCGCGAGTTCTTTCAGCTTGGCGATATCATGGTCAAAATAGACCGCTTCCCAGGTATTGTAATGCACCGGACGGGGCTTGGACCGCATGTCAGGCCGCAGCAATTTTGTCCGCACATGGTCATGAAATTTGCGACTGAGCGCGCTCAGTCCCGTTCCACTATAGGCCGCGACAATTTCGGGGCTCGCATAACTCTCCCCCGGCGCAAGGCGCACTTCGCCGGGCAACAACAACGCACCAAGGCTGGTCAATACCCGGCCGTCGGTAAGCGAATCCACGCGCAGACGGTGGTTGCCGCTGAACGCCAAATGAAATCCATAGGCCTCACCCGCGCTTTCATGGGTATCGGCGGCCGCCAGCCAGATAGCGGGGTAGCTGAAATGCGATGTCCGTCCGCTGCGGTTCTCGCGCAGATAGGTTGCTGCATTGCGCGGCATCCGCTCCTGTCTAAACTCCTGCGTCCAGCGTCCCGTAAAGCCGATTATATCGGTCATCATGTGTGGCACGGGCAGACACGCGGTCATCATGTCATTCAGATCCAGCGGCGTTGCGCCATAATTGGTCAATGTTGACCGGATACGCAGCACGCCGCTGCTGCCATCAAAATCAATCTCATATTCCAATCCAATTCGCGTGCGCTCGTCACGGCAAATGATCTTCGCGCCATGGTCGCGTGGTATGACCTTGCAGACTGCAAATACACTGCCCCAATCCTTGCCCGCCCGATGCGCAGCAAAGCCATGAAACATCGGATGGCCAAGCCCCGGCTCCATCGCCAAGGACAAAGGCAAGGATATATCCGCCACGCCATGCATTCCTTGCCGTTCCGACAGCCGTTCCAACACGGGAGCATCGACGCCTAAGGGTAAAGCAGCGCCCCAATAAAGCACCGACAATGGCGCACCACTGGCACAGGCCAATATCAAGCTGCTATCTGGCGCATCAAAACGGATATGGCGCAAAATATTCTCTCCCTCGGGCGCAATTGTGACAATCGCGCGCATCAGACGCGTTGCCTTTTCAAACACATGCTCTAGTTTCGCAACCAACAAAAGCGCAGAGCCATCTGACGCGTGAAGCAATGGGGGGATTGCGATGTTCGAAGCCAGTCAATCGGCTGTCCAATTTGGCATTTTTGTAGGCCTCATGGCCCTCATTGCTGTGTTTACTTGGGCCAAGGTGCGCGGGAAAAATGGCGCGAAAGGCGATCAGAGCAAAACCGACAAAGAAATTTTTCTGGCAGGCGGCGGGCTGAATTGGTTCTTCGTGGCCGGCGCTATTACGCTCACCAATCTTTCCACCGATCAATTGGTGGGCATGAACGGCAATCAAATGCTGTTGCTCGCATGGTGGGAACTGGCAGGATTTGTGGGGCTGCTGATCTTAGCGTTTGTCTTTGTGCCCATTTACTATCGCAACAATTGCACGACAGTGACAGAATTGCTGGAAAAAAGATATAATGGCGGCAGCATCCGCACCGTCATTTCGGCGCTGTTCCTCATCGGCAATGTGTTCATCTATTTGCCAGCCGTGATCTATAGCGGGTCGCTATTCATGCAGTCATTATTTGGCACGCAGATATCCGTCATCGCCATTGCCAGCATCTTTGCAATCGTAGGCGCGGCCTATGCAATTTTAGGCGGGCTGCGCGCGGTCGCAGTACTCGATACTTATAGCGGCGTTGGCATATTGGGGCTGGCGTTGGCGGTGGTGCTCTTGGCCTTGGCCGCCGTCAATTTCGACCTGTTTACCGGCGTGCCGGCCGAACGTGTATCGATGATTGGCACATTGGATTCGCCCATCCCGTTCCACACATTGTTTACGGGGATGATATTCATTCAGATATTCTATTGGTCCACCAATCAGAATATCACGCAAAAGGCATTGGCCGCGCCAACGGTGCGTGAGGCACAAAAAGGGGTCATGGCGGCCGCGCTTGTTCGCGTGCTTATCATCCCGCCAATCGTCGTCATTCCGGGCGTTGTTGCGTATAAATTGTTCGGCGATGTAGGCGACAGGGCCTATGGCATGGTGGTCGCGCAAGTGTTGCCAAGTTGGACCAGCGGCATGTTCGCCGCGATGATTGCCGCGGCCGTGCTTACAACTTTTTCGGCAGTCCTGAACGCGACAATCACGCTCTACACTGTGGATTTCCATCGCAAATTCATCAATGATAAGACCAGCGCGATTACACTCAACCGCGCGGTCGGTATTGGCGCAAGCATCGTCGCGATATCATTGGTGCCGCTTTATGCGGGCGCCAGCAGTATCATCAATTTGTTGCAGGAACTGAACGGCCTATCGTCCATGCCAATCTTGTCAGCCTTTATAGCAGGGCTGCTATTCCGCAATGTCGATGCGCGGGCGGCGATCTTCGGCCTGGTCTATGGCGTTGGCATTTATGCACTGCACAATTTTGTGCTCTATCGCCCCGACACGCTATATGTAGGCGAGACTTTTTATCAGCATTTTGGGATGCCATGGCTGCATTATATTGACGTCATGGTCTTCGTGCTGGTTAGTTCAGTGCTCATGGCACTCGCGGTCAATCGTTTCGTTTTTGGCACCCGTGCCATATTCATATTTTCAAGAGAGGGACGCGCATTACGCGCGGCAGAAGCATGAGCGAATATATACTGGTCATTGACGAAGGCACGACATCGACACGCGCCGTTTTATTTACCCCGGACGGGACCGCCGTCGATAGTTGCCAGCGCCCTCTAACGCAGCATTATCCGCAACCCGGTCTTGTCGAACATGATGCCGAGGAAATTTGGAACCTGACGCTGGCCTGCGCGCAATCGATGGTCGCCAAGGCCGGCGGCGCAGACCGGATTGCCAGCATTGGCATAACCAACCAGCGCGAAACTGTGGTGTTCTGGGACAAACGTACCGGCAAGCCGCTCGCCCCTGCCATTGTCTGGCAAGACCGCCGGACCGCCGACATTTGCGCCGCGATGAAGGCGCAAGGCGAAGAGCCCGTGGTTCAAGCGAAAACCGGCTTGTTGCTTGACCCATATTTTTCGGGATCAAAAATTGGCTGGGCGTTGGAAAATTGGCCGCAATTGAGGGACGCAGGCGCACATCTGGCGGTGGGCACAGTCGAAAGCTACCTTGTCTACCGGCTCACGGGCGGAAGCCATATCAGCGACGCCAGCAATGCCGCGCGCACCGCACTGATGGCGATTGGCAGTGGCGGATGGGATGACGGGTTGATGGACCTGTTCGGTGTACCTCGCGACATCTTGCCAGAAATTACCGACTGCGCAGGTGACCTCGGCAGGACATTGCCGGAGCATTTCGGCGGCGCAATCCGCATATCGGGCATGGCGGGGGATCAACAAGCCGCAACCATCGGGCAAGGTTGTTTTGCCGTCGGACAGACTAAGGCAACCTTTGGCACCGGCGCGTTTGTGCTGACGCAAACCGGCACGACATTACGCCAATCACGCCACCGCTTGCTGTCGACTATTTTGTACCAATTAAATGGCGAACGTCATTATGCCCTTGAAGGGTCGGTATTTGTCGCGGGCAGCCTTGTGCAATGGCTGCGTGATGATTTGGGCTTGATATCGCATGCTACCGAGACTGAGCCGCTCGCGCGTAGCGTAACCGATAATGGGGGCGTTTACCTCGTGCCTGCGCTTTCGGGCCTTGGCGCACCGCATTGGCGCCCCGATGCCCGCGCCACGATCAGCGGGCTGAGCTTCGCCGCCACAAAGGCACATATCGCCCGTGCCGCGCTGGAGGCTATGGCGCACCAAACCTATGACTTGAAAACCGCCTTTGCTGCCGATGGCGCAGATTGGGCCGAATTGCGCATTGATGGCGGCATGGTCGCCAATGACTGGATGGCTCAGGATTTGGCGGATATGTTAGCGATTGATGTCGAACGCCCTGCCTTTGTCGAAACCACGGCACTTGGGGCAGCGATGCTGGCGGCAGTGGGTTGCGGACTATTCCCCTCGCTGGAAGATGCGGCCAGCATGCGGGGCGGCGTAACGCGTTTTACGCCGATGCTTGATCCCGCGGCCCGTGAGACCCGCTTGGCGGGCTGGGCCGATGCACTTGCCCGTGTTCTGCAATGATGTGCTGACAAAAAAGGGCTAATGATAAAGGCGGATGTCTGACTTGTTTTGGCGCTCATTAATCCGTAACGCTGCGGCTTGATGAAAGACGCCCTTGCACTGGCTTATGCCCAACGACTGATCGCTTGCGAAAGTGTCACGCCCGCCAGTGGCGCGGTGTTTGACGCGCTGGAAGATATGCTTGTCCCGCTGGGCTTTACCGTCGAACGGTTCATGTCGGGCGAAGATGACGATAACCCCGCCCATGGCGCGCCTGTCGAAAACCTGTTCGCAATCCGTCAAGCCACAAATGGAGGGCATTTTGCCTTTGCCGGTCATGTGGACGTTGTGCCGCCGGGTAATGGCTGGGCAAGCGACCCGTTTGCGCCAGAGATCAAAGGCGATTTGCTGCACGGACGCGGCGCCGTTGATATGAAGGGCAGCATCGCTGCCTTTGTCGCCGCGCTGCATGACATCCCAAAGGACGCTGGCACTATTAGCCTGATTATCACGGGCGACGAAGAAGGACCGGCCATCCACGGAACCCGCGCGTTGATCACGCATATGCAAAAAAGGGGCAGCACCCCAGATTATTGCCTTGTCGGTGAACCCACCAGCGTCAACCGCTTGGGCGACATGATGAAAATTGGTCGTCGCGGATCGGTGAACATGTGGATTTCCGTTGCAGGCACGCAAGGGCATGTCGCGTATCCGCATTTGGCGGACAACCCTATTCCAAAGCTCATCGCGATTCTGGCCGAGATAGAAGCGATAACGCTCGACGAAGGCACCGATTGGTTTCAGGCGAGTAATATCGAAGTCACTGACCTAAACGTCGGTAACAAAGCAACTAACGTTATCCCCGCCAAAGCCGAAGCGCGGTTGTCGATCCGATTTAACGACCTGCAAAATGGCGATGCGCTTGTTGTAAGGCTCCGTGCGCTTGTAGAACGTCATGGGGGCACATTGGACGCCATGATATCCGGCGAGGCCTTCCTGACCCCTCCTGGCGCGTTCTCAGCAGCCATATCTGAGGCGGTCGCGCAAGTCGTCGGCATTGCACCCGAAGCATCCACAACGGGTGGCACATCTGACGCACGCTTCCTGACGAAAATTTGTCCGGTGGTCGAATTTGGCCTGTGCAACGCAACCATGCATAAGCTGGATGAGGCTGTCGCCATTGCTGACTTGGTCGCGCTGACGGAAATTTACCGCCGCGTGGCGCTGAAAATGCTGGCGGCTTAATCTTAACTTAGCTTTTCAACATAATGTAAAGCGCACCAGCGCCGCCATGGCGTGGATGGGCGTTGCGCACGGCCGAAATATGCCGAGCGTGCCGCGATGCCGCCAACCAGTCGCGGACAACCGCCGCAATCGCGCCCCTGCCCGTACCACTGGCCCGATCATGCGCGCGGGGCTTACCCGTCACGAGCAATATCACTTTCATCCGCTGCGCAATCGCCTGCTCCAGCGCGCCATCAAGGCGGTTATATGCCAGCGACAAGGACGCGTCGTGTAAATCGATGCTGACATCGGGAATGATGCTGCCCCGCGTGATCCGTTTGTCCCAATGCCCATCGAGATTATGCGGCACCGGGGCAATTTTACTCTGCACTGGCATATGCTTCGGCTTTGTGTCGGCAGGCAGATGCTTCGGTTTGGCGCTGAGAAACGTCGCCAGCACGGCTGTATCCGCCGCTGTGGTCGCAACAGGTACGGGTTTTGGTTTGCCGCCATGCATTGGCTTTACGGTCGCAATGACCCTGCTCCAAAGCGACTTTTCCGTGCTGTCGAGATGCCGCGCCATACCGATTTACAGACCTAGCCGCGCAACCGCAACCTTGGGTAAGAAAATGAGTGCCGCGCCGCGCGCCGCCATGCCGCCCGCAAGCACCCGCGCGCGTTCGCCCGCACCCCAAAAGGTATCAATACGGTTTGGTCCTTTGATGGCGCCACCTGTATCCTGCGCAATCCAAATACCATTAGGCTCTGCGCGGTCCATTGACAGCCATACCGGTGCGCCGAGCGGGATGAATTTCACATCCACCGCAATGCTCGCTTCACCTACCACAGGATAACCCATCGCGCCCAAAGGCCCCGCGCCCGTCAGTTCACGGAAGAAAATATAGCTTTTATTTTCTTGCATGATCTTGCGCCCCTCTTCGGGGTTGGCACGCAAAAAGGTGACGATGCCCTGCATAGAGGCATCGGTAATCAGCCCGCGGTCGCGCATAAGTTTGCCAATACCGGTATATGCACGCCCATTTTGGCTGTCATAGCCAATGCGCATCACATTGCCGTCGGGAAGTTTTAGCCGACCCGATCCCTGAATTTGCAGAAAGAAAAATTCGACAACATCGGACGCATAAGCGATTTCTATCCCCCGCCCTGCTAAGGATCCGTTTTCAATCGCGGCTCGGTCGTCATATTGCACAAGCTTCGTACCGTTGACCTTACCGCGGATATTGCGTCCCTTCAATTCATCGGAAAACTGCCCAAGATCAACATCAATGAGATCCGATGGACGTTTGTAGACGGGCACATTGCAATCCGCTTGCCGCGTGCGGCATCCCGCGATTTCAGGTTCAAAATAGCCTGTGGCCAAAGCCTTGCCGGTGCCAACCTGAACCGCATCCATATATTTTGCAAAAAAGGAAATGGCGTCGCCGGTCCATATTTTGGCGGCGTCGCAAGCCACCACCCAGTCGCTGCCTTGAGTCAAGCCGCTGGTGTCGCTTCGGCGGACAAGCCCCGGACAACTTGTTCTGAAACTTTCTAGGGCTAGCGCTGTTTTGCGCGCATCCACCTGCAACGTGGCAATTTGCGGACCACGAAGTACGCCAAGCCCAGCCGCCGTTGTAATTTCGGGCGTCGACACAGGCGCTGTAGATGCCTTTTCCGCGACTGGCGGGGAAGCGACCTTTGCATCCGGCAAGGTTGCTGGGCTACCATGCGATGTCACACCGCTTGCACAAGCGGAGAGTGTGAGGACGGATAGACCGAGAGAGAAAAGGGCGCGTTTCATCGCCCAGGTGAATCAGACCGAATCGGTTTCGTCAAGCTTCCAGTTACGGCCACCTGATTTCACATCCCGCATGAAGGTCCAGATATCATGCGTTTCGACGGCATCGGTCATCGACCCGCCAATGATATTTCCATCTGCATCCTTGACCATTGCCGCGATGTCGGCGTCAAAGCGCACCGAAATACGGGCGATAGGGTGATCATAGCTTGCGTCGACAATGCGCACTTCATCAATACGAACCAAGCGGTTTTCGAAGGTCTCACCACGCGCAACCCGACCATCAATCGCTTGCGCAAAGCTGTCATAGACGTCGTCATCGCATAGGAAGCGAAGTGCTTCCTTGTCGCCTTTCCAATACGCCTCAAGCACCATTTTATAGGCGATTTTTGAACCCTCTACGAAAGCGCTAAGGTCAAAATTGCGTTCTGCATTGCCAATGACTTTGATGCCAGTTTGTGCCGCCATTTCAACGTTTGATAGGTCAGCAGCGGGCAAAGCCGACGCAGCGTCGCCGCCAGCAGTAGGCTGTCGCAACAATGCTTGTTTATTTGCCTCAATAGGGCGACGGGCCACAGGCTCTTGTTCATGCCCCGTGCGTTTGCCAAGAACTGCATAGAGGCGCAGGCCCAGAAAGGCTGCAACAAGAGCGAGCAGTACAATAGTAAACGTCACAACGCCTCCATCTGGCAAGAATCTAACTACGACATCTGTAAGAAATTTTTTAGTGAGGCCGCGTTATTAAAACATATAGGAATTAAAGATACGGGTTTCAAAGGGCCTCATCCAAAGAAAAATACGCCGTGTCCCAATCGCAACAATCATTGCCCTTTGGCGGTACGCCTGCTAGGCGCGACGGCCATCAAGGGTCGTTTCATTACGGCCGCGGCAACCAACAAGAAAGCACGACACATCATGGCCGACGAAACAGGTACTATCGTTTCCGACAAGGTAAAACCCAATGGCGTAGACACTGCGCCAGCCGTCGGCATGTTGAACCAGTATATCAAAGACTTATCGGTTGAAAATCCGAACGCCCCGCACAGCTTCAACTGGGAAGGTCCGCCACAAATTGATGTGCAGGTAAATATCCAGGCTAACGCCATTACAGACGAAGTGCATGAAGTCGCCTTACGTCTTGCCATTAAGGCAGAGACGGACGATGGCGTACAATTCTCCGTTGAACTGGATTATGGCACCTTATTTGGCTTGCGTAATATCAGCCAAGAGCAAGCGCATCCCTTCTTATTCGGTGAAGCGCCACGCTTGATGTTCCCATTCGCGCGCCGAATCGTTGCCGACGCCGTGCGTGATGCCGGCTATCCGCCACTGGTGCTTGAACCCATCGACTTCAACGCGCTCTACATCCAGCAGCTTTCGCAAGCACAACAAATGGCAGAGACGCAGCCTGCCGGCGAAGCCTGAAGCCGACGACACCAGGTGAACAGATGAGCCTGGTTCGAAACAGCATTACCATAGGGGGGCTGACTTTAGTCAGCCGCGTCCTGGGTCTAGTGCGCGACATGTTGATGGCACGCTTCGTCGGCGCTGGCTTCGCATCCGACGCATTCTTGATCGCGTGGCGTTTGCCGAATCTGTTCCGCGCGCTTTTTGCCGAAGGCGCGTTTGCAGCGGTATTCGTGCCTTTGTTTAATAAGAAAATGACGGAGGCCGAGCGCGAAAAGGCGGACCAAGGTCTGATCGCCGCGCGCAATTTTGCCAGCCAAGTGCTGTCGGTGCTGTTCCCATTTCTGTTGCTTTTTACTGCACTTATGATGCTCGCCGCTGGCCCTATTGTATGGGCGATGACGGGCGGCTTTCCGGAAGGTGGGGCAGAAAAATTCGCGCTGGCGCGGCATTTAACCATCATCACCTTTCCTTATCTGGCGCTGATATCATTGGTGTCATTACTCGGCGGGATATTGAATTCGCTCAACCGATTTTGGGTCAATGCAGCCGCACCCATATTGCTGAACATCTGCATGATTATCGCGCTGATATTCTTCCGCGGCGATTCAGAGGTTGAAACGGCGGTCACGCAAGCGGTCGCGGTTACCGTCTCGGGCGCACTGCAATTGCTGTGGCTCATCTGGGCCTGTCATCGCGCTGGGGCAAGCCTGACGCTTAGTTTGCCGCGCCTCACACCCGACGTGAAGCTGATGCTAGCCTTGATTGCACCTGCCGCGATTGGCCAAGGCGCGATCCAGTTCAATCTATTGATTTCCACCTCCCTTGCCGCGCGATTCCTGCCCGAAGGCTCGGTATCGTGGCTCTATTATGCCGACCGCTTGAACCAACTTCCCTTGGGCCTGATTGGCATTGCAATCGGCACCGCTATTTTACCGACACTGTCGCGGCAAATTGCCGGTGCAGATAGCAAAGCCGCATCAGATACACAGAACCGCGCTGTCGAGCTGGCCTTATTTTTTGCAATGCCCGCGACGGTCGCTTTGATTGTATCTGCAATCCCTATTGTCCATGGCATATTCGAACATGGCGCCTTCACCGCGGCCGACACGCGCGGAACTGCGGGGGTGCTAATGGCATTTTCAGCAGGCGTTCCGGCCTATGTGCTCATCAAGGTGCTCACTCCCGGATTTTACGCGCGTAGCGATACCAAAACCCCGTTGCGGCTGGCCTTATGGTCGATGTTGATAAACCTTGTAGGCAACCTCATTCTGATCTGGCCCTTGGCGCATATCGGTGTTGGCGTGGCGACGGCTATTTCGGCCTGGGTAAACGTCGCGTTACTGTGGTTCACTTTGCGCAAGCGTGGGCATATCGCCGTCGATACGCGGTTAAGGCAAAAGGCATGGCGCATAATTTTGGCGGCCGTCATTATGGGCCTCGCGCTCTATTTCGGAAATGAAGTTATAGAAGGCCAGCTTGGTACTGGCTTGTGGCGGCGCATTGCCGTTTTGCTGACTTTGGTAAGTGCTGGCGGCGCGGTCTATGCGCTGGCCATATTGCTGTTCGGGGCGTACCGGATCAGCGAACTCAAATCCCTTTTCCGCAGGCAAGCAACCGCGCCTGCGTCTTCTGCAAGCGAGTAATATCTATGCGCGTCGTTTCCGGTATTCAGCCAACGGGCAACCTTCATCTCGGCAATTATCTAGGCGCGATCTGCAACTGGGTGAAGATGCAGGATGAAATGGAATGCCTGTACTTTCTCGCGGATTTGCATGCCATTTCGATGCCGCATGTGCCGGAGGAGTTGACCGCGAACACCCGCGAGATGGCAGCCGCTTTGCTCGCCTGCGGGCTAGATACCAATAAGGCGATCCTTTTCAACCAGGCGCAGGTCCCTGCTCATTCTGAACTGCAATGGTTGCTGACGGGTACTGCGCGTATGGGTTGGCTGAACCGGATGACCCAGTTCAAGGACAAGTCGGGCAAGAACCGCGAAGGCGCCAGCATTGCGTTGTTCACATATCCCGTTTTGCAAGCCGCCGATGTGCTGCTGTATCAAGCAACACATGTGCCTGTGGGCGAAGATCAGAAACAACATTTGGAGCTGGCGCGCGACATCGCCCAAAAGTTCAACACCGATTTTGGCAAAGGCACAGAGATTTTCACCTTGCCCGACCCCATCATTCCGAAAGCCACCGCGCGCATCATGAGCTTGCGCGACGGCAGCGCGAAAATGTCAAAATCAGACCCAAGCGACATGAGCCGCATCAACCTGATTGATGATGCAGATACGATCCTTAGCAAAATCAAAAAAGCCAAGACCGACCCAGAGCCATTGCCGTCAGAGGCAGATGGTCTTGAAGGCCGGCCTGAAGCCAAGAATTTGGTCGGCATATATGCCGCCTTTGCGAACGAGACTGTGGAGGAAACGCTGGCACGTTTTGGCGGCCAGGGCTTCGGATCCTTCAAGCCTGCACTGGCAGAGATCGTTGTTGAACATCTGCGCCCCATATCGGAACGCTTTAGCGCTCTAAAGGATGACCATGAACAGATTGACGCGGCATTAGCCAAGGGCGCGGCGAAAGCACGCGAATTGAGCGCGCCGACGTTAAAGGCGGCGTATGCCGCGCTTGGTTTACTGCGTTGAATATTGTTATTTCGTCGTTCAACTTTAGTTCAGTGAAACCATCTTATTATTAACGGGTTAATAACAAGACGGCGTTTAGCCGCTTTCCAAGGGATATGAATGGATGAAAAAGGCCGTAACTTTTCTCGCTCCGTTGGCGCTGCTTACTTTGGGTGCATGCGCAACGCCCTTTAACGCCAATGTGTCGCGCTTTCAGGAGCTACCCGCACCGCAGGGTCAGACCTTTGTGATACGCGCCGCCAACCCCGCCAATTCAGGTGGTATCGAATTTGGCCAATATGCCGCATTGGTCGCCAATGAGCTTCAAGAAATTGGGTATGTACCCGCATCAGGCAGCACCGCGGACATGACTGTATCGCTGGATTATGCCGTCGATGAGGGCAAGGAACGCAACATCCTACGCCAGGATCCGTTTTACGATCCCTATTGGGGCTTTGGCAGCTTTTACCGCCCTTATGTTGTGCGCACGCGCGGTGGTGCGCGCTATGTCGTGGGATTTTATGACCCGTTCCTCTACAGCGGTTTCAACCGGCCATATGATATTGACAGCTTCACGGTCTACACCGCCAATCTGGATCTAAAAATTGATCGCAATGGCGACGGGAAACGTCTGTTCGAAGGTAAGGCAGAAGCCAAATCACGATCGAACAAACTTCCCCATCTGGTGCCCAATTTGGTTGAGGCGATGTTCACAGGTTTCCCCGGCAATAGTGGCGAGACAGTTCGGATCTCGGTCGCGCCAGAGGAAAAGCGCTAAACCTTATTCACGCTGTGGCATTTATACGCCGCAGCCCAGTTCGGTTTTCCCATAAGCTGTTCCTTCACCCCGCGTGGCCGCGATGCCTGCGTACAGATCCGTTCCTGTGAACAGCCCATCGCGCCCGATATCAAAACCTTGCGCGCGGAATATTTCTATAACCTTCGCAGGTGGGTCGTCGAAATATAAAGACTGCGATTCATAATGCTGCCCAAGGCCCGTCAACGACAATCCTGCAAAGGATCGGCGTAGCCTGAGATATTTGCTTTTGCCTTCGACCGCAGCATAGGCCTTTTGGCGGGCAGCGTCATTGGTAAACTCCTTTGCCTCCAACGCTTGCCATTGCGCCCGCAACTGCGCGCCAACCTTGGCAAATTCAGCACCGATTTCGCCGGAAAACCCGCAAGTCTGAGGATTGAACCCGATTGCAATGGGCTTGCCCCCTATGCGAGCGAGGATCGACGGCGCGTCCGCCAGATATCCATAACGACCATCGGCAAGTTTCACCTCAACGAAGTTATCTGCCGTGGTTCCAACCAGCGTCAATGATACGCCGGCGCGGAGCCGATCCAGTAAATCACTGTCTGCCAAGGTGGTCGCCCATACATCGATAAATCCGTCGGCAACCCAGGGTTGATTGTTAAGTAGCTTTACCAACGCCGGTGGTTTATTCTGCGACAAGTTGACCAAGGCTACAAAGCCATTGCCATCACTCAGTTCAAGCCACCCGCCATCGACACCTGAACCGGGTTGAATTGTGCCAGTTACTTGGGAACCACGGGGCAATTTGCCTAATATGTCGCTACCATTTATCGTCGGCTTACTGCGCAAGTTCGCGTCGGTCATTGCGAAATATATTTGTGCTTCGGGGTTCGAAGTTTCTCCCGCTTCGGTTGTCGACATGCCTGAGTCGCGTTTCAAATCGTCGGCAATGAACAGCCAGAAATATAAGGCTGCCATAGCCAAGACAGCGAAGACTGCGGCAAATGGCGTCCGCCATGAACGATTCGCGGTCGACTTGGCGGATTTTGGGGCCATTTTGGGCTTCAAAGCACGCCCGCAACTGGCACAGAAAGCCGCGCTATTGGCCGCAGTCGCTCCGCAGGAAGCGCAAACCTCACTCATACTCGTCCCTCCGACTCATATCGTTGGGATAAGCGCTCGAAAGCGACTTGAAAAGGGATGGAAATTTAGGGCTAAGCTTCGAGCTGACGGAGCAGCGCGCGGACATCATTGTCCATGTCGCTGTCCTGTTGGCGCAGCCCCTCAACCAAGCGTACGGCGTGGATCACCGTGCTATGATCCCGTCCACCGAACTTGCGCCCGATTTCAGGGTAGCTGCGCGGTGTCATCACCTTGGCAAGATACATGGCGACTTGCCGTGGGCGCACCACCGCACGCGCGCGGCGCTTTGAAGACATTTCGCTGCGGTCGATGCGATAATATTCGCACACCGCTCGCTGGATTTCGTCGATGGTGATACGGCGACGGCAAGCGCTCAAAATATCCTTGAGCTGCTCTTCGGCCAAGGTCCGCGTGACGGGCTTGCCTGTCAATTGTGCATAAGCGAGCAGCTTGTTCAAACCGCCTTCCAGCTCACGGACATTACGGCTGATCGTGCGGGCCAGAAACTCGATAACATCTTCACCGACCTGCGCCTCTGGCATATTGGCGAGGCGCTGTTCTAGGATCAAACGGCGAAGCTCTAAATCCGCAGGCTGAATGTCGGCGACAAGGCCCATCGACAGACGCGACAAGATACGCTGGTCCACGCCGTCCAACGCTTGCGGTGCGCGGTCAGCAGAAACCACTAAGCGCTTGCCCGCGCCAATGATGGCATCGATTGTATGGAGGAACTCTTCTTGCGTCGATACTTTGCCAATGATGAACTGGATGTCGTCGATCAGCAAAACATCAACAGCACGCAAACGTGCCTTGAACTCCATGACTTCCTTGCGCCGCATCGCGGTTACAAATTCCATCATGAATTTTTCGGCCGACATATACAAAATCTGCGCGTCAGGATTTACCGCCGCATAGGCATGGCCAATGGCATGCATCAGGTGGGTTTTGCCTTGGCCCGTTGCCGCTTGCAGATAGAGCGGGTTGAACAATGGCTTGTCTTTCGACGCTACGCGCTCCGCAGCGCTCAGTGCCAGCACATTGGTTTGGCCTTTCACGAAATTCGCAAAAGTCATGCGCGGGTCAAGCGCCGACCGCGTGGACTGTGACTCACTGGTTTCTTGCGCAACCACGCGTTCTGCATTGGTTGAGGCGCGGAGCAGTTCCACACGCGGCGCACCGGGGCGGGTGCGAATCTTCAATTGCTTGACGCTGCTATTGGTGCTGGACCATGCCAAACGCAAACGGTCGGCATAATGATCAGAAACCCAGCTTGCGGAAAAATCGGAGGGCAACAAAAGCTCAAGCGTGCCGGTCAGGTCACAATAGTCACCCAGGCTGATGGAGCGAATCCATTGACCATAAACCTGCGCACCCAAATCGCGACGCAAGCCGGAAGAGATATTATGCCAATCGGCGTCAAAACGGGCATGTGATGTAAAGACATCATTTCCACCTCCTGACAGACCAACTGTGCTTTGCGATACTGAATTGCCTTCGGCCAACGTGCCTGCCCCCATTTTCCACCCCAACCAGCACCACTTGACCGCGCGCTATCTACCGGACACGGGACGAACAAGTGCTGACCACGCATTTGTTGCCAAATGCAGCCACGCTTCGTGTTCACTCTCCATGTGAGGCATTGCCCGACTGTCGTCATGCGTTGCTGGAATGGATTTCTTAGACAGCAATAAACGAGTCTATCAAGAGCAGCTTTGCAAAAAAATTGAAATAAATGGCATTGACTCGGTAGGACCCAAGCAAATGCGTTATCTATTTATTAAGTACATGATATAATGTTATTTTTTATCATGCATTGGATTGCACACCGCCCGAATCGTGGGAAATCCTCACACTTCACTTTTGTGACAATTGGCAAAGAAAAACCCGCCGTGTTTACGGCGGGTTTTGAATGTCTAAAACCGGAAGGTCCGGCCGCGTCAGAATCGCTTAAGCGAGACCGCCGACCGCCTTTGTAAGGCGACCAAATTTGCGCGAAGCTGTGTTTTTGTGCAGGACGCCCTTGGATACGCCACGCGCCAGTTCAGGCTGCGCTGCAGCAAGTGCAGCAGATGCCGCTGACTTGTCACCAAGTTCGATCGCTGATTCGACCTTCTTAATGAAGGTACGGATGCGGCTGACGCGTGCGCCATTCACTTCAGTGCGACGCGCGTTGCGACGGATACGCTTTTTTGCTTGCGGCGTATTGGCCATTTTTGTCCTCGAATTTCAATATCTGAGAAGACGTGCCCATGCGGTACGCCCGTTGAAGGAGCGGCCCTTAACCCTGCCTAACAGATTCGTCAACCTCATAATGCCGCCTCATCTCTGGCATTTCGGGCAGTAGAAGGTTGATCGCCCAGAATCAACACGTCGCAATATAGTGCTGCCGCAGACGCACGCTTCTCTCTCACGGCCATAGACACGCCAGTCCTTCGCAAAATAGCCAAGTTCCCCATCGGGTGCGGCAAAGTCGCGCAAGGTAGATCCGCCAGCAGCAATAGCAGCTGTCAGCACCTCTTTAATCGCAATGACCAATCGGGTTAGTCGCGGCTTGCTTATGCTTGCGGCAACAGCCACGGGATCAATGCCCGCCATGTGCAGCGCCTCGCACACATAGATATTCCCCAATCCTGCAACGACATTCTGGTTGAGCAACATGGCCTTTATTGGTGCTTTCCGGCCTAACAGTGCCTTTTGCAGAACTGTCGCATCGAACGCATCCGACAGCGGTTCTGGCCCCATTTTGGCGAAGAAGCGATAATCGTCTATCTGCTGCGAATCGATAATGTCCAGCGACCCGAAACGGCGGTGGTCGTTCAATGCAACCACCCGTCCACTTGCCGTTTCCAGAATGAAATGATCGTGCTTTTCGATTTCAGCCGGATCAACACGCCAACGTCCCGACATCCCCAAATGAAATATCAACACGTCTTGCCGGTCAGTGTAGATTAGCCCATATTTGGCGCGTCGGCCCAATGTTTCAATGCGCGCACCCGTGAGGCGCTGGCGCAAATCGGGCGGAATTGGCCAGCGTAGATCCGAACGGCGTGGTTCCGCGCGCACGATAAACTCGCCTTCCAAGACCGACCGCAGGCCGGAGACAGTGGTTTCGACTTCGGGTAATTCGGGCATATGATTTTGCACCTAACAGTCTTTGCGGCTGGCGCAACAATCGGCTAGAGGCAAGTAGATGAATGATACCGTATCCTTTGGCTATGAAGAAGTTAGCCCCGAAGAAAAGACGCAGCGCGTTGGCGACGTGTTTTCCAATGTCGCACGCAAATATGACATCATGAACGACGCGATGTCGGGCGGCATGCACCGTTTGTGGAAAGATACCTTTGTGCGCCGCGTAAAGCCACGCGCAGGTGAGGATATCCTCGACATGGCTGGCGGCACGGGTGACATTGCGTTTCGCATGGAAAAATCCGGTGCGCAGGTCACCGTCTCTGACATTAACGAAGATATGTTGGATGTCGGCATGGAACGCGCAATGGAGCGAGGTATCAACAGCCTCATCTGGTCTCCGCAAAATGCCGAGACGTTGACCTTTCCCGATGCGCATTTTGATGCCTACACAATCGCCTTTGGTATCCGCAACGTCACGGACATTCCCAAGGCCTTGCGCGAAGCACATCGTGCACTGCGTTATGGCGGTCGTTTCTTCTGCTTGGAATTCTCTACGGTCGAATGGCCTGGCCTGGCCCAGATATACGATATCTATTCCGATAAATTGGTACCCAAGCTGGGTAAGGCGATTGCAGGCGACGAAGATAGCTATCGTTACCTGGTCGAATCGATCCGTCGTTTCCCGGATATGCAAAATTTCAAACGCATGATTGGCGAAGCTGGCTTTGTACAAACCAAGGTGGAGCCCATATTGGGTGGTCTGGTCGCGATCCACAGCGGCTGGAAGGTTTAACCCCGCGCCTCATGACACGTCCCGTTACCCACATCATTCGCTTGCTCAAATGGGGCCGCATATTAGCGCGCCATGGGGCTCTTCGCGCCATTGAGGCGGATCGTAACACCCCTGCACAAGTTAAGCGTCTGTGCCGCATCGCGCGCTTTGGCACCATCCAGCCCAAGGTGCCGGATTATGCAGGTGCATTTCGCGCGATTGGTCCCGCCGCCATCAAACTTGGCCAAACGCTGGCGACCCGGCCTGACATCATTGGCGAAGAGGCTGCGCGTAATCTGCTCATGCTGCAGGATCAGTTACCGCCTGCGCCATTTGACCAGGTCTATGCGCAAATCGATAGCAGCCTGAATAAACCAGCGGCAGCATTGTTTGAATATATCGACCCTGTGCCTGTCGGCGCAGCATCCATTGCGCAAGTGCATCGTGCCCGCACGAATGAGGGTAAGGATGTCGCCATCAAGGTGCTGCGCCCCGGCATTCGCGAACAATTCGCCCGCGACATCGAAACCTATGAATGGGCCGCCGCGCATTTGGAAGCGTTGGGCGGCGAAGCCGCACGATTGCGGCCGCAACTGGTTATCGCCAATCTGAAACGCTGGACCTTGCGTGAACTCGATTTGCGGCGCGAGGCGGCAAGTGCGTCTGAATTGAAAGACGCAATGGTCGCCGTCGAAGGCTACGATATTCCCACCATCGATTGGGACCGGACGTCGGGCCGTGTGCTCACGCTCGAATGGGTCGATGGCGTTAAGATTTCCGATATTGCTGCGCTCAAGGCGGCTGGCCATGACCTCAATAAAATGGCTGAAAAACTTGTCCTCACATTTTTACGGCAAGCCATTTCGGAGGGCTTTTTCCATGCCGATATGCATCAGGGCAATTTGTTCGTCCGCGCCGATGGCACGATTGTCGCCATTGATTTCGGCATCATGGGCCGCATCAACCGGCAGGCACGCTTCTGGCTGGCGGAAATTCTCTATGGCCTGACCACCGGCAATTATAAGCGCGTCGCCGAAATCCATTTTGAGGCGCAATATGTGCCCAGCTATCACAATGTCGACGAATTCGCGACCGCGCTGCGTGCTGTGGGTGAGCCGACGCGCGGCAAGCCAGTCAGCGAATTGTCGGTTGGGCAAATGCTCGACAGTCTTTTCGCGATTACCCGCGACTTCGATATGCAGACACAACCGCATTTGTTGTTGCTGCAAAAAACGATGGTGATGGTTGAAGGTATTGCGACGTCACTCAACCCAAGCATCAACATGTGGAATGTTGCCGCACCTTATGTGGGCGACTGGATCCGCGGTGAATTGGGGCCAGAAGCTATGTTGGCCGATGGCTTGCGTAAACAAGCTGATACGCTGAAGATGATACCCGACCTCATCCGCCGTTTGGATGAACAGCTTCCCCGCAAAGGCGGCGCGCCCGAACCGCCCCCCTTGCCGCCTGTCCAACTCATTTGGGAACGTAAGGGTCAAAGCAACGCTGCACGCTATCTGGTCGTTGCAGCATTGGCCGGTGCCTTGGGTGCGGCTGGCATGTGGGCGATAGGGTTAAGCTGATGTCTACCAAACGCATCCTCCTCATCGTCTCTGGCGGCATTGCGGCATATAAGTCGCTTGAACTTGTCCGCTTACTTAAACGGCAAGGCATATCTGTCCGCGCGGTTATGACGCAAAGTGCGACAGAATTCGTCACACCTTTGTCGATGTCCGTGATGACCGAAGACCAAGTATATGGCGATATGTTCGACTTGAAGGAAGAACGCGAGATTGGCCATATCCAGTTGAGCCGTCAGGCCGACTTGGTCGTCATCTGCCCCGCCACTGCCAACATATTGGCAAAGATGGCGGCGGGCATATCGGACGATCTTGCCACCACCATTTTGCTGGCGACAGATAAACCCGTGCTTGCCGTTCCCGCGATGAATGTTCGCATGTGGAACCATCCAGCAACGCAACGGAATTTGGTGCAATTGCGCGCCGATGGCATCCACATCATGGCCCCTGATGAAGGCGCGATGGCGTGCGGCGAATTTGGCCCAGGTCGCCTGCCCGAACCGCCCGCCATTGCCGAGCAAATTTGCACGATGTTGGGCCATCATTTTGATACAGCCCTGACATCCGGACGTTCACCAACGACGGTTCCAAGCAATGCGGGGCTGACGGCGGAGCAGGCGCATCGCCCCCTGTCCGGAAAGCGTATCCTTGTAACAGCTGGCCCAACGCATGAAGCGATTGACCCCGTGCGCTATATCGCCAACCGTTCTTCGGGGCGTCAAGGCTTTGCCATAGCAGCGGCGGCAGCGGATCTCGGCGCGGAAGTAACGCTCATTGCTGGCCCCGTTCATTTGGCGACCCCACGCGGCGTTGTGCGGATAGACGTAGAGACCGCACTCGACATGCAGGCAGAGGTAGAAAAAGCCTTACCCGTCGCCGCCGCCATCATGGTGGCCGCCGTCGCGGATTGGCGCGCGACACAAGCGCCTGAGCAAAAGATTAAGAAAGACAGCGGCGAAATCCCCGCGCTCAACTTAACCGAAAATCCCGATATCCTCGCCAGTCTCGCCACGCACGCCAATCGTCCAAAGCTGCTGATCGGTTTTGCCGCAGAGACCGAGAAAATTGTGGAGCATGCCCAAACAAAGCTCGCCAAAAAGGGTTGCGATTGGATTGTCGCCAATGACGTATCGGGCGACGTGATGGGCGGCGAAAACAATGCGTTTCATATCATCACCAAGGACGGCGTTGATAGCTGGCCCGAAAGCGCCAAGGACGTGATTGCCCGTAAATTGATGGAGAAAGTGGCCGATGCACTCGCAAAAGGTTGATATTCGTGTCAAACGCCTAGATCACGGCGCGGGCTTACCGATGCCTACATATGCAACATCAGGCGCGGCGGGCATGGATATTTGCGCCGCCGAAAGCCTGACCTTACGCGCTGGCAAACGCCATGCCGTTGCAACCGGTTTCGCTTTTGCCATTCCCGATGGCTATGAAGTTCAAGTGCGCCCGCGCTCCGGCCTGGCCCTCAAACATGGCATTACGTGCCTCAACGCCCCTGGCACTATCGACAGCGATTATCGCGGCGAAGTGAAGGTCATTCTTGCAAATTTGGGTGACGAAGATTTCGTCATCAACACAGGGGACCGGATTGCGCAACTTGTGGTGGCGCCGGTCACGCAAGGTATCATGATCGAAGTCGACACCCTCGATGATACCGAACGGGGCATCGGAGGCTTTGGCTCCACGGGCGTATGACGCTTAGCGACCAACAGCTTGACCGTTACGCACGGCATATTGTGCTGCGCGACATTGGCGGCGCGGGTCAGTCCAAATTGCTTTCGAGCCATGTACTGCTGATTGGTGCGGGTGGCATTGGTTGCCCTGCCATCCAATATCTGGCGGCGGCGGGCGTAGGGACGATCAGCGTGGTAGATGATGACATTGTGTCCTTATCCAACCTTCAACGACAAATTCTCTACACTGACAGTGACATTGGCACCGCGAAGGTTGATGCCGCTGGCGCCGCCGTTGCGCGCTTAAATCCTGATGTAACATTCCGTGGACTTAAGCAGCGTATTGATTGCTCCACCTCAGCGGACATTCTAACGGGCGTCGATGTCGTCATCGACGGCTGCGATAACTTCACCACGCGCTTAATTGTCAACGACCTGTGCCTTGCTGTGAAAGTGCCTTTGGTCAGCGCCGCGATTGGTCAGTTTCATGGGCAGATTGGCACCTTTACCGGATGGCAAGAGGACGCGCCTTGTTATCGTTGTTTTGTCGGCGACGCGCATGACCCCGATGATTGCGACGACTGCGCGACGCAAGGAGTGCTTGGCGCAATGTGTGGCCTGATGGGATCTTTTGCCGCGATGGAAGCCATTCGTGCGCTGACCGGCTTTGGAGAGGCCCAGAAGGGTAAGCTGCATTTGTTCGACGGGATGGCACCAGCCATGCGGTCTATCCGCCTGCCAAAGGACCCAGGCTGTAAGAGCTGCAGCGGCTTAACTGCCTAAAATTTCTTCCACCCACGCTGGCACCACTAATGTGGCGTGGCCATGCCGCGATTCTTCGAACCATGACGTGCCATGCGATGGTTCAAGGTTTAGCTCCAACGTCTTTATGCCTTTCTGTCGCGCCTCGCGCACAAGGCCAGCGGCGGGATAGACCGCGCCGGATGTGCCAATGCTAACGAACAAATCCGCTTGGTCCAACGCATCGTATATTTCATCCATCCGATAGGGCATTTCCCCGAACCATACGATGTCCGGTCGCAACCGTCCCGCCACACCGCACGCTGGGCAGGCTGGTCGGTCTATCAACGTGCCGCGCCACGGGTGGCGGGCATCACAGGCATTGCACCACGCATTCAAATGTTCACCATGCATATGCAACAGACGCTTTGTCCCTGCCCGCTCATGCAAATCATCCACATTTTGCGTCACCAGAAGCAGATCACCTGACCATGCCGCATCCAACCGTGCGAGCGCGTAATGCGCGGCATTGGGCTCCACCTGTTGAATATGTTTCCGGCGCATATCGTAAAAGCGTAGTACGAGATCGGGATCACGGGCGAAGGCCTCAGGCGTGGCTACATCTTCCACCTTATGCTGCTCCCAAAGCCCCCCTGCGCTGCGAAAGGTATCAATTCCGCTTTCGGCGCTGACACCTGCGCCGGTCAGGATGACGATGTTTTTGATGCCTTGCCCCACATGCTTTCCTTCATCTTCACCCAAAACTTGTTTCGGTTGCCTAATATAGTAAGACCCAGACATTAGGTCAGGGCAAGAGATATGAAAATTGGAATAATTGGCAGCGCAGGCCGCATGGGTCAGGCTTTGGTCGATGCGATTGAAGCAGATGGACAGGCACATGCAGGCGGCGTCGATAAGGATGGCGACCTTGCCGCATTGATTGCGGCATCCGATGTTCTCGTCGATTTTTCGAGCCCGCATGCCCTTGAGGCCAGTCTCGACGCCTGCGTGGCTGCGGGTAAGCCCATTGTGATTGGCACGACAGGTTTGGAAGAGCGTCACCATTTCCTGATTGATGATGCCGCGCGCGATATTCCTGTCTTGCAGACGGGCAACACATCCTTAGGTGTGAATATGCTCGCGGCTTTAGTCGAACAAGCCGCGCGCCAGTTGGGCGCGGACTGGGACATCGAAATTTTGGAAATGCACCACAGGCACAAGGTTGATGCGCCATCGGGCACCGCCCTGTTGCTGGGCGAGGCCGCTGCAAAGGGCCGCGCAATAGATTTAAAATATCACAGCGAAAGGGGCCGCGACGGGATTACCGGCGCACGCAAGGCCGGCGATATCGGCTTTGCCGCTTTGCGCGGCGGCAGCGTGGCGGGTGATCATACCGTCATCTTTGCATCCGACAATGAACGGATCGAGCTTGTCCATCGTGCCGAAAATCGCAGTATATTCGCGCGGGGCGCGGTAAAAGCCGCCGTTTGGTTGACCCGGCAGACGCCCGGTCGATACAATATGCAAGAGGTTCTTGGTCTTTGAAAAAAGACGACATCTTTGAATTTTACCGGCGCTTGGCGGAGGCCAATCCCGATCCGGAAACTGAATTAGCTTACGGCAATCCTTACCAATTGCTGGTGGCGGTCACATGCTCAGCGCAATCCACCGATGTGGGGGTGAACAAGGCGACGAAGGCTTTATTCGAAGAGGTCAAAACGCCCGCACAAATGGTCGCGCTTGGGCTGGAGGGCTTAAAAGCCCACATCAAGACTATTGGCCTATACAATAACAAGGCGAAGAATGTCATCGCTTTGTCGGAAATCCTTGTGCGTGACCACGCAGGCGAAGTGCCCGCGGACCGTGATGCGCTGGAAGCTTTACCCGGCGTGGGCCGCAAGACCGCCAATGTGGTGATGAATACGGCCTTTGGCGCAGAAACCTTTGCCGTCGACACGCATATCTTCCGTCTTGGCAACCGCACGGGAATTGCGCCGGGGAAA
The DNA here is from genome assembly GCA_041175465.1 of Pseudomonadota bacterium. Taxonomy (GTDB): domain Bacteria; phylum Pseudomonadota; class Alphaproteobacteria; order Sphingomonadales; family Sphingomonadaceae; genus Sphingorhabdus_B. The sequence continues at coordinate 165,184 of JBEDEX010000003.1, read as the reverse complement.
ACCGTTGTTGCGGTGGAAAAAGCGCTGGAGAAAAGCACACCAAAGCCGTTCCGCGTTGGCGCGCACCATTGGCTGATCTTACATGGGCGTTATATATGCAAGGCGCGCACACCCGAATGCTGGCGCTGCCCTGTCGCCGACCTGTGCCGTTTCAAACCCAAAACGCCCGCGCCCCAAATTAAGTCAGCAAAAGTTCAGGCAGAATAGTTTAGGGGCGTGTCGTGATAATGGAGAAGACCGATGCATAAATTGCTGTTCATCATCCCCGCGATTGCCTTGCTTTCAGGTGGCGGAGCAGTCGCGCTTACAAGCAAGAACGCACCTGAACCCGTTCGGGCAGTGGGCGAACCAAAAAATTGCGTCACGATTTCACAGATACGGTCAACAAAAGTTATCGATAGCCGTAATATTGATTTCCACATGTCAGGCGGCAAAACCTATCGCAATATTCTGCCGCAAAGTTGCCCCGGATTGAAGTTCGAAGACCGCTTTTCCTATCGAACGTCACTCAACCAATTGTGCAGCGTCGATATCGTGCGCGTATTGCACGATCAAGGCGGCCAGCTTTATGAAGGCGCGGGATGTGGGCTTGGGAAATTTCAGATGGTGGAGAAAATCGCGCAATAACGCTGAGCGGTTACTTACCCGTCCAGTTACCCGGACGCTTCTCAACAAATGCAGCCATGCCTTCTTTCTGATCTTCTGTACCAAATAGGCCATGGAACAAACGGCGTTCAAACACGACGCCTTGCTGCAACGTTGTTTCAAACGCGGCATTGACCATTTCTTTGCAGGCAATCGCGGCCAAAGGCGCCATGGCGGCAATCGCCGTTGCGGTTTTAATGGCTTCGTCGACAAGCTCGGCTGCTGAAACAACCTTTGAGACCAACCCAGATCGTTCGGCCTCGGCAGCATCCATCATCCGGCCCGTCAGGCACATTTCCATCGCCTTAGCCTTGCCAATGGCGCGCGTTAGACGCTGGGATCCGCCCATTCCCGGGGTGACGGCCAGCTTAATTTCCGGCTGACCAAATTTGGCGTTATCGCCAGCTATGATGAAATCGGCCATCATCGCTAATTCGCATCCACCGCCAAGCGCAAAGCCATTTACCGCTGCGATCCATGGTTTGCGGGTGGCTGTCACACGGTCATAGCCTGCGAAGAAGTTTGCGCCATACATGTCCGCGAAAGACTGCGATGACATTTCCTTAATGTCCGCGCCTGCGGCAAAGGCTTTCTCGCTGCCTGTTAAAACGGCGCATCTTTGGCTGTCATCGGCATCAAATGCCGCAAAGGCCGCGATGAGGTCTGCCAACACCTGACTATTCAGAGCGTTCAACGCCTGCGGCCGATTAAGCGTCATAAGCGTCACCGCGCCGCGTTGTTCGACTAATAATGTTTCATAGGTCATAGGGGTTTCCATTCATCCTGCGCCGACAAGGCGGCAAAAATAGCGTCAATCAGTTCCTCCGTCACAGCTTCTGCTGTCGCCGGATTCCATCGGGGCGCATTATCCTTATCGACAATAACGGCGCGGACGCCTTCGGCAAAATCGGGGCGAATAATCACGCGGCTAGCGATACGATATTCCATGGCCATATTTTCGGCAAAGTCACTGAGCTTCAGGCTCTCGGACAATTGGCGCAAAGCAACTTTACAGGTTTGCGGGCTTTTGGTCCGCAAGGTCGCTAGCTCTTTCATCGCCCATGCGCTCGCGTCGCCTTCAAGGCTGAGGAGTATATCCTCAAATGCGTTAGAGGCGAAATGGCGATTGATCTGAACAAGCGTTTCAATAATCTTTGGCGCGGAGGGCGTTTTCGACAAAGTGCCCAATATGCCTTCAAGGCGCTCGACATCTTCGCTGGCAATTCGTGCCTTGACTTCGGCGAGCGCGCTGCTTGGCAGATAATGGGTGGCGAGCCCAAGCGCGAGGCATTCTGCGCCATCCAGACGTGCTCCGGTGAGCGCCAAAAACTGTCCTACTCGACCCTCAAGCCGTGACAAATACCAACCACCGCCAACATCTGGGAAAAGGCCAATGCCGGTTTCGGGCATGGCAAATTTGCTATTCTCGGTCGCCACGCGGAAACGCGCAGGTTGGCTGATACCAACGCCGCCGCCCATTGTAATGCCATCCATGAAAGCAACCACAGGCTTAGGATAGGTGAACAATAAATGGTTCAGCTGATATTCGTCGTGGAAGAATTTTCGGCCCGATACTCCACCATCATTGATGGCTGAATTGCGTAAGAAAGCGATATCTCCGCCTGCACAAAATCCACGCCCGTCTGCATGATCAATCACCACGCATTTCACCGCGCCATCGTCGCGCCATGCCAGCAACGCCTCTGTCATCGCATGCACCATCGGCAGCGTCAGCGCATTTAACGCCGACGGCCGGTTCAGGCTTATGAAACCGGCATGACCTTCGACACGGACCACAATATCATCGGTCATTGGCGTAACAAATCCCGACCAATAATCATGCGCATAACCTGATTGGTCCCTTCCAGAATAGAGTGGACGCGCAAATCGCGCCAGAAACGCTCGATGGGATAATCCCGCAAATAGCCATAGCCGCCAAAAAGTTGCAGCGCTTGGTTCACAATCTCGCTGCCGCTGTCGGTAGACAGGCGCTTGGCCATCGCTGAAAAGCGGGACTTGTCAGGGGCGTTGGCGGTAACCTTCGCCGCGGCGATGTAAAGCAACGCACGCGCCGCTTCCAAATCGGTAGCCATGTCAGCCAGCATGAATTGGGTATTTTGGAACTCAGCGACCGGCTGGCCAAATTGTTGACGCTCTTTGGTATAGGCAATCGCCTCATCCAAGCACCGCTGCGCGCCGCCCAGTGAACACGCCCCGATATTGAGCCGCCCGCCGTCCAAGCCCATCATCGCAAAGCGGAAACCGTCCCCCTCTGCGCCCACACGATTGGCAACAGGCACGCGGCAATCTTCAAAAATAACCTGCGCCGTTGGCGACGCGTTCCAGCCCAGTTTTTTCTCCGGCGCGCCAAAGCTCAGCCCCGGCGTATCCTTATCCACGACAAGGCAGGTCACACCCTTGGTCTTTTCTTCGCCGGTGCGCACCATCACGACATAGACGTCATTATAGCCCGCGCCCGAGATAAACTGCTTCGTGCCGTTCAGCACATAATGATCTCCATCGCGCCGCGCGCTGGTTTTCAGCGCCGCCGCGTCCGACCCACTACCGGGTTCGGTCAGGCAATAGCTCGCGATTTTGTGCATCGACACAAGGTCCGGCAAATAACGCGCCTTCAACTCGGCACTGCCAAAAGTATCGATCATCCATGCGGCCATATTATGGATGGAAATAAACGCGCTGGTGGTTGGGCAGCCATAGGCCATTGCCTCCATAATCAACGCGGCCTCCAATCGGCCAAGGCCAGTGCCGCCCGATTCTTGCGAGACGTAAATCGCACCAAAGCCCAATGCGCCGGCGGATTTCCACACATCGACCGGATAATGGGACTTTTCATCCCATTCGGCGGCAAAAGGTGTGATTGCATCTGCGGTGAATTTGCGCGCCATGTCCTGTATGGCGATTTGATCATCCGTGAGTTCAAACTGGTTTTGCATAAGGTCGCCGTAGCATCGCCCTTTTGAGTTATCCAGATATTAGCGAGGGACAATATAGCTATAGCGCACAGCGATGCGTCAGATAAGTTCCGACGCAAATGGCCCTGTTTTCATGCGGCCTCGACACAGATAGGGTATAAATAAAAATGGGGCCCAAAAAAAACTTGGCGCAAGGGCGTCATGCCTGCTAACCGCTCTCGACCCGCACCCATAGCTCAGCTGGATAGAGCGCTGCCCTCCGAAGGCAGAGGCCAGAGGTTCGAATCCTCTTGGGTGCGCCATTTAACTCATTGATATATAACAATATTTAAACGCAGCGATGTGCTGATTGCGACTTAAATAGCGCATTTTTGCTATGCACAAATCGTGCACAAATTTCTGTGTTAATCCGCCAACTTCCTGATTAGGCTGAGAGAGTCGAAGGAAGGCGGTTTATGGCTAATGAAGGTGGTGTGCAGGATCTTTACCCTGATGCCCGTTCCCTGAAGGCGTGCGTGGCTGCTCCACCCCCTTCTGAGTGGTTCAAAATCAATATTGTTTTGGACACAAAAAGGGAAAACGATGTGCCATTCAAAAAACACTCTATGGAGGAGATCACTGGCAAGCTGACGGGCGATCTTGCGGGTTGCGCGCGCCGATATTCGATAGTCTGTCGCTTGACCCATTTGTGTTGTTTAATGGTGATTTGTAATCTGCCGAAATAGGTTTAAGCCTCAAAAGTTCTGGCTACGGGCAGTAATCGAGGGAGGGATACAAGTGTCTCTAGATAGCTTTAGGCTCTGCCTAATATTCCTCATGTTTACATTTTTGAACGCATGTGGCGGGACTGAAGTCAGTCCAGAACAACCTCCAATTGTTACCATTGCACAGCCTCCAATTGTTTCCATTGGAGCGCCGAGCACTCCGCCTATAGTTCCTTCTGTTGTCTGGCCCGAAGCAAGCGCGCAAAGCCAAGGTATGTCGGCGCAAAAGTTGGAAGAGGCAGCGGCTATGGCGCTTCGTGACGGAACTTTCGGGCAGGCCTTTTTAGTTATACGTAACGGCAAGATTGTTTTTGAGCGGTATAGAGGTATCTCTGACTTAGAATTGCAATCCGTAAGCAATTTCAATCCCCAGTTATCTAAAAGCGCAATCGTTGAAAGATACGGAACTCGAAACAGGGATAGCTTGGCTACATCTTGGTCTGTAGCCAAATCCTTCACCTCTATCCTGCTCGGTATCGCAGTTGAGCAAGGCACAATAGCGTCACCACAGGACAATGTGAGCCGATACATCAGCGAATGGGCTTCCGACGCAAGATCAACAATCACAATTAAAGAGGTGCTTGATATGCGTTCTGGATTGGTCCCAATCTGTGCAAAATCAGGAACAAATCAGTTGGAGGAATGCCGGACAACGCCTAGCGCTGGCGGTGATTTAGTCTATGCCGACGATCAAATGACACCTTGTATATCCCGACCTAAGGCTATTGCAGGCATGAACTACGGTTGGTGGAACGGGGGACGCAGCGCCTACCCTGGCCCGTCATTTCTATATTCTAATTGTGATACTATGGTCCTTTCAAAGGTGCTCATGAATAGTCGTTCGGAAGACTTCTTGAAGTGGTCTCAAGACAGCCTGTTTCACAAGATTGGTATGAAAGCATACTGGTGGAAGGATAACTCCCGACCGCAAGGTGGCAATGTTCTGGGTTATTGCTGCATCGATGCGACACCCCGTGACTTCGCAAGATTAGGCGAACTGCTTCTTAACCGAGGGGTTGTTTCTAATCAGCAGATTGTTTCGCGAGCATATATTGACTCGATAATTCAGGCATCCACGGCACCGAACGCGGTTTACGCATCACAATTTTGGTTTCCACTTGCTGACGGGCGCCGCTTTATTGCAGCCCAAGGTTTTGATGGCCAAACGATTGCAGTGGATATAGCCCGAAACATCATTGTTGTTAGGATGAGTTTATACCACCCCTTTTTTAACGCTTCAGAAGACAGGATATATAAATTCAGACCTAATGATATCAATAATTCAAATTGGATAGGCAGCCTGCCACAGGGCATGGCTGTTCCGATCGGAAGTGAACCCTATAATGATAGAAGAGTTCTGGAACTGGTGAGCCAGTCTGTGACCGCAGAATAGGCTAATAAGCACTACCCAGACGCTAAGCTTGTCGTAATCTCTTAAATCTCAGCTTCGTAGCTTTGGTTTTCCGTCGTCAGAACATTTGGTACTGACGGCTTCGAAGCTTAGTAGAGCATTAGCCAAGCCAATTTCCAATCACCCTATTTTGGCTGACGCGCCCCACAGTTGCTTCTTACATACAGCTCTGCGCGTCCCATTTTTAGCATATATTTTTCAAAGCTGCCGTTCCGGTGACGACCCAATTGCGGTCGTTACCCCAACCGATTGGGCGTAGGATCTCCATTTTCTGCAATCAATTGCTGGCGCGCTTCGCCGAGGCATTGTTCATAAACTGCGGCCATGTCATCTCTGGAGCGAGATATATTTTTAGTCACCAAATCAAGCAAGTCATCGCTGCCTCGCACAGCAATCTCGCCCACTAACGTCTCTTCATTTAAGCCGACCTTTCGAGCAAATAGACGCGTCGCACGGACACGCTGCCAAAATTCGAAGTTCATGAGCCGTTCCGACTCGAACTCCTCCTTTTTTCGCATTGCCAGACCAAGGTCCCAAACCATGAAGTCAGTATAATAAGATATTTGTGAGCCTCAACAGAATATCCGGCCCCACCAATTTTCGCCGTTCAGAATAAAGAGCCCTCAGTTGGCATTTGTTACAGCATGTACATTTTTTTATCATCAATCTGACGCAGTTCTGAAACTACACTTTGGCAAATGAATGCAATGGCTCCTGGGATTATCTGGGGGTAGCCTGTGCGTTGGTCAATTGTCATACCTGTTTATAATGAGGCAGATTTTTTGCCACAGACGCTGACGTCGATTATTGGCCAAACGACTGCTTTTGATTTGATCATCGTCGACAATGGCTCCACCGACGGTTGCATTGATAATGCACGCAAGCAACTTGCTGAGCACCAAGGCAAAGTAACCTTTTTGCACGAACCTCGGCCGGGTCAAGTTTACGCATTGCAGATGGGAATTGCAGCTGTTGATACCGAATTCACGGCAATTTGCGACGCAGACACTTATTATCCACCGCATTATCTGGCTGTGGCTACTGCGCTGTTTGACAAAAAGGGCGCGGAGTATGTTGCGGCATGTGCCTATCTCCGCCGCGAGGGATTATTAAAGGGTTTGAGAAGCAAGATGCACAGGCTCCTTGCTGCACGCATTTTGCCACATCAAAACCATACCAGCGGCGCGGCGCAGACATTCCGGACATCAGCATTACAAGCCGCAGGAGGTTACGATCCTTCCTTATGGCCCTATGTATTAAAGGATCATGAATTAATGCACCGCGTGCTGAAACGCGGACGCCAAATTTATCATTCCAATTTTTGGTGTACGACATCGCATCGTCGAGCTGATCGCCGCAATGTACGTTGGACGCTGGCGGAACGTCTTATATACCATGTAACCCCCCGGTCACGGCAGCATGACTTTTTCTACCGCTTTTTGGCTAACAGATTTGATGCCCGCGGGCAGCGCGATACCGTTCTTCGTCAACGTAATTGGGCTGTCACATGACTTTAGCCGCTACGCCCTTTGCGCATCTCGATTTGCCAGCTTTAAAGGCTGAGCGAAGACTATGGTCGACTTGGCTGTCGCGTATCCTGTCCGGAGCGTTTCTGATCGCCATTGCGCTTCAACTTGGCCAGGTTGACGCCCAGCAGTTTCACGATGCACTACCGCAAAATTTCTGGTTCCTGCCGGTTTTGCTCGCATTATATTTTACGCTACCTGTTGCTGATTGGATAATATTTCGGCGACTTTGGGCGCTGCCTGCAACAGGCTTTTTCATTCTTCTTGCCAAACGCATCGGCAATGAAGTGCTCATATCCTATTCGGGCGAAGTCTATTTTTATCTATGGGCGCGTAAACGCACGGATTTAAGCGCGGCGCCATTTGGCGCCATAAAAGATGTCAACATACTCTCCGCCTTGGCAGCGAACCTTGTCGCGTTGCTGCTGTTGGTTGTGACATATCCATTTGTGTCGCAACTCAATCTTGGCGCCTATGCCGATACGTCCGTCATTTGCGCGGCTGCCATATTATTGCTGTCATTTATGATATTGCTGTTTTCCCGCCGTGTATTCACGCTTGAGCGGACTTTATTATGGTGGATTTTTGGAGTCCACATTCTGCGATTATCGGCAGGCGTGCTTTTGTGTGCCTTATTATGGTTTATTATTTTGCCCGGACCGCATTTTGGCTTCTGGTTGGTCTTGTCTATGGTTCGGCTACTCGTCGGACGGTTGCCATTTTTGCCGAATAAGGAAGCCTTATTCGCGGTCATCGCTATTTTCTTAGTCGGCCAGGACAGCGCGGTTTCAACGCTTATAACGCTTACAGCGACCGCAATTTTGGCCCTACATGTCATGGTTGCAACATTATTGGGAGCGCTGACGCTGCTTTTCCCAAATCGTGACATATTTCCCGAAATGGGCAAATCGGCATGAAGTATATAATCGCGCTGACGCTCATTAGCATATCTGTCTCTGCGCACGCTAATGTGCCACCTAAGGCTGAACGCGGACGAAATGGTGCGGATTGCCGCGCAGCAGAAACGGGGCCTGCGGTAAATGTGAATGTTGTCGGTTTAAAGGACCGAAAAGGTAAGCTTATTCTTGAGCTTTACCCCGACAATGATGCTGATTTCCTGCAAAGCGACAAGATTTTGATTGCGGCGGGTAAACCTTTTCGGCGGGTGCCGATAACCATGCCGAGCGCTGGCCCAGTTTCGATATGCATTCGCGCGCCGAGCGCCGGACGATTCGCATTGGCGCTCCTACATGACCGCGACGATAACGGGAAATTCGGTTTATCGAGTGATGGCGTCGGATTTGCGAACAACCCCAAGCTCGGCTTTCGTAAGCCAAAAGCAACAACAGTTGCTCTTGCGCTTGGGTCGGGTGTTCGCTCCACCTCCATCATATTGAATTACAGGCAAGGTATTGGCGTTGGGCCAATCAAAAATCAAACGGCTGGGGGTCAGCCGTGAAAATAGTCGATGTCTGCGAATTTTATGCGCCAGAAGGCGGCGGCGTGCGGACATATATCCATGCAAAGCTCACCTTTGGTGCACGACTTGGACATGCCATCACCGTGATTGCGCCCGGCAATAAAGATGATGTTGTCGAATTCGGAAACGGGTGCCGTATCATCTTTGTAAAAGCGCCCCCTCTGCCTTTTGACAAGAAATACGGGATGTTCTGGGATGCGGCTCCAGTGCACGCAATTTTGGATGCAGAACAACCCGATGTACTTGAGGCATCCTCCCCATGGCGCGGTGCATGGATTGCCCGAAGCTGGAAGGGAAAAGCTCTTCGGTCGATTTTCATGCATCATGACCCTCTGTCGGCTTGGGCCTATCGCTGGTTCGATGGCGTTGCCTCACGCGATGCCATTGATCGGCAGTTTGAATGGTTCTGGCGTTATCTCAGGCGCATGTGCAACAGCTTCGATTACACTATATGTGCGTCGCCGAGCCTTCAGCATAGACTGGCCTGTGGTGGCATCTATGGTGCTGTCAACATTCCAATGGGCGTGGATGCAGGCGTTTTCTCGCCCGCTAGAAGACATATGTCAGTCCGCCAAAACCTATTGGCCCGCTGTAACTTACCCAATACGGCAACATTGTTGTTAGGTATTGGTCGCCATACGCCCGAAAAACGCTGGCCCTGCGTAATTGATGCGGTGGCCCGGGTGGCCGCAAAACGGCCCATTGGCTTAGTGTTGATCGGCAATGGCCACCAGCAGGCATCGATAATTGAGCATGTACATGGCAACCCGCATATCCAGTTGCTTGAACCTATCCGCAACCGCACTGCGCTGGCGACTATAATGGCCAGTTGCGATGCGCTAGTGCATGGCTCATCCGCAGAGACTTTTGGTCTCGTCGCATCGGAGGCGCTGGCGTCTGGGCTGCCTTTAGTACTCCCAAATGCAGGCGCTGTTGCAGATATTGCCCATCCTGATTTTAGTGAAACATATTGCCCAGGCAATGCGAATGACGCCGCGTTGGCGATTGAGCGCCTATTGGATCGCGATCAACATCATCTCCAATCCGCCGCCCAGCGCGCAGCCGCCACCGCACGGACACTAGACGATCATTTTGTTGAACTGTTCCAGACCTACGCAGACGCCATTTTAGAAAAAAGAGAGGCCGCATAATGACCGCAATTTTGCGCATGTACCACCACGTAGCAGTAGTCCCGACACGGAGCACAAGACGACAGTTTAAGCTGATTGTGCGTTACCCAAAACCACTATGGTATTATTTTTTGCTTTTTGCGTTCCGCAACAGTCAGAAATAATGAAAAAAGTAGCGTGAGTAATAACAGTCTATGCTTAATGACCGTGATATTCGGGTTGGTTATGGCCGTGCCGGCCTCACATTTTGCCCTCAAAAATTAAAAACACGCCCGTCATATACAGTGGCTTCAACTTTTGTTTGACGGAGTGCTGCAGCACCCATTTTGCGCGGATCGCGATCAAGCACCGCAAAGTCAGCCCGTTTACCCGCGGCTATAGAACCAATTTCATGGTCACGCCCAATCACTTGCGCCGCCTCAATGGTGATCGCACGGAGCGCTTTGTCAACGCTCAACCGTTCCTGTGGCCCAAGGCTGTGGCCATCTAGCGTGATCCTGTTCGCCGCGACCCACGCGAGGTAAAATGGATCTATTGGCGCCATGTTGAAGTCCGAGTGGAGCCCCAGCGGAACCCCAAGGCGTTCGAGTGAACCAAAACGATCCATTGTCGCTGCGCGGTCGGGACCAAGGCCATGCACGGCATAAGCGTCGCCGAGCACGCGTATGTAATTGGGTTGACCGGATACAGATAAACCCAGTCTGGAGATCCGACGATTCTGCGCCTCCGTTGAATAGCCGAGATGTTCAAGGGTAACAGCTTGTCGCGCGCTGCGCATGCCAGTGATGACTGGCTCGAGCGTGTTAAGTACGACATCAAGGCCTTCATCGCCGTTCACGTGGATATGCAGGCTGAACCCTGCCTCCCAATAGCGTCGCACCTGTCGGGTGAGATCTGTCGGTTCAGTAATCCACTTGCCCAAGTGCCCGTCGGCATAGCCAGGCGGGTTCATGCGCATATTCTGCCCAAAATACGCGCCGTCGGCGAACAGCTTTACTCGGCGTGGTAGGCGGACATGATCGCCCTCAACCCGGCCGCGCGCCGCTATGTACCAGGCATCAAGATCCGTGACTTTGTCGAGTTCATTAGCCATCGGCACAAGGTCAATACGCGCCGCACAGCCGGGTTCTTCAAAGGCATTGCGGATCAAGCCTGCCTCGATGTCAAAGCCGGCAAATATACCTGTCGCCATGTCGGCAGTTGACGTTACGCCGTGGCGCAGCATCAAAGTACGCAGGTCGGCCATGCCTGCCTTCACCTTTGCGGGCGCAAGAATAACCGGACGCATTTTGGCAAGGGCCATTGGTAGCGCCGTTTCGCTAAACAAACCGCGGCTAAAACTGAAATGCGCCGGATCTGCCTTGGCGGCGGCGAGCGCGGTGTTGAACGTGTCTTCGTCAGCAAGGCCCCATTCGCGGAGCATGGAACTGTTGACGATAACCTCATGAAAGCTGCGTTGCCAGACTATCAGAGGACGATCCGGGGCCAAAGCATCAAGCATGTTTCGGTCGAGTGTACCGTGGAACAACTCATGATAGCCCCAAGTGATGAGCGGGCGCGACGCATCACTGGCGAGCAAAGCGCGTAGCCGCTCTCGATATCCATCCGCCGTCCGTACCCCTGCGGAGTTACTACGCGGCAGCACCCAGTCATCGGGCGCTATAAATGGTATGTTGAGCATCACGGCGGATTGCATCGGGTGAATATGCGGATCGACCAGTCCTGGAAACACTGTTTTTCCAGCAAAACGACGGTCGATTTTTGTTTCACGGTCCGCAGTCCACGGCGCCAAGGCGGCTACACTGTTCGCAAGGCCCAATATGATGCCACCCGAGACCGCCACAAAGCGCGCTTCGGGCAGAGAGGGTTCCATCGTGACGAAATTACCCTCGAACACCGTCACTGGCTCTATGGTAAAGGCATTGGCAGCAACCGATGCCAAAGGCAGGGCGCCGATTCCGGCGAGCATACCGCGTCTATCAAATTTCATTTTTGATCCTCAATTCACATTATGATGCTATACCGCGCGCGAATAACCAAGTCTTAATCTTTCATTCCGATTGACCGGCGGAGTTAGCTGAGTAACGCCCATCATTCTCTTGCACCGCGCATTTAAGCAGGCATAAATGCAGACGCGACTGGGGCGCACAGAATATCGGGGAGCATAGGCATGGGTAAGATCGCACAAACCGCTATTGGCCAGCCGTCCGGTCACCCAAAAGGCCTGTATTATTTATCCTTCACCGAGATGTGGGAACGCTTTTCCTTTTATGGGATGTCGGCCTTGCTCACGCTCTACATGGTGAAAGAGCTACTGTTGCCGGAAAATGCGGCGCAAGTCATTGGGCTCGCCGCACTCCGCAATCTGTTCGAATTTCGCGGGCCTATGAGCGACGTTGCTTTTTCCGCAATCATTTATGGTTGGTATGCCGGCCTTGTCTATTTCACGCCGATCATCGGGGGCTGGGTTGCCGACCGGATATTAGGGGCAAAGCGCACCGTAATGCTCGGTGTCATCCTGATGAGCGCGGGGCATTTGGCGATGTCTTTCTATGCCAGCTTTCTATTCGCACTCTTGCTGCTGATCCTGGGGTCGGGATTTTTGAAAGGCAATATTTCTGCGCAGGTTGGCGCACTATACCCGCAGTCCGATGAGTCCATGCGGTCACGCGGCTTTACTATTTTTTCGACCGGGATTTGCATTGGTGCTGCGAGCGGGCCGCTCGTGACGGGCTTAGTTGCGGCGGTCTATGGCTGGCATGCAGGGTTCGCGGTGGCCGCTATGTTGATGCTGGTTGCGTTGGTTGCATATATATTGGGCCAGCGCCATTTGCCCGATGATCGTCCGGTGGCACGCAAACGCGAAAAATCTGCGCCGATGACCAAGCCAGAGCGCAAACGCTTATGGGTCCTACTCCTCGTCATTGCGCTGACTATACCGGCTGAAATCGCTTACCCGATGGTGTGGAGCATCGGCATATTATGGGTCGATCAATATGTGCATTTGGCGACATCGCTGGGCAACGTGCCATCGAGCTGGTTTGCATCAATGGATTCCATCGGCGCCATTTTGGCGGCTCCTGCGCTGGTCATATTTTGGGCTTGGCAGGCAAAAAACGGCAGCGAACCCAGCAGCATCACGAAGGTCGGGATTGGGTCCGCCATCATTGCCGTTGCCGCACTTCTGTTCGCTTATGGCAATATGGGACACAGCGGCCCCGACAGTGTGGGCGCCGGATGGGCCATTGCGGGCTGGCTGATCATGGGACTTGCTTGGATGTATTATTGGCCAACGACCTTAGCCATCGTCAGCAGGGCCGCCCCTGCGGGCATGGCCTCTATTTTGATGGGGGTTGCCTTCCTCTCGCCATTCATCGGGCATGTGCTAGCCGGATGGATAGGAAGCTATTTTGACCAAATGCACCCGTCGGTTTTTTGGGCCATGGATTCCGCGATTGCGGTGACAGGGGCCCTTCTCATTCTGCTGTTCCGCAAGCGCCTTCAAGCGGCGCTGGAAACTGACCTCGCTTCGTAACGGCGCTAACTTAAAAAATGCGCGCGCCTTGGCGGCGGAGTTCTTGTTGCACGTCGCTAATGTTGATCTCAGAAAAATCGCGATCCGATTTGACGGCCAATGCCGCGGCAACACCAGCGCCTTGCCCCGCAACGGCGCAACACATCATGTTACGAACCGCAGCATGGCTGACCTTATCGCCGCCAATCACGCGGCCAGCGGTAATCAAATGCCGGACATTTTTGGGTAACATCGACCGGTAAGGCAGATGGAAATAACGCCCTGTAGTCGGCAAGATAAGATAGCCATAGCCGTCGATAAATTCCGGAAAAATACCGATGCTATCGTCAAAGCGGCCTTGCTCCATCACATCGTCGGCGGTCATATTATACACCGCATCAATCTTGCGCGTATCACGAATGCCCAGCGTCATGCCAAAATTACGCAGCTTGGCATCTTCGCAGCCAGGCATGAACGCTTGCAACGCTGCTATGGCGTGCATTGCCTGCTTACGCCCTGCCATCTCGCCATGCGTCAGCGCATCGGGATCTGTGCCATCCAGATATAAATGACACATGTTGAGATAGGTCAAATCCCCCTGATCCGACACTGTGCCCCAAGTACCGGCCATGGTTTTGACGCTATCGGGTATCAGGCCCGCCTCTAGCGCCTTTTGAAACGGCTTGCGTAAAAAGGGCGAGAACATTTCATCCTCTTTCCCGCTGGTAATCACTTCCCATTCCCCGCCCACGGCCCAGTCGCCATAGGTTTGCGGGTCGGCCTTCACCGCATCGATGAACCGCGCCTTGTTCACGCCGCACATCGAAAACATGACCGAGACCGACATCATTTCGTCGACAGGATGCATATGCGTGGGCGCGCCCGCGCGATGGGCAATGTCGGCATCCCCTGTCGCGTCAATCAACCGTTTGGCAAGAATAGCTTCTCGCCCCGCCTTGCTTTCCACAATCACGCCGCGGATTGTGTTACCATCCATGATCGGGGCCACACATAATCGATGCAACATGGGGATGATGCCCGCTTCTTCGACAAGTGTATCTGCGACAAATTTGAAGGCTTCGGCATCCAGACTGTGGCTGATTGATTGCGGTTCCGGCATTGCCGCGCCCATCAACTTGGCGCGGTCTTCAAATTCTCGTCCAATGCCTTCACTGTCGATCGTTGCAGGGTGCCGATACCATGCAAAGCCCTCCACCCCGACTTGTGTGATGTTGCCACCGAAACAGCCATAACGTTCGAGCAAGGTTGTTTCGACGCCCGCCCGCGCCGATGCCAAAGCGGCCGCAAGGCCGCCGGGGCCAGAACCGACGACCAGAACGTCGGTTTGGCGGATCACATCAATATGGCGGGCCGGCTCAACTATCGTTTCCATCATCTTTGGGCATCATTCCAATTTGGCGCGACGTAAAATGGCGCATTCGATGGGGCGAGCATCGGCTTGCCAAGAATATGATCGGCCCCCTTTTCCCCGATCATGATTGTCGGCGCATTCAGGTTACCCGTGGTGATGGTCGGCATCACGCCGCTATCCACAACGCGCAGCCCTTGGACACCGATGACACGCAATTCGGGATCGACCACGGCCATCGGGTCACGCGGGCTACCCATCTTGCATGTGCAACTGGGGTGCAGCGCGCTTTCGACATGTTCGGCAATGAAGGCGTCAATCTGCGCATCGGTGACGCAGTCCGCGCCAGGTTGAATCTCACGCCCGCGAAATGGGGCGAAAGCTGGCTGTTGAAAAATCTCCCGCGTCAGCCGCACACAAGCGCGCATTTCTGTCCAATCGTCGGGATGGCTCATATAGTTGAACAAGATTTTGGGCTTGTCGTGCGGGTCTGCGCTTTTAAGCGTCACGGTGCCCCGGCTTTTTGAACGCATGGGGCCGACATGGGCCTGAAAACCATGTTCAGTCGCCAGCGACGATCCGTCATAATTGATCGCCATCGGAAAGAAATGATATTGGATATCGGGATATTTGATACCGGCACGACTGCGGATGAAGCCGCAGCTTTCAAACTGGTTGGATGCCCCCAATCCCGACCGACCCAATAGCCATTGTGCACCGACCATCGCTTTACCGAGAAGATTTGCCTTGCCGTACAAAGTGATGGGTTGGGTACAGGCCATTTGGAAATATAATTCCAGATGATCTTGCAGGTTCGCACCGACACCGGGTCGGTCAGCGCGCACCTCTATCCCATGGGCTTTTAACTCCTCTGCAGGGCCAATGCCCGAAAGCTTGAGCAGTTGCACAGAATTGATAGGGCCACCCGACAGGATGACTTCGCGGGCCGCGTGCAACTGATGCATCTGGCCTGCGCGTTCATACTCCACCCCAATGGCGCGCCTGCCTTCAAACAGGATACGTGTAACCAGTGCCTTTTCTATGACTTCCAGATTGGGCCGCTTCCGCGCTTCATAGAGATAGGCCTTCGCTGCTGAACAGCGCGTGCCGTCCCGCACCGTCATATCCATCCGGCCAAAGCCTTCTTGGGCATAGCCGTTATAATCTTCGGTCAGGCTATAGCCCGCTTGCTGCGCCGCATCGAGCCACGCCTGATGCAAAGGATTGTCGAGCGGGCCATAGCTGGTCGACAATGGGCCATCGCCACCGCGATAGGTGTCCCCGCCTTCGGCCCGACCTTCGGCGCGTTTGAAATAGGGCAACACATCGGCATAGCCCCATCCGGTTGCGCCTTCCTCTTCTTTCCAACGTTCAAAATCGAGCGCGTGGCCGCGCACATAGACAAGGCCATTGATGGAGGATGAACCGCCCAGCCCCTTACCGCGCGGGCAATTTAAGCGGCGGTTGTTCAAATGCGGCTCCGGCTCGCTTTCATAGCCCCAATTCCACCTTTTGGTGTTCATCGGATAGGCAAGCGCGGCGGGCATCTGGATCAAGACCGAACGATCACTGCCGCCATATTCCAACAACACGACCTGATGCGTGCCGTCGGCGCTCAACCGGTCCGCCAGCACGCACCCTGCTGACCCTGCGCCGACGATGATATAATCTGCGGTCTCAATAGGGGGCATCGATTGGTTCCATCGCGACATAAACGCTCTTCAACTGGGTATAATGTTCAATTGCCGCCCGCCCATTTTCGCGGCCAAGACCCGATTGTTTATTACCGCCAAATGGCATTTCAATCGGCGTGATATTATAGGTGTTGATCCAAGTGGTACCCGCCTCCAACGCGGCGATCACACGATGGGCGCGCGTCAGATTGTTGGTGAATATCCCAGCAGCGAGACCGAAGCTGGTGTCATTCGCCCGCGCCACAACCTCCGCCTCATCTTCGAAATCGAGCACTGCCATGACGGGACCAAAAATCTCCTCCCGCACAATAGCCATATCATCGGTGCAGTGCGTGAATATGGTAGGCTCGACAAACGCACCTTGCACCAGATTGCCCTGCACCGCCCGCTTTCCGCCCGTAAGCAAAGTGGCGCCCTGCTGCTGCCCCAACGCAATATAGCCCAGCACCTTTTCCATATGCGCTTGCGAAATCAATGCGCCCATTTGCGTGGCGGGATTAAGCGGATCGCCAATCACCATCGCCTCGGTTCGCGCCTTCAACTTTGCCAGAAACGCATCACGGACATTTTTATGGACGAAAACGCGGGTGCCGTTGGTGCACACTTCGCCAGCCGAATAAAAATTGGCGAGCAATGCGCCCGATACGGCTTCATCCAAATCGGCATCTTCAAAGATGATTAACGCCGATTTTCCACCCAGTTCAAAGGTCACATATTTCAGCGTGCCTGCGGCATCCACCATCACCTTTTTACCCGTGCCCACTTCACCCGTCAGCGACACTTTGGCGATACCGGGATGCAGGCTGAGCAATCGGCCTGTGTCCGCTTTGCCTTGTACGACCTGAAACAAACCATCGGGAAGGCCGGCCTCAAGATAGACTTTCTCAAGCTCTATCGCGGTCAGTGGTGTCAGCTCGGCGGGTTTAAAAAGCATCGCGTTTCCACACGCCAAAGCAGGTGCGGATTTCCAGCACGCAATTTGTATGGGGTAATTCCACGCGCCAATGCCTGCAACGACACCCAAGGGTTCCCGCCGGCTGTAGCCGAATGCACCGCTGCCCAGATCATGATGTTCACCAGCTATCGTGCGCGCAAGGCCCGCATAATATTCGATGCAATCCGCGCCGGATAAAATATCGACAGCGCTGGTTTCTTGAATGGGCTTGCCCGTGTCTTGCGTTTCGAGCCGCGCGAGCACGTCATTGCGCTCCACCAGCAAAGCCGCGGCGCGGTGCAGGATGCGTCCGCGTTCTACACCCGGCGTTTTCGCCCATAGCTTTTGGGCATGGGTCGCGCGGGCCACAGCCTTGTCGACCTCGGCCTGCCCATCGATGCGGATGGTCGCGAGCAATTGCCCTGTCGCCGGGTTGATCGTGTCAAAATGCGATGCCGCTGGCGCAGGTCGGGTGGCGTTCAAATTTCGCGCAATGAAATCAAAAATAAGGTCGCGCGCCAACCCATTCTGAAGCGCCACCCCGCCATTCATCGCCGCGCGCAGCCAGACGCCGTCGATCATGGCCGCTATGGTATGCGCCATAGGCAATATGTCGCGCGCGTCGACCAGCTGTCGCAGATCAAATTTCAAATTAGACAACATGCGCTGTTGATGCGCCCGCTGTACACGGGCCAGTTGCGGCACATGCAACGCCTGTCCCCAGAAAGACAGCCAAACCCGGGCGGTTTCCTCGGAAAAGTCATTATCACCCAGATGTGAGTCCACCAGCGCCTCTATGCGTGCGCGTGGCCCCGCAGCCAGCCGGAGGCGTGTCGTTGCCTGATGATTTAACTGGCGCACAACGGCGCGGAAGGCGGCTTCGAGTAAGGCTTCTTTGCTCGTGAAATAATGCACGAGCAACGCCGCCGAGACACCCGCATGGTGCGCAACTTTATTGAACGTGAATTCAACTATTCCATATTCCGCCAAAACGGCGATAGCGGAAGCAATGATATGTTGGCGGCGATCAGTTTTAATTTGAGACATAAGGCCGCGTATCAAACATTGAACGCTTATTCAACTCTGTCCAGCCATTGGCTAGGCTATGATTATGCCACCTTTTGTTCGGTAGATATTAAACCCTTTGCGAGCGCGGCGAGCGCCAGCGCAATGATCAGGTGATAGGCATGCCAAGCCACAGCCTCATCAAGCCACGCCGCACGCCGGATGAACAGCGTATTTGCAAGCATCACGGCGCACGCAACGGGCACAAGCCATAAAGGCCGTGTTGAGTTGGGTCGCATGATCGAGGCAACACATGCAATTATGAGGGCCAGTAAGAACAAGGGGCCCAACAAGGGGGCTGCGAACCAAAAGATCGCCAAAGCAACGGATAATATAAAGGCGACTATTGCTATTCCGTTTCGGCCCTTCGGCGGGAACAGATAATGCGCTAAAATCGCGAAGGCGCCAGCAAGGCCCAAATATTGAGACGCACCGGCATGCAAATCGGCCAACGCATCTTGCAAACCACCGCCAAAGCGCACCACCCCAATAGAGGCGGCTATCCCGAAACACGCCATGGCAAATGCTGGCAAAGCCTTAATGTTTCGCCAAAGCGCATGTCCCGCAAATAAGGTGACAAGGACAATGGCCGCATCGGACAGCGCGTAATGGGCGGGCATCATGCTCTCGGCAACGGCGTTGTTGGATGCACATGGGGCAGCAAACCCGCCTCACGTTTAATGTCCGCGGATGTCAAACGTGACCCATCATGGCTCCATCCAGGCGGCGCAAAAATATAGCAAAATCTCTGCCACAAACTCAGCCCGCGCTGCGTCGCATCTTGGGCAATACCGACATATTCATGTGTTAAGATTGTGACGGGGTTGAATGTCTCCAGATTTTTGACCAGGCCATAATCAACCGGCACGGCGCGGTCCTCCTCCACAAATGTGCCGAACATGCGATCCCAAATAATCAGCGTACCTGCAAAATTCGCATCCAGATATTCTGGGTTTCGCCCATGGTGCACGCGGTGATGGCTCGGCGTGTTGAAGATAAATTCAAACCAGCGTGGCAAACGGTCAATCGTCTCGGTGTGCAGGAAGAATTGGTAGGTGGCATTCAGGACGCCACAAAACACAACCAGCACCGGATCAAAGCCGATTAAAATCAGTGGAATCTTCAGCATCATTGTGCCGGTAAAGTGCTTCATCCAACTTTGGCGCAGCGCAATGGGCATGTTAAAATTGGTGGAGGAATGATGCACGACATGCATGGCCCAACCCCAACGGACGCGGTGGCATATGCGGTGATGCACATAGAACCGCAAATCATCGAGGACAAAGCACAATAAGAACGACCCCCAAGTGATGGGAATGTCACCAATGGCAAAGGGGGCGGCAGCAAACAAAGCGCCAGTGGTGATGAAGGCAAATATGGCGTTTACGGGATCACTTGCGAGCCCCAGAAAAATTGAGAGCGCCGAGTCTTTCAACGGCACATCGCCCTTGCGCTTGAGGAAGCGAATAGCGCCCAGTTCGAGAAAGATGCCCAGTGCAAAAGCGGCAAGTGCGATTACGACCCAATTTTGGTTGATGAACTGCCCTATGGTCACAAATTTCTCTCCCAATAATGATAACGGGAATAAGCGGACCAAAAATTTATAAAATTGAATAATAAATGCATATTATGTAATTATTGGAACATGAATATAAATCTGAACAGATTATCCAGGTTCGTCGCCGTGTATCGCCACAAAAGCTTTAGCCGGGCTGCAAACGAGCTTGGCATGACGCATTCGGCACTCACCAAATCGGTCCAACTGCTTGAACAGGAACTGGGCGCAGAATTGTTTAACAGGACCACGCGCAATGTTGTCCCCACCGATGCTGGCAACCGCCTTGCACAACGGGCGGAGGAGCTTTTGGCTTTAGCCGATCAAATCAGCGATGAGGTCTTATCGGGCACACGACATTTGCGGCTCATTGTCGGTCCCGCCGTGATGGAAGCATCCTTAGCGCCAGCCCTCAATGCCTTTTACAAGGCATATCCCAACATTCGCGTGACCGCCGAGACCCTTCCCTTAGATATCGCCGCGGACCGGTTGCGCCAACGCGAAGCGGACATGTTGCTTTTTCATTCCACGAGCGTGAGCGCGATTCCCGATCAACGCCTATTTCATATTAATAAGATCATCGACGAGGCCTATGTCGCCGTGATGCGCCAAGACCATCCGGCGTTGCAAGGGACCTTTGGTGCGGATGAAATGCTGCAGTATAAATGGGCCATTCCCGGCTATGATAGAAACTACCGCTCCGCAATTCCGTCAGACATAGAAGAAAAATATCGCCGCGCCGGCTTCCCGCATTACCGTGTCCTCAGCCTGGTATCGTGCCTTGCGCTAGTCGCAGAAAGCGACATGATTACCTTATTGCCCGCATCTTTCGCGCAGCGGGAAGCGCGCGCACTCAACCTGAAGGTGATGCCCATGCCCTTAAGCGACGGTGCGCGATATGATGTGAGCGCCATCACGCTTAGAAATGCTAATCCGGACCCTGTGGTGCAAGCGTTGAAAAACGCTTTTGCGATGCAAAAGGATGCTGGCTAAATTTCCATCCGGTGACCACCACCGTCAGTATCGGCGTCATCCCCGCTTTATTTGCTATCTCTATATGCAATAGCTTCCACCTCCACCATTGCCTCTGGCACAACCAAGGCCGACACAATTGTTGAACGTGTGGGATAGGGTTCTGCAAAAAATTCGCGATACACCAAGTTAAAATCCGCCATATAATCGGCATCTGTGATCCAAGCGGTCACTTTTACGACATGCGACAATTCCAGACCTTCTGATTTCAGAACGGTCTTTAGGTTTGACAGGGCTTGCCGGCATTGGTCCTGCATATCGCCAGTGATGATTTTGCCATCTCCACCGCGCGGTAACTGGCCTGAAATATAAACGGTCGACCCCGCGAAACGCACAGGCGAAAGGGGTGGCGTGCTTGCCATTTTAAAGCTCCAACGATATTAAAGATGGCCCAGCTTATGCCGTCCGATGCCCATCTTCCCATAAACATCTTGTAATCGACCCATAACCTTGGGAAATGGATTGGTCACAAATTTGTAATGACTATGGCTTGTCAATGTCGGGGTTTGGTGCAATTTGGGTCTAAATTCATATACCGCACAGGGGCGGTCAAGGGAGGCAATTCACAGTGTCCAAAAATTCAATGCGCGCCGGTTTATTCATCGGCTGTTCCATTCTGGTATCCACGCCATTGTTCGCACAATCTGCGAGCCAGCCTGAGGCAGAAACCGAAACGACAGAAGCAATCGTAGTTGTCGGCAGCCGCATTGAAGGCTCGAAAATTGCGGAAACCCTTCCGGTCTCGGTGCTAAGTGAAGACCGTATTGCCGCCACGGGAAGTGTTTCAGGTGACGATTTATTCCGCTCCATCCCGCAGGCGGGTGATGTCCAGTTCCAAGAAGCGCGGACCACCGGCAACCTTAACGATGCCCGCGGCGATAATGCCTCGATCAACCTGCGCAGCGTCGGCACCGGCAACACTTTGGTTCTGGTAAACGGCCGTCGCATGATTTTGACGCCAGGCACACAGACGGAGAATTTTGTTCCCGTACAGACCGCCAACACCAACTCGCTGCCGGTAGGCGCGACCCGCCGCATCGAAGTTTTGCGTGACGGCGCAGCTGCCGTTTACGGCGCGGATGCCGTGGCCGGTGTGGTCAATGTCGTAACGGACGATAAATATGAAGGACTGCGTTTTGACACGCGTTACGGTTCCGCAGACGGAACGTCTGAAAAAACCGGCGCGATCAAGGCTGGTTTCAAAACCAAGTCCGGTGGACGCTTCACATTTTTTGGCAGCATGACAAAGCGGACACCTTTATTCGCAAGCGAACGTCCATTTTCGGCCAGTGAAAACCATATGCCTGCGTTGGTCGGGACACCCTGGGAAGCGGATACTGGCTTCGATAACCGTTCTACCTCATCGCCTTGGGGCGCATTTACAGTAACGGCTGTTCCGTCGCCAACCATCCGTCAAGGAACGTCGACAACAGCATTGACGACGTCGGGTGTCTTCCACATCGAACCAGTCGCAAATACCGCGGCGGGCTGTTCAAGCGCCGTCTTCAACAGCAATCTCTGCTTAAAGAGCGGAGGCATCACAGGCACGACCAGCCGTGTTCTGCGCTATGATGAGAACGCCGATCGCACCATCCGTGGCGGCCTAGATCGTATCAATCTTTTCAGCACCTTCCGTCAGGAACTCGGATCGGTCGAACTGTTTGGCGAACTTGGTTATTATAATGCCAAGTTGGAAGGTCAGCGCGAACAATCCGCGCCGATTTCCAGTGCGGTTATTACCATTCCAACCACCAATTATTACAATCCCTTTGGTCCAACGACGTTCAATGGCGTTGCCAACCCCAATCGCCTGCCCAACCTTGTTGGCGTGCCAACGACTGGGCTTGCGCTGCGTATGACAAACTATCGTCCGGTGGACACCGGCCCACGGACATTCGTCGTAACCGATGACAGCATTCGTTCGCTGCTCGGCGTGCGCGGCGAATGGGGCAATTTCAAATGGGATTCGGCAGTGTCTTATTCTTGGGCACGCACCGACGATAATACAAAAAATGCCGTCAGCAACACGCTGTTTCAAGCCGCGCTCGCACGCTCAACCCCTGATGCATATAACCCCTTCAACGGCGGTAATCAGCTTAATTTCTCCGGTACTGATGGCACGCCAAACAGCGCCGCCACGGTTCAATCCTTCTTGGTAGATGTGCACCGCATCAGCAAGACGTCGCTTGGCACCTTGGATTTCCGGATTTCCAATAACGACATCTTCAGCCTGCCCGCAGGTAGCGTCGGTTTCGCCAGCGGTGTCGAAGCACGCCGCGAAACTTATTCGGACAACCGCGATAATCGTCTGGATGGTACCACAACCTACACAGACAGCGTTTCAGGCATCGTTTATGGCACTGACATCATGGGCGCCAGCCCCTCGCCTGATGTAAAGGCGCGTCGTAATGTTGTGTCGGCTTATGCCGAGCTCGCCGTACCTGTGATTTCCGAAGATATGGATATCCCATTGGTGCAATCGATTGACCTGCAATTTGCGGCACGCGATGAGCATTATTCGGACTTTGGCAATGTGTTCAAGACCAAGGTCGCTGGCGCATGGACGATGATCGACGGTATCAAACTCCGTTCGGCATGGTCGCAGAATTTCCGTGCCCCCAATCTCGCGCAATTTTATAGCGCCGGGACACAGGTTGCAAATACCCGCACCGACTTCTCCGCTTGCCGCCTGAACCCAGCGACAACCTGTAGCGGCGTTAGCACCCTTGAAGTGCGCTCAGGCAATCAGAACCTGACACCAGAAAATGGGGAAACCTTGTCTGCAGGTATCATTGTACAGCCTTTCAATAACCTTACTTTCACCGTGGATTATTGGTCGCTGCGTTCCAAGGGCGTCATCGGCCTTCAAGGCGCGCAGAACCAGATTTTGTTCGACCTGCTCGAACGGCTCGGCGGACGCAGCAATCCAAATGTCGTGCGTCTGGCACCGGTGGGTACGCAAGTGGTCGGAACCATCGACTATGTGAAGGATGATTATTTCAACCTTGGACTGCGCAAATTGGAAGGTTTGGATTTCGGCGTC
The DNA here is from genome assembly GCA_041175465.1 of Pseudomonadota bacterium. Classification (GTDB taxonomy): domain Bacteria; phylum Pseudomonadota; class Alphaproteobacteria; order Sphingomonadales; family Sphingomonadaceae; genus Sphingorhabdus_B. Next base: position 141,089 of record JBEDEX010000003.1, on the reverse strand, counting down.
AGCTATGACGTACGGAACACATTGTTGGGCAGCTTCAACATTGACCTCAACGCATCGAAACTGCTGACCTATGAACAATCCGCATCTGAAATGCAGGCACAACTGATCGCGGCAAACGCAGCGGGCACATTGGGTACCGGTGTGACGATTACCCAAGCCGGAAGCCAGATCCAGGTCAACGGCAACCCCGAATGGCGCATGAGCGGAAACCTGACATGGAAATCAGGCCCCGTAAGTGCAGGCGTTTTGGTCAATTATGTTGGCTCTGTTTTCGACACAGGAACGCTGGTCGTAAACAATCAGTTTTACAAATTACCCAGCGTCACCACGGTAAACACCTATGTGCAATATCGCGCAGGCAAAGATCAGGGCGCATTTTCGGGCACACGTTTCCGTATCGGCGCACGTAACTTGTTCGATAAGCAACCACCGCTTGCTTCGACGAACTATGGTTTCCTCGGTTCGCTGCACGATGCCGTCGGCCGGTTCGTCTATTTCGAACTGTCGAAAGAATTTTGATACAGCAGTTTAAATTGGAAACTGCTTTGCATGTAGCGGCGCAGAAAATGCGCCGCTAACTTGCTCCAATGAGACTGAGGCAAATCGAAGTATTTCACGCCGTGTATGCAAACGGCTCGATCAGTGCGGCTGCGCGCGCATTGCATGTGTCGCAGCCCGCCGTCAGCAAAGTATTACGGCACACTGAATCACAACTTGGTATCAGCTTGTTCAATCTGGTGCGCGGGCGCTTGGTGCCGACCGACGAAGCGCACGCGTTGTTCCGTGAGGTGGATGAGGTCTTCAGCCGCATTTCATCACTACAGGTCACCGCGAACAATTTACGCAATACCGGCACAGGCCATTTGCGGATCGGCGTAGCACCATCGCTAGGCCTTGAAGTCGCACCGCGTGCCATAGCGGCATTCCGCACCAAATATCCCAACGTCACCTTCGACATCAAAACCCTGCACCATAATGACATATCGCGCGCCTTGTATGAACGCGAATGTGACCTTTCTATTGGCTATGATCCGCCGGAACACCCCCGGCTGCGACTGGAAAAGCTTTCGGCAGCGCGCCTCTACCTAATCTGCCAACCAGGCAAATTTCCAGCCGGGAAAACAGCCCTAAAAATCAGCGAATTGAGCGGCCTCAACATGATCAGCGTCAACGGCAGTGGTCCCATAGGCGATTTGGTGGAAGCTACTTTGAACAAAGCGCAGATTGATGTCCGCAAGATCATATCAGTGAGCACTTATTATATCGCCGCGGCATTGGTGCGTTTCGGATCGGGCGTCGCAATCGTCGATCAGTTCACGGCGCGATCAATGATGAGTGATGGGCTGGAGGCGTTACCGATTACACCTGACATGCAGTTCGGCGTCCATGCAATCTGGCTCGAGGATCGACCGCCATCCAGATTAGGGCTGCAATTTGTTGATGAGGTGAAAAAGGCATTACAGCTATAACGCTGCGCGCCAGCTTGACGGCCCGAAAACACTTAACCCAAAGTTATGGTAGAGATGTATTTTTGTTTGGCATCGACGCTTGCTCTTGTCCGGCGCATCTTTAGCTAGGCCGCATGAACTGGCGCGAAAAATCTGATGATGCCTTGCTACCGCGCCGCGCGATTGTCTTAGGCGCAGGCGTGGTGGGTGTCGCCACGGCCTATGCTCTGGCCAGACGCGGTGTTGCGGTAACCATCATCGACCGCGCCGAGATTGCAGGGAGCGGCGCTTCTTTCGCAAATGGCGCGCAACTCAGCTATATCTACACCGATGCCTTGGCGAGCAACAATTTGCTCAAACAGTTGCCCTTTCTGGCCTTGGGTCTCGATCCCGCCTTTCGTTTGAACCCAAGCATGGATCCAAATCAAATTGCGTGGTTCATGCGCTTCATCCGCAATTGCACGCGCCAACGATTCCTAGAAAACAGTCTCAAGGGTTTGCAATTGGGCCTGGAATCGCAATTGGCCATGCATGACCTGCTGGAAAATCATGCCATCGCGTTCGGACATCAATCTGCGGGCAAGATGTTGGTCTATGACGATGCTGCAGCTTTTAAATCGGCGTGCGCTATGGTGTCCGTAAGACAAAGTCATGGTGCCGCGCAGGAGATTTTGTCACCACAAGAAGCGATCAACAAAGAAAGCGCTCTTTCGGAACGCGCCGGCCGCTTTGTAGGTGCCATTTATTCGCCGCAGGAAGAACTGGGCGATCCACATATATTCTGTAATGCTCTGCTATCGCAATTGGTCACGGCCTATGATGTGCAAGTGCGCATGGCAACGGACATTGAAAGCTGGAAGGCCGACAAGGACATGGCTGTGGTTTTCACAAAGACCGGCGAAGCAATCACCGGCGATCAGTTGGTGATTTGCGCGGGAATCGATGCCGCCAAGTTACTGCAAAAATATGGCCTTGGTTCCGCGCTCATGCCGATGAAGGGTTATTCCTTTACCGCTGCTATGGGCCAAGCATCGCCGAAAATGAGCATCACCGATGTTTCCAGAAAAGTCGTCTTCTGCCCCCTTAATGGCATGATGCGTGTTGCCGGGCTCGCTGAATTGGGCGCGCGGAATACTGCAGTTGACCCACGGCGACTTGCGGCGTTGGTATCCGCCGCGTCTAACGTCTTGCCGGGCGCTGCTGATTATGCGGGGTCATATAATGCTTGGGCGGGCATACGCCCCATGACGGCCAACGCGCTTCCCATTATCAGGAAGGTTGCGCCAAGGGTTACAATCAACATAGGACATGGCATGTTAGGTTGGACATATGCGATGGGGTCGGCCGAACGGGCTGCACAATTGCTGGGGGGAGTATGATGGTCAAGATTATCGGGAAATGGTCACGTGCGGGCATTTTATTATTATCCATGGTCGCATTTGCGGCATCCCCTGTCGTAGCGCAGAAAAAACAGCTGCTCGAATATCCTAGCATCCATTCACCTGTTGTGGGTGAACAAGGCATGGTAGTGTCGCAAAATGCAATGGCGTCACAAGTCGGCGCGGACATATTACGCCGCGGCGGCAATGCCGTTGACGCCGCTGTCGCCATTGGCTTTGCCTTGGCTGTCACGCTCCCGCGGGCGGGGAATATCGGCGGCGATGGCTTCATGCTCGTGCATGATGCGAAAAGCGGAGACCAAGTCTTTTTCGATTTCCGCTCAGTCGCACCCAAGGCCGCGACCCTTCCCATGTTTGTCGATAATCAGGGGCAGGAATCACCTATCGCCAGCCGCGGCTATTTGGCGCCATCAGTCCCCGGAACCGTTGCCGGCCTGCACATGGCGCATAAAAAATACGGCAAATTGCGTTGGTCAGACGTCGTCGCGCCCGCAATCGCGCTCGCCCGCGACGGCGTTATCCTGACCCCAGACGAAGCATTTGTTTTTGGTTGGGGCAAAGAACGCTTGTCGACCAGCGCGGCCGCCAAAGCGGCATATTATAAGCCTGACGGCGCGCTATATCGTGCAGGCGAAAGGCTGAAACAGCCCGATCTTGCATGGACATTGACCCAAATCGCGCAACGCGGGGCCGATGGCTTTTACAAAGGCCCTGTTGCGGCCCGTTTTGCCGCCGATATGCAAGCCAATGGTGGATTGATTACCGTGGACGATTTGGCCGCCTATCGCGCAGTGGAGCGTAAGCCATTGCGTGGAACCTATCGTGGGCTGGATATTATCACCGCACCACCGGCAAGTGCGGGCGGCGCGACGTTGCTCAATATGCTGAACATCGTTGAAAATTTTGACCTGAAACAAAGCGGCGTTGGCTCGGCCAAGTCTCTGCACATCATGGCCGAGGCCATGAAACTGGGATATTCTGATCGCTACGTCCTGTTGGGTGATACGGATTTCGTCACTGTGCCCATCCAAGGCTTCATCTCAAAAGCTTATGCCCGTTCACGCGCGGAACGTATTGACCCAGACAAAGCCAAACCCATCGCGCAAATGGGCGTAGGCGATCCATTCAAATATGAAAGTCCATCGACCACCCATTTCTCCGTAGCGGACGCGCAGGGCAATGTCGTCTCAACGACCTACACTTTAGGCGCGGATTTCGGTTCAGGCGTGATGATTGCCGGCACGGGCGTGCTGCTGAATAATCAGATGAATAACTTCTCACACGGACAGGCGGCCAAGGCGCTGCGAGACGGCTTACCACCACCGCCCAATGCAATGGCACCGGGCAAACGGATGCTATCGACGATGATGCCGACAATTGTTATGAAAAATGGCAAGCCTTGGCTGGTTACCGGCACGCCCGGAGGGAGCACGATCATCAACACAGTGATGCAGGTGATCGTCAACGTTGTCGATTTCAACCTAAATGTCGAAGAGGCAACGCATCAACCGCGTATCTTTCAAGATACCAGCGATAAGTTGCGGGTGGAGCCAAATTTCAATCCAGATACGGTCCATATCCTGAAATCCATGGGCCACACCATCACCTCTGACGAAACAATGGGTAGCGCCCAATCCATTATGATCGACAACGGGCTTTTCTTAGGTGCGGCAGACCCAAGACGGCCCGGCGCGCAGGCCATTCCGCCCGAACGGAGCCAGCCACGCTAACGGCAGGCATGTAGAAACGTTATAGTCGCGCACCGCGGGGCTCGACGCCTTGAATTTGAGAAAATGGCGTTGAACGTCAAGTGGTTGACGCTAGAGAAAAAATAAAGGACAAAGCATAACGGCCTGCGCTGTGGGCATTAGCTCAACATCACATTCAGGCGTGAGGAAATGCGATGCACGTCAACGGCTCGGACAATGACATGGCCCTTAAACAGGCATCCAAGGGTTGTACCATTCTTGTCGTCGACGATGATCCGGCATGCCTCGATGAATATTGCGATGCGATAGCAAATTTGGGTTACACCGTCGGATCCGCCTCCAGCGCGCCCGACGCATTGAAACAAATCGCAGAGTCTTCAGAAATCGGCGTTGTCATTACAGACCTTGAAATGCCGGCCATGGATGGCATGTCATTATTGTCAGAGATTTCTAACCGCTTTTCCCCGCATCGACCGATTGTCACTTTATTACTAACGGCGCATTCTAACCTACAAGTCGCGACCAAAGCGATGCAGTCGCAAGCGACCGATTTGCTCACAAAGCCTGTGTCGACCGAGCAATTGGCTGAAGCATTACGCCGGGCATCCGCGCATTATTTTACGGCCGCCTACCGGTTCCAAATCACGGCCCTCACCAAACGGCTTGATCCCCCCATTTTGCGCGACCGCTCCGCAAAACAGGACATTAAACCCACCGAAGAAGAGCTGCAGGCCTTCACGCGCATGTTGTTAAAATTTCAACATAATAAATCGAAATTTTTCGATCCGGCGGTTCTCACCGGGCCGTCGTGGGAAATATTGCTGGATATTACCGAAGCCACTTTGCGTGGGGAATCGGTGCCAGCATCCAGCGCATCAGCCTCAACACATGTTCCGCTCAGCACGGCGTTGCGGCATGTCAATAATCTGGTTGAGGCAGGCCTCGTCCGGCGCTGGACGGACCCGAAAGACAAGCGCCGCACCTTGCTAGAGCTTGAGCCACATGCCGTTGTTGCGATGCAGCGTTATCTGGAAACCGCCTGGAAATTGCAGCCATGACGCGATAGGACGCTGGTCCTGCGTCTGCATATCCTATCTTATCAGGCGGAAATGAGTTGTAGCAATTGTGCGCTATCCATGGGCTTGTGCAAAAATAGCCACCCGGGTTGGAGCAACGCAGAATCCGGCACATAGCCACTCATCAAAATGACTTGGATAGACGGCCGAACGGTGCAGGCATGACGCGCAATTTCGGTGCCATTCTGCCCCGGCATAACAACATCGGTCAGCAAAACGTCATAGCTATCGTGCTCTAAGGCAATCAACGCCTGATCGCCAGATACACAAGGCGTCACGGCATAGCCTTCCGCCTCCAACATTTCGACCAAAGCTTCAAGCGCGTAAGGTTCATCCTCGACCAGCAATATCTTTTTCTTGCCAACGATATCCGACGCGCTCTTATCCGCGATACCGATGTCGGCACCCGACATTTGTCCAGCGATAGGCAGATTCAGATAGGCGGTGGTACCGGCACCTTCGACAGACTCCAACCAGACGTCACCGCCCATTTCGACCGCAAAATTGCGCACGGAACCAAGGCCGAGGCCTGTCCCATTGGGCTTTGACGAAAATTGCGGTTCAAAAGCACGTGCCAGCAAGGCCTCACTCATGCCAATACCCGTGTCTGCTATACGGATGGAGATATAGGGACCTTGGTCGGCCATATCTGGGTCAGCGTCAGCGTAGCCTTTGCTTTTGATAAGGCCAGCCCCGACCGAACTCGACAATTCAATATGCCCGCCTTGAGGCATTGCTTGACGCGCATTAATCAGCAAATTGATAAGGGCATTCAGCAAGTCAGTGTAACTGACGACACATGTGCGGTCCTTGGCATCTAGATCGAGCTTCAATGTGATATTTGGTCCAACTACGCTGTCCAATATCCCGATATTATTATGAATCACTTCATCAACAGATAGAGGTTGCCGTGTATCGGTACGCTGCAACGACAGGGTCATTAGCGATTGTGTTATATCTGACCCGCGAGACGCCATTTCTTGAATTATTTTCGCCAGCTTCCCAATTTTTTCGTCCTTGCCGAACTGACGCGAAAGGCGGTCGATATTCAAACGGATTATGGACAGAAGATTGTTGAAATCATGCGCCATATATCCTGCGACCCGGCTTGTGCGTTCCAGAAGGTCGGTACTGCGCTGACGTTCATGCGCCAGTTCAATTGCGGTGGCCTGCGATTCTTCCAACATGGCCCGCTGCAGCACAATCAACATGGTGCTGAGTATAACTGGATCGGCATGACCAAAGTCGCGGAGATCCATTGTGCTATCGGCAAACATTTCTTCCGACACGGCAAATCGAACCGCAAGTAAGCATCCTGCTTCATGGAAAATAGCTGCCCCGTTTAATACTACAGCGTTATTCCGCGCTATCAGGCTGACTGGTTGAACATCATGGCCGTCATGGAAAAACTGCGCCGTGTCGAAATTCACGATACGAAAGGCTTCATCGCACGGCATCCCGATCCGGACATGCGGCAAATGCCGTGATATGCCTGGTCCCATGGCGGATATGTTCAACTGCTTATCAATGTGTAGGAACGCAGGTAATAGCGTGCCAATCTGCTTTTCGGAGAGGCTTATGAGCATGGTTCAGCCTATGTCCTGATAGCGGATATCAAATATAATGGACTTCTCCCCCCGACGCACGACCTTTATGTCACCGCGCGTCTGAAAGCGATCCATTAACCCTTGCAGCAATCCCATCACAAATGGCTCCATACCCACGCGGTCCGAACGATATTCCACCACAAGATGGCCGGGTTCGTTTTCTAGTGCAGCAAAAGAAGGGAGTTGGGCACCGGGCATCGCCGCACCCACAGCAAGGTGCAGGCGATCAAGATTGGCAATGAAGCTTGCCAGATCTTGGCCCGTAAATTTCATGATGGATGACAGCGACCCTTGTCCAGCAAAGCGTATCCAATATTGGCCGAAGGCGACCAGACACTGTTCAACTGAGAGGTTTAACCGCGCAGCGGCTTCGGCGACGATTTGCAGCGTAAGCGCATCATCATAGACCATGCCGGTCAGCAACTCGGTCGGGCCTATGTCTAATTTTTGTTCAAGCGCAAACCACGCATCCTCGCCCAATTCTTCATGCACCATCTGCCGCATGGCACGATGGATCATGCCGTACATACAAATATCCCTTCACGCACTTTCGGCTGTTTCATCATCTTCACTGCGTTTCTTTAGATCCTGCAAAAGTTCGGTGGCGCGAACCACTTGCTCCTCAATGCGCATCACCTTTGCGATCAGATATTCTGCATCGTCGGTTGAATATTTTCCTATTCGCGCCCGGATATTCCCACATGAAAGCCGGATAATATTCAAAGGCTGCAGAACATCATGCAACGACTTGGCATCAAATTTTGAAATACCACGCATTAAGACGCCGCAAAGAATATTGTGGATTTATATATTATAATCATATGCTTCCGTATATCATAGCGACCATATGTTCCCGCCTGCGCGCCGGCGGAATGATATCAAAGCGCCGATGCCGCAAATTATTTTCGCAGCAATCGCATAAGACGTATCAATATTTTACAAGATAGCAAATCAGGATTGACGCAGTGCGCCCAGATTGGCGCGCTGCTTGGGCTCATGCACTAAGCCCTTACCTAAGACGCGATGGCCATATCTTTGAAGTCATCGGTCAACAATGTGCGTTGAATCTCAGCGATAGCCTCTTCCGTCAGCTTCAGAAAAACACGGCGTTGATCGACGGGGTCAAATTCTCGCTCGATGATTTTACGCTCAGTTAAAATGGCGATGTGCCGCAACGCAGTCGTAACGGGTGAAAAGGACGCGTGGCATGCGCTGGAAACACTGGTTTGCAGTCCGGAATGCTGACGCACAAACAAGTCTAGTAATATGAACCATGCGGGATCAGCGAAAAGATTGGCAACCGACACCAATCGCGCGCGGCGCTTGGTAATGTCGATAAGTTCCTTCGCCTTTTTCACAGCCATAGCCGTTAAGGCGTTGCCCGTTTCTGTTGGACTTGGCGGCACATGCACGTCGTCAACATCTGCCTCTACCGCGCGCAGCATTTTTTCCAGTTGCGCACGCGTCAGCTTGATCGGAACGTCAAACGTGTGCATTTGATCCGTCACATCGGAATTGCTTTGTAAATCAAACATATTTCCCCAACGCTGTGCATCGTCGAAAAATTAGGTGCATGGTTTAAAAAATACGCCCAAGTTTCGCGTTCGTGCCAAATGAATATGACAAAGTATCTTTGTGCCCCGATACTTATGCCGTATATTCAGTCTGTTGCGCGCGATGTGCATGAATGCACGGCATATCGCCGCCGGAACGAGAGCAAATATTGCCAATATGAAACTATTTTTCAAAACTTCGGCAAAATCTGCGACTTAGCGGCACATTGTAAAAAAAAGTAAACTTTTACTGTATTGCGGTTCGCGTCAAAACGCCCTGCTCTATTGACCCAATTTACCTCTTATCCGAGCAACAAAGGGGCAAGTTTTGCACGTTGCCATGCGGCATCACCAAATTGCGATGCATGGAATATCGCGGCGCGGCGATGCAGGCCCGCATCGCAATCATGGGTAAAGCCAAAGCCGCCATGGAATTGAATCGCGCGGTCGGCGGCAAAGCTATATGTCGTGTCCGCCGCCGCCTTAGCCATGCGCACGGCGATTTCGCCAACGCCTTGGTCACTGAAACTATTGGCGGCGCTATACAAATGCGACCGCGCCTTTTCATATTCGACATATGCGTCGACCGTCGGATGCTTCAGCGCCTGATATTCGCCGATTAGCTTTCCAAACTGCTTGCGCGTTTGCAGGTAACTGACGGTGTAATCGATGACACTTTGCGACCCACCACACATTTCCGCGCTTTGCAGGAGATTGGCGACCTGTTCGATATGCGAGAAGGTGGATGTTGCACGGTCGACTTCTAACAAAGCGGTGCGCGATAGGACCAAGCCATCCAGCGACAAGGCAAAGCTGCGCTTGGTTTCGTCGATAATGGCTTCGCGGCGTAGGCGGCCCGTAACGTCGGCAGCGGTTAACAAGACCAAGGCGGGTTTGCCATCCAAGTTCACTGACGCAATCACAATATCGGCGGTCGCGGCCCATGCGACGAATAATTTCTCGCCAGACAGATGCACATTGTCCCCCGCCAGCTTTGCCGTCGCGGTTATATTCTGAAGATCCCAATCGCCATGCGCTTCGGATAAAGCGAGCGTGCCGATTGCGCCTTCAGCAAGCTTTGGTAGCCATTCGGACGTTTGCGCTTCATTTCCGCCAACGATCAGCGCCTGCGCCGCCAAGGTAGACGACACCAAAGGCGATGCCATCAAATGCCGGCCCATCTGTTCAACTACAGGAACAACCTCAGCCAATGTAAGGCCAACGCCTCCATGCGCCTCGGGTATCGATATGGCGGTCCAACCTAAGGCAGCCATTTCGGCCCAGACATCGGCGTCATAGCCCAAATCGCTGTCCATCAGCTTGCGGACGCGGTCGATGGGCGATTTGTCGCGGCAAAAGCTCGTGGCTACATCTAAAAGCTCGATCTGTTCTTCGCTATATCCAAGCCCGGCCATTTGCATGTCATTCTCTCCTCACGCCAATACTGTATCTATGGCGCGAGGGATGGCACAAAATCAAGGCGATTTAACTGGGCAGTTAAATAAGCTGCTTATGCTTGCTCCAATATCTTGCGACCCGGCCGCACTTTCATTTTATGGCCCGTCTTGGTGGCAAGCGACACATCCTTAATCGTCTGCATAAACACCCATTCATTGGTCGCCGCCTGCGGCGTGAGCGACAAGTGCATATAGCCGCGGTTGGATGTATCTACCCAGCGCAATTCCTGTTTGCTGGTGCCAAGCAAGCTGCGCGCGACGTCAGCTGGGTCTGTGAACGGAATCGCACTTTCAAAGCCCGGCGACGAGACGCTGTGGCCGCCAAATTCAACGCCGGCGGGTTTTCCACCTTCGGGCAGGTCATAAGCCCAGCCATTATGGCTGTCACCAGTTACCACCACCAAATTCGCATCTGCGCGCTGCGCCGCTGCCAACAAACGCGAACGCGCCGCGGGGTAACCGCCCCAATTATCAAGATTATAAGGTAAGCCTGCTTTTGTCGCAGCGATGCCCTGCCGCACATAATTGCGCGCGCGTTCTGGCGCAAATTGGGGAACCCAATCCATCGCGCTTTCTGGCGTATAATTATAACCCATATTGGTACCCGAACCGAGCACCGCCCATGTAGAACGATTCCGGTCAATCGCCCGCGACAGCCACGCCTCTTGTTCGCTGCCCAGCATGGTCATGGACGGATCACGCCATGCGCCATCACGATATTCGGCAAGAGCCTTTGCCGGATCACCCGCGCGAAGAAGGTCGCCATAGGCATAAGGCTTGGATCGGGCCACGGCGCGCGTGTCGGTGCGATAATAGGTCGCAAGGTCGCCAATCGGATATTCCTTCCACGGCTGCTCCCCCACAGGCAACCATTCGCGCCATACCTGCATCGCGGCGTTGCGCCGCGCATTCCAGTCGCCTTCATCCACACTGTGGTTCTGCGCGCCGCCTTCCCAACTGTCATTGGCGATTTCATGATCGTCGGTATTGGCGATCATCGGGAAATTGGCGTGCAGTGCCTGTAACTGCGTGTCCGAACGATAGCTGGCATAGCGCAAGCGGTAATCCGCCAATGTCAGAATTTCATCTGCAGGAAAAAGGCGCGCGGCAAATTTCGCGCCGCCATCATAGCCGCCACGACCATATTCATAGATATAATCACCCATGTGCAGCACGAGATCAATGTCGTCGCGCGCGGCGGCATGGCCATAAGCGTTGAATTCACCAAAGCCCAAATTGGAGCAGGAGAATATCGCGATGTTAAATTTCGCTGCCTTACCCACTGGCAGGGTCTTGGTGCGGCCTATAGGCGAAATGCTGCCATCGGGCGCGATGAAGCGGAACCAGTGCCATTTGCCCGGCGCAAGATTGTCGACGGTGATTTTGACCGTATGGTCGCGCCATGGCCCCGTGACCATTTCGCCACCGCCTGCAATTTTACTAAAATTCTGACTTTCGGAAATTTCGACCCGCATTTTGGACGCGCCGCCCGTTGGGTTCACATAACGCGTCCACAAAAGCACAGAGTCTGGCCCCGGCTCACCACTTGCAACATTATGGGTAAAGCCGGTGAGGCCCAAAAGCGTTTGCGCCATCGCGGCGCCACCCGGCAGCATCAGCCCGCCCAGACCAAATCCCGCGGTCGTCAGCAATTGGCGGCGATCGATTATAAATGACATTATGGCTTCCCCTTTTGCGTTTTCGGCAATCCCTGTGGCGCATGGTAACAACGCTTTGGCATCGGCGCTAATCAAAAGCTGTTGCAGCGCTGTGACAGGCGCGCGTGCAATCTCAAATAAAACTATCTAGCCATTTTTCGGCCAATGCCTCCGCCTCATCGACGCTGAAAGGCGCGTTGCCCAGGCTGAGTTCTAGCCAGAGCCCATCGACCAAAGCGGTTAACGCCACAGCCGCCAATCGGGCATCTGCGGGTGCATTGGGACAGGCCCGTATGAGGCGCTCCATATCCTGCCGGTTTTCGGCGTAAATCTCGTCATGGATTTCGCCAATCGCGGGCACGGTGCGTGACAGGCTCCAAAAGGCCAGCCATGTGGCGAGCAGCTCCGGATCGGCAATCGGCGCACGGAAACTTGCGGTAACAAAGGCCAGTAAGCGCCCCCGCGGGTCCGCCGCCGGAACCGCATCAACGGCGGCATGTAACGCTGCCGCTACGCGCGCACCGGTGGCGCGATAGGTTGCCGCCACCAACGCATCAATGCCGTCAAAATAATGCCGCAGCAAACCCGCCGAAACCCCTGCCGCAAGGCAAATCGCGCGCACCGATGTCCCATGCGCACCGCGCGTGGCAAGGCAACGCGCCGTTGCCGCAATTAACGCGTCGCGGCGTGTATCCGCACTTTCGCGGGTGAAGACTTGTCGCAATTGCATGCCGCTGTTATACACTCGTATAACAAGGGGAGCAAGATGTCCGAATCAGGCGCACATATACCGCACGATCATTTGGAAGGTTGGAGCCTGCCGGCTTGGACCTATGATGATCCAGAATTCGCCGCGCTTGAGGTGGACCGCATCTTCCGCCCGTCATGGCAAGTGGTGTGCCATGTCAGTGACGTCGCGGGTGCGGGTGACTGGCACAGCCTCGATTATATCAATGAAAGCGTCATCGTCGTGCGCGGTAATGACGACATATTGCGCGCATTCACCAATGTCTGCCGCCACCGGGGTAGCCGCTTGGTCGATGGCTCCGGCGGTTGCGCCAAGAAATTGGTCTGCCCCTATCACGCTTGGACCTATGACCTTGATGGCCGCTTGACCGGTGTACCCGACAGCGCATCTTACCCAACGCTCGACAAGGACAAGGCTGGCCTTGTGCCCGTCGACATGGAAATCTGGCGCGGGTTTATATTCGTCCGTCTGGAAAGCGGCGGGCCTTCAGTGGCCGACATGATGGCGCCTTATGAAGCGCAAGTTGCACCGTATCGTTTTGAAGACTTACGGGCACTTGGCCGCGTCACTATGCGCCCGCGCGCGGTCAACTGGAAAAATGTCGGCGACAATTATTCCGATGGCCTGCACATCCCCGTAGCGCATCCCGGCCTCACACGCCTGTTCGGCAAAAGCTATGGTGTTGAGGCAGAGCCGCATGTGGACCGCATGTGGGGCGACCTTGTCGACCGGCCATCGGCGAATTGGTCGGAACGCGGCTATCAAAACCTGCTGCCATCGGTACCGCATTTGCCCGCTGCCAATCAGAAACGCTGGCTCTATTTCAAGCTGTGGCCTTCGGTTGCCTTTGACATTTATCCCGATCAGGTGGACTTCATGCAATGGCTGCCCACAGGCCCCGATAGCTGTGTCATTCGGGAAATCAGCTATGTACTTGAGGATGACCGTCGCGAAATGCGCGCCGCGCGTTACCTCAACTGGCGGATCAACCGGCAAGTCAATGCCGAGGACACCGTCCTCATCACCCGCGTGCAGCAAGGCATGGCGAGCCGTAGTTTTTCCATGGGGCCACTGTCCGACAAGGAAGTGTGCTTAAAAAGCTTCTGCCGCCAAATCCGCAACATCATACCCGAGGCGCGCCTCGAACAACGCCCGGCATCGGGTTGGAGCAAAAAATGACCAAAAAATATGACGCCCTCATCATCGGTGCTGGCCATAACGGCCTTGTCTGTGCCTTTTATCTCGCCCGCGCTGGCCTGAAGGTCCGCGTCGTCGAGCGCCGCGATGTCGTCGGCGGCGCGGCGGTTACCGAAGAATTCCACCCCGGTTTCCGCAACTCGGTCGCAAGCTACACCGTCAGCCTGCTTCAACCCAAAGTCATTGCCGACATGAAGCTGGTCGATCATGGCTATCGCGTCATTGAACGGCCTATTTCCAACTTCCTGCCACAAGAAGATGGCGGCTATTTGAAACTCGGTGGCGGGCTGGAGCGCACGCAAGCCGAATTCGCGCGCTTTTCAAAGCATGATGCAGCGGTCTTGCCGCAATATTATGACATGCTGGAAGGCGTCGCCGACGTCCTGCGCGATCTTGCATTGCGATCGCCGCCAAATGTGGGCGATGGCCTAAAAACGCTTATCGATGCCGCCGTACAGGGGCGCGGGCTGATGAAGCTCAACCTATCGCAGCAACGGGATGTGCTGGAACTGTTCACCAAATCGGCACGCAGCTTCTTGGATAGCTGGTTCGAAAGCGAAGCAGTCAAGGCTGCGTTCGGTTTTGACGCAGTTGTCGGCAATTATGCCAGCCCCGATACGCCGGGCAGCGCTTATGTCTTGCTGCACCATGTTTTTGGTGAAGTGAATGGCAATAAGGGCGCATGGGGCCACAGCATTGGCGGCATGGGGGCGATCACGCAGATCATGGCCAAGGTATGCCGCGATCTGGGCGTCGAAATCAGCCTCGAAGCGCCCGTATCGCGCGTGTTGGTGGACGGCGAAAAGGTAGCAGGCGTACGCCTTGAAAGCGGCGAGGAAATCGTCGCGGATCGCGTAATTTCCAACGTCGGGCCAAAGCTGCTGTACGAACGCATGTTCGATGATGCCGACCTGAAACCGGAATTCAAACGTCGTGTAAAGGGTTTCAAGGCGGGTAGCGGCACATTCCGCATGAACGTCGCTTTGTCCGAACTGCCCAAATTCACTTGCCTGCCCGAAGCGGGCGAGCATCATCAATCGGGCATCATCATCGCGCCCACATTGGATTATATGGACCGCGCCTTTTTGGATGCGAAGCGTGATGGCTGGTCGCAAAAGCCCATCGTCGAAATCCTCATTCCCTCGACCGTCGATGACAGCCTTGCACCCGCAGGGCAGCATGTTGCGAGCCTGTTCTGTCAGCAATTTGCGCCGGAACTGCCCAATAATGCCGATGGCACAGCACGCGATTGGGATGCCGAAGAAGGCCAAGCCGCCGACGACATCATCAACACCGTTGAGGCTTATGCACCCGGCTTCCGCGCGTCTGTTTTGGGCCGCCAAATCCTCAGCCCCAAGGGGCTGGAACGGAAATTCGGACTGGTCGGCGGCGACATCATGCACGGCAATATGAGCCTTGACCAATTATGGTCAGCGCGCCCGATCTTAGGCCATGGCGCCTATCGCGGGCCGTTAAAGGGTCTGTATATGTGCGGCGCGGGCAGCCATCCTGGCGGCGGCGTGACCGGCGCTCCGGGGCATAATTGCGCGGCAGAAGTGCTCGCCGACCGCAGCCTGTTTAAACGGATATTTGCGTAAAGAACGCACCAAGGGGAAATGAAAAAGCCGGATCTTTTCAGATCCGGCTTCCTCCCCCTGTCGCTTTTGGCGACAAACTGTTTGTCACGCGCTCCGTGACGTTATTACACTTTTCCTACTACAAATTTTCTTTGCGAAGAAAAGTGAACAATCGTTAAAAATCGCGCGAGAATTTTACGCCGATGACGCGTGGTTTGATGACCACATCGTAAAAGGCACCGCCAGTTGGCGTTGACGCCGTGACACCCGTTCCGCAAACCGTTTCAAGACACTGGACGCCGGTATTCACCACGCCGCGTGTATCGAACAGGTTTGTGGCAAATGCCTCAATCGCCCATGCTTCATTCTTCACGCCCACCGAGAAGTCAGCGGTTGTATACGCATCAAGATTGCCCTTGATTGTATTTTGCGCGGGCCGCAAATCGCTCCGGCGGCTGCCGGTATGATTGACCGCAAACTGCACATGACCATCCCAATTAGCAACTGGGAATTCATATCGTGCAACGGCATTGCCCTTGAACTTAGCGGTCACAGGCAAACGCGATCCGGACTCCGCCAGCAATTCATTGCCAGCTGTCGTGCAATCAAAAGTTGCATTGGCAATAGCGCAGAAGTCGCGGCGAATGGACGCGTCATTGTAGCTAAAGCCAGTGTTCAGGCTGAAACCGCCAGCGCGGTATCCAGCGTCCATTTCGAGACCGCGGATACGCGACACGCCGGCATTGCGGATTTCGGTCAGGCCGTTCGCACCCAAGAAGGAAAGCTGAATATTGTTCCAATCTTCTTGGAACACAGCGCCGTTCCAACGGAACGCACCGAATGTGGTTTTCCAACCCAATTCATAATTGTCGAGCTTGTCCGAACCATAAGGTGGCAAGGTACCGCGACGGTTGATACCGCCAGGACGGAAACCGCGTGACCATGTGGCATACAGCAGAACATCGTCGGTGACTTTATACGTTGCGTTCATTTTGTGGATGAAACCCGTGTCCGACGTCGATTTGTCGACGTTTGTGCATGGGCTGCCATCGACAAGAACTGGCAGTGGCGTTCCCGCCGGATTGGCGCGCCGGGTTGTACCATCGGTGTTAAGGCAAGCCGCTTCGCCTGTGCGGCTCGAATAGCCGCTCGAAAATCCGAAGAAGCCCTGCAACGAGTTATCGAACTTATAATAACGCAAGCCGCCGGTCAGCGATAGCTTCTCGGTCAAATCATACGTCATTTCACCAAAGGCCGCATAATCGCGGTCAACGCGCAGCTGCTGCGTCAACCAGATGTTGCTGGCGGTACCTGTGACCGTGATAGAGTCGGCAATATCGTCAATGATGTAATTTTGTCCGATATTATGCGACTGGCGTTGCGCAAATAGACCGCCGATGAAACGCAAAGGCGCGTCGGCAGGGCTTGCAACCCGCAATTCACCGAAGCTTTTCTTATAGCGGTCCGTGCCTTGAATATATTGGTTCGGGTTCACAAGGTCCCCGTCATTATCGTAGAAATAGTTGCCGTAACCGGACAAAGCGTCATAAAAATACGCATAATCCGAATAATCCGACTGCGTTTCGGTCTTGCGGCGCAAATGACCACCCGTTGCGGTCACATCCCAGTTACCGATCTTGCCCTCAACGGTCAGTGCCGCTTGAATCCACTTATCCCGGCTGCCTTCTGGGTTGTACTGAACGGTTTGAAGCGCACCAGTGGTCTGGCCCGAACGTTCTTGCGAATAGCTACCTTGCGTATTCTGCACCTGTCCCATCACGGTTGGCTTGATGGTCCAATTGTCGTCAAGATCAATGCCCAGCGCCAAACGCGCGCCGTAGGTTTCGGCGTCGTTATAGTTTTTCTCAACCAAAGCTGCGTTGCTCTGACGGATGCCGGATGAAGCATAAGTCCGGCTGCCCGCGATATTGTCGATATAACCGCCATCGTCGCGATACCAGCCAACCAGACGCGCGGCTGCACCTTCGGCGATCGGCACGTTGACAAAGCCTTCGTAAATCGATCCGAAATCGCCATGCGCAACAGTGTTCAGTTCAACGCCAGCACTGCCGTAGAAACCGGAAGGATCGGGCGCATTTGTAACCAGCTTCAAAGTGCCAGCCATGGAGCTTGCACCATATAATGTGCCCTGTGGTCCGGCGAGCGCCTCAACGCGTGCAAGGTCATACGCATGCAGATCGAGCGCACCTTGAATGGTCGTGATCGGCATTTCGTCAAGATAGGTACCAACCGTTGGCAATGATGCCGAGTGGTTCGCGTTTTCACCAGAGGCTACGCCGCGGAAATACACCTGCGCGAAGCCTGGACCGCCTTGCTGAATGGTGACCGATGGCAAAAATTTCACAACATCCTGCAATTCGCTGACCTGCAACTGGTCCAGCTTTTCATTGCCGATGGCATTGATCGCGATTGGCACGTCCTGCAAATTCTGTTCGCGCTTTTGCGCGGTAACGACGATGACATTGCTGCCTGCGTCAGCAGATTCCTGCGCCATTGCGGGAACAACAACGCCAAAAGCAGTTGATGTCAGCAATGCGGCCATGGCCGTCCGGACCTTGGTCCGATGATTTAGTTTAAGCACAATTACCCCCTCTTGGTTAATTTGTTACAAATAGGCTCTTAAACGCGCATGCACGCAATGTATTTTTCGCAATGCAGCCAATTTATTTGTTACTTTAGTTCACTCTGTTGCAATGCAGCAACTATAAAATTGTTGCGGGATAGCTCTCCCAAAGCGCCCCCAGCGCATGCTTCAGCGGTTCCAAATGCGCGGCATAGGGCTTCCATTGATCGACGCCGTCTCGATTGATTGGCCGCCGCACTTGCTCGCTGGACGCCGTCCGCACGGCGCGTGTGTTTTGATGGAAATTCAAACAATTATCTTCAAATGGAAGACCTAAAAAATCCAACATCCCCCGAATTTCACGTTCGGGATTTTCCAATAATTCTTCATGAATGACACGGTAGACAT
Source organism: Pseudomonadota bacterium (assembly GCA_041175465.1). Classification (GTDB taxonomy): domain Bacteria; phylum Pseudomonadota; class Alphaproteobacteria; order Sphingomonadales; family Sphingomonadaceae; genus Sphingorhabdus_B. Next base: position 122,667 of record JBEDEX010000003.1, on the reverse strand, counting down.
AGCCCGGTTGCACCGCATCAAAATGCGCCATCAGCCGCACATAATCCGCATAATATTGCCCCATATGGGCCAGGTCATAACTGAACGCCTGCCCCTTGGCGAAATGTTGCCGGTAATTGGAAAAACAGCAATCCAACGGGTGTCGCCGCGCGTCGATAATTTTCGCATGGGGCAGGATTAAACGGATGAACGCGACATAATTCCAGTTGTTGGGCAGCTTATCGATGAAGAACGGCTTGGCAGTTTTACGCTGGATACGCGTGCGTTCGATAAACTCGGCGCCCAGCCGTTTGGCGTCCTGCGCGCTGAAACCAGATAAAGCGTCAATCCAGTCGGTGTCGCGCCCTTCGCGTAAAGCCATCGCCGGAATATCGGGCAATTCCATCGTGCCTTCGACCATCGAATGGCTGGCCAATATTTGTTCAATCAACGTTGAACCCGCGCGCGGCATGCCAATGATGAAAATCGGGTCAGGCGCATCATGCCCCTGCCCTGCGCGCGCCTCCCAAAATGCCGCCGTGCATTGCGCAATGATCGTATCAACCTGCTTACGCACCGCCTGCGGATCATAATGAAGTTCGGCACAACGCAAAGCATTCGCTGTGGCATAATGCGCGAATGCTGCGTCATGGTCGGCGCGCTCCTCCATCGCTTTGCCCAGTGCGAAATGGAGATGATATTCATCCTCCGTGCCGAGGCTTTCCGTCGTCAAAGCCGCCTCCATTGCCGCGACATCATCGTCGGAGAAGCTGACTGTCTTTAAATTGGCAAGGCTCCAATAAACCTCCCCCAAGGTCGGTTCCACCGCCAGAGCGCGGCGATATGCAGCAACGCTTTCCTCCTGATTGCCGACGGTTTTGAGCATATGGCCATAGCTCATCCATAATTTGGCATGGTCGGGGAAACGCGCGGTTAGTTCCTGATAGAGCGCAATCGCCTCTGCATAGCCGCCAATTCGGCCAAGCGCTGCGGCTTTCAGATTTTGCTGCACCGGGTTGTCACCACCCTCCGCCAAAACGGCGTTGAGATGCTCCAGCGCTTCTGGAAAGCGGTTTTGTTTATATAGCACCGTTGCCAAATTGGCCCGCGCTGCTCCGAAATCGGGCGTCAGTTCTAAGGCGCGGCGCAGCAAAGCCTCGCTATCTTTCAACCGGCCAACGCGCGCGGCCAGTTCGGCCATCATGCGGATTGCCGCCACATCGGTTGGCGCATCGCGCAAATGGCCGCGCAATAACGGCTCTGCGTCTTCCAACCGGTTTTCCGACAAAGCCACAGCTGCCGTCATAAGGTTGGGGTTGCGCAAGGCGGCTTCAATCGCGGGGCGAGCGGAGGGCTGGTTCATATGCTGGGGTCTAAGCCAAGCGGCTGCGATTTTGAAGCGGACAAATCATCCGGCGTGTCTATGTCGCGCAAACTGCCGCTTGGCGCCGCCAAATTGTGGGCCTGCGACAAGATGTGCCGTGCGCCCGCATCGCCCTGTGTCTCCAAGAGCTTAGGCCAAGTGGCACGCGGGAAAATAGCGGGCGGCATCGCTTGGGCGCCATCCGATGACGCGATGATTTCGCCATCACATTCCGCGATCAGCGCGTCGATATGCGCTGCAGCAATGAACGGCATATCGGCCAGCGTAATCAGCAACGCTTGCGCCTTGGTCTTTTCCGCCGCCGCAACCGCCAGATGCAGCGAAGCAGATAGGCCAAGGTCGGCATTTGGATTTTCAACAAGTGTATAACCCAAGTCCGCATAATGCGGCGCAATGGCAGCTTTGGGCTGACATACCGCGAAATGCGCTGCGGCCGGAATGTCGGCCAAATTGCGCGCCGCACGCACGCCCAGCGGCACACCATCCAAATCCGTCATCAACTTATTCGAACCAAAACGCCGCGCATTTCCCGCAGCGAGAAGCACGATAGCGACATTTTTGGTCTCCATCATCGCAGACCCAGATTGAACGCGCGGATCATGCCGCCCGCAATCGACAGCGCGATTTCCGGCGCGCTGATCGCGTTAATCGCAACGCCCGCTGGCCCCTCTATCCGCGCGCAGTGTGCCACGCTGACCCCCGCCGCAGACAGCCGCGAGAGCCGCGCCTGATGCGACCGCACCGAACCCAAGGCCGCGACATAGGCCGCAGGGCTCGCCAAGGCGGCTATCAATGCCGGATCATCAATTTTGGGATCATGGCTTAAGGTGACAATCGCGCTGCGGCTATCGGGCGCAAAGGCCTGCACCGCATCGTCGGGCCAACGATCATCAAGGCGGACATTGGGGAAACGATCCGCTGTCAAAAATCGCCCGCGCGGGTCGCATAAGGTGACATCAATGCCTTGTGACACCGCAATCGCCGATAATGCTGCGGCAATCTCCACCGCGCCGACAATCAACAAGCGGCGGGGCGGATAATAGACGTTTACAAAGCCATCCACCTGCGCGTCGTCCGATGCTATACTGCGTCCCGTGGCAAGGTCGGTCACGACCGATAACATGGCCCCATTGCGCCGCGCGGTAACGATGTCCGCAAATAGACTTTCCAGGAAGCCGTCCGCCGACACCGGCTGCACCAGCACGACAATATCGCCGCCACAGGGCAGGCCAACGTCCCATGCGGCATCATCGGCCACGCCATAGCGCCTGAGCATCGCTGGCGCGCCCGCCAGCACCATCTGCGCGCGCTCCAGAACATCGGCCTCGACACAGCCGCCCGACACCGAACCTACAAACCGCCCATCGGCATGAACCAACATATGCGTGCCGGTTGGACAAGGCGCCGATTTCCAAGTTTCGACCACGGTCGCTATCGCCATCGGCGCACCTGCCCACTCCTGCGCGGCGGCAAGAATCCGATCATGATTGGCGCTGCCTGTTTTCATGGCTACCCGCTAGCAAAGTGACCGAAGCGTTGCTATATGAAACGCAATATCGGGTGGGAGTTCATCACATGGCAATTCAGACGTCAATCAACGGCAAAGCAGTGGCCCTGTCTGCTGAACCGGACACGCCCTTATTGTGGGTCATCCGTGAAGAGCTTGGCCTGACGGGTACGAAATTCGGCTGCGGCATTGCGGCGTGCGGGGCGTGCACCGTCCATGTCGACGGAGAGCCTGCCCGTTCATGCAGCCTCCCCGTCAGCGAAGTGGCCGGCAAATCGATTACCACGATTGAAGGCCTGAAATCCGCCGATGGCACGCTGCATGCGGTGCAGCAGGCGTGGATAGCGGCGCAAGTACCACAATGTGGTTATTGCCAGTCCGGACAAATCATGGCGGCCGTGGCGCTGATCGAAAAAACCGGCCGCCCAAGCGATGCCCAAATTGACGCGGCGATGACCAACCTCTGCCGTTGCGGCACCTATCCGCGTATCCGCAAGGCCATTCGCGCCGCCACTGGGCAAGCCGCCCAAGCCGTAGAGGGAGCCGTCTGATGACCGATACCCAAACAGCCGATACTTCGCCCGAAGCCCCTATTAAGCGCAAAGGCGTCAAGCGCCGCGCCTTCTTGATCGGCGGTGTCGCGATCGTCGGCGCTGGCTTATTCGGCATCTCGATTGCGGACAGCAACGCCGCCAAAGACGCCAAGGCGCGCATTACGGGCGAAGGCGAGCATAGTTTCGCGACCTGGCTAAAAATCAGCGAAGATGACATCATCACCATTTATTCGCCGCACACCGACATTGGTCAGGGGTCAAATACGGGCCTTGCGCAAATGCTGGCTGAAGAATTGGACGCCATGTGGGATCAGGTGCGCATCGTCTCGGCACCTGCCGAATCCGCCTTTGCCAATGTGGGCTTGGGGCGCGGGTTTCTCGCCGACATGACCGGCCAGCCAGCGATCATCAACGGCATTCCGCAATCCTTTTTGGCACTCATTGCGCGGCAGATGAATTTGCAGATTACCGGCGGTTCAACTGCTTTGCGGTTCACCGGTCAAATGACCTTTCAAAAGGTGGGCGCGGCAACGCGGTTGGCCCTGATGGAAACGGCAGCGAAGCGGCTAAATGTTCCTATGGGCGAACTGACGACGCAGGACAGCCGGGTCATTCACGCAAAATCAAGCACGTCGTTGCGTTATGGGGAACTGGCGGCGCAAGCGGCGACCTTGTCGCTCGACAATGAACCCACGTTAAAAGACCCGTCACAATATCGCCTGATGCGGCAATCGCTGCAGCGCCTCGATATTCCAGCTAAGGTCGATGGCAGCGCGCAATATGGCATGGATTTTGCGATTCCCAACATGCGCGTGGCAACGATACAAGCCGCCCCTGTGCGCGGCGGAAAACTAATATCTGTCGACACTGCGCCTGCCTTGGCGATCAAGGGCGTGGAAAAGGTCATCAAGCTGGATGATGCTGTGGCCGTTGTGGCCAAGGGCTATTGGCCCGCAATTTCGGGCCTGCGCGCCTTGGCCCCCAGCTTTAGCGACGGCAGCCATGCCGATATTTCCACCGCATCGATATTCGCCGCGCATGACGCGCTGTTTGCCAAAGGAGAGGCAGACGGCGAAGCAGGCGAAGGCAATGTGCAAGCAGCGCTTGGCGCAAAGCCGATAGAAGCCAAATATCAGGTGCCGTTTCTACACCATGCGATGATGGAGCCTTTCGCGCTCACCGCGCAATATAAGGATGGGAAGCTCGACATTTGGGGCGGGATGCAGGATCCGTTGGCGACCAAAATGTTGGCGGTTGAGGTGTCCGGCCTTGATGCCGATGACGTCACGTTCCATCCCATGATCATCGGCGGCAGCTTTGGCCGTCGCTTGCCCATGTATATGGAAATTGTCAGCCAGGTGACCAAGTTGGCCATGCAATTGCCCTATCCGGTAAAACTGATCTGGAGCCGCGAAGAAGAGGTCGCCCAAGGCGCCTATCGCCCGCAAAGCTCAGCGGTACTGACCGCGTCGCTGACCGATAAGAAGCGCATTGCCGCTTACCGCAATGATTATGCCCAACCCGAAAGCGCCGAGGACGAGACGGTATTTCCCTACACCCTGCCTGCCGTATCGCGGCGGCATTTCGCACATGTGTCGAACCAGCAAACGGGCGCATGGCGTTCCGTCAATTCGACACAGCAGGGCTTTTACAATGAAAGCTTCATGGATGAACTGGCGCATGCTGCGGGCGAAGACCCCGTTACCTTCCGCCGCAACCATCTAAAGGCGGATTCACGGCATTTGCGTGTCTTGGATGAAGTCGCAGCGCGCAGCGGATGGAACACGCCCGTGCCAGCTGGACGTGGACGCGGTGTCGCCTTGGTCGAAAGCTTCAAAACCATCGTCGCGCATGTGATAGAAGCCTCAGTTGGCGAAGACGGCATGCCAAAGGTGCACAAAGTCACGACGGTTGTTGACGCAGGCAGCATCGTAAACCCCGAAGCAGCCATGGCGCAGATTGAAGGCGGCACGATCATGGGCCTGTCCTCGGCAATTGGCGAAGCAATCACGCTTGAAAAAGGCGCGGTGCAACAAAGCAATCTGAGCGATTATTTGTTGCTGAATATGGCGCAAGCCCCGTTGGTGCAGGATATCCATTTCCTGAACAGCGGCGCGCCGATGGGCGGCATTGGTGAACCCGGCGTTCCGCCCGCCGCGCCCGCCTTGGCCAATGCCTTGTTCGCGGCAACCGGCAAGCGTGTCCGCAATCTGCCCATCATGACGCAGGCAAAGGGATAAATTTGCCGCACGCAAAGCTGCTAAAGCCCACAGACAATCTGGAGATTGCCGAAACGCTGGCGCGCGCGTTCCAGAATGAATCGGGTTGGAGCTATGTCATCCCTGACCCGGCGCACCGCGCACAGCGGTTGTTGGGGGCGTTCCATCTGTTCCTGCGCGATGAACATCGCAAGGGCGCGGTGTTCGGCACCGACGGCATAGAAGCCGTCACCTTATGGCGTGGCCCTGGCCAAGCGCGCGATTCCTTATTGGACACTGCGCGGCTGTTCATTCCCTTTGTACAGCAATTGCGCTTCTCGATTTTGCGCGGGCTTGAAATATCCAATTTAATCGAAAAGCATTTGCCACAAGAACCTGTCTGGTATTTGCATTTTGCCGGTTGCGACCCCGCTTTTCAGGGCAAGGGATATGGCGGTGCAGCAATTCGCGCAGGTTTAGACCGCGTCGATCAAGATGGCCTGCCTGCCTATCTGGAAACCGCCGACGAACATAATATCCCTTTGTACCAGAGCTTTGGTTTTGCCATTAAACATAGCTGGCAAGTCCCCGAAGGCCCGCAATTTTGGGGTATGCAGCGCCCCGGTAAAACACGACATTAACCGCGCGATCGCGCCGCCCCTTGCCCTCCATCTAAAACCCGCCTAACCTCACCACACGCACCAGGTCTGCGCGAGAGCGTGGATAATAGGGAAGCCGGCGGAAATCCGGCGCTGTTCCCGCAACTGTAACCGGCGAGCTTTTGCTCCATATGCCACTGGGAAAACGGGTGACCGTGAAACTGGGAAGGCGGGGCAAGCGCATTGACCCGGAAGCCAGGAGACCTGCCTGATTGCGGTTTGTCCTTTGTGCTTGCGGGACACTGGCGCAATCGGGGTTTGCCTCCGCGTGACGACATATTGTTGGACGTCATGCGAAGGAGAATAATCCATGACCCTGTTAAAAACGACGGCAGCCGCGCTTGCGATGCTGCCCTTCACGGCCTTTGCGCAAACGGCAGAGGATGAAATTGTCGTCACCGCCAGCGGCTTTGCCCAGCCGCGCTCCGAAACCGGACAAGCGATCGACATTGTCGACCGCGACCGGTTAGAACAATTGCAAAGCGCAACCATCGCCGATGCGCTGCAAACTCTGCCGGGCGTCAGCATCGCCACGCGCGGCGGCCTTGGCGGGCAAAGCAGCGCCTTCATCCGCGGCGGTAGCAGCGCGCAGACATTGGTTCTCATCGACGGCGTCCGGATTAATGACCTGTCCAGCCCCAATGGGGCGTTCGACTTTGGCGCATTGATGACAGGCAATATTGGCCGCGTGGAGGTTTTGCGCGGGCCAAATTCTGTCATCTGGGGCAGCCAAGCCATGGGCGGTGTCGTAAATGTCCAATCCATCGCGCCGATCGAAGGTTTTGAAGGCCGCCTCGGGGCGGAATATGGAGGCTATGATACCAAAAGGCTGAACGCCAATATTGCGGGCAGCAGTGGCGTGCTGGAGGGCAGCGTCGGCGGTTCTTTCGTTAACAGCGACGGCATTTCCGCGCTGGCGGGCGGAACCGAACGCGATGGTTATGACAATCTGACGGGCAATGCGCGGTTAAAGGTCAATCTCAGCGACAACCTGCGCTTTGATTTTCGCAGCTATTACAACCGCGCCACCGTCGCATATGACTCGGCCTTTGGCGTTGGGGCCAATGGCTTGCCCGTGTCACGCAACCGGCAATTTGTCGGCTATGTCGGCGCGCAGTTCAATCTGCTGGGTGGTCGCCTACAAAACCGGATTGCGTATACCCGTACCGACATAAAGCGGGTTGGCACGGATCCACTGCTGTTCAGTTTCAACAATTTCAACGTGCGCGGCACAATTGACCGCGCCGAATATCATGCGGCGTTTGACCTGAACGATGCGCTGACTTTTGTGGCTGGCGCAGAATATGAACGTAGCTTTGCCAGCACATCATTTGAGGGGGCAGCCCCTGATATCGCCCGCAACGATTTGGTCAGCGGCTTTGGTCAAATGATATTGCGTCCCGTCTCCGGCCTCACGCTAACGGCGGGCATGCGGCATGATGCCTATGATGATTATGGCGGGCAAACGACCTTTGGCGGCAATGCGGCCTTCACCCCCAATGATGGGCGGACGACGTTCCGCGCAACTTATGGCGAAGGGTTTCGCGCCCCCACCTTAACCGAAGGGCAACCACCTTATGGCAATCTTGATCTCAAGCCCGAAACCGCGCGCAATTTTGATCTGGGCATTGAACATCAATTTCTGAGCAATAAGGCGCAAATTTTCGCGACCTATTTCAACCGCCGCAGCAACGACCTGATTGCTTTTTCATCGGTCACTGGTCGGTCTGAAAATATCGATAAGTTGACGTCAAAGGGACTTGAGGCGGGTGTGAACCTCACCCCCATCGACACTGTAAATATTGAAGCAAGCTACACATTAATGGACGCTATCAACCGGACGGCTGGCGCCAATTTCGGCAAGCGGCAAACATTGCGCCCACAACATAGCTTTAGTCTGACCGCCGATTGGCAGACGCCGTTCGGCCTGTCTGTGGGAAGCAGCTTTTTGTGGATCGGCGACAGCTTCGACGATGCCGCGAACAATGTACGCCTTAACAGCTATGCGTTGGTCGGGCTGCGGGCGTCGATGCCACTGACCGACACGCTGGAGATATATAGCCGCATCGATAATTTGCTCGATGCACATTACATAGTGGTCGCAGGCTATAACAGCTTTGGCCGGAACGCGACGATGGGCGTGCGGGCCAAATTCTGATGCGTTTTGGCCTATGCCTCCTTGTGGCTTTTGCCTTGACCGGTTGCACCAGCCAACCCGCGATTGCGCCGCATGGCGTCGTGTCGAACAATCCGTGCATTGATGCCGTGCTGGCCGAAATCGCATTGCCCGGCCAAGTCACGGCGGTGAGCATATATTCGCACGACCCCGATAGCGCATCCGCACCTTTGGCATGGGCGCGACAATTGCCCGCCATTGGCATCAGCGCAGAGGAATTATTATTGGCGCGGCCCAAGTTGGTGCTCACCGGAAATCTTGCCAGCGGGGGCACCAATGCGGTGCTCGCGCGGGCGGGTATTAAAACAGTGGCCTTGGGCGTCGCGCCAACGATCGCGGACGACATGCAGCAGATCCAGACAATCGCTGCCGTACTCGACAGGACAGATGCTGGAGAAGCGCTGATTTCCGACATTCAGAAATCTTTACCCAGCACCCCATTTTCCGGTCCATTTGTGTCGGCAATTATCTGGCAAAATGGCGGATTTGTCGCAGGTAAAGGCACGTTGCAGGACGAATTACTGGCGCGCCACGGCTTTCGCAACGCCAGCGCGCAATATGGCCTATCCTCTTGGGGCGTCCTCCCCTTAGAGACACTGATGCGCAACCCACCAGCGGTCATCTTCATGCCCACGCATCCGCACAGTTCGGACGCCCGCGAGACGAGCACGCGCCAGAAATTGCTAGCCCATTTGGGCGGCCGCAGCCGGATTGTCGATTTCCCAGACAGGCTTTTATTCTGCGGCGGTCCGACGATTATCAAAGTGTCGGCAATATTAAAGAAAACCCGCGCGTCCTTCGGTAAGGATAGACAATGAATAACCGCGCCTTAACATCGCTCCTGTTGCTCCTTACGCTCGCGGCGTTCCTGCTGTCGTTGATGGCGGGGAAGGTCTGGATTTGGCCGAGTTCATGGGTAGCGGACACTGCCGATGGCTGGATTTTCTTGGAACTGCGCCTGCCCCGCGCGTTACTTGGTCTTTGCATTGGCGCGGTACTCGGGCTTTCGGGCGCGGTGCTGCAGGGCTATCTTCGCAATCCGCTGGCGGACCCGACGGTGCTGGGCGTGTCGGCCAGTGCAGCTTTAGGCGGCGTCGGTGCGATTTACCTAGGGCTCAACCTGCTGCCCTTCGGTCTATTCGTCTGCGCGATGTTAGGCGCAGGCCTTAGTATATTGTTATTGCTTATAATTTCACGGAACGGCGGCCCCATTGGTTTTATCTTGGGCGGCATGGTGCTGTCGACTTTGGCGGGCGCGCTGACCGCCTTTGTCATCAGCATCGCGCCGAACCCCTTTGCCGCAAGTGAGATTATCAACTGGCTGATGGGCGCGCTCACCGATCGGTTGATGGCCGATGTTGCGACAGTTTTGCCCTTCATGGCGCTGGGCGTCGCTTTATTGTTCTCCACCGGCCGCGCGCTGGATGCACTGACCTTGGGCGAAAATGGCGCGCGGAGCCTTGGCATCAACCTGTTTCGGTTACAGTGGATTACCGTGCTAGGCGTTGGTTTGGCCGTTGGCGCATCGGTTGCGGTATCGGGCGTCGTTGGCTTTGTCGGACTGATCGTCCCGCACCTTATCCGCGCCCTTTATGGGGAGCAGCCATCAAAAATATTACTGCCCTCGGCCTTGGGCGGCGCGATCCTGACGCTAGTCGCCGATAGCTTTGTCCGCTTGCTCCCCGGCCCCAGCGAAGTGCGGCTGGGCATTGCCATGGCCTTGCTGGGTGCGCCGTTTTTCCTTTTGCTGTTGCTGCGCTATCGAAAGGGTGCCGCATGACCCTGATCGTCCGAAATCTTGGTTTTTCTTATGGGGAAAGACGCATATTGGATGCGATCGACACGACATATGAGGCCGGAAAATTCACTGTCATTTTGGGTCCCAATGGCGCAGGAAAATCCACCTTGCTCGCCTGCCTTGCGGGCCTTTTGGAACCGCAAATCGGCACCATCAGCCTGCATGACGCCGATATCACCTGCATGGCCCCAACCACCCGCGCGCGTCATATCGGCCTTTTGCCGCAAGGCGCAGAAACGCATTGGGCCATCACGTCAGAGGCTTTGGTCACGCTTGGCCGCATTCCCCATATGCGCGGCGTAGGCACATCTGCAGACGACCGCAGGGCCATAGCCGCAGCTATGTCGGCGACCGCTACTAAAGGCTTCGCAAATCGCCCAGTCACACAGCTATCTGGCGGCGAACGCGCCCGTGTTCTGCTGGCGCGCGTACTGGCGGGAGAACCCGAATGGATATTGGCGGACGAACCGCTCGCTAATCTCGATCCAGGCTTTCAACTCGACATTTTGAACTTGCTCCGGCGGCAGGCGGAAGCCGGAAAAGGCGTCGTCGCGGTATTGCATGATTTGCAATATGCGGTGCGCTTTGCCGATCATCTATTGCTGCTGCATGAAGGCCGGTTGTTCGCGCAAGGCAGCGTCGAAGATGTCATCACGTCGGCCAATCTGGCGCATGTTTACGGGATTGACGCGAAACTCTTCAAAGACGAGGAGGGGACAATACAGCTAAATATCAAAGGCAAGGTCAGTTTATGAAATATGCCCTCCCAATTATCGCGCTCTTGCTCTCCGGCTGCGCCGTCAACGTCACCTCGACGTCTAATATAGCCCCCATTGCTCCACAGAGCGCGCAGGAAGCGCTTCGGCCTTATTATGCGACGCTTGGCACCAAATTGCCCAAGGCACCTTCAAACCCCGCCCTAGCGGCGGATACGGTAATCACGCGCTTCGCCTTTGGCAGTTGCGTAAACGAAAATCGCGACATGAAATTCTGGGACGTCATTGCCGCGCAAAATCCGCAAGCGTTCCTGCTGATTGGTGACAATGTTTATGGCGACACAAGGCCCACCAATGGCGCGGATATCCCGACGCTGACCGCAAGCTATAAAAAGCTCAGCAGCCGCGTGGAATTTGACCGCTTCCGCCGCAGCGTGCCGATGATGACAGCGTGGGACGACCATGATTATGGCGCCAATGACGCTGGCGGCGCTTTTGCGTTCAAGGAATGGGCTGAAAAAGCCTATGAAACCTATTGGGGTGCCTCGGACGAAGTGAAATCCCGCCCCGGCGTGTATGAAAGCCGCATCGTTGGGCCCAAGGGCAAGCGCGTGCAGTTCATCATGCTCGACGGCCGCTTTTTCCGGTCAGACCTTGCAACCATGACCTATCGCGACCCCGGCCCCGCGCTGGGTTGGTATATTCCCAATATGGACCCTAACGCGACGATATTGGGCCAAGCGCAATGGGATTGGCTGGCACAGGAACTGGAAAAACCAGCCGATGTCCGCTTCATCATTTCATCAACGCAGGTGATTACCGACGCGCATAATTTCGAAGGTTGGACCAATTTTCCCAAGGAACGCGAACGTCTATATGCGTTGCTCGGGCAGAAGGGCGTGAACAACGCCATTTTCCTCACCGGAGACCGGCATAGCGGCGGTTTCTACAAGACCAATGCCCCCGGCCTGTCTAAACCCTTGTGGGATTTTACATCCAGCTCGCTCAACTTCGCCTTTGGCAAGGGCGATGGAAGCGAACGGGAACCCGATCCGCGCCGCACAGGCGGGTTCTGGGGCATCCCGAACTTTGGGCAAATCGACATTGATTGGGCGGCGAAGAAGGTGACGATGACGCTGCGTAAGGACGATGGCAGCGTGATTGAAACACAAGTCGCTAATGCGATTGATTGATCGCTGAATAAGCGACAGCGGCGACCTTTTCCATCACTGCCGCGCGAATGGCCTGCGCCGTTGACAGCGGCAGGGCCACCATTTCCAGCGTGCCGCCTGCAATCCCGAATTTGAGCGATGCGAGGCCATAACGCCGCGCGAATGGCCCTTGCGTAATCTCCACGCTTTGCACTTTCAATTGCGGCGCAATCGTCAATTTCTGCCGCCACCAACCGCGCCGAAGGTATATTTGCTGATCATCCAGCCCGAAGCGATATCTGCGCCAGTCAAGCAAGAGTAAGAGTGCTACAATGATCAACAACAGCAGTGGCAACAATGTTGGCGCAAGGGGCGCATGGGCGAAAATCACCAACGCCCCCACCGCGATCAGCAAAGGCGGCACAAACAGGAACCACTGAATTACCCAGTGCAATGCTGCACCTTTACGCAGCCGTTCGTCGCCATCAGGTGCGGCAATTCCTGCGGCCTTAGATATGCGCCACAGCTCGTCCAATGTGGCCAATGGCGCGGCGACATAATTGCTTTCTTCTTTGCTATCCTGCGCCAAGCTGACGAATTTCAGGCTGTGCCAGCCGCGCCGTTTGCGGATCGGCCCCGTTTGCACAACCGCCGCCTGCACCCGATGCGTGGGCATCACAACATCGGTGAGTGTAAACAAACCGCGCTGCCGCCGGAAACCTTTTGTAGTCTGGGTTAAGCGGAACCCATATTCGCGCAAAAATGTGCGGACAATGCCTGTGGCAAAGCCAATGAAAATCAAACTGGTGAAAGCACCAAAGGCCAGAATGAGATGTCCCGTTATGCCGACACCATTGAGCGTATTGACGCTCACACCGCTTTCTTCGGCAAGGCCCGCCCAGCGTTTAAAGTCCCAAAACTCGAACGGCAGCAGAAAATCAAACTGTTGGGCAAGGCCGCCAAGAACTGCAAAAATGACAAGTGAAAAGGAATAGATGCCAAGGATAAACACACGTTGATCGTCCATCGCGAAGATCGTTTCTGCATCCGCGGGTTCCGCCATATGTGGCACATCTTGCGCGACCACTTCGCCCGCCTTGCGCGCACGGATTAACGCGCGCAACCGGTTCGCTTCCTCCAAAGTTACGAAGCGTAACGTCGCGTCATCACCATCGCCACCGCCGGTTTCAAACTTGACCTCACTCAGCCCCATCATGCGCGCCAGCAACTTTTGCTCAATGCTCACATCCTGAATGCGGTCATAAGGAATGGAGCGGGCCGTGCGGTTCAATATGCCTTTTTCAACGCGAATATCGTCCGCGCCGACATGATAGCGAAAACGCCGCCATCCAAGCCAGCGGAAGAATAGACTTATCGCTAGCACAGCCGCGATCATGATCGGGATGAGCGCAGGATTATCTGATTTCCGCGCGCCGAAAACCGCAGCAAGCAAAGGGAATAGCAGTTGCGGCAGGCCCGAAACAAAACCGATAAACAGGCCGCTTATATGCAACCGTTCGCCGTGCTGCGCTGTCACCTCAGTTGGAGCATCGCTGATTTCGTTCACAACATTTCTTGCCGAATAGCCGCGCGAATAGCCTCCCGCATCGCCAGAGCATTGGTATGCGCTAAGCCAGGCAGCGCCACCGTGCTGTTGTGATTACCAGCGGTGTGCACCGTCAGCTTGGCAAGGCCATAGCGCCGGTCAATCGGGCCTTGGTCGACGTCAATATGCTGTATCCGCCCAAAAGGAACAATCGTGTCGCTGTAGAACATATATCCACGCACGACGCGCAATCGGTCGGTTCCCATATCATAGCCCCAATGCCGATATTTTCGGGCGGGCACAGTATATGCGACGAACCCATAGATCAAAAGCATGGGCACAAGAAAACTGCCTGGCGGAAGCAATCGTGCAAACTCCAGAACGCCAGCACCAATCACAAATGGCAGTAAGCCCAGCGCAGTGGCTATCCGGCTTGTCGTTATAAATGCGGGATCAAGCGGGGTAAGTTCCGGCAAATTGTCATCGTTCATGCACCGGATATGCGCACACTGTGTTGTGTTGGCAAGACGGTTTATCTTCCCATCTTTAGTCGATAGAAAGGATTATCTCTCACCTAGCCAAAGCGGCATTGGCTTCATCCACCAGCTTCGCGATGATATCGACCACAGGCCGCTCGACATGGACCATGCCCACCGACTGCCCGGCCATGACCGAACCATATTCGACATCGCCATCAATCACCGCGCGGCGCAGCGCCCCTGCCCAATATTTCTCAATCTCAAGCTGTGCCGTTTCCATATCAATTTCGCCGCGATCGAGCATCGCTGCAATTTCGACCTGTTTCTTGGTGAATTCTTCTGTGCCCTTATTCTTCAAAGCCCGCACGGGGATGACAGGCAAGCGGGGGTCAATCTGCACACTCGCGACCGCATCGCGGGCATTGGCGCGCAGGAATGCGGCCTTGAAATTGGGATGCGCGATGCTTTCATGTGCGCAAACAAAGCGCGTGCCCAATTGCACCCCTGCTGCACCCATTTCCAGATAGCTTGCCACCGCGCCGCCACGGGCAATGCCGCCCGCGACGAAAATCGGCAATTGGTCGCCCAGTTCTGGTAAGATTTCCTGGGCCAATACGGACGTTGCCACTGGCCCAATATGGCCGCCTGCCTCACTGCCCTCAATGACCAACGCATCGACACCCGAGCGCGCGAATTTCTTCGCAAGCGTGAGCGCAGGGGCGAAGCAAATCACCCTCGCGCCAAATGCCTTAATGGCCTCAATACTGCCTTTGGGCGGCAGTCCGCCGGCCAGCACGACATGGCTGACCTGATGGCGCGCGCATATCGCAATCAGGTCCATGATCTGCGGGTGCATGGTAATCAGGTTCACGCCAAAAGGCTTAGCTGTAAGCGCTTTCGTTGCGGCAATTTCGGCATCCAACAACGCGGGCGTCATCGCGCCACAAGCAATCACGCCGAAACCACCCGCATTGGAAATTGCCGACACAAGATTGCGTTCCGACACCCAAGACATGGCCCCGCACATAATCGCGACGTCGCAGCCCAAAAAATCCGTGCCGCGTTGCATGAGATGTTGGAGTTTAGTCATATGTTAGCACCATTTTTGCTCAATCTGCATCCAACCCGTAAGCCGTATGCAGCACGCGGACTGCGAGCTCGGTTTCATCCTCGTCAATCAGCACGCTGACCTTGATTTCGGACGTTGAAATCGCCTGAATGTTGATTTTGCGGTCCGCTAGGCTGCTGAACATGGTCGAGGCAACGCCGGCATGGCTTTTCATGCCCACGCCGACCACCGAAATTTTCGCCACCTTGGTGTCGGGGATCAGGCGGTTATAACCAATGGCATCGCGGCGGTTTTCCAATATGTCCGTGCAACGCGCAAGGTCGGCTTGCGGGCAGGTGAACGTCACGTCGGTCTCGCCCTTATCGCGGCCAACGTTTTGAATGATCATATCCACGTTAATGTTGGCATCGGCCAAGGGCGTGAAAATATTGGCCACCGCGCCCGGACGATCGGGGACGCGGGTGAGTGTGATTTTCGCTTCATTCTTGTCATGCGCGATGCCGGTGATCAGTTGGCGTTCCACTTGGCTATTCTCCAATTCTGCGTCGGTCACGATCATCGTGCCGGGGATGCTGTCGGCGTCAGGGGCACTGTCGTCAACGAAAGAGGACAGCACTTGAACCCGCACGCCTTCCTTCATCGCAAGGCCGACCGATCGGGTTTGCAATACTTTTGAACCAACGGAGGCCAGCTCAAGCATTTCTTCATATGTCACGGCTTTAAGCTTGCGCGCGCGGGCCACGATGCGCGGGTCAGTGGTGTAGACGCCGTCAACATCGGTATAAATATCGCAACGGTCAGCCTTTACCGCCGCAGCCACGGCAACCGCCGATGTGTCCGACCCGCCACGACCCAATGTCGTGACACGGTTGTCATCGGTCAGCCCCTGAAACCCTGGAATGACCGCGATATTACCCGCTTTCATCGACGCCAACAAATCGTCGGTATCTATCGACCCAATCCGCGCCTTGGCATGGGCATCATCGGTATGGATGGGCATTTGCCATCCCAACCAACTGCGTGCTTCGCAACCAAGCGCTTGCAAGGTGATGGCCAGCAAGCCAGCGGTAATCTGCTCGCCCGCCGCCACAACGACATCATATTCGGCAGGATCATAAAGCGCATTGGCTTCGCGACAGAAATTAACAAGGCGGTCCGTATCGCCCGCCATGGCAGAAACTACGACAGCAACTTCGTCGCCGCGTTCGGCCTGACGCTTCACCAATTGGGCAACGCGGCGGATGCGTTCGGTGCCGGCCATCGACGTGCCGCCAAATTTCATTACTATGCGCGCCATGCAAACCTTCAATAATTGCTATATTACAATCGCAGGTCCTGATAGGGACAGGATATGACAAACGCAAGCTTGCCCGAGACAATTAACGCTGCAGAAGCCGCGCATTTTGGTGCTCTAGCCGCCGAATGGTGGGACCCAAAGGGCAGCTCTGCGATGCTGCATAAGCTAAACCCTGTGCGATTGCGCTTCATACGGTCCGCACTTGATGCGCATTTAGGCGGTGATGGCACGTCGCGCCGTCCCCTCGCTGGCAAAAATGCGCTGGATGTCGGGTGCGGCGCTGGTTTGCTGTGCGAACCGCTCGCGCGGCTTGGTGCGGACGTCACCGGCGTTGATGCTGCGCCAGAAAATATCGCGGCGGCAAAGGCACATGCGGCGGTGTCTGATCTTACCATAGACTATCGCGCTGGCGAAATCGCTGCGCAAGGCCTTGGCCCGTTTGACGTGGTGACCTGCATGGAGGTTATTGAGCATGTCATGGATCCGGCGGCATTTATTGCCGAATTGGTCCGTCACCTCAGGCCAGATGGGCTTTTGCTGCTTTCAACGCCGAACCGCACAGCAGCCTCGCGTTTGTTTTTGGTGGAGGCCGCCGAACGACTGGGCCAAGTTCCCCGCGGCACGCATGATTGGGACAAGTTCCTAACGCCAGAGGAATTGACCACCTTGCTGACCAATGCAGGGTTGGAGGTGATGGACATACAAGGCATCGCCTTTTCGCCAATGTCCGGACTGCATTTAAGCGACAATGTGGCGCTGAATTATATTTTGAGCGCACGATTGCTTGGTTAGTTACGCCTATCGCGTCATCGTGAACATGGATTCAAACTAGCCTCAATCATATCCCGCATCGGCATATTGATCATCGGCTAAATCGCTAAAGCGCGTTATTTTCGCTTCGAATTTCATCCGCACGCGCCCTGTTGAACCATGGCGTTGCTTGGAAATGATGAGTTCTGCGATGCCGTGAATTCGCTCCATTTTCTCGTTCCAAGCCTCAAATGCAGGCGTGCCCTCATCAGGTTTTTTCATCAGCTCATAATAATCTTCGCGGTAGACGAACCACACCATATCGGCGTCCTGCTCAATCGAACCCGATTCACGCAAATCAGACAACATCGGCGTCCTGTCTTCGCGCTGTTCGACCGCACGACTAAGCTGCGATAGCGCAATAACGGGTATGCTCAATTCTTTCGCCAGCGTTTTCAGACCTCGGCTGATCTCCGAAATTTCATTGACGCGGTTGTCATTCGCACGGCTGGAACCTTGAAGAAGCTGTAAATAGTCCACGACGATCAGGCCAATTCCGTGCCGCCGCTGCAACCGCCGCGCACGGGTGCGCAATGCGGCAATGGTGAGTGCGGGCGTATCGTCAATGTAGAGCGGCAATTCCTGCAATTCGCGTGATGCGCGCGACAATTCACGAAAGTCGTCACGGGAAATTTTACCCATGCGCAACAGTTCGGAACTAATCCCCGATTGTTCGGCCAAAATACGTGTCGCCAACTGGTCGGCGGACATTTCAAGGCTGAAAAACGCGACTTTTGCGCCAGACCCCTTCGACTCTTCGATGCCGTCTTCACGTTCCTGTACCCAGCGCCGCGCGGCATTGAACGCAATATTGGTGGCCAATGATGTCTTACCCATGCCTGGACGTCCGGCCAAAATCACGAGGTCGGAATTGTGCAAGCCACCGCATTTGGCATTGATACTGCTCAGCCCCGTCGTGATACCCGAAAGGCTACCACCCGAGTTAAGCGCTTTCTCAACATTTTTGATCGCCTCAGTCGATGCGGCAAGAAAGCTCTTCATGGAGCCGGTTTCGCCTTCGCCCTCGGCAACTTTGTATAATGCGCTTTCCGCAGCTTCAATCTGCCCCTTCGGATCCACGCTTTCGCTCGTGTCTAAGGCATTGTCGACCAAGGTCCGGCCCACTGTCACAAGTTCACGGAGCAGAGCCAAATCGTAAATCTGCTGCGCAAAGTCGCGCGCGCCAATCAAACCGGCGCCATCGGCGGTCAGTTTGATGAGGTAGCCTGGCCCGCCCAGTTCACGCATAGCCTCATCCGCTTCGAAAAATGGCTTGAGCGTGACTGGCGTGACCAACATGTTGCGGTCCATGAGACGCTGGATTTGGTCAAAAATCCGGCCATGCAACGGTTCAAAGAAATGATCGGGTTGCAGTTTGATCGACACATCCTCAATCACGCGGTTATCGATGAGGATAGCACCCAAAAATGCGGCCTCCGCCTCAATATTGCGCGGTAAGCGTTGGGGTTCAGCTTCATGGGCTGCGGCAAGTCTGATCATTTCGGCCATGCCTCCCTATCCTTTACCGCACGCCGCTGCGCAAGAGGCCCAAAAAAGAAGTGCGGGGATATGGCTGTGGACAATATTTTGCATAACCCCAATGCCCGTATCTCGGTTACCTCTTGCCCCAAAAATATCTGAAGCTAACACAGCATCATGTCAGACCCGCGCATCATCAAAGTTGAATTGGACGAAGCAACGATCTTGCGGCGCAATGCCGATATTGAACAAGAACGCCGCGTCGCCATTTTCGATCTGATTGAAGATAATTTCTTCAAACCGCTGCGCGACATGGGCGATGGCTATGCGGGCCCTTATCATTTGAGCATAAGCGTCGCAGAGGGCCGTCTCATCCTTGATATCAGGCGTGAAGATGGCACGCAGCACGAAATATTGGTACTGGGACTTGGGCGGTTTCGTCGGCCGGTGAAGGATTATTTCGCCATATGCGACAGCTATTACCAAGCCATTCGCAAGGCGAGCGCGGCAGAAATTGAAACCATCGATATGGCACGGCGCGGGGTACATAATGAAGGGGCGGAACTGTTGATGGAGCGGCTTGAAGGTAAAGTCGAAGTCGATTTTGCAACCGCTCGCCGATTATTTACGCTTATCTGCGTGTTACACATTAAAACTTAAAAAACTTAGCGTATAGCGCGCCATAATGGCTCTCGACTTTGCGAGGCCGGAGCGGCTAATAATCGCGTCGATTCAAAGGGTTTAAACGGGGCTGCATGCTAAAGCGAAATCGCAAATTGATCCGCTGGGTCTTGGTCCTCATGGGTTTAGCTCTTTCGGGCTATGCGGCGTGGACCTATGCCACCGGATGGGCCCCGTCGCGCAATAGCTATCCTGTGCAGGGCATCGTCGCGAATGAAAGCAATGGACAACCCAGATGGTCGGAATTGGGTGCAACAGGCGTCGATTTCGCTTATATTATCGCCGTCGAAGGCGCACGCGGCCGCGATCCGCAGTTTGAAGCCAATCTGGCGGCAGTGCAAGAGGCGGGCATTCGTTTTGGCGCATTACATCATTTTGATTTGTGCCGGTCGGCGTCCGAACAGGCGACGATGTTTATCACCAGCGTGCCCCGCAACGACCGCGCGCTGCCACCCGCGGTGCAAATGGATTTTTCCGAAGGCTGCAAAAGCCGCCCGAACCGCGCCTTGATTTTGGCAGAATTGGCAACGTTCCTGAACCAGATTGAGGCGCATAGCGGGACCCCCGCAATCCTGTTATTAACGCCGGACTTCGAAGAGGAATATCAAGTGAGCAAATCGATTGACCGCAACATCTGGCTCGAGGGCAATGGTATTTCCCCCGATTATTCGGCGCGCCCTTGGGTGATGTGGACCGCAAATAGCCACCGCCGCGTGAGCGGCATTGACGGTGCGGTGCGCTGGGTCGTGGTGCGCAAATGAGCGCGATGACAGCACGCTTGGTTGAAGCTGCGATAGATGCGGCCAAGACCGCTTATGCGCCGTATTCCAATTTCCATGTGGGCGCGGCTTTGTTGCTCGACAATGGCCAAATTGTGACCGGCAGCAACTTTGAAAATGCCAGCTATGGCATGACATTATGCGCCGAAACCGTGGCGATTTCTAAAGCCAATAGTGACGGCCAATTACGCGCAATCCGCGAAATTGCGGTCGCTGGCGGCTTGGCCGGACATGTTGGCGCTGGCGCAGCCCCCATCACCCCATGCGGTCGCTGCCGTCAGATTATTAAGGAAGTGGCGGACCTCACGGACACTGACATTCCGGTGCATTGCGCCCATGCGACGGGCTATGCGACATTTCGTTTGTCCGAATTACTGCCGCACGGCTTTGGTCCAGCCAACTTAAAATAGGTCTGCCATCGCGCCGCCAAGATACGCACAATTTTTTCGCGCCGAACACTTGCACGCGCATCGCAGTATGGCAAAAGCGGTTCGGTTAACAGGGAGTGATTATGTCCATATTGTCTGACATCTGGATCCGCGAACAAGCGCAAACGACGGGCATGATTGAACCCTTTGTGGAGGCGCAGCGCCGCGATGGCTGCATCAGCTACGGCCTTTCCTCTTATGGCTATGACGCCCGCGTGGCGGACGAGTTCAAGATTTTCACCAATGTCGATAGCTCCATCGTCGACCCCAAGGAATTTGATCCGAAAAGCTTCGTGGATCGTAAGACCGATGTCTGCATCATTCCGCCCAACAGCTTTGCCTTGGCCCGCACCGTCGAATATTTCCGCGTACCGCGCGACGTGTTGGTAATCTGCCTCGGCAAAAGCACCTATGCCCGCTGCGGCATCATCGTTAACGTCACGCCATTGGAACCTGGCTGGGAAGGCCATGTGACGCTGGAGTTCAGCAACACCACGCCCTTGCCCGCCAAAATCTACGCCAATGAAGGCGCATGCCAGTTCCTGTTCCTAAAAGGCGAGCAGCCTTGTGAGACGAGCTATGCCGATCGTGCAGGCAAATATATGGGCCAGCGTGGGGTGACTTTGCCGAAATTGTGATTGGGTTTTGAAGACCTGAATGGCTCGAAATGGACGGGAATGCATGCTGTTCGATAGCTAGAACCGCTAAGATAGCGTTGATTTGACAATTTCCTTAGATTTTCGGAGCGGCTTTCGCCTCAGGAAACAATGGCCACGCCAATTGTTGGCCTAAAGTCGCCTCTGGCAGATTCTCTACCCCATAGTTTTGCGGATAACTGCGGGTGATTTTCGCTGTACCGAATAACACATCCCAAAAGAACAGCAGATTTCCGAAGTTGCCTTTATAGTTTACGGCTGGATCGCTGTAGTGGCGACCATGATGGGCATGATGCGTCGCTGGCGTCGAGATCGTTCGTTCAACCAACCACATTACAGGCGAAAGCCATTTGATTTTGAGCAACTTCGCATCCCAAGCCACATCGCTATGCGCGCCGATGATAACAAGTTGTTTGACCACAACATAGCCAGCATAAACCCAACCCAAGCCCATGTAGACCAACGCTGCCGAGAACCAGATGCTTGGCATCAGCGCGTAATAAAAAATATTGTTCCGATAGACCAGCCGGATACTCATATAGCGGGCGTTATGGTGCGCACGGTGCATATTGTAGAGCCATGCGAAGCTGTGCGATGCACGATGCTGCCAATATTGCATCATATCGTCCAGGATGAGGAACAACCCGATCGCCAGGAATATATTGATATCCGACAGTATCCCCCGCCATTCGGGGCGGACTGTTCCGAGCGCATAATCGACAAATAATAGAATGGCGGGCTGGGTGACAACTAACAGCAAAATTGTGCTGATCACTTCGACAATGCCGTCGTTACGGGTCTGCTCA
The DNA here is from genome assembly GCA_041175465.1 of Pseudomonadota bacterium. GTDB lineage: Bacteria > Pseudomonadota > Alphaproteobacteria > Sphingomonadales > Sphingomonadaceae > Sphingorhabdus_B. The sequence continues at coordinate 100,515 of JBEDEX010000003.1, read as the reverse complement.
TTCTTTGAAAAAAGGTGGGTGCGAAAAAATTCAAGCAAGCCACAAGCAAGCCAAAGGCGAAATAAATTGCCAGAACAGCATAGGTTGATGTGGGCATCTCGGTCGTGCTTTCTTAATCTAATTTCTTTCTACTCTCAGCCCCCATTAACTGATGCAGATGAAAGGGGTAACAGCGATGTCGATAAGGAACAAGAAAGTTTAGGCGCATCAGTAATGATGTTTTTAGATGCCCCCTCACTCTCTGGGTCTCAGAAATGTTCTCGCAAACAAACACATCAAAAAAGTGATGCGCTTGCCCCCGCCGCGCCACGATGCCAAGGTGAAGGCGCGCGCTTCCTAAGTTTACAAAAAACACCGCGCATGCATATATGTTTGTTAACGTATAAAGCTGTCACGCCCAAAGAGAGGATTATCCATGCCGACCACCCCACGCGAATTCGATATCATTGTCTATGGCGCGACGGGATATACTGGGCGTTTGGTTGCCGAATATCTCAAGGACAAAACGGGCCTGAAATGGGCGATGGCTGGGCGCTCGATCGCCAAGTTAGAAGAAGTGCGTGATCTTATTGGCGCCGCCGCAGACACAGCCTTGATTGTCGCTGATGCATCTGACCCCGCTACGCTCGACGCGATGGTCAAGCGCACCAAAGTCGTTCTGACAACCGTCGGCCCTTATCAGCTTTATGGCAATGAACTGGTCACAGCCTGCGTTGCCAATGGTACCGATTACACCGATTTATGCGGCGAGCCTGCATGGATGCGCCAGAAAATCGACCAGCATGATGCCGCCGCCAAAGCATCGGGCGCGCGTATCGTGTTTTCCGCTGGCTTTGACTCCATCCCCTTCGATCTGGGCGTGTTGATGCTGCAAATGCATTGCATAGAAACTTTTGGCGCACCTGCTCCGCGGGTAAAGGGCCGTGTGCGCGCAATGAAGGGCACGTTTTCGGGGGGCACCGCAGCCAGCTTAAAAGCAACGATGGCCGCCGCTGCTAAGGACCCTGCGGTCATTGGCTATCTGACCAACCCGTTCAGCCTGTCCGCCGATTTTGCTGGCCCCCCGCAACCAGCGGGCAACAAGCCCGAATATGACGAAAGTCTCGGCAGTTGGGCAACCAATTTCGTCATGGCCCCGATCAACACCAAAAATGTCCACCGTACCAACCATTTGTTAGGCCATGCCTATGGCGCCGATTTTGTTTATGACGAAATGATGCTGACTGGCCCGGGCGAACAGGGTGAAGCCATTGCCAAGCATGTCGCCTCCACCCCCATGATGGGCGGCGCGGATGACCCCAAGCCCGGCGAAGGCCCCACCAAAGAAGAGCGCGAAACGGGCTTTTATGACGTGCTGTTCGTTGCCGAATATCCAGACGGCCGCAATGCACGTTTCAGCGTGAAGGGCGACCGTGACCCGGGCTATGGTTCGACCAGCAAGATGATAAGCGAAACCGCGATTGCTTTGTGCGATCAGGATGGCCCGGGCGGCGTGACAACACCGGGCGCTGCCTTGGGCGAGTATCTCGTCGACCGGTTGCAGAAAAATGCCGGATTGATCTTCGCGGTTGAGGGCTAAACACGCCCAGCACGCGCCAGACGGGATAGGACTGAAACGATGATGAAAAAACTATGTGCCTTTGCAGGCTTTATCGCTATCGGCTTCGCGTCCCCCATGGCCGCAATCGCCAGCCCCCCAAAAGAGGCGAAGCCTGAACGGCTGAAGGCTGACGTTGAAAAACTCGTCAGCTTTGGCACGCGGCATACATTGTCCTCGGCAACGGACCCGAAACGCGGCATCGGCGCGGCCCGCAAATGGGCGCACAGTGAATTCGCGAAAATCGCCAAGGCGTGCAATGGCTGCCTGCAGACCGAATATCTCGAACGCAATATGTCGGGTCCGCGTATTCCCAATGGCGTGAACATTGTTGACGTGCTGGCAATTAAGCCCGGCACAATGGGCTGGAACCATGTCATCATTATCGCAGGTCATATTGACAGCCGCGTGTCCGATGTAATGGATTTTACCCAAGATGCACCCGGCGCGAATGACGATGGTTCAGGCAGCGCCTTGGTGATTGAGGCGGCGCGGATCATATCGCAACAACCACAACATCAGGCGACCATCGTTTTTGCTCTGCTATCGGGCGAGGAACAGGGCCTGATGGGTGGGCGCCTGCTCGCTGAAACCGCCAAAGAACGTGGCTGGAAAGTCAGCGCGATGCTGAACAATGATATTGTCGGCGGCACGCTTGGCACCGACGGCCGCAAGGTTGATAATGTCGTGCGGGTCTTCAGCGAAGGTATTCGCGCATCAGAAGATCTGGCGGGACAAATGGTGCGGCGCAACAGCGGCGGTGAAGATGACGGTCCGAGCCGATCACTCATGCGCTATGCCGATACGCTTGCCGCCAAAGCCTATCCGGACGTGGCACTTGATGTCTTTGGCGTCCGCCGTCCCGACCGCTTTGCGCGCGGTGGGGACCATTTGCCAGCGCTAGAGCTTGGCTTTCCAGCCGTCCGTTACACCGTGGGCGTTGAAAATTATCATCACCAGCATCAGAATGTACGCACCGAAAATGGGATCGAATATGGCGACACCGTCGACAAGATGGACTTCGACTATTTGGCCAAGGTGACGATGTTAAATGTCCTGACGGCAACGGCCTTGGCCGATGCACCGCCAGCGCCTGCATCAGCGACCTTGGGCGGCGCCGTTACTTCCGACACCACTGTCACATGGGACGCAAGCTCAGGCGCGCAAGCCTACCGTATTTATAAGCGCCGCACTGATGCGCAGGATTGGAGCTTTGTCCGCGAGCTGCAGGGCACCGAAACGGTACTGAAGGGCTTGATCGTGGATGATCATTTTGTGGGCGTCAGTGCATTAAGCGCGAATGGCGCGGAAAGCACTATCACCTTTGCTGGCCTACCGCCGCGGCGTTAAATCCGTATAGCAATGGGTTTTAGATATGGGCGCTTTATGCAACGAGCGGCTGCTCCACATCGTCGGATTCGCGTAATACATAGCCACGGCCCCACACAGTTTCGATGTAGTTTTCACCGCCACAGGCCAGCGACAATTTTTTGCGCAGCTTGCAGATGAAGACGTCGATTATTTTCAATTCAGGCTCGTCCATGCCGCCATATAAATGATTCAGAAACATTTCCTTAGTCAGCGTGGTGCCTTTTCGTAGGCTCAACAGCTCCAGCATAGCATATTCCTTGACGGTAAGGTGCACGTGGCTGCCATCGACTTCCACGGTTTTGCTGTTGAGGTTCACAGACATTTTACCTGTACGGATCACGGACTGCGAATGGCCTTTGGAACGGCGCACAACGGCGCAGATACGCGCATTCAGTTCTGCACGGTGAAATGGCTTAGTGACATAATCATCAGCCCCAAAACGCAAAAAGCGGACCTTAGTCTCCATCTCACTGATACCCGAAAGAACAAGCACGGGCGTTCGCACTTTGGCAGCGCGCAGCTGTTTCAGGACGTCATAACCGTGCAGATCGGGCAAGTTCAAATCGAGCAATATGATCTCATAATCATAGAGCTTGCCCAGATCGAGACCTTCTTCACCCGAGGCCGTTGTGTAAACAGTGAACCCTTCTGCCGCGAGCATCATTTCAATGGCTTTCGCCATGCTAGGCTCATCTTCAATCAAAAGAACACGCATAGGGAAACCCTTTTCAAGCGCCAAGCCCTCGCGAATTCATCCAGCAATACTTTTACAATTAGCAATCATATGAGGAATTATCTTGAGAGTTGAGTTTAGTGTAAAAATTCACATTTTTAAATATTTTAATGACTTAACTCACAAAAAATTACTATTATCAAGGGTTATAGTTTCTAGAAGAGTGTAAATCTTGTCACATGCTTTGTAACATTTTCGCGAATTGGTACTGGAAGCCACAGGCAAAAATTTGCGGTGGGAAAGCGCTTATGCTCGACCTCACAAGCAAAAACGCTCCAAAAATCAAAATCAGATCATTGCATATTGGAAATAATATGTTCTCCATTTTTCTATTTAAATACCAATATCCTGCACTATCTTGGCTATATCAAAACACCTTGTTGATGGATTGCGTGACATGGTCGACACAAAAACCAATTTTGAAATTCGCCCTTTTGAAACACTGGGCGCGGCCAGCCATGGCTGGCTGGACGCTCATCACCATTTTTCGTTCGGTAGCTATCACGATGCTGCCCGGATGAATTGGGGTGCCATCCGCGTCTGGAATGACGATGTGATTGCACCGCAGTCTGGCTTCCCGCCCCACCCCCATGCCGACATGGAAATCATAACCTATGTCCGCACGGGCGCCATCACGCACAAGGACAGTCTTGGTAATGAAGGCCGCACTGTGGCTGGCGACGTCCAAGTCATGAGCGCCGGCAGCGGCATCCGGCACGCGGAATATAATCTGGAGAATGAAGCAACCACCTTGTTCCAAATCTGGATTATGCCAAATCAAACGGGCGGCGAGCCAAGTTGGGGAGCAAAGCCATTTCCCAAAAATGACCGCGCGGGTGCATGGCAAATTCTAGCCAGCGGCTTTGATGAAGATAATGATGCCCTACCCATCCGCACGGACGCGCGTGTGCTTGGCGCAACGATCCAAGCGGGTGACAGCTTGAAATACGCCATTGGCGCTAATCGTCATGCCTATATGGTGCCAGCCACCGGCGCGATTGAGATTGACGGGCAGCGTGCGCAGGCCCGTGATGGCGTGGCGCTTAGCGAAGGCGTGATTACCATCACCGCGATTGAGGACGCCGAAATCGTTCTGGTGGATTCACGTTAATCCAACTTATCGTAAGCCGAGCGGTTGTGACATTGGCAAAATGTGGTTTTGGCTGTTACAATCGTTATCATGGCCTTTGACCTTCCCGAAGAATATCTTGAAGAAACCTTCTTGGCCTCAACCGGCCCGGGCGGACAGAATGTCAACAAGGTCGCGACGGCCTGCCAATTGCGTGTCGATGTTTATGCTTTGGGCTTGCAACCCTATGCCTTTCGCCAGTTAAAAATTTTGGCTGGGAGCAAGATGACGATATCGGGTGAGCTGATTGTTACTGCACGCAGTCACCGCACGCGGGAAGCTAATCGGCAGGATGCGCGTGCACGGGTCATCGAACTCATCGACCGCGCACATATCCGCCAACCCCGCCGCGTCGCCACCAAGCCCAGCAGAGCAGCCAAGGCACGGCGGGTTGATACCAAAAAGGGCCGATCCACAATCAAGAAAAACCGTGGCAAGGTCAGTTTCGATTGATAAGGCAAGACGATGTACACATTTGAAATTGATGCCGCAGCACCTAAAGCCGAACTATATAGGGAACTGGCACGTGCTGCCGATGCTCTGACCGGTGATGAAACCGATACTGTCGCTAATATGGCGAACATCGCTGCCTTGCTTTGGGAATATCTGCCGGACGTAAACTGGACAGGCTTCTATCGCGTGGTCGATGGTGAACTTGTCTTGGGTCCCTTTCAAGGGAAGGTCGCATGCATTCGGATCCCCTTTGGTATAGGTGTTTGCGGCACAGCAGCGCAAACGGGCAATACGCAGCTGGTAGCAGATGTGCATGCTTTCCCCGGTCACATCGCCTGCGATGCCCTTAGCGCATCAGAACTAGTTGTACCTGTTAAGCGCAATGGCACCGTTATTGCGGTGATTGACCTCGATAGCCCAACACTGAACCGCTTTGATACCGAAGACGCAAAGGGTTTAGAGATACTCGCTGAGATTATCACCGACAGAATTTGAATGGTCTAGAGGCCAATACTAAACTGTCTCAGTATCGGGATCGAAGCATTCCCATCCATCAGGTCCAAGGCGCTCCAACGGCCTATACCGGGTCTTATAATGCATCCGTGCCGCACCATTCACCCAATAACCCAAATAGACATAAGGAAGCCCCGCCGCTTTGGCGCGCATTATATGATCCATGATGATGAAGTTGCCGAGACCAGATCGTCCCTCAATCTCTGTATCGTAAAAGCTATAGATCATAGACATGCCGTCGCTCTGCTGATCAGTCAGGCATGCACCGACCAATTCGCCAATCCTCCCGAAACGTGGCGGGGTGCGATATTCAATAACTTGGCTGCGTACCGGCGATTGTTCAACCATGTCCGCATAATCCATATCATCCATACTCGCCATGCCACCATCGGGATGGCGTGAGGAAAGGTAACGGCTTAACAGGTCATATTGCTCAGTTGTTGACCAAGGGCGGCACGCACTCACAACCAAATCAGCATTGCGGCGCAAAATTCGGCGTTGTGTGGCGTTAGGACGGAATTCGCTCGTGCGTACACGCACCGAAACGCATGCCTTACAGTCCAGACAACTTGGCCGGTAAGCGACATTCTGACTACGACGAAAGCCAATACGGCCAAGCGCTTCGTTCAGTTCATCGGCGTGGCTGCCGTTGAGTTCGGTAAAAACTTTTCGTTCGATTTTGCCCGGCAAATAAGGGCAAGGTCCAGGGGTCGTTACAAAAAATCGCGGAAAACGGACTGGTGCGCTCATATTCTCTCCGCTGGATCGCGATGTATTTGACACATTATCTGCCTCTTATGCACAGCTCAACCTACGCTGAAAGGCACATTTGCTAAATTGCTTGAGACACGGGCTTATTTGTTAAGCTCTACCCGTTCGACTTTGTAGCCAGCAACATTCAAACCATCAACAAGCCCTTGTAATTGGTTGGCATCACGCGCTTCGCATTCAATATCAGTGATTAGCCCCTTAGCCGGCAAAGTCGTAAAAATCCGCTGATGGTAAATTTCGATGATATTGACATTATGTTCGTTGAACAAGCGCATCACTTTGTACAGCGCACCGGGGCGGTCTTGAAGGGTCAAACGCAAACGCGCCAAGCGACCTGACCGCGCAAGATCCCGCAAAAGAACGTTTGCGAGTAGGCGCGTGTCTATATTGCCTCCGCACAAGACGACGCCGACATTTTTACCTGCAAATTTCTCTGGATGGGCCATCACCGCAGCAAGGCCCGCCGCACCAGCCCCTTCTACAACAGTTTTTTCAATCTGTAGCAGCAGGCTGACTGCCGTTTCCAGTTCAGCCTCTTTTACCAAGACTATTTCGTCGACCAGTTCGCGGATAACTTCGCTGGTAAATACACCGGGCATTTTAACAGCTATGCCCTCCGCCAAAGTGTCACCTTCGCATGGCATTTGAAGATTGTTCAGCAAAGCATACATGGACGGGTAAAGCTCTGCTTGAACGCCGATGAGGCCGATATCTGGCTTTAACGCGCGCGCGGCTGTCCCCATGCCAGACAATAAGCCGCCGCCGCCAATAGGCACCACAAGCATGTCGAGTGACGGAGTGCTCTCGAGCATTTCAAGCGCAACAGTTCCCTGCCCTGCGGCAACATGCGGGTCATCAAAAGGATGGACAAAGGTCAGCTCCTGTTCGGCCTCAAGCTGTCGCGCATGTTTGTATGCGTCGTCAAAAGTTTCGCCAAACAGCACGACTTTACCGCCAACACTTTCGGTCTGCATAACCTTAACCGTTGGTGTTGGCACGGGCATGACGATTGTCACTGGAATGCCAAGGCGCGTACCATGATAGCTCAGCCCCTGCGCATGGTTGCCAGCGGACGCAGCAATTACGCCTTTGCTGCGCTGTTCTTCGGAAAGAAGCAGGATCGCGTTTAGAGCCCCACGTTCCTTATAGGCTGCGGTAAACTGCAAGTTTTCGAATTTCAGGTAGATATTTGCGCCCGTGAGTTTCGACAAAGTCTGGCTGTGCAGGGTTGGCGTTGCCACGATGGAATCGCGAATACGGTCATGGGCGGCGCGGACATGGTCCAGGGTCAATAGGTTAGACATATAAAATGACCCTAACGCATCTGGCGTTAACTGAAAACAGCCATTAAGACCAAAGAATGACCAAAATAGCTTTTATCGGATTGGGCGTCATGGGCGGCCCGATGGCACGGCATCTCAAACAGGCCGGGCATGATTTGACGGTGTATAATCGTTCGCGCGCTAAGGCCGAAAAATGGATCGAAGCTTATGGTGGCACGCTTGCTACCTCGCCAGCAGATGCCGCCAAAGATGCTGAGGTTGTGATCAGCTGCGTCGGCACGGATGATGACCTGTCAGGCGTCACGCTTGGCCGCGACGGCGCTTTTTCATCTATGGCGAAAGGTAGCCTTTATATCGACCACACAACGGTCTCGGCGCGGATTGCGCGACAGCTTGGTGTTGAAGCAAAATCACGCGGGTTCATGATTGTCGATGCGCCCGTGACTGGCGGTCAAGCAGGCGCAGAAAACGGAACGTTATCGATTATGTGCGGCGGGACAGAATCCTCTGTTGCAGCAGCCTCACCCATCATTACGGCTTACTCTAAGCGTATCGTGCATGTCGGCGGTCCCGGAACGGGCCAGATTACGAAAATGTGCAACCAAATTGCCTTTGCCGGCATAATCCAATCCTTGTCAGAAGCCATGCGCTTTGCGCAGTCCGCTGAGCTAGACGTTGAGAAAGTATATGAAGCCATTTCCGGCGGCGCGGCACAAAGCTGGCAAATGGACAATCGTTGGGCGACAATGGCGGACGATAAGTTCGATTTTGGCTTTGCCGTCGATTGGATGCGAAAGGACCTTGGATTGGCCTTCGAAGAAGCCCGCGCGGTTGGCGCAACCTTGCCCATTACCGCAATCATTGACCAATTTTACGCTGATGTGCAGCATATGGGCGGGGGCCGGCTGGACACCAGTGCAATTGTAAAAAGGTTGCCTAAGGGATGAGTAAACTACTCGCCCTCGCTTTGCTTACGATCACCATAGCAACCCCCGCGTTCGCCGACGGGCTTGTCGAAAACGTCAACGGCATCACGCTCGACTCCGAAGGCAAAGTCATTCGTTTTAATGCCATGCTGGTGGGCAACGATGGGAAGGTGACGGAGCTACTCACCAAAAAAGATAATTTGCCTAAGCAACTGGATTTCCGTTTGGATGGACGCGGCGCTACATTGTTGCCGGGCCTAATTGACGCGCATGGTCATGTCATGGGCCTTGGCTTCCAATTGCTAACGCTTGACCTGTCGGCAACAAACAGCCTTTCCGAAGCACAGGACGCGATAAAGGCTTATGCTACAAAATATCCCGAACGTCGTTGGATTATTGGTCGCGGTTGGAACCAAGAAAAATGGGGACTTGGCCGCTTTCCGACGGCACAAGACCTAGACGCAGCCGTCAGCGACCGGCCCGTCTGGCTTGAGCGCGTCGACGGCCATGCGGGCTGGGCCAACAGCCGTGCAATGGAAATCGCTGGCTTAAACGAAGCGTCAAAATCGCCACCAGGCGGACGCATCGAACGCATCGGCGGAAAACCAAGCGGTATTTTTGTTGACGCTGCGGCAGATTTGGTTGGCAAATTTGTACCCGCGCCCAAGTCATTGGAGCGCGACATTGCCTTGGGTGAGGCGCAGAAGAAGCTACATAGCTTAGGTATCACCGCTATTGCCGACATGGGCACATCTATGGACGACTGGCAAAGCTATCGCCGTGCAGGGGATGCTGGCTGGTTGACGGTGCGGATTATCGCTTACGCCGGCGGTATCGATAATATGGTCGCGATTGCTGGTCCACGCCCAAGCCCATGGTTGTATAATGATAAGCTTCGGCTTGGCGGGGTGAAGCTCTATCTTGATGGAGCATTAGGCAGCCGTGGCGCTTGGTTGAAAAAACCTTATACCGATGCTGCTGGACAAACGGGTCTACAATTTCTGGCAAGCGCGGAAATCCGAAACCTCATGGTGCGCGCATCTATGGATGGTTTCCAAACGGCTATTCACGCTATTGGTGATGCGGCGAATGCAGAAGTTATCAGCGCCATAGAGGAATTGTCCGAAACCTATAAGGGTGATCAGCGCTGGCGGATTGAGCATGTGCAGATTGTGGATCCAGTGGACCTACAAAAGCTTGGCAAGCACGGCATTATTTCCTCGATGCAGCCGGTACACCAGACATCTGATCGCTTGATGGCTGAAGCAAGGCTTGGTCCAGAGCGGCTGAACGGTGCATATGCCTGGCAGTCGATTGCACGCGCCGGGGGGAAGCTCGCCTTTGGTTCAGACGTGCCGGTGGAATCGGCAGATCCCTTCGCTGGCCTTGCCGCCGCGATGACGCGCGAAGATGCAGATGGGCAACCCTTTGGTGGCTGGCGCCCCGAAGAACGCGTATCGCGTGAACAGGCGCTCGCTGGCTTTACCACAGGTGCCGCATATGCAGCCTTTGCGGATGGCAAGTTTGGTTCATTGACACATGGGCATTATGCCGACTTCATCTTGATTGATGTGGACCCTTTGCTTGCAAGCCCGCGCGAATTACGTCATGCAATCGTCAAGGAAACATGGGTCGGCGGAAGGCCTGTCTATAAAAACGCTGCAGCAAATGCTGCAGACGAAAAAACAAATGGAGATAAACGATAATGCGCGCATGGACATTGGCTAGCCGCCCGGTTGGGCTTCCGAACGACAGCAATTTTGCGATTGTAGAACACCCCGATGCCTCACTTGGCGCGGACGAGTTTCGCGTAACCAATAGCTGGCTGTCGGTTGACCCATATATGCGTGGGCGCATGAATGACGCAAAAAGCTATGCAGATCCGTTCATGTTGGGCGAACCTATGACGGGCGGCGCCGTTGGTACTGTGACCGAAAGCAATAACGCAGAGTTCCCCGTGGGAGCAAAGGTACTGCACATGGCTGGCTGGCGCGACTCTATCGTCTTTGGCGGCGGCCAAACGCCGCCTGCCGGTATGCCGCCTGTAAAGCTGCCTGACCTAGGCGTGCCTGACCAACATTGGCTTAGCATCATCGGAATGCCGGGCGGAACCGCATGGTTTGGTTTGCTCAAAGTAGCTGAAGCGAAGGCTGGCGAAGTTATCTTCGTGTCAGCCGCTGCGGGTGCCGTAGGCTCCACAGTTACCCAAATTGCCAAAGCGAAGGGCATGAAAGTCATTGGTTCAGCTGGCGGCGCAGACAAATGCGCGTGGGTGAAAGAACTGGGTGCGGACGCCGTGATTGACTATAAATCGGGCAAAGTACTGCCGCAATTGATGGCAGCGCTCAAGGATATGGGCGAAACTGGTATTGATGTGTATTTTGACAATGTCGGCGGTGAACATTTTGACGCCGCGCTTGCGACATCCAAGGAATGGGCACGCTTTGCCATCTGCGGCATGATTGACGTCTATAATGACTTTAAGGCCCAGCCGATGCAGTATTTGCCAATGATCATCGGCAAAAGGGTCATGATCAAAGGGTTCCTCTACCCTGATTTCTACGCGCAGGTAGCAGAGTTTAATGCGGACATGGCTGCCCTCATTCAATCGGGTGCGGTCAAGGGCCGCGAAACCGTCAAGGATGGACTGGAAAAAACACCAGAAGCTTTCATCGGACTGTTCAGCGGCGAAAACACCGGGAAAATGTTAGTTAAGCTCTAACACAAAATGTTGCGCAGCATTTTGACGTGAAAACGCGCGTAGTTTTCACGGTGCAATGTTGCGTCCCGTGGCGTCAATGCTGCTATTGTTGCAATATTGACGCACAGGGAAATTTTCAAAACTCATAATAGTTTAGGGCAATGACATTCAAATGCCCTTCCGCTAGATTGTTAAAAATTGTGTCATTTAGGAGAAAACATATGTTGCAACGTGACAGATCTTTTAGCCGTGCCTTGAAATTGTCGGCCGCCTGCCTCGCCATCGCCCTGCCCAGCCTGGCATTCGCGCAAGAAGCGCCGCAAACCGACGACGCAGCAGATGCAGAAATTGTTGTGACGGCGCAGGGCCGAAGCCAACTGCTTTCTGATGTTCCTGTCGCAATTTCGGCGGTGAACGCCGAAACGCTGCAAAACAGCGGCGCCAACGACATTCGTCAGCTGAACCAAGTTGCGCCATCTTTGCTCGTGTCCTCAACTGGGTCAGAAGCCAATGGCTCGGCTCGTATTCGCGGTATTGGAACCGTCGGCGATAACCCCGGCCTTGAAAGCTCAGTCCCTGTGTTCATCGACGGCGTTTACCGTTCACGTTCTGGCATTGGCCTGAACGAACTTGGCGAGATTGACCGGGTCGAAGTGCAACGTGGTCCCCAGGGCACGCTGGGTGGACGTAACTCATCTGCTGGTCTTATCAGCATCTATTCAAAAAAACCAAGCTTCACCTATGGCGGCACCGGCGAGCTGACATACGGCAATTATGATTTCATGCGCGCCGCGGGCAGCGTCACAGGCCCCGTTTCGGAGCAATTGGCATTCCGCGTTGATGGCGTTTACGTTAAGCGTGACGGTTTCTACCGGGATGACCAAAATGGTCACGACATTAACAATCGTGACCGTTATTTTTTGCGCGGTCAGTTGCTCTTCGAACCCACGGACGCTTTGTCCGTCCGTTTGATTGCTGACTATACTTTCCGCAAGGAGGAATGCTGCGCGGCTACTTATGTCGACCGGACCGTCAATCAATTTATCGGTGACTTGAATACGCCCAGCACGAGTGGCGTCGCATCAACCGCTACTTCAAACAATATCATCAATGTATTGCGCGACATGGGGCAGTCATTGGCTGCGTTCAACCAAGGTTTTGGTCGCAAGGTTTCGGTTAGTCCGAACCGCGTATTCAGTGGCGAGACCAAAGATTATGGTTTCTCCGGGCAAGTCGATTATGACTTTGGCGGTGCAACTTTGACTTCAATTACGGCTTACCGCCAATATCGTTCGGGCCAGGCATCCGACACCGATTATGGTGAAGTCGACATTCTGTATCGCGCACCAAGTGACGACGCCTATCGTCAGTTCCACACTTTTACGCAGGAGCTGCGTTTGCAGGGTGAAGCATTTGACGGCAAGCTTGATTGGCTCGTCGGAGGCTTCTTCGCGAATGAAAAGCTGACCGTGCGCGACAATCTCCGCTTCGGTAATCAATATGGACGCTTTGCAAACTGCCGTCTTGTTTCAGGCGGCAGCCTTGCCAGCGGTTACCTCCCGTCTGGTCAGGCATGTCTCAGCGCGACTGTTCGAGGTGCCATTGCTGGTGGATTGACTGCACTTGGTGCCGGTGGCCCTGCCATCCTTGCAGGACTTGATCGTCTGGATACCCTCAACGATCTCGGTTCGACCAATGATCGTTACTTCCAGAACGGTACGAACTGGGCCGTATTTACGCATAACATCGTGCATATTACCGACACTGTCGATCTAACTCTTGGCCTTCGCTACACGAAAGACAAGAAGAAGTTTGATGCAACCTTTGGTAATGACAATACGGTATGTACCGCAAACCAGGCGGCGCTTGGATCTTTGCTTGCAGGGCCGCTCGCAGCAACAGCAGGTGGAATCATTGGTTTGTCCTGTCAGGGTAACTCGACCGCTGAACTCAACGGCGTATCAATCCGTGACGACCGTAAGGAAGATCAAGTTACAGGAACGGCCATTCTTTCTTGGAAGCCAGTTGATGACCTCTTGGTATATGGCAGCTTTGCCCGTGGATATAAGGCAGGCGGGTTCAACCTAGATCGTTCTGCGCTCAAATCACCGATTGCAACATTCGCGTCGGTTGGCGGCGCGCAGGCTTTGGTCGGCAATCTCCAGTTCGATCCCGAACTGGTGGACAGCTATGAATTGGGTGCGAAATTCTCAAATGGTCCATTTGGCCTGAGCGTTTCTGCATTCCGTTCGGACTTCAGCAGCTTCCAGTTGAACACGTTCAACGGCACAGTGTTCCTCGTGCAGAACGTCAACGGTTGTGATAATCTTGTTGGCGGCTCAAACGCTGACACAGACCTAAGCAATACAACCGGCAGCTGTGCCGCTAGCGACATCACTTATGGTGTTCGCACGCAGGGTCTCGAACTTGAAGCATCGCTGACGCCAGCGCGTAACTTCCGTATGGCTGCTGGTCTGACCTTTGCCAACACGACCTATCGAGACGATTTGATCGGAACCAAGAATGGCGCGCCGTTGGATCTCGCGCTGCGTAAATTACCCGGCGACAATCTGTCGAACGCACCTGAGCTCGTTGCCACCTCAAGCGTCACGTGGACACCGGATATTGGCAGCAATGGTATGAGTGGCCTTGTTTACATCGACGGGCGCATGACTAGCGATTACAACACAGGATCTGACTTGTTCCCGCAGAAAGAACAGGACAGTTTTGCGGTGTTCAATGCCCGCATTGGTTTGCGCGGCGCTGACGAAGCTTGGGGGATTGAGCTTTGGGGCCAGAATATCTTTAATCAAGATTATGCACAGGTGGCATTCAACTCTCCATTCCAAGCGGGCCAAAGCTCAGCGCCTTTTGTGGATCCACAATATCCAGGCGGCCGCCAGATCTTCTCACAGTTCCTTGCCGAACCGCGGACGTACGGTATTACATTGCGCGGTAAGTTCTAAGAGCCTAGCTAAGCTAAACAAAAAAGGCTCGCAGCGATGCGGGCCTTTTTTATGTGCGATTTTGGGAAAGTAATGTTGCGCGCAAACTTCGTTGAGTAACTAAACAGCATACTCATCCCGAAACAAGTTCAGGGTGATGGTAGCGAATAAATTTCAAAATAGAGGCCTGCTTGACCGAGCGGTATTTAAGTGGTCCCGAAACCCACACTCAAGAAACCGGGCATTGGTCCATTCCAGCTATCTTCACCGGTTTCCGATTGGCGAGGCTGGTCTGCTTTAGCGACTTCAACCTTAGCAGCAGACTTTTCGCGCGCGGGCTTGGCAGCAGTTTTTTCGCGTAACGGCTTCGGCTCGGGTGCTTCAATAACGGGGTCAGCAGCTTTAGACTGCGGTTCCTTTGCTTTACTGGCGGGCGCCTTTCGGCCGCGCGTTACAGAGGCACGCTCTTCGCCATCGCCGAGCGCTTCTATTTTGCCCAGACGCTCTATCTTATTGCCGATCAGCTTTTCTATGCCTTCAATCGCTTCTTCATCAGCCTTAGTGACAAATGTAAAAGCTTTGCCCTTGGCGCCGGCACGGCCGGTGCGGCCAATGCGGTGAACATAGTCATCAGGATGCCATGGCGCATCAAAGTTAAAAACGTGGCTAACGCCCTTAACGTCAAGCCCGCGCGCAGCGACATCTGATGCAACAAGTAGGTCAATATCGCCATTCTTGAAGGCTTCCAACTGCTTCTGGCGTGATGCTTGATCAATGTCGCCGTGAATTTCGCCAGACCGCAGTCCGTGACGTTGAAGGCTTGTGTTCAATTCGCGTACAGTCGTCTTGCGATTACAGAAAATAATCGCATTCGATACTTTCTCGGTCCGCAAAAGATCGCGCAGAACCTCACGCTTTTTCATAGGCGACACGTTTACCAAGAACTGTTCTATGTTGACGTTAGCCGTCGCCGGACGCGCCACTTCAATATATTTTGGATTCGACAGGAACTTGTCCGCCAGCTTTTTAATGGGTGGTGGCATTGTTGCGGAAAACAACAAGGTCTGGCGGGTTGTTGGCAGCTTTGTACAGATGTTTTCGATATCTGGTATAAAGCCCATATCGAGCATCCGGTCGGCCTCGTCGATGACAAGCATTTCGCAGCCAGTCAGCAAAATTTTGCCGCGCTCAAACAAGTCCATCAACCGGCCGGGGGTAGCAATCAAAACGTCAACGCCTTTTTCAAGGGCCTTGACCTGATCCCCCATTTGCACGCCACCAATAAGAAGTGCCATCGACAGCTTATGATATTTGCCGTACTTTTCAAAATTCTCTGCAACTTGCGCGGCCAGTTCGCGTGTTGGTTCCAATATCAGGCTGCGCGGCATCCGCGCACGTGCGCGTCCATTGGCGAGCACATCAATCATAGGGAGAACGAAGCTTGCGGTCTTGCCCGTCCCAGTTTGCGCAATGGCGATAATGTCGCGCATCATCTGAACTTGCGGAATGGCTGCTGCTTGAATTGGAGTCGGCGCATCATAGCCAGCCTCGCTTAAGGCTCTTAATAACTCGTCAGACAGGCCGATATCGGCAAAACGCATATGATGTTCCGGAAAAAAGATAGCGCAGCGCCACCGGAGGCAAATTCACGGAGACGAGCGTGGCCATTGGTCGCTACCGTAAGAAATGTCAAGATACATGCCCTATGGCGCTAGTGCTAACGCGGGATCAACAACCTGAATTTGTCGATATCGCATTTAGCGCCAGTGCGTGCATGCAAAAGATCGCGATTGATGCATAATTTGCCATCATACGACCGTTCCATATAGGCGCCGGCGTAGAATTCGCGTGCGAGGCAGCCATCACCCAGATACGCACGAATAAGAATGCCGTCCCGCGTCAACAAATCCAAGCTGCGATCAGGACCGGGGCGTGAGCCACCGAGCCTGTTGACCAACAGGCATTTGCCAATCTTTTTTTCCTTATACATAATCTTGCCAACGGGCTGACGCTGCACACCCACCATTGCGGGAACTGAACCCGGGGCCGGAAATCTAACAATAACACGTTGGTCGATACGTACCTGACGAAAGTCGGTCCTTAACCCCATTAAAGGCATGAACGAATATTCAATCGCCGTGACCTTAAAGTGCGCCAAAGCCTTAGGCGACAATGTTGTCCACGCGACCGCAAAAAGGATGATTGCCAATAGTACGCGCAAGAAACATTCCGGTATGAAGTTGAAGTTCAGATTACTTTACCCGATAAGGTTGAACCTATCATGAATTGCAATCCGAGGCTGTTGCGAACAATGAAAAATGCTGAGCTAGATGTAAAGATTTTATCGGAATTTCGCGCCATATTGGGACCGAAGGGGTATTCGGACGAAACCGACGTGATTGCGCCTTGGCTAACTGACTGGCGCGGCCGATTTACAGGAGCGGCTCCTGCCCTACTTTCACCAGCCGATACGGACGAAGTTGCAGCCGTAGTGAAGCTAGCCGCTAAGCACAGGATATCTCTCGTTCCACAAGGCGGAAATAGCGGGATGGTGGCTGGAGCAACGCCGGATAAGAGTGGTCGGCAGGTAATTCTATCTTTGCGGCGAATGAATAACATAACCGTGATGGACGCGAACGATGGACTGATCTGCTGTGAGACCGGGGTTATTTTACAGAATTTACATGAAGCTGCAGCGGCAGTTGGGCGGCGCTTTCCGCTTACCCTGGGCGGCAAAGGATCAGCCACCGTCGGCGGGCTTATTTCAACTAATGCCGGTGGAACACAAGTGCTCCGCCACGGCACAATGCGGATGCTTGTGGCTGGCCTTGAAGCGGTCCTACCCGATGGATCCATCTACGACGCGATGGCACCATTGAAAAAAGACAATCGCGGCTACGATCTGAAACAGCTTTTGATTGGCGCAGAAGGAACGATTGGTATCGTCACTCAGGCCGTCTTACAAACGGTTCCGGCCCTCATAGATCGCTGCGTCGTGTGGGCAGGTGTCGAAAGCCCTGCCCAAGCATATGACTTGCTGTTGTTCATGCAACGGCATGGTCGGGAACGTTTGGAAGGTTTCGAAATCCTGCCACAGCGCGCCCTAAATGCCGTGACAACCCATATCGCCGGAACACGACCACCGCTAGATACTGCGCATCGCTGGCACGCGTTAATGGAGTTTGTGCAGGATGATCCAAGGCAGATGCCTCCCAGCGAACTGGCCACCGGCCTGTTAGAGAAGGCCATGCATGAAAACCTTCTGGGCAACGCAACCATTGCAAACAGCGATGCGCAAGCCGAAGCATTTTGGAAAATCCGTGATTCTATTGCAGAAGCCGAGCGTGCGGCGGGGCCAGCATTGCAACATGATATTAGCGTCCCCGTGTCGGCAATGGCCCGTTTCATTGAGAATGAATCGCCTATAATAGAAAGGACCTATCTCGGCACCAAGACTCTTGCCTTTGGGCATTTGGGCGACGGCAACATCCATTTTCATGTTAAGGCCCCGGATGGCGTTGATGTACCCTCTTGGTATGCGGGTGATGGCAAAGCGATTACGTCACACGTATACGACCGCGTGCGCGCTTATGGCGGATCGCTCTCCGCTGAACATGGCATTGGACAGGCTAAAATCGACGAGTTCGAACGCCTAGTAGACCCAACTCGGCTTGCCGCATTGCGAGCCATTAAAAATGCTTTCGATCCGCTAGGGATAATGAACCCCGGCAAGCTTGTTCCACTTGCGTAAACGCAGCTATCCGCTTAAACGACGCTTTCAAAATTTTTTAATAAAATTCAACGATGGAGTTATATATGGCCACCGCGCCCCAAGCCGCCAACCTCCCGCTTTTGTACAACGACCTCGTGCCGTTGAGCAGCAACGATCATGTTACGTGGAAGTCACGCATGCTCGAAAACGCTAAATTCCTTGAGGGCCAACATGCCATTCCGTTGACGATTGAAGAGTTTGTGCCTGCGTCGCGCACCTACCCAATCATCTTTTCTGCATCGGATAACCCTGTACCGCTCGTCTTGATGGGCATGAACGAAGGCGTAAATACCTTCATGAATGACGAAGGGCATTTTGAACGCCCCGTTTACATACCTGCATATGTCCGCCGCTATCCCTTCCTGCTGGCAAAACTGCGGCCGGACACCGACGAACTGTCACTGTGCTTTGACCCAACGTCCGGTGCGGTTGGTGAATTTGAAGAAGGCCTGCCTTTGTTTGACGACGGTAAGCCAAGCGAGAATACGCAAGCAATTTTGAAGTTCTGCGAAGACTTTGAAAATGCTGGCGCGCAAACACACGCTTTTGTTGAAGAACTCAAAAAGCTCGACCTTCTCATGGATGGCGAAGTATCGATACAACAAGAAGGTCAGGAGCAGCCTTTCATTTATCGTGGCTTTAAGATGGTCGATGAAAACAAATTGCGCGAGCTTCGTGGCGATACTGTTCGTAAGCTCAACCAAAATGGTATTCTTGCGCTGATCCATGCACATTTATTCTCCTTGCAATTAATGCGCGAAATCTTTGCACTTCAGGTTGCACAAGGTAAGGTACCGCAAGTGACGGAACTGCCTTCGACCTAAGTTAAACGATCGCTTCATGCCGTCACTGACCGATTTGGAGAAGTGGCGGCATGGGCAAATATAGCAAAATCGCAATCCTGCTTCATTGGGCTATTGCGATACTGATAGGCACGAATGTGCTCTTGGCCTCTTTGGCGGAAGATTTGCCCCGATCAGCGCGTGCGGCATATATGAGCCCGCACAAGGCTATTGGTATTTCTATTTTAATCCTGACCATTGGGCGCATTTTATGGCGCCTTGGCCATAGGCCTCCAGCAATGCCGCCTCAGGTAGCCGGGTTACAGGCTACGGCAGGTCGTGCTGTGCATACCCTTTTTTACGTTCTGATGATCGCCGTGCCTTTAACCGGCTGGCTCATGATCGGAGCCACAGGCAAAACGGCAGCAGTGGATTTTGGAGGTCTATTCACTCTAAATCTTGCAATAGGCCAAAACGCAGCACTGGCCGACTTTGCGCATGAAGGTCACGAATTTCTTGCCACACCTCTCATGATTTTGATCGGGCTACATGTCTTGGGTGCATTGAAACATCAGTTCCTTGATCGCATACCCTTCCTTCAACGTATGTGGCCCTGACGCTTTGTAAGCAGCGGGCAACCCACAACTCCTCGCAATCATCGGGCACCTGGTCCGCAAACTGCAGTTGTTTTCGACCTAGGTCTTGAAACCGTCATGGCAGCGCCCCATCCTCTTAGACGGACGGAATCATCCCCTCCCGTTTCCGTCCGCCGATGCCTGCGAAGGCATCAACTCCCTGAACCTAGGCCACCCCGGAACGATCCGGGGTGGTTTTTTCGTAATTATTCGGCAGCAATCAAGGTAGCGGAACCCAAAGCCTCGTCGGCAAGAGACGCAACTAGGGCAGAAATCATGATGTTCATGCGGTCAAACCCAGCCCCAGGATGACGCAAATCGGGGTCGAGATAAAGCGAACGGTCTATTTCCAGCTGAATGGCATGAATGTTCGCACGTGGGTGCGCGTGACGGCGGAGGATATAAGCGCCAGCATAAGGATGGTTCAGCGCAACTTTAAACCCTTGGACTTGCAACCGTGTCATCAACAATTCGGCATATCGCGACGCTGCACTTTTTCCGAAACAATCGCCAATGACAAATTGCGGCGCTGGGCTAAAATTCATGCCCTGGATCGGTGGCATGCTGTGCAGATCAAGCAATATTGCAACGCCAAATCGCCGCTGCATCTGCTTCAGCACCTCTGCGACTTTTTCATGATAAGGTCGGTGGAACGACAATATCCGGTGCTTCACCTCATCCAAGGTGAATTGTCGTCTCCACAATTCGCCCTCGCCCGGCAATCTTCTAGGTATCAGACCAAGACCGCCGCGCTGCTTGACCCCTGGCGGAGGATAATCGCTGCGCAACGCTCCTTGAACCATTTCTGTATCAATATCCTGTTCGTCACGGTTCAAATCAATCCAAGCCCGCGCGCGGTGCGCCATGATGACAGGGTATCCCAACTGAACACTGCGCCGCGTCAAAACGTCAGCATATCTGTCCTCAAGCCGCAATAGGGCAGCAGGTGGAAGCCTCATTGCACCCAATAGCTCCGATGGATAATCACGCCCCGCATGCGGCACGGTCAGCAGCACAGGCACGGATGGCGTTTCCGTGCCCCAACTTGCGAATCCATCTATATCCGTCGGTGCCATGTATCTCTCTTAACGTCTGATGTGCATGCTTGGCAGATTCTCAATAAAATAGGAAAAATTTATTATCCCGATTATGCAGCGGTTGCCTGGCCTTAATATGCGTTAGGATGCGCCATGATCCCCTTTATGCTAGCAGAAAGCCCAGAGGTCATGCGCCAAAGTCCTGACCAAAACCTTCCCTCTCAAGGATACTGTCATCAAAGCCGAACGCGTGTTTGCGCCGGAAAATTTCGCTGAACTGAAATAGGCTTGAATGATAAGGCAAGCCCAGCTAGAGGCTGCCGCAGCGTGGGCGTATAGCTCAGTGGTAGAGCACTGTGTTGACATCGCAGGGGTCGCAAGTTCAATCCTTGCTACGCCCACCATATTTTCCTTTGCGATGTCTTCTATGAAGCTTTTTTAAAGCTTAAGCATCTCAATAGCTGCATCTTAACGTTGGATAGTCCCTAACCGATCCAGTTTTCGTGCGCGACTTGCAGCTTTGATTTTCCCTCGCTAAGCCAAAAGTATGAATCTAGCATCGCTTCTTGCTCAGTTTACGCCTGGCGCCACAACTCACACAATCTCCATTCCGACTACATGGCATCAGGGGCGCACGTCTTATGGCGGCCTTAGCTCCGTTCTGGCCTATCAGGCGGCAAAGCTGGCAGCAGATGACCTTCCCCCTCTCCAATCCGCCCAGATCGCGTTTGTTGGGCCTTTGGCGGGCGAAGTAGAGGTCAGCGCATATATCCTGCGACGCGGCAAGAACACCGCCTTCATTCAAGCGAAAATTTCCGGCGCGGACGGCGTGGGCCTGATCTGTAATTTCATCTTCATGAACCGCCGCCATAGCCATTTAGATTATGCTAATATCCCAGCACTAGATTTTCCGCTTATTCCTGAACCGGACACCGTGCGCAGCGGCCCACCAGAGTTTTTCACGGGTCATATGCAATATCCAGACAAAAGGCTTGAGCTCGGCATGGCAACCAATAGGCTTGCAAGCTGGCATCGACTGACCGAGCATCAAGGGCTGGATTCAATTGCCGAGCTTATCTGCATAGGTGATGCCCTGCCTCCGTCTGCCATGGGTCTCATGACCGAAAAGGGTATGGTGAGTTCTATGAACTGGCAGATCAATATGTTAACTGATGCTCCAAGCACCGAAAACGGCTGGTGGTATCTATCCAGCGAAACGCACCATGCCGCTAATGGCGCAAGCAGCCAGTATATGACAGTCTGGAACAGCTGCGGCGAAGCGGTGCTAACCGGAATGCAATCGGTCGCTATTTTCGCTTAAACAGTTGGTTTTGTCCGGGCAAAACGCAGGGCAAACATCACCAGCCCAATAACGATAAAATTATCGATAAAGGTTTTGTAGAACAGCCAATTGTCCGTTGTTAGCAATTTTGCAGCGCCATAATTTAAAGCCGCCATGATTAGGCCTATGACGCCCATGACGATAGCAAAGCGGCCCGCATGGATATCCGAATATGGCATATATCGCGCCAAACCTTTGCCGAAATATGGCCCGCCACGCACACCGTCGATTATGAAGAAGCTGGCGGCGATTAATCCAGTGATTGTGCCGCGTAATTTGATCCATTCATCATCATTCAACCAGACTGCAAGGCCCGCCGAAATGCAGAGCATGAGGATACCAAACAAAGCGAGGCCGCCCGTAACGTCGATTTTTGTCATCCTTTGGAACGTGACAAGGCCAAAACCAATGACAACGCCAACCAAGGCGGCAGTCTGTAAATCGGTCATTTTAGCTATGACGTAAAATAATAAACCAGTTGCCACATCAATGGAAAATGGCAGGCGGTTGTGGCGCGCAAAGACGCCGCCACTCACTTCTGATCCTTCCGCGGCCAATCCTTAACCCAAAGCTGCCTGTTTTTCTTCGGCGAGACGGTCAAGCTCCGCGCGGCTTTTCTTCTCGCTGGAGGATTTCAGTTGCCCACATGCAGCCATGATATCGCGGCCACGGGGCGTGCGCACCGGCGCGCTGATGCCAGCTTCAAAAACAATGCTGGAAAAACGCTTAATCCGTTCAGGGTCAGAACATTCATAATCTGCGCCGGGCCAAGGATTGAACGGGATCAGATTGACCTTGGCAGGTAGTTTATACTGCCGGATGAGACTAACTAGCTGGTGCGCGTCTTCATCGCTGTCATTTTTATCCTTCAGCATCACATATTCAAACGTGATCCGCCGCGCATTGCTGATACCGGGATATTCTGCACACGCACGTAGCAATTCATCAATGCCATATTTGCGGTTGAGGGGCACCAGCTCGTCACGCACATCTTTAACCACCGCATGCAAAGATACCGCGAGATTGACGTTAATCTCCTCGCCTGCGCGCGCCATCATGGGCACAACACCTGACGTGGAAAGCGTAATACGGCGGCGCGATAGGCCAAGGCCATCGCCATGCATCACGATCTTCATCGCATCGCGGACATTGTCAAAATTATAGAGCGGCTCACCCATGCCCATCAGGACAATGTTGGTCAGCATCCGGCCATCGGCGGTGTAATGGCCAACATCGTCGTCGTCATCTTCATCTGCCGACGCAAAAGCCATATTGCCCTTTGGCCATTCGCCTAGCGCATCGCGCGCCAGCATAACTTGACCAACAATTTCACCAGGCGTTAGGTTGCGCACCAGCCGCATCGTGCCAGTATGGCAGAAACGACAATTAAGCGTGCAGCCAACTTGGCTCGAAATGCACAAAGTTCCCCGATCCGCATCGGGGATGAACACCATTTCATAATCCTGCGCATCGTCGGTACGCAAAAGCCATTTGCGCGTGCCGTCAGATGACACGTGCGCCTCTACCACTTCAGGCCGACCAATGACAAAGCGATCAGCGAGCCAAGGCCGCATTGTCTTTGAAATATCGGTCATCGATTCAAAATCGGTGACACCGCGATGATAAATCCAGTGAAAAACCTGCTTGGAACGCAGTTTTGCAGCCTTTTCATCTAACTGCGATTCTTCGAACAATTGCCGTATTAGAAGATGGCTCAACCCCATGAGGTCAATGCGTCCATCGCTGCGCGGCGTTATGGCGCGCGGCGTGACTACGGGATCGATATGGCCAGGAATCTGCATGATAGCCGCGCCTATAATTATGTTGTCCGTGAAAAGCCAGCGTTGCGGCTTACGCGGTGCGGGCCACCGAAACCTTTGTCCCCGGCGCCTCATCCGAAATTATAACAACTGCACCCAATTGGTTTGCCAATGCCTCGACAATACCAGTACCTAGCCCAGGTTTACGATCCTCTTCATCCTTAGGCATCCCGATACCATCATCTGCAACAAAGAGTGTCCATGTCTTACCATCTGAGGTAAAACCCACATTAATCGACCCATGCTGGTTCTGGCCCGGAAAAGCATGTTTGAGCGAATTGATAACCAATTCGGTGACAATCAAGCCAAGGCTGACCGACGTATCTGGATCAACAATGCTGTCATCGCAATGCGTTGTGAGTTTTATCCGCCCGGGGTCACCAATCATCGATGCGCCGATGCTATTGCACAAATCCGCAAAGTAATTTTTCAATTCAACATTATCGACAGCCGTCGACGACAGATGCTTTTGCAGCATGGCTATGGACATCACGCGATTATGGGCGTCGCGTAAATGCTCCCGCGTCTCGCTCGACTGCACCTTGCGCGCGCTTTGTAACAGGACGCTCGCAATAATCTGAAGGCTATTCGCGACACGATGCTGTATTTCGTTCAGCAACAACTGTTTTTCGCGAACAAGGTCATCTCGCATTTTATCGGCCAAGCGCTGCGATGTAACATCGGTGATGGCGAGCACGACACGGATACTTTCCGCTTCAAAATAATCGAGCGCATGGGCGTTTATCAAAAGGCGTAGCGTATCCTTTTCAGGTCTTACCAAGTCCATTTCATAAACATCAATTGCTGCTTTACCTGACACCGTGGCTTGCAACAGGGCGTTCAATTGTCGCACATCCCATTCACCCTGTCCCAGGTCGGCGAGCTTTTTACCGGTAACCCCCGCGCAATCGACATCAAAAGCATCGCAAAAGGATTTGCTAGCGGCGATAATCGTCAGATCCTCACGCAACATTATAAGCGGTGAAAAAGATGATGATATCAATGCGACCGACATATTGTCGGCATGCTCAGGCAGGCGGGTCAGCGGTTTTTCCATGGCACATAGCCGTTATAAACTGGAGGCTCGCGGTGCGAGAGCCATACCCAGGCGTAATTTTGTCGTCGAATAACATTAATTGTTATCTTTTGTAACAGGCCTGCGGCGTTCTAGTGAGTCAATTCGGCATTAACGCATTTTTATTTATATGCATCTCAAGGCAGCAACAGCCACGCCGCTACTTTCACCCGCGCTCGCTATGCCCACTGCCGTCAATAATCAGTTCCTCGACGCCATCACGGATCATCACCATGCTACCTTGCGCTAGGCTTGGGGCAATGGGTGCGCCAAATTGCGCCAACTGTTCGACTCCAAGCAGCAACCCGCGCAACACCCTCGCAGTCATCCCATGACAAATGATGAGCATATCCTCATCGAAGGGTAGTTCGCCAAGCCAGTGCGACAGACGCTGTGCCACGTCGTTATAATATTCGCCGCCATCGGGCCGGACCGAAAATAATTTATGTTCCATGTCAACGATCGGACCGATTTCGGCAGAAATATCTGCATAGGTTCGGCTGGACCAGCGACCAACATCAATTTCCAGCAAACGGTCGTCGCGGTTGGTCTCGTGCCAATCCGCATCAATTTCTTCCGCAATTAACGCCAGTGTCTGCAACGCGCGACCTGCGGTAGACGACCAAAGCTGCGGTCGGACGTCCAGCCCGAGATACTCTGCCAACGCACGCCCCATATCACGCGCCTGTATGCATCCTTCCCACGTAAGTGGCGTATGCAATTCGGCCTGGCCTTGCATCCGTGCAACCTTGTTAAACACTGTCTCTCCATGCCGTGCTATGAAAAGGCGTCGATTATGTGTTGAAATACCCATATTGCCCTTATTCCACAGGATATTGCTTGAGGCAAAAGCTATCGGCTTGCCCTAATGGTCAAAGCGGTTATGGAAGAATCGGCATTTTAATTGGGGTTTTGGCTGGTTTATGGACCACCTAGCCCGGCAAGGGGAATTTGAATGAGAGCCACGATCGAACGCGCGACGCTCCTGAAAAGCTTGAGCCACGTCCAGTCCGTGGTGGAACGGCGTAACACTATTCCAATCCTATCTAACGTGCTG
This sequence comes from Pseudomonadota bacterium, assembly GCA_041175465.1. GTDB lineage: Bacteria > Pseudomonadota > Alphaproteobacteria > Sphingomonadales > Sphingomonadaceae > Sphingorhabdus_B. The sequence continues at coordinate 74,573 of JBEDEX010000003.1, read as the reverse complement.
ATCGAAGCCAGCGAAGGCGGCAAGATCAAACTGACCGCGACCGACCTTGATTTGCAGGTCGTTGAAACCTTCGCCGCAGATGTTGAAACGCCCGGTGCAACGACGGTTTCTGCGCATACTTTATTCGAAATCGCCCGTAAGTTGCCCGATGGCTCGCAAGTGCAACTGCACGCCGCCGATGGTCGCATGGCTGTCAACGCTGGTCGCGCCCGTTTCTCGCTCGCGACCCTTCCTCGTGACGATTTCCCCACAATCGCCGAAGGTGACTTGCCTACTTCGTTTGAAATCTCCGCAAACTCGCTGATCCAGATTATTGATAAAACGCGCTTTGCGATTTCGACCGAAGAAACGCGTTATTATCTCAACGGCATTTTCCTGCACGTCACCGACGATGCTGAGCCTGTTTTGAAGGCCGCGGCGACCGATGGACATCGTTTAGCGCGCGTGACATTGCCACGGCCTGCTGGCGCCGAAAACATGCCTGACATCATCGTGCCGCGTAAATGCGTTGCCGAAATCCGCAAGTTGCTTGACGAAAGCGGCGACAATGTCATTCAGATTGACCTCTCGGCGAGCAAAATTCGTTTCACTTTTGACAGCGTCATCCTGACGTCAAAGCTGATCGACGGCACCTTCCCCGATTATAGCCGCGTTATTCCAACCGCGAATGACAAGTTACTGCGCATCGACCCGAAGGCATTTTCGCAAGGCGTAGACCGCGTCGCGACCATCGCCACCGAAAAAACCCGTGCCGTCAAAATGGCGCTGGATCAAGACAAGATTACCTTGTCGGTCACCAGCCCCGAAAACGGCACCGCTGCGGAAGAAGTATCCGGCCAATATAGCAGCGAAGGTTTCGAAATAGGTTTCAACGCCCGCTATTTGATGGACATTTTGGGCGAAATCGAAGGCGACGTGGTTGAACTCCACTTAGCCGACGCTAGTGCACCGACCTTGATCCGTGAAAATGACAAGTCAGCGGCTTTGTACGTATTGATGCCAATGCGGGTTTGATTTTTTAGAACAGTTTTCAAATACTAAATTGCTTAGGCAAGTTAGGCATCACGACAGGGGCAGGGCGCGTAAAATCACACCCTCCCCTAAGTCGAAAATGTGCAAAGTAAATCTTGTCTAAGGGCTTGGATTTTAAGCTCCGCTCACTCCGCCGCTTCAGCCATCAGCACACTTTGCGGACCTCGTATCACAGTGCCGGGTAGTGCTCCGGTCATCTGTCCATCGCGGAACGTGACAACACCGCTCTTGATCGTCGCGACATAACCTGTCGCCTTTTGCAGCAAACGCTTGCCGCCAGCGGGCAGGTCAAACGCCAACCAAGGTTTTTGCAGTTTCAGCGTGTCAAAGTCGATCACGTTGATATCCGCAAGATAGCCGGGCTTTAGGAGCCCTCGGTCATTCAGCCCATATAGCGCCGCCGTGTCATAGCATTGCCGTTTCACCGCCAATTCAAGCGAAATCGTTCCAGCTTTGCGGTCGCGCGCCCAATAACTCAGTAGGAATGTCGGCGCGGCGGCGTCGCAAATAGTGCCGCAATGCGCACCGCCGTCCGAAAGCGACGCCAACGTATCCTCTGCCTCCAGCAGCTCCTTCGTAAATTCCAGATTGCCGTCCATGTAATTGAGGATCGGCAGATAAATCATCCCATTGCCGTCATCTGACATCAGTTGGTCATAAGCGAATTCAGCGGAATCTTTGGCCGCAGCACTTGCAAAACCGAAGACGCTTTCTTCACGCGTGGGCTCATAGCTAAATTCATCCGTCAACGGGAATTGCATCGCCCATGCTGCAGTCACGAGCATGAAAAATGGCGCCATATCTGGCGACGGTGGTGGTAAATTTTCCTCAGCCAGCAACTGCGCCTTGAACGCAGGGTCCGCCAATTTCGCTTTTTGCGCATCCCAGCCAAGGTCTTTAATCGCCTGCCAGCTTGGTTTGCGCATGAATGGATGCACTGTACCGCGCCAGTTCATGATGACACCGATGCCCCGCAATCCAATCGCCGCGACAATATTTGCGCCATTATCATTCGCCGACCGCATCGCCGACATCTGGTCCGTCCAATGCATCTGCTTAATGGGTGATTGCAGCATGGTAAAAACAATAGGCTGCCCCGTTTCTGCTGAAAGCCGATGCATCCAGCCGAATTCATCCCATTCCGGCAACAAATCGGACGTCAATTCAAACACACCATGTCCAGCACGCGCCATCGCTCGGCCAAGCGCCAGCAGTTCCGGTTCGGTTGCTGTCGTGCCGGGCACAAGCTCACCATCAATTGACTTGTGCAAAACGGTCCGCGACGTGGAAATGCCAAGTGCCCCTGCGCGCACACCTTCTTCAACCAACCGCCCCATTTCGCTAATGTCGGCAGCTGTAGGCTCTTCATTATCCGCGCCACGTTCCCCCATCACATACGCGCGTAACGCGCCATGCGGAACATGCGTGCCGATATCCACTGTGCGCGGCAGGCGTTCCAGGGCATCCAAATAATCAGGAAAGCTCTCCCAATCCCACTTCATACCTTCGGCAAGAGCCGTACCAGGAATGTCCTCCACACCTTCCATCAGGCCTATCAGCCATTCATGCTTCTCTTTGCGCGCCGGCGCAAAGCCAACGCCGCAATTGCCCATGACCACAGTCGTAACGCCATGCCAGCTTGATGGGGCCATTTCGCTGTCCCAAGTAGCTTGGCCATCATAATGGGTGTGGATGTCGACAAATCCGGGTGCGACAACCTTACCAGTCGCATCAATTTCTTCGCGGCCCGCTGCACTGATTTGGCCAACGGCAGTAATTACGCCGCCATCAATCGCTACATCCGCCACAAAGCGCGCCGCACCTGTGCCATCAACCACGGTTCCGCCCCGAATAACCAGATCATGCATGTCGACTCTCCTCTTTTCTCAGCAGGAGCGTATCAGCTTTAATTAGGCAATTAAACCTTCGCGTGTCCTGCAAACGTGCGGTTCACATCGCAGCCAGCCGGGATGCAGCCCGCCCTTATACGTCCAACAGATCTTTAACCGCGTTCGACGCGCGCGTACTTTGGGCTTTAGCTAATCCTCTGCGATGCCGCTGCGGGAGTTACCCTTTACGTCCTGCCAGCAAACGCAAACGCAGCGCGTTTAGCTTAATAAAGCCTGCTGCGTCTTTCTGATCATAAGCACCCGCGTCGTCTTCAAACGTCACAACCTTTTCGCTGTACAGGCTGTTGGGCGATTTGCGGCCAACGACACTTGCAAGCCCTTTATAAAGCTTCAATCGAACGGTGCCGGACACATGCAATTGGCTATGGTCAATCGCGACTTGCAACATTTCGCGCTCTGGCGAGAACCAGAATCCGTTATAAATCAGCTCGGCATATTTGGGCATCAACTCATCTTTCAAATGCGCTGCGCCGCGGTCCAAGGTGATGCTTTCGATACCGCGATGGGCACGCGCATAAATTTCGCCGCCGGGCGTTTCATACATGCCGCGCGATTTCATGCCGACGAAACGGTTCTCTACCAAATCAAGTCGACCAATACCATGCTTGCGGCCAAGCTCATTCAACGCTGCCAACAAGGTCGCTGGCGACATGGCTTCACCATTGAGCGCAACACCGTCGCCTTTTTCAAAATCGATGGTGATATATTCGGGCGTATCTGGTGCGTCTTCAGGATTGACTGTGCGCGAATAGACATAATCTGGCGTTTCATCCCACGGGTCCTCAAGCACTTTGCCTTCGGACGAGGTATGCAGCAGGTTCGCGTCGGTTGAAAACGGGCTTTCGCCCCGCTTGTCTTTTGGCACGGGGATCTGATGTTGTTCCGCCCATTCAATAAGCCGCGTACGACTGGTTAGGTCCCATTCGCGCCAAGGAGCGATAACCTTGATATCGGGGTTGAGCGCATAAGCGGACAGTTCGAACCTAACTTGGTCATTACCCTTGCCCGTCGCGCCGTGCGCAATCGCATCCGCGCCCGTTTCCGCCGCAATCTCAATCAACCGTTTCGAAATCAAAGGCCGCGCAATCGACGTGCCCAATAGATAATCGCCTTCATAACGTGCATTAGCGCGCATCATTGGGAAGACAAAATCACGCACAAATTCTTCGCGCAGATCATCAATATAAATATGATGGTCCGGCACGCCCATCAGCACAGCCTTTGCCCGCGCCGGTTCGAGCTCTTCGCCTTGGCCCAAGTCAGCGGTGAAAGTGACGACTTCGCAGCCATATTCAACCTGCAGCCATTTCAGGATGACGCTGGTGTCGAGGCCACCCGAATAAGCAAGAACGACTTTCTTAATGCTGTCTGTCATGTCACTTTGGTTCCGAAACTAAAATATCTGCGGCGCGCCTAACAGCTTAGGCGCGGTTCGACAACTCCCACAACTGCCAAATTCCAAGAACCAGAAACATGCTGGCGGCAATGATATGCACCGTGCGCAGGGAAATTTTCGCAACCAGCTTCTCGCCCAAATAGACCGCTGGCACATTGGCAATCATCATGCCCAAAGTCGTGCCAGCAGCAACCGCCCAAACCGCATGATATTGGGCACCCAGCGCTATCGTCGCGACCTGCGTCTTATCACCCATTTCGACAACAAAAAAAGCGATTGCGGTCGCAACAAATGCACCACCTTGCGATGCCACTTTGATATCGTCGTCCATCTTGTCTGGAACCAAAGTCCATGCGGCCATCAATAGGAAACCTATCGCCACAACATAACCGAAAGTGTCGCTCATAAAGATTGTAGCAAGCGCGCTACCCGCCCAAGCGGCAAGTGCGTGATTGGCGATGGTGGCGGTGAATATCCCTGCGATCACCGGGAACGGCTTTTTGAAACGGGTGGCAAGCAATATTGCCAAAAGCATGGTCTTGTCGCCAATTTCGGCAACAGCAACCAACAAAGTGGACGTGAAAAAGATTTCCATAAAAATATCCCAGGTCAGGCAGTTTTTTGACGCAATGCCATTGGCCACCCCGCCCGACCGGAACGGATAACCAATGCCATTGGTCTCGCCTTGAACCACATGATCTTTTTCGACCTTGTGACCCCACATGCACCATGACCTCTCGGTCAAATATGTTGATGCATGTCTCGTTCCAGTGGAACGACTGGCTACTCCCCAGATGACTGCTATGACATTAAGCAGCTGAGGTAGAGGATGCAAGCGCAACGCGCGTCAGGCTATGCTTGATCGGCCTTAGGTATATTTTGCCTCGGCCCAATGCTTGGCGTGCCACTGAATTAACCGCTCGTCCCTTTTTTCCTTTTGTCGTTGAGCAACACCCGTTAATGGGTTGCGCAACGATAAGAATCTCCCCAGGCACCGTTTTTACTGGAGCCAGATAATGACAAAATATGTAACGCGTGCCGGAATTCGGGTTGCCGAACAGCTTGCCGAATTTGTCGAGAATTATGCCCTTGTCGGCACGGGCATCGCTACAGATACTCTCTGGCAGGGCCTATCGGATATTCTAGGGCGCTTTGTACCCCACAACCGGAAACTGCTAGCCAAACGCGACGACATGCAAGCCAAGCTGGACGTATGGCACCGCGCTAATCCCGGCCCAATTACCGACATGGCTGGCTATCAAAGCTTCTTGCGCGAAATTGGTTATCTGGCTCCCGAGCCTGAGGCGTTCAGCATTGGTACGCAAAATGTTGATGCGGAAATTGCGACTATGGCTGGACCGCAGCTTGTGGTTCCAAGCCTCAATGATCGCTTCGTTCTCAACGCCGCTAATGCGCGCTGGGGCAGCCTATATGATGCGCTATATGGCACTGACGCTCTGTCGGCACCCGCTGCGCGGCCAGGTGGCTATGACACCGATCGCGGCGATGCAGTTGTTGCGTATGCGCGCCATTTTCTTGATGCCGCCATACCAGGTTGGCAGGCGGCTTTAGCAGGCAGCGACAATCCCTATTTCGTTACAAAGGCCCAAGCGGGCGGCACCACACGTTATTTGTTCAAACATCACGGCCTGCACATCGAAGTCGTGGTCAATCCGCTGCATCCGGTAGGCGCCACCGACGAGCTACACATCGCCGATGTCATCCTTGAATCGGCACTGACAACCATCATCGACTTGGAAGATTCAGTCGCTGCAGTCGATGCGGATGATAAGGTCGCCGCTTATACCAACTGGCTAGGCCTCATGCGGGGCGATTTGGTCGCGAGTTTCGACAAGGGCGGCAAGACCGTCAACCGCGCGCTTGAGGCAGACCGCGCGTATGACGGCCTCACTCTACCCGGCCGCAGCCTGATGTTTGTCCGCAATGTCGGGCATCTGATGACCAATCCGGCTGTATTGTTGGCCGACGGTAGTGAAGCACCCGAAGGCATACTCGACGCATTGTTCACATCACTCTGCGCGCTGCATGACCTTAAGGGGCTTGGCACGCATCGTAACAGCCGTGCGGGCAGCATTTACATAGTCAAACCCAAAATGCACGGCCCCGAAGAAGCCGCGTTCACCAACGACCTGTTCAATGCGGTCGAAGATGTGCTTAGCCTTGCACGCCACACAATCAAGGTTGGCGTGATGGACGAAGAGCGCCGTACCAGCGCAAATCTTGCCGCATGTATTCACGCCGTTCGCGACCGAATTGTTTTCATCAACACCGGTTTTCTGGATCGCACCGGCGACGAAATGCACACGGCCATGCACGCTGGCCCTATGATCCGCAAAGCCGAGATGAAAACATCATCTTGGATCCAAGCTTATGAAGCCCGCAATGTCCAAATTGGCCTTGCCTGTGGCCTCAGCGGTAAGGCGCAGATTGGCAAAGGCATGTGGGCCGCGCCCGATATGATGGCCGATATGATGGTACAGAAAATTGGCCATCCCAAGGCTGGCGCAAATACGGCTTGGGTGCCATCACCTACAGCCGCAACCTTGCACGCAATGCATTATCACCATTTCGACGTATTCGCCCGTCAGGCGGAACTTGCCAAGGAACCAACGCCTGGCCTTGAGCCACTGTTGACCATTCCCGTCGCCCCCGTTGGTCATAACTGGTCGGCCGAGGACGTGGCGCAAGAATTAGAAAACAACGCGCAAGGTATATTGGGCTATGTCGTGCGCTGGATTGACCAAGGCGTCGGTTGTTCCAAAGTCCCCGACATTCACGACATCGGCCTGATGGAGGACCGCGCCACGCTGCGCATTTCGTCCCAGCATATCGCCAACTGGCTGCTCCACGGCATTGCGACTGAGGCGCAGGTGGACGCTGCGCTTACCAAGATGGCAACCAAGGTCGACACCCAAAATGCAAGCGATCCGCTCTACGAAAAGCTAGACGGAGCGAGCCTTGCGCTAAAGGCCGCCCGCGCACTGATATTCGAAGGCGTCACGCAGCCCAATGGCTATACCGAGCCGCTGCTGCACAAATTCCGGCAGGAGAAGAAAGCAGGGGCCTAACGTGCCCCGGCTTTTTTGAGTTGCGCCGCTTTCCAGTCCATCGCCCGCCGGACACGTTTTTCAACCGACGGGTGCGAATAGAATATCGACTCTTGCAACGCCGACGGCCGCGGATAACGATATTCGGCGGTCTTCACCAATGCGCCTGCCAATGCATCCGGCAAATTGACCGTGCGCAGCGAATAAGCATCCGCCTCGCTCTCGCCGGTGCGAATGACCCCGTTAAGTACAGGCTGCGCAAAAATGCCGAGTACGGATACAATCAACAACAAGATCGGCAGTCCTTCAGGGTCCCCAACCTTTGCCTTGCTACCAAACAGAGCCGCCACGCGATTAAACAGGCGGTCGGCCAAGAAAAAGCCGAGCATTGCGATAAAGACGATAATGAAAACCGACCGCCACACATGGCCAAGGACATAATGCCCAATCTCGTGCCCAGTGACCGCTTTAACCTCATCCAGCGAAGCCTGTTTTAGAGCGACATCCGAAATCGCAATCCGCGCCGAACCAAATACGCCCGAAACGTTGGCGGTGAAATTATTCGACTGACGCGATCCGTCAAACATCAACACGCGATCATGGGGGATACCTGCCTCATCAGCCATGGTGAGCAATGCAGTACGCACGGGTCCCTCTGGAACCGGTTTATAATCATTGAAAATTGGCTCGATTAAAACAGGTGACAGCAATATCGTCGCTGCCGCTGCAAATGCGGCCAAACCACCTGACCATAGCCACCATTTTTTGCCGGTTCTGCGGATGAGCGCGTAGACACCCAAAAAGAACATGCCACCAAGGACACTCGACAGCGCAATGCCAATGACATTTTGCGCGATAAAGTCGGCAAAAGGCTGACTTGTGCGGCCATAGGATTTTTCAAAACCCCATTCTTCGTAAATGCCCCATGGCAGGCTGATCAATGCGGACAGCAGGAAAAAGGCCATACAGACCAAAAATGTGCGCAGCGCCCAACCCCGATTTTGTAACTTTGTCGATAGCCGCTCTAGAAAGCCTGAGCGCACGAGTATCCATGTGACAATGGCAGTAACAACGAGTCCGCCCAGCAACATCCAATGGGTGGCGGTTGTATAGTCCGCTGCCTTTTGCAGCGCCTCCGGTCCAAGACCATCAATATAACGCGCGGTTTCGACTGCTGGATCAAATGCCATGAATACCCCTCCCATTTGCTGTATTAGCTAAATGATACAGCATTGATATGCAACAGCCTATGTCGCGGGGAAATTTAGGGCTGAATACGCATCCGGCTTTAGGCCACCGCGTCGATGAACCTTTCGGCATCCAGCGCTGCCATGCAGCCGGTGCCTGCGCTAGTGCAGGCCTGACGATAGATATGGTCCATCACATCACCGCAAGCAAAGACGCCGGGGACGCTGGTTTCGGTTGCTTGTCCTTCGAACCCGCCGCGCACCTTTATGTAGCCTCCAGCCATTTCAAGATGGCCTTCAAAAATACCGGTATTTGGCTTGTGGCCGATGGCAATGAACACGCCATGGAGATCAATATCTTCTGTGCCTTCGCCATCCGTCGCGGCAATGCGCATGCCGGTGACGCCCATCGCGTCGCCCAAAACTTCATCCAGACGGTGGTTCCATTTGATCGTGACTTTGCCCTCTGCCTCCCGCGCAAACAGGCGTTCTTGTAAGATTTTTTCTGCCTTTAACTTGTCGCGGCGATGCACCAAGGTCACATGACTTGCGATATTCGCGAGATATAACGCCTCTTCCACAGCCGTATTACCGCCGCCAATCACCGCGACTGGCTTGTTGCGGTAGAAAAAGCCATCACAGGTGGCGCAGGCCGACACGCCCTTGCCCATAAACGCAGCTTCGCTCGGCAACCCCAGATATTGCGCACTTGCACCTGTCGCAATGATAACGGAGTCTGCGGTATAGTCGCCTGCCCCGCCAGTCAGCACAAAGGGCCGCTTCGAAAAATCGACTTTCTCGATATAGTCGTTTTCAATGCGCGTGCCAAAACGTTCAGCATGCTTGCGCATCCGCTCCATCAATTCAGGGCCCATGACACCCGCATCATCGCCGGGCCAATTGTCGACTTCTGTCGTTGTCATCAACTGCCCGCCGACTTCCACGCCCGTGATCATCATCGGTGTCAGGTTCGCGCGCGCAGCGTAAACGGCGGCGGTATATCCGGCAGGACCGGAACCAATGATGATGACAGGTGCGTGGCGATTTTCGGTCATATTATGTCTTTCTGATTCTGTTGGTTGAAGACATAGGCGCTGGCGCGACGCTGGCCAAGGGCGGGGCCTGACTTATCCCCATTAAATTAGGGCTTCACATGTCCTCAGGTGCAACCTATCAGTCCGTCAACATTCAGAATACAAGGAGCAGTTCATGGCCAAAGTCACGGTAATTTCACGTAACGGCGAAGGTCGCGAAGTCGAAGCCGAAAACGGTCTGTCGCTTATGGAAGTCATTCGCGACAATGGCTTTGACGAATTGCTCGCTTTGTGCGGTGGCTGCTGCTCCTGCGCGACATGCCATGTGCATATCGACCCTGCCTTTACCGACCGCTTACCAAAAATGAGCGCCGACGAAGACGACCTGCTCGACAGCACCGATCACCGGAACGAAACCTCACGCCTGTCTTGCCAGATCCCCGTCAGCGATGAACTCGATGGTCTTATTGTAACCATCGCGCCTGAGGATTGATAACCAATTGACGCCTCCCTCCCGCTTGCGGGAGGGGAACTTACCCCCGCAGGGCGCTACCGAGCGGCTCCTGTATGACAGGGTACCCATGGCCATCGGGAATGCATAGCCAGCTTCCATCTGCGCGTTTATCGATATAGGTCAGCACCGTTGATACGGGATGTTCCGCTGCATGGGCGGCAGCCGCGTCAAAATCACCGAACATTGCCAGCCTTTCCAGATTGCGCCGCGTGGGGAAGATGATCTTCACCTGGCTTTGATCTGCTTTTTCCAACACATCCGCCGCCGTTGCCCAAAACAGCATCCGGTTCTCGGTTTGGTCCACAGTTGCAACGGGCGTGGTGTCGCCCGCATCCACGAGATAAAAACGCGTGTCGAAAACGCGGCTGGCATTTTCAAAGGCCGGCGGTCGCCAGCGTGACCATGGCACAAGCTGTTCAAAATCCGGTGTCCAACCAAAGCGGTTGCAGACGGCTTGCAGGCTTTCGCCATCATGCAACGCCGCACGCGCCGCAACGCAATTGGCGGCATCCGAAACGCCAGACAGCCCCAACGCCAATCCGGCCTCCTCAATCGTTTCGCGGATCGCCGCAAGTCGGGCGGCGGCCTCATCTAGCGGCAGGGACGAACCCAACATTTGCGCATAATCGAAATCGGCGGGGTCAACCTTTCCACCGGGAAAGACCGCAGCGCCGCCGGCAAAAGCCATCGCTTTGATACGCTCGACCATCAGCAATAACGGCGCGCCGCCGTTCGGGTTCTTCCGAAAAATGACCATTGTTGCCGCAGGTGTTGCGACGGGAAGCGGTTCGCCGCTGATCGGGTGGTTGCGCAGTTCAGTTTCCATGGACCTACTCAAGCATGCTTTCGAACGCGTTAGAAGCGGAAAATCAATCGCCAGTCGATCCTGTTCCTTCGCTGCTGTTGCTCCGACATGCCGCAAATGCGCATGGATGCATTATACGGCAAAAGCCTAGCTTGAAATGAGATGATTTTTAGCCCACGTCTCAAACAACGCACCCACTTGCGCTTTTAGAACAAATCTGGAACAAGCTGAACTATGTCACTCACCCACATCAAGGTGCGCGGTGCGCGCGAGCATAATCTCAAGGGCGTCGATATCGACCTGCCGCGCGACAAGCTCATCGTTATCACGGGCCTGTCCGGTTCCGGCAAGTCCAGCCTCGCATTCGACACCATTTATGCCGAGGGGCAGCGCCGCTACGTCGAATCGCTCTCCGCTTATGCGCGCCAGTTTTTGGAGATGATGCAAAAGCCCGATGTCGAACATATTGAGGGACTATCCCCCGCCATCTCCATCGAGCAGAAAACCACCAGCCGCAACCCGCGCTCGACCGTCGCCACGGTGACCGAGATTTACGATTATATGCGGCTATTATGGGCGCGCGTCGGCGTGCCTTATTCGCCCGCAACGGGCCTGCCGATCACCGCCCAAACCGTCAGCCAGATGGTCGACCGCGTAATGGCTTTGCCCGAAGGCACGCGCGCCTTCTTGCTCGCGCCCGTGGTACAAGGCCGCAAGGGCGAATATCGCAAGGAACTCGCCGAGTGGCAGCGTTCGGGCTACACCCGCGTGCGCATCGACGGCGAACTCTACGCGATTGAGGAGGCCCCTGCGCTCGACAAGAAATATAAGCATGACATTGAAGTTGTCGTTGACCGCATTGTCGTCAAGGATGGCATTCAGCAACGGCTGGCGGAAAGTTTTGAGGCGGCGTTGAAACTCGCAGACGGATTGGCCTTTGTCGACTTAGCCGATACCACCGTGGCGGAGTTGCAAACGCAAAATGCTGATGCCGTGCCAACTGCATTTGGCGAAGCGCGCGCGACATTTGCGCCTGCGCCAACGAACGTCACAGGCGGCGCGATGAAGGGCACTGGCCTGCCCGCCAACCGCATCGTCTTCTCCGAAAAATTCGCCTGCCCCGTCTCCGGCTTCACCATTGCCGAAATCGCGCCGCGCCTCTTCTCCTTCAACGCCCCGCAAGGCGCCTGTCCGGATTGTGACGGCCTTGGGGAGCGGCAGGAGTTTGACCCGCAACTGGTGGTCCCCAACGAGCATCTATCATTAAAGAAAGGCGCGATTGTGCCTTGGGCGAAGTCGAACCCGCCCAGCCCTTATTATATGCAAGTGCTGTCCAGCCTTGCAAAGGCTTATGGCTTCAATCTTGATACCGCTTGGGAGGATTTGCTCCCCGAACAAAAGCTCATCATCCTCCACGGCACCGGCGGCATGGCGGTGGAGCTGACGTTCAAGGACGGGCGCAAGGAATATACTGTGCGCAAGGCGTTTGAGGGCGTCATTGGCAATCTCAACCGCCGCTTGCTGCAAACCGACAGCGCGTGGATGCGCGAAGAGCTGAGCAAATACCAAACGTCGCAACCGTGCGAAACCTGCCATGGCGCGCGGCTCAAGCCAGAGGCGCTGTCGGTCAAGATCGCTGGCGTCGACATCGCCACGCCGACGCGGATGAGCGTGGGTGACGCGCTCGTCTGGTTCGGCAGCGTCGACCAGACGCTGACCAATCAGCAGCAGCAAATTGCCAAGGCAATCCTCAAGGAAATCAACGAACGGCTTGGCTTCCTCAACAATGTCGGGCTCGATTATCTCAACCTTGACCGCACCAGCGGCACCTTGTCCGGCGGGGAGAGCCAGCGTATCCGACTGGCGAGCCAGATCGGCAGCGGGCTTTCGGGCGTGCTTTATGTCCTCGACGAACCGAGCATCGGCCTGCACCAGAAAGACAATGACCGCCTGCTCGCCACGCTGCGCCGCCTGCGCGATTTGGGCAACACCGTCATTGTTGTGGAGCATGACGAAGACGCGATCCGCACCGCCGACTGGGTGGTGGATTTGGGCCCCGGCGCGGGCGTCCATGGCGGCACGGTCATGGCCGAAGGCACGTTGAAGCAAATCCTGAAATCGAAAGACAGCCTGACCGCCGCCTATCTCAACGGCACGCGGGAGATTGCGGTGCCCAAGACGCGCCGCAAGGGCAATAAGAAGAAGCTGACCGTCCACAATGCCCGCGCCAATAACCTGAAGAATGTCACCGCCAGCATTCCTTTGGGCACATTCTGTTGCATCACCGGCGTATCGGGTTCGGGCAAGTCGAGCTTCACCATCGACACGCTCTACGCCTCTGCGGCCCGCTCCTTAAACGGCGCGCGCGTCATCGCGGGCGCGCATGACAAGGTCACGGGTCTGGAACATTGCGACAAGGTGATCGATATCGACCAATCCCCCATTGGCCGCACCCCGCGTTCGAACCCGGCGACCTATACCGGCGCGTTCACCAACATCCGCGACTGGTTCGCGCAATTGCCCGAAAGCGCGGCGCGCGGGTATAAGCCGGGGCGGTTTTCGTTCAACGTCAAGGGCGGCCGCTGCGAAACATGCAGCGGCGATGGCCTGATCAAGATTGAGATGCACTTCCTGCCCGACGTCTATGTGACGTGCGAGGAATGCAACGGCAAACGCTACAACCGCGAAACGTTGGAGGTCAAATGGAAGGGCCTCTCGATCGCTGACGTGCTCGACATGACGGTGGAGGACGCGGTGGAGATATTCAAGGCCGTCCCCCCGATCCGCGACAAAATGGCGATGCTGGCGGAGGTTGGCTTGGGCTATGTCAAGGTTGGGCAACAGGCCACCACCCTATCCGGCGGCGAAGCGCAACGCGTCAAACTCGCCAAAGAACTCAGCCGCCGGTCCACCGGCCAGACTTTGTACATCCTAGACGAGCCCACCACCGGCCTACATTTTGAGGATGTCCGCAAACTCCTCGAAGTGCTCCACCGTTTGGTAGAACAGGGCAACAGCGTGGTGGTCATCGAACATAATCTCGACGTCATTAAGACTGCCGACTGGATCATCGACTTGGGCCCCGAAGGCGGCGTGAAGGGCGGCGAGATTGTCGCCGAAGGCACGCCCGAAGATGTGGTAAAGGTCGCGGCGAGCTATACGGGGCATTATTTGAAGCCGATGTTGGAAAAGGCGGGGTAACCCAAATTCTGCCCATCGGCTTGCAATAGAGTGGTGGCAGCCGGAACGACTGACGGAGGGGCCTGCAACGGTAAGGTCGCGCCGAGACTCCCTTAGGAATCACGGTGACAATTGCGACACCCCCTAAACTTGCGCGTACCGAAAATAAGAACCCAAGCCCGCCCCACACGCCCCCTCGCCAACGCAAGCTTGGCCGTGTAAACACGCCCCATCACGCCCCATCACGCCCCTGTCACGCGCTGGTCATCTTGGTCTGCGATGGGGTGCCAAGCTTTTTGAGGAGTATCGCATGCGTAAACTGACATCCGCCCTTTTGGCGTCCTGCCTGATCACTGCGCCGGTGATGGCGCAATATGCGGCGACGCCGGATCCTGCGGCTGCGTCGGCAACCGCTGCCCTGCCCCCAGCGCGCCCGATTGGTACGCCGCCGCTGACCACCAGCGAAGCGTATTTGAAGGCTGGTGAAGCCGAGCTTGCGCGGTTGGAAGCGGATAAGCCCAACAATAATAAGGCGCGCAATGTCATCCTCTTCATCGGTGACGGCATGAGCATCACCACGCTGACCGCTGCACGCATTTTTGAAGGGCAGCAAAAGGGTATCGATGGCGAATCTTATGTCGCGCAAATGGACCGCCTGCCGCACACCGCCTTGGTCAAAACTTACTCGCATGATGGCCAAGTGCCCGACAGCGCGCCGACCGCAACCGCGATTGTTTCCGGCGTCAAAACGCTGAACGGCGTATTAGGTGTTGGTCCGCAAGCGGTTGAGGATAATTGCAAGGCAACCGAACCCTATAAGGTCAAATCCTTGTTCGAAATGGCCGAGGATAAGGGCTATGCCACCGGCATCGTCTCCACCGCGACCATCACCCACGCCACGCCCGCATCGACCTACGCCCATGTCGCGCAACGCGATTGGGAAGTGGACGCCAATATGCCCGCCGCCGCCAAGGCCGAAGGCTGCATCGATATTGCGCGGCAAATGGTCGAATGGCCACATGGCGATGGGTTTGAGGTTATGTTGGGCGGTGGACGCCAGCATTTCATGCCCAACACCCAAGCTGACCCCGAATATGCGGGCAAAAAGGGCAAGCGCGGCGATGGCAAGGACCTGACCGCCAGCTGGTTGGCCGCCAACCCCAAAAGCGCCTATGTCTGGAACAGCGAAGGCTTTGCCGCGGTGGACGCGAAAAAGACCAGCAAGCTGCTTGGCCTCTTCGAACAATCGCATATGCAATTTGACGCGGACCGCACGGCGAGCGGATCAAAAGAACCCTCGCTCGCCGAAATGACAACAAAGGCAATCGCAATGCTGTCCAAAAACCGTAAGGGCTATGTCCTGATGGTCGAAGCGGGCAAGATTGACCATGGCCACCATGGCGGCAACGCCTATCGCGCGTTGCAGGACACCGTGGCGCTGAATGATGCGTTGAAAGCGGCGATGGACAATGTTGACCTTCGCGATACCCTGATCGTCGTCACATCGGACCATAGCCACACCTTCACCATGGCGGGCTATCCCGAACGCGGCAACCCGATACTCGGCCCCGTGGTCGACCAGAAAGGCAAGTCGATCTTAGCCTTTGATGGCAAGGGATACACCACCTTGGGCTATATCAACGGCCCCGGCGCGATTACCACTATGCCACGCCCCGACCCGTTGAAAGAAGATACGCAGGCGCTGAATTACCGGCAGCAGGCGTTGATCCCCACTGGTTCGGAAACGCACAGCGGCGAAGATGTCGTGGCCCGTGCGGCTGGCCCCAAGGCGCATTTGTTCAAGGGTACGATTGAGCAGAACACTATCTTCCATATCATGCGCGCGGCCCTCGGTTTTAAATAGGGGCGCGTTTCAAATAGGCCAGCCTTGTAATCTTGGCAGTGCCGACCACATCCTTGGGTGCGGGGGTACTGCACAAGAGGAAGTTTATGAAACGGATGATGACAATAGCCCTGCTGTCGGTGGCGCTGGCAGGGTGTGGTGAAGGCAGCGCGCTCAATGATACCGTGCAGGTGAGTGTGCGTGAATCGTTGGTCGCAACGTGCACGACAGCGGCGGGTGAGCAGATTCCCGAAGGAATTGATGTGGATATCAACGCCGTCTGCGGCTGCGCAGGGGACAAGGTCATGGATGGCCAAAGCGTGGCAGACTTTGTCTCCAATCCGCCCAGCCCCAGTGAGGCCATGTCGAATGTGCAAGCCTGCTTGAAGGAACTTGGCCCTGTGAAGGTTGACGCCGCCGCCTAAATACAGCCGGAAACGCCTGAACAGACGCATGGAGCGGAATTATAATTGGGCTTTGCCTGCGGTGCGATATAGGGGCGGATGATGACTGGCCTTGCCCCTGTCCTGCGCGAAGCAACCGCTGCCCTTGAAGGCATCAGCCCGACACCGCGGTTAGACGCGGAGTTGCTGCTGGCGCATGCGCTCGGCATGGATAGGTCCGCGATGTTGTTGCAGCAGCACGATATCAGTGCACCGGACAGCTATGCTGGTCTGCTCACCCGCCGAATGGCAGACGAACCCGTTGCCTATATCACGGGCGTCCAGGCATTTTGGGACCTTGAGCTGTGCGTCACGCCGGACGTGCTGATCCCCCGTTCTGACAGTGAAACCCTTCTGGAGGCGGCGAAGGACTGGTTTACGGCAAAGAGCCCACCCATGCACATTGCTGACCTTGGCACAGGGTCAGGCGCGCTATTGCTTGCGGCATTGTCGATTTTTCCGGATGCAAGGGGCATCGGCGTCGACGCTAGCGCAGGCGCCCTTGCGGTGGCCAGCGATAATGCACAGCGCTTGCGCTTTGCCGACCGCGCCAAATTTGAACGGCGCGATTGGACGAAGGCGGACTGGACCAAAGGGTTTGGGCGATTTGACCTCATCTTATGCAACCCACCTTATATTGAGGATGACGCCGCGCTCGCGCCTATGGTATCGAACCATGAACCCCATAGCGCCTTGTTTGCCGGAGCGGACGGCCTCAATGACTACCGAATCCTGATTCCGTCCTTGCGCCATTTGCTTAACGCGGATGGAGTCGCCTGTTTTGAGATTGGGTACAATCAGGCAGATTCCGTTTGTGCTCTTGGCGCAAAGGCGGGTTATACCACTGAATTACAACATGATCTTGCCGAAAATCCGCGTGTCATTCGCTTTTCGCTTGGAATCGCAGAATAGTAAGACTAGGACGAATGGGCATCGCAGCAAAACTCCTATTTGATGTTTCGCGCGAAGCCGCCCCCCAGCGCAGATGGACGAAATATAAGGGTCAATGCTGACCCGCGCGCAACCTAAATCGGGTTCAGGGGCTCCATGCAATGAAGTGCTAAAAAGAGGACGGGTCAGCCCTGATGAATACCAGCAACAGGCAGCAGCAGAACAACAATCGCAGGCGCGGTCGCAACAATAACAACAACCGGCAACAGAATAACAATCGCAGTGGTTTTGATTATCAGAACCAGATTGATAACCGTGCGCGCGGCAACGCAGCGCAGATGTTGGAAAAGTATAAAAAGCTGGCCCAAGATGCACAGTTCAATGGTGATCGCGTGAACGCAGAATATCATCTGCAATTTGCCGACCATTATTTCCGCGTGCTTGCCGATTTCCGTGGTCGCCAAGAAGCGCGTCAAGAACAGCAAGGTGAACGCCGCCAACGTGATGATGCGCGTGACGACAATCGCGATGATCGCGACGATTGGCAAAACGACAACCGAACGCCAAATTATGATCGGTCGCCCAATTACGATGAACAGCCTTCATCAGGGCATGACGATGCAGAAGAAGCATCTGATGAGGAATCGAACGACAGAGAGCCACGCGGACAGCAACGTGATATGCGCACGCGCCGTCCAGAACGTAGTGAGCGCCCTGAGCGCAGCGAACGCTCTGGCAATCGCGGCCCACGCCGTCATCACAGCGAAAATATCGACGACGCCCCGGCAGGCCTCGACCTTGCCGTCTTGCCACCATCGATTGCAATTTCGTCAAGCGACGATGATGCCGTCGAAAAGCCAGCGCGCAAACCACGCGCTCGCCGTGCCAAAGCATCTGGTGATGAAGAAATTCCCGCTGCCGCTGAATGATTGAGGCGTTAAAACTTATTGGGAACATAAAATAGGCGCTGGATTAGAATCCGGCGCCTTCAAACCTCTGGCAAGGGCCGTGGTTTGTGATTTTCATCTAACGCAACGAAGGTGAATAACCCTTCAGTCACCTTAACCTCTTGCTGCCCACGCTCGCGTGTGGCGATCACCTCAACGCGGATTCCCATCGACGTACGCCCGCGATGTTCCAGCGTTGCATAAACCGAGATAATGTCGCGCAACAATATTGGCGCGATAAACTCCATCTTCTCAATCGCGACGGTTGCACAGGCGCCCTGGGCAATACGGCCGGCAAGTATGCCCCCCGCCTGATCCATCATGCCAAGCACCCAGCCACCAAAGATGTGACCATTGGCATTAATATCTGCAGGCCCCGGCACGACGCGCAATACTGGGTCATTGCGCTGCGGTAGATTTCGAATATTCTCCGTCACCGGTCGACTTCATCTTCAAATGGATCATCAATGGCTTCATCATGCCCCGACCCACTGGATAAAAACACCAATCCCATCAGCGCCGCTGTAAGCATGATTGCGCCAACAATTGCGCCCGTGGTTGCGATGAAGAAATGGATGGAAACCATTCCGTTCTGCCACCAGAATGTCCCCAGAGCAGCAGTCGTTACAACCACTGTCACGCCGAACATCCAGCGCATAAGGCGCCAGTATCGCTGCCAAGCGAAGTTAGCATATTCAGGATCATCGAGGCGGGAGGGACGAGTCATAGCTTGATAAGGTCGTCTTATGCTATAAGTTCTATCTGGGGCAAGGACATAAGGGAGAGAGTCGATGACGATTTCTGCAATACTGGCCAATCACCATCGCGACGTGTTGACGGCACTGCCTGATGAAAGCGTTAGCGATGTCATTTGCCGATTGTCCGAAAACCGGATTGGCGCGCTTCCCGTTGTCGATGGCAAAGCCGTTATCGGTATCTTTTCGGAACGCGACATTGTGTATGGCATTGCACAGCATGGCGCGCAATTTTTGACGAAGACGGTTGTCGATACGATGACTGCACCGGCCATTACCGTCGCGCCGGATACCGCCATATTATCTGCTCTATCGCTGATGTCAAAACGGCGCATCCGGCATTTGCCAGTCATAAAGGATGATGCACTTGTCGGCTTTGTTTCCATCGGCGACTTAGTCAAGCATCGGATCGAGAAAATCGAAACCGAGGCCGCCGCAATGCGCGATTATATCAGCATGGCCTGACAATATTCGCCGCCCAGAATTTTATCGCGCATTGTCATATTGGTGGCGAACGTTACTGCGGGCTGTTTGTTGCCAACGGGGCCATAATATTGTTGGCAGGATTAAAAGCAGGTTTTGGTGCATATTTCATGTTCCAATCTGCCAAATCCCGTTCATACGTTGCGTAAGCATCGTAGAAATTGACGAACACATTGTCGATGTCAGCAAGGCTGCCCATGGCATATTCGGGCAAAGCGCCTTTCGGCAACTGATTAGCTTCTTGCAGCTTACGTAAAGCCATATCGCAATATTGCGCGCGCACGGGCGGTAGCGCGAAATAATTGTACAAATCCGTCATCCGCGTATCGCGGATACGCAGGCCATTCTGCGTTGGATAGCGCTTCATATATTCGCGATCGACCGACTTGCTGGTTTTCGACAGCAGCACCTTATGAATCACAATGAACTTATTATACTCGGTCGCGATTTGTCCCCACACAGGACCCTGACAGTTGAGCGCTGCAACGTTGAGAGCAGATCGGAAATGCCAGATTTGCTCGTCACGGCTTAGCCCGCGATTGGGCGTTATGCGTATGCCATCTACACCAACGGGCGGTAGGGCCATCGACAATGCCGCGCCGCCAGGTGGCAATGGCATCGCAGGTGTAGGTGCCGGCGGAGGTGGAAGCTGAACGGGGGCAGGTGCGACCTTTACAGGCGGTGGTGCACAAGCGGCAACCGCAGTGACAAGAATGATGACGGCTAAATGTTTGACGCCCCAGCGCATTTTTTGGTCTCCGATATACTATACCTAATTCCAACAAGATTTTGTAAGGAAAAGAAAGCCCTGTTCGACCAAATTCCAAAGAAAATGGCCCAGTGGTTTCCCACCGGGCCATCATTATCTGTTTAAACTGAACCGCAGATGATTATTCGCGGTTACCCAGAAAACTGAGCAGGAACTGGAACATGTTGATGAAGTCGAGATAGAGGGTCAGCGCAGCCATTACTGCAGCCTTACCAATCATTTCCGGACCTTGAAGGTAGAAATACTCGCTCTTGATCCGCTGCGTATCATAAGCTGTGAGACCAGCGAAGATGAGCACGCCTGCGCAACTGATTACCCAGCCCAAAGTGTCAGAACCCAAGAAGATATTCACGATTGAGGCAACGATCAAACCGACCATACCCATCACGAGGAAGCTTCCCCAACCGCTCATGTCTTTCTTTGTGGTGTAGGCCCACAGACTTAGACCAGCGAAGGCGGCCGATGTTGCAAAGAATGTCTGTGCAATAGATTCACCGGTGAACATCATGAAAATGCGCGCCATTGAAAGGCCCATCAAGACCGCAAAACCCCAAAACATGGCTTGAAGCGTTGCCGCAGAGAATTTACCCTGACCAAAGCTCATAGCCATAACAACGACGAGTGGTGACAGGATGACGACCCAGCTCATCAAGCTTGGGTTCAGCATCAGATTTTGCGCCAGTTCGGTTTGCGCAAACAACATCGCGACGATGCCAGTCAGCAACACGCCCGACGCCATATAATTATAAACCTTAAGCATGTGCGAACGCAGACCGGCGTCAAAAGCGACGTCACCGGCGCGTGAGCCGACACCTGCAAGACTTGACTGGGTCCCGGTTACCCGTGGATCGGACCACTGTGCCATGACTTAATTCTCCTCAAAACACGGCAATATAGCCGCATAACCACTATATTGGATGAAATCGTTCCAGTTTCAAGCGAAACACGACACACCTCATCCCGTTTTTTACGAATGGTAACGGACTGGCCATCTGCAACCGGCGTTACGGTTTCCTCCTGACTGCTATCCCGCCAGGTTCCTCGTCGATCCTATCGTAAATCAGGTTGCACGGCTTGGCTGTTCTGCTAGCCATAACGCAATAGGGCGCAAGCAGCCTAATAAGGAGAGTAATGTGCGTGTGACCGCCGATGGTGAAAACAACAAGGCCGTTTTACAAAAAGCCGAAGCGTCATTGCCCGAGGCGAGCAGTTACAGCTGGTATGTGCTTATGGTACTGGTTGTCGTTTACATTCTCAACTTCATTGATCGTCAAATTCTCAGCATTTTGGCGGTTGATATCAAGGCTGATCTTGGCCTGACCGACGCAGATATGGGCTTTTTGGGCGGGGCGGCCTTTGCGGTATTTTACGCATTGTTCGGTATTCCTCTCGGCCGCCTTGCGGACAATTGGAGCCGAGTAAAGCTCCTATCTGTCGGCCTTGCCTTATGGTCAATCATGACTGCCTTATCAGGTTTTGCACGCAATCAAGCTGAATTGACCATTGCGCGCATGGGCGTTGGCGTCGGCGAAGCAACCGCCAGCCCTACGGCTTATTCCCTGATTTCCGACTATTTCCCTAAACGCCAACGCGCGACTGCGCTCGCGATTTACTCGTCCGGCCTTTATATTGGTGGCGGTGTGTCGTTGTTCATTGGCGCGCTCATCGTCCAAGGCTGGAACGCAGCATATCCGCAAGGTGGCCCGCTTGGGCTGGTAGGTTGGAAGGCAGCGTTTCTCGCCGTTGGTATTCCAGGCGTCTTGGTAGGATTGTGGGTAGCAAGCTTGCGCGAGCCTGCGCGCGGTGCAATGGATGGCCTGGCAACGCCTGCGCACCCAGCCCCCTTCCGCGGCTTTGTGAGCGACCTCTCGATGATCGTTCCGCCCTTTACGCTACTTGGCGCTTGGCAGCGCGGTCCGGCTGCACTTGCGATAAATATCGCAACCGGCGCAGCCATTGCCGCTTTTGCTTATTGGATGATCAAGCTTACCGGCAATTTCCCACAATGGTCCGCCGTTGGTTTTGGTTATTACGCCGTCTTCTCATGGGCATCGACACTCCGCGCCAAGGACCCAGCAACCTTCCGCCTAATTTGGGGCACGCCAGCATTTATCTGCACCACCATTGGATATGGCCTTGTCGCTTTGGCAGCCTATGCCCTTGCATTCTGGTCGGCGCCTTATGCTGAAACTGTGCTTGGCTTGCCGAAGCAAGAACTGGCATTCATCCTCGGTGCGAATGGCGCAGTTAGCGGTTTTTTGGGTGTAATTATAGGTGGCCGCGTCGCAGATGCCCTACGTACCAAAAATCCAGCTGGCCGTATTCTTGTGGTCATTCTCGGGGTCCTTGGCCCGATCATTCCCATCGCCATTGGTTACACCACTGATAACGCGATCTTGTTCTACGTAATGAACTTCCTAGCCGGAATGTTGGGCGCGACGGCACTCGGTGCGGCCGCAGCTACAACGCAAGATCTTGTCCTGCCACGCATGCGTGGCACGGCAACTGCGGCGTTTTTCTTGGGTACTACGCTCGTGGGCTTATCATTCGGTCCTTATATGGTCGGGCAAATTTCGGACCTTGCCGGAACGATGGTCGATGGCAAGTTAGTCGGCGATTTGCGCGTTGGTATCCTCTCGCTCATTGCGGTTGCGCCTATTGCCTTGGCCTTATTGATCGCGGCCTATCGCACGGTACCTAAGGCCGAACGAACGATTGTCGAGCGTGCACGGGATGCCGGCGAGCCAGTTTAATCAAACGATTAAATTCGGCTTGACGTCCGCGTCAAGTTACTGTCATTGATGCAAGCAGAAACCGCCGGACATTTTTGCAGGGGATTTTTCCATGTCACTCGATAGCATTCCACGCACCGCCTATAATGAAGATCATGAGGCCTTCCGTCAGTCGGTGCGCCAATTCCTGCAAAAGGAAGTCGCGCCCCACGCAAAGCAGTGGCAGGAAGACGGCATCGTCCCCAAATCGATATGGCCTAAGGCTGGCGAAGTCGGCATGCTGTGCCCCACTGTGCCAGTGGAATATGGCGGCCTTGGCCTCGACTTCGGGTATAATGCCATTGTCGACGAAGAGTCGGCTTATTATGGCGGCGTAGCCACTGGCTTCTCGCTGCAGTCCGATATCGTCGTAAACTATATCACCAGCTACGGCAGCGAAGAACAGAAGAAGCATTGGTTACCAAAGATGATCTCTGGTGAAGTTATCACCGCAATCGCCATGACCGAACCAGGCACCGGCAGTGACCTTCAGGGGATGAAGACCACCGCCAAAAAAGATGGCAATCATTATGTCATCAACGGTAGCAAGACATACATCACCAACGGCCAAAATGCGGACCTGATCCTCGTCTGCGTTAAAACTGATACTGAAATTCAGCCCGCTTATAAGGGCATGTCGATTGTTTTGGTTGAAGCCGACCGTGAAGGTTTTAAGCGCGGCCGCAACCTCGACAAAATAGGCATGGATGAAGCCGACACGTCAGAGCTTTTCTTTGAAGATGTGCGCGTGCCCATGACCAATTGCTTAGGTGAAGAGGGCAAGGGTTTCATCTATCTGATGAGCGAACTGCCGCAGGAGCGCCTGTCCATCGCTGTTTCATCCATGGCCAGCACGCAAAAGGCGTTTGATGAAACTGTTGCTTTTTGCCGCGACCGGATCGTTTTCGGCAAGCCATTACTGGATTTTCAGAACACCCGTTTTGTTTTGGCCGATATCAAATCGAAATTGCAAGTGGGCTGGGCGCATCTCGATTGGGCATTGAACCGCCATTATAAAAAAGAACTGACTGCCGAAGAAGGCGCCGCGGCCAAATTGTGGCACACTGAACTGCAATGGGAAGTCGTCGATGCCTGCCTACAACTGCATGGCGGCGCAGGATATATGAACGAATATCCCATCGCCCGCATGTGGCGCGCCGCCCGCGTAACACGGATTTTCGGCGGCACGAACGAGATCATGAAAGAACTAATCGGCCGAGGCCTTTAAGCACCAAGAAAATCGTCATGCTGAACTGGTTTCAGCATGACACACCGCAGTCCGTTATCCTGAAACAAGTCAGGATGACGAACTAGGATATGGAAACAGACAAATGCCCAAACCTCAAAGCTGGCAGCTTGATCCCGCCAGCTATCCTTTCAACCATCGCACCGAAACGCGCTTTGCGGACCTCGACCTTCTGGGTCACATAAACAACGTGTCCATGGCCGGATTGTTCGAGCATGGTCGCGGCATGTTTAACCACGCGATTGAGGTCGAGCGCCGCGCCCCCGGGCAACGCTGGCTGATTGTCAGTGTCGCGATTGAGTATATCGCTGAGGCACATTTTCCCGAACATGTGGAGATTGCCAGCGGCATATTGCGGATTGGCAGAAGCAGTTGGGACATTGCATCTGCTGCCTTTCAAGGCGGGGAATGTAAGGCAACCTGCATCACAACTATCGTGCTGACGGATGCGAACGGCCCAACGCCCTTACCGCAAGAATTGCGCGCGGAATTTGAACGGTTGCACGTTAAGCTACCTTAGGGTCAGGCTCTAATCGGTAAAAACCCCTGCCCGCTTTTGCATTCCGGCCATCACGGCTTCAATCTGGTTGGGTGTGCGGATAACACGCGCTTGGCGGACGCTTTCCGCCATCAATATCGCGTCTTCGTCCATGTCGGCATATTCATTGAACAACGCCTTTGCTTCGCGCATCGCATGCGGGTTGCGGTCTGCAATTTCGCGAGCGATAGCCATGGCACGGGCGTGTGGATTTTCGTCCACGAATGTTGCAAAACCAAGAGCAAGCGCCTCGGCTCCTGAAAATTCACGGTTGGTGTAAGTCAATTCACGCAGAACATCTTCGCGCACCATCCCGCGCCATAAAGCATAGCCGCCCATATCGGGGATAAGGCCCCATTTCATTTCCATCACTGCAAGCCGCGCATCGGGCGCAATCACGCGCATGTCCGCGCCGCTCGCAATTTGCAGACCGCCGCCGAAACACACGCCATGGACTGCCGCAATCACTGGCATCGGCAATTTACGCCAGAGCATGGCGACCTGTTGGAAGGTATTGGCATTGCCATGCGTACGGTCGGTGAGGCTGCCCATCCCGCTGCTCGCGCTTGCGCCGCCGCTCGCCATGCTCGCCATGTCGAGGCCTGCGCAGAAACTGCGCCCTTCCCCCGACAATACCACTGCGCGAATGCCTTTCATGCTGGCAAGCTCTTCGCCTGCGGCGATGATCCCTTGAAACATCTCCGGATCAAGCGCGTTCATCTTGTCCGCACGCGTCAAGCGGACATCGGCAACATGATTGTCGACATAAATGGATACGCGGTCGTTCATGCTTCGCTCCTGTTCAGTGCAAATTCCACCAGCGGCAATTGATCATTACCAAAATACATCTTGTCCGTGTCCACAAATATGGTCGGTGATCCATAGCCACCGCGCGCTATGACCTCGTCGGTGTTCGCACGCAACAGGGCTTTCACTGCATCGGTCTGTGAGGCAACACGCATGGCCTCACCGTCCAGACCAACCTTGTTCGCCACCGCCACTAACACATCAGGATCGTCAAGATTTTCCTGCGCGCCAAAATAACTCTCGAACGCAGCCTTTGTGAATGATTTAAGCGCCGCCTGATTATCCATCAACGTGCACGCCATCCGCATAGCATTTATGCTTTTTGCCGGATGATAAACGCTGGGAAAGTTGATTTCGATACCAGCTAGCTTTGCCCAATCGCGCATCACCCGCCAACTATGCTTAAATTTAGGGTTATCGGCCGCTTCTCGTGCGGCATATACTGAAGGATTGACTGCGTTAAAAACACCTCC
Organism: Pseudomonadota bacterium; assembly: GCA_041175465.1. Taxonomy (GTDB): domain Bacteria; phylum Pseudomonadota; class Alphaproteobacteria; order Sphingomonadales; family Sphingomonadaceae; genus Sphingorhabdus_B. Next base: position 48,481 of record JBEDEX010000003.1, on the reverse strand, counting down.
AACCAATATGGGACGCAAGCGGACAGACACGCCGGTGCGGGCGATCAGGGTATCAAGATTATGGAACGCAATGTACGTCCATGGACTTGAAAGGTCATAGAAAAATTCAACCCGCGCGTTGTTCATGTTCCTCTCCCCTGGCCAGTATGGATCATAGCATTGCGTTACATTTTATGAAGCTGATAAATGTAAATCTGCGCGTTTGTAGCAAAGTTCTAACTCTTGTCCGCGAATTTGCACCGTTTGCCGCAGTTCGACAAAGGCACAGCTGCTGTGAATTTGACTTTAACCATCGTACGCCACAGGAGTGCATGGGGAAGGCCTCTGGCGCTGGGAAGACGGTCGTGGAATATACGCCTTATGCTTGATAGCAAAGAAACCCGGCTCGCCGGACAGGGCTGGGACATGGATATGTCGTTGCCCAATGCCATGACCGGGTCGATGCTTCACAAATCCACACGCCTTGCGGATGGCACCAGCTGGTTGCACCGCTTGGCCAAGCTCGACGATGTGCCGGATCTCGGAGAAGATATCGGATCCGTTCGCTGGTTCCGGGGACTTGGCACTTTAATCGCATTAAGCGTCGCTGCGCTTGCATTTCTACCTGATTACGGACCGATTTACGGCGAACAGCCTTCAATACTCACCGAAGCTGAGTTTGAAGAGGCGCGGGCACAAATGATTATGCCCATCGGTTATGGCAGCGACAGTGGAAAGCGCATGGCAGCTACCGACGCTGTTGTAGCGTTGGCCGACAGCCCCGAACGGCCGCGCATTGAACTCACCGCATCTTTGGGACGCGGCGACAGCTTTGCCCGTGTGCTTCAACGATCAGGCGTAAGCGGCATTGAGGCAGCCAATGTCGTGAACATGGTATCTGGCGTAACCGCTTTGTCAGACATTGAACCGGGCACTCCCGTTGACATTGTCCTAGGGACGCGACCGTCGAAAAATCAGCCGAGGCCGCTTGAATCTGTGGCCTTTCGCGCGCGCTTCGACCTCAATCTCGAAATCATTCGTGAAGGCGGAAGTTTAAGATTGAGCAAAAAGCCCATAAACGTCGACAATATGCCGCTACGTATTCGCGGGACAGTTGGGAGCGCAGGTATAAGCCGTTCGGCACGAGCCGCGGGCGCGCCGGCACAGGCTGTCCAGAATTATCTGAAAGTCATCTCCGGACGCACATCCTTATCCAGCATCCGGCCGACAGACCAATTTGACATCATCATTGATTATAAGCGCGCTGAAACCGGCGAAGTCAAAATCGGCGAGTTGCTATACGCTGGCTTAGATCGCGGCGGAAAGTCCAATATCCAAATGCTAAAATGGACGCAGGGCGGCAACACCCAATGGTTTGAGGCATCGGGTGTCGGTGAATCAAAAGGAAGCCTCAGTCGTCCCGTAAATGGCCCCGTTACATCTGGTTTTGGCCCCCGACGGCACCCAATATTGGGTTATATGCGGATGCATGCTGGCCTTGATTTCAAGGCAGGCTATGGCCAACCTATTTTTGCGGTGACCGACGGCGTGGTCGCTTTTTCTGGACGCAATGGCGGTTATGGCAATTTTGTACGGCTCAACCACAGTGGCGGTCTTGCCAGTGGCTATGGCCATATGAGCCGCATAGCTGCGCGCCCCGGCAGCAGAGTCCGGCGTGGGCAAGTTATTGGTTATGTCGGCTCCACAGGCCTGTCGACAGGGCCGCATTTGCATTATGAACTTTATCGCTACGGACGCGCAGTAAACCCAATGTCCGTGAAGTTCACGCAGCGCGCACAGCTGTCTGGGAGCGACCTCTCCCGCTTCAAGAGCAAGCTTCAAAGTCTGAAGTCCGTTGCGCCAGGCGCAGCGCTTACGCCATTGCAGACAGCAGCTAAAAAAGACGAAGCTCCAAAACGAGAAATTGACCGGCTAACACTTCGCGACAGCCAGATACCCTCCGGCGGATAAGGCGTTGAGGAAAGAATGTATCGCGGCTAAGTGTTTTGGATGAGCGATGTATCTTCTTTCCCAAATAGCCGCCTGCGCCGTACCCGTGTGACGGGCTGGAGCCGCGCGATGGTGCGCGAAAATATGCTTTCGCCTGCCGACCTCATTTGGCCCTTATTCGTGACAGAAGGCGAAGGGGTTGAGGAACCGATTGCAACACTCCCGGGCGTTTCGCGCTGGTCCGTTGACCAGATTGTTCTGCGCGCCGCCGAAGCCATTGAATTGGGTATACCCTGTATAGCTTTATTCCCGAACACACAGGCCGATCGCCGCACCGAAGATGGCGCAGAGGCGTTCAATCCCGATAACCTGATGTGCCGCGCCATTCGCGCTATTAAGCAAGCTCATGGTGACAAAATTGGCGTTTTGACTGATGTCGCGCTCGATCCTTACACCACCCATGGGCAAGACGGGCTAATCGACGATGATGGCTATGTCGTCAATGATGACACCGTCGCTGTACTCGTTGACCAAGCGATCAACCAAGCCAATGCGGGCGCGGACATCATCGCGCCAAGCGATATGATGGATGGCCGCGTTGGCGCTATTCGCAAAGCATTGGAAATGAACGGGCACCATAATGTCCAAATCATGTCCTATGCCGCCAAATATGCGAGTGCCTTTTACGGGCCGTTCCGTGATGCGGTTGGCTCTCGTGGCCTGCTAAAAGGTAACAAGAAATGCTACCAAATGGATCCAGCCAATAGCGACGAAGCGATGCGCGAAGTGGCCATGGACATTGCCGAAGGCGCAGACAGCGTCATGGTAAAGCCCGGCCTGCCCTATCTTGATATTGTCCGTCGTGTACGTGAGCGCTTTGACGTGCCTGTGTTCGCCTATCAGGTATCGGGTGAATATGCGATGATTGAGGCGGCTGCCGCTGTCGGCGCCGGTGATCGTGATGCACTCGTGTTGGAAACGCTCATGGCGTTCAAACGCGCGGGATGTTCGGGAATATTGACCTATCATGCTGCGGTAGCGGCCCGTTTGCTTAGGGCGTAACGCCTCAACGTATCCGTCCTCCGTACCTTAAGCCATGGGAAAGCCAATGACACACGCTCGCAACGACATCAGCATCATTACGTTGAACGGCAAAACACCGATAATCCACGAAACCGCCTTTATTGCGCCGGGTTGCCGGATCATTGGGGATGTTACTATCGGTGCAGAAGCAAGCATCTGGTACAATTGCGTCATTCGCGCAGAGGTAAACCGCGTTGTCATTGGCGCGCGCACGAATATTCAGGACGGCAGCATAATCCATTGCGATGGACCTATGCCTGGCGTTGAAGACGGATTTCCAACCATCATTGGCGACGATGTGCTCATTGGGCATAATGTGATGCTGCATGGTTGTATATTACATGACCGCGCCTTTGTTGGCCTGTCCTCCACCGTCATGAACGGCGCAGTGATCGAAAGCGACGCTATGCTCGCCGCTGGTGCGATGCTGACGCAGGGTAAACGCATTGCGACACGGCAATTATGGGCAGGTTCGCCTGCGCGCTTCGTCCGCGAACTTGACGATACTGCGGTTATGGGAATGCGGCTCGGCGTTGCGCATTATGTCGAAAATGCCAAAGCACATTCCACCGCCGTAACTTCGACTTAAAACTTCGCCCTTATGGTAAAGCGGCCATTCATGGGCGCACCGGTCGATATATTGTTATTATTATGGGCGTCCGAAAAATAGACAGTGTTGAACAGGTTTTCGACGTTTAACTGCAATTGTAACGCATCGCTCAGATCATAATAAAAGGCCGCATCGACACGCGTAAACGCAGGTAATTTTGTGGTGTTTGCAGCAGTCCGGATCGCCGCAAACTGGCTAGATTGGTGAACGATACCAAGGCCAGCTGCAAATTGATCGTTAAAGTCATAACGGTTCCACAGGCTCGCTTGATGCTTGGGAACCTGCCCCAAACGCACGCTGTCATTACCCCCTAGCCTTGCGTCTTGATAGCTATAGCCGCCATGCACTTGCCATGACGATGTAATCTTACCCGTGACGGCCAACTCGACGCCTTGCGTGCGCGTCATGCCGACGTTGATGCTGGCGACCGGATTACTTGGATCAGGCGTCGTCGCATTGCTGCGTTCCAATTGAAACACGGCCAGCGTAAAGTTGAGATTGGGCTGCACATCCCATTTGGTGCCAAGTTCATAATTGGTAAACTTTTCCGGCGCGAGATTTTGCTGCGTTACCGTCAGCGCCAAAAACTGATCACCGGATCGGGGCAGGAACGACTGGCTGTAGCTGCCATATAAAGAGATATTTTCCTGCGGCTTGAAAATCAGGCCAACACGCGGACTGACCTTTTTGTCCTTTCGGGCAAAGGGTCGGTCAACCACTGGAAACAGGTCAGTGCCCTCAATATCAAAATTATCATAACGCAGGCCAGCCACCACGTCGATATGTTCACCGAAGCTGATCTGATCCTGTACATAAGCCGAGAAGAATTTTACTTCGGACACAGTATCCCTCGATAATGCGTTGAAATTAACCGTCGGGAATATTGGATTGGCCAGGTTGATAGTTGGCGAGGAGAGCACGCCATTAAAACGTCGGTTGGCCGATTTTTGATCGCCATATTCCGCACCGATCAGGATTTTATGTGTCAGCGCACCCGTTTCCACATCCCAAACCAAATTGGCTTGCGCGATGAAATTTTCACGTTGGGTCGGATCGCTATAAGCAGCCAAAGCAACCATGCCACTTTGCGTCGTCGCTGCACCATTGGGATAGGCGTTCAAATAAATTTTATCATAATCGCCATACAGTATCGTACCGCTAAAGCTCAAATTTGAAGCCAAAGCGCCATCAAGCCGAAGCTTCGCGATTTGCGCTTCCAACCGCGTGCGATTGCTGCCGGGAATACCGAAAAACTGATCACGATAGCCCGAAATGGGGCGATTGAATTGCTCTGCTCCGGTCACAATAGACGGGACGCCGCGGTCCGTCGTGCGGTCATCATTCACATATTCATATGAGAGGCCAAGCTTCCATGCATCGTTAAGGTTAAACGCGACATAGGGGTTCCAAGCATAACGCTCTCCGCCGACAAAATCGCGATGGCTGTCGAAATTTTCGTAAACAGCGTTAATTCGCACGGCGACGGCATCGCTTAAGGGCGCGTTAATATCCGCCGACATATCATAAGCGCCAAGACTGCTAATACTGGTTTGCCCTGCATATACAAAATCATCGTTCAACGGCGACTTCTGCACGCGGTTGATAATGCCACCACCACCGCCACGACCGAAGATCAGGGCATAAGGCCCTTTCAGAATTTCGACGCGCTCAATGTTATACAGCCCGCGATAATATTGGACGTCGTCGCGCACGCCATCCAAGAAAAAGTCAGCGGTGGTGTTTTGGCCGCGCAAAGTAACCTGGTCGCGGTTGCCTTCGCCTTGGCCCACAGTCGTTCCGGGAACATAGCGCAATATGTCCGCAAGCGAATGGTGCGCCTGATCATCCAGCTGATCGCGCGTGACCACGTTGATCGTCTGGGGAATATCGATAAGCGGTGTGTCGGTTTTAGTCGCGGTAACTGAATTGGTAGCAAGATAGCCATCACTCTGGCCAGTCACAATGATCGTTCGGCTGTCGTCATACGCTTCGATATCAAACGCTTCTTCAGCAAAGACAGGTTGCGCCAATACCGAAGCGGACAACAAAGCGATAATGGACGCGGACAGGCGAGGCATAATGAACCTTTTTAATTATTGCGAATGACTCGCAATTTATAATCAGCTCACTATTGCGAATCGTTATCATATGCAATTGAAAATTGTAAAGATCGTTGGTTTGCTTTTGCATCTCGGCGATTATTTGCACTATCAAGGGTGGATTGAAGGAGGCTTTCTAAGATGCAAGCAATGATTTGGCACAATCCAGACTGCGGAACCTCGCGCAAAACGCTGACCATTCTTCAGGAAACGCCAAGTGTGACGGTCGAGGTCATTGAATATCGCAAGCAGCCTTTTACCCGCAAAAAACTGGAACAACTGTTCCGCGATTCTGGCCTAACCCCGCGCGAAGCACTACGCACGCGCGGATCTCCAGCTGAAGAACTGGGCCTTTTGGAAGGCGCTTCGGCAGACCGCATATTAGATGCGATGGTCGCGCATCCTATTTTGGTCGAGCGCCCATTTGTCGAAACTGCCAAGGGCGTCAGGCTGTGTCGACCTCAGGAAAAGGTCTACGAAATTCTGTAAGCTACTCGAGGACAGCCCCCAGACGCATTACGCCGCGATGGCATAAGGTTGAATTTCACCCGACAGATACAGGTTGCGCGCCTTAGCACGGCTCATTTTGCCTGAGCTGGTTCGTGGCAATGTGCGCGGCGGCACGAGTTCGACTACGCAGTTCATGCCTGTAACCGAACGCACCTTGTCGCGAATCTGCTCGCGCAGCTTCGCCCGCTCAACCTCGTCCGTTGTGCGGCATTGCACGAGAACGGCAGGCGTTTCTTCACCGCCCGGCATCGTCACGGCAAAGGCTGCAATGTCCCCAGCCTTAAAGCCTGGCAATTGTTCCACAGCCCACTCAATGTCTTGCGGCCAATGATTTTTGCCGTTGATGATGATCATGTCCTTGGCACGGCCAACGATGTAGATATAGCCATTCGACAAATAGCCCATATCACCTGTGTCTAACCAGCCATCGACCAAGCACGCATCGGTAGATTCCTTGTCGCGGAAATATTCCTTCATTAAGGATGGACCTGTGCACCACACTTTGCCAATCGTCTTGTCTGCAACTGCTGCGTTATTTTCATCGCGGATCTCGATAGTCATGTCTTTGACAGCACGCCCACAATTGACGATTGCGCGATAGCGGACTGGGCGGTCAGGCGCGCCAGGGTGGCCCGTAAGCTCCGTCTCTTCCACCAGCTCAACCTGAATACCTTCGCCTGGCGGCATGATGGAGACCGCAAGCGTAGTTTCGGCAAGGCCGTAGCTTGGTAAGAACGCCGATGCTTTGAACCCGGCATCACCAAAGGCATCCACAAATGCCTGCATCACGTCAGGCCGGATCATATCAGCACCATTGCCCGCAAGCCGCCATTTGGATAGATCAAAGCGATCGTTCACATGGCTCTGGCTTGAAATACGCCGCGCGCAAATGTCATAGCCAAATGTCGGCGAGTAACTGATAACCGTTCCGTCGGCGGCGCTGATGACGTCCAACCAGGCCAACGGGCGTCGGGCAAAATCCTCAGTCTTCATGTAATCAGTCGATACCTGGTTCGCTACAGGCGATAGAAAGCAACCCACGAGACCCATGTCGTGATACCAAGGCAACCACGATACGCAGCGGTCATTCTCGGTCACTTCCATGCCGTGTGAGTGCGCCGACAGATTGTTTAGCAATGCCTTGTGCGTAACAGCTACACCATGCGGAAAACGGGTCGAACCGCTTGAATATTGCAGATAGCAAATTTCGTCCGTGGCAGACGCGGGCAGTTCGGTTTCCATCGCAATCTTGTTGCTGAAGCTCTCCCAATCCAAGCCTTCGACACCACAGGCGCGCGCAGCATCATTGGCCATATCGGCCAGTTCAGCGGGGAAAAACAATATTTTAGGATCACAGCTTTTCAACTGCACCGACAATTGGTCTACATAGCTTTCTTTGCCACCGAACGAGGTCGGTAGCGGCAGCGGGACGGGCCATGCACCCGCATAGACACATCCGAAAAACAACGCAGCAAAATCTGGCCCTGTTTCAGCGACCAGGGCAACGCGGTCATCCTTACAGATACCGTGGCTAATCAACCGATACGCCATTTGCAGGGCGTCTTCGCGTAATTCGCTGTAGGGATAAGACCGCGCCAACTGGCCACGCATATCGTGGAAGTTCAATCCACGCTGCCCCAAAGCCGCGTAATCGAGTGCCTCACCAAGCGTTGCAAAGTCCGAAAAACGGCGTTGCAAACTGTCCTGCGTTGGCGTGGATGCGAGTGCGCTCATAAAAATTCCCATATTGTGATTGGGCGGCCGCCCGTTTCACTTTTATTCACTATAGCCCTTAGCTGAGGATAGCAGTTCAAATTTCGGCCCGACTGTGGCAAGAATAGGGCGTGAACCAACCCCGCCCCGTCAAAAAACCCGCTCCACCGTTGAATGCGGACAGTTTGCGCCAATTGGCGCTGCATTATGTCGGCAAATATGCAACCACACAGGCAAAATTGGCTGGCTATTTAACGCGTAAAATACGCGAAAGGGGTTGGGACGATGCACGCTCCGCCGACATTGCCGGATTGACCGAGAAATTCACGTCATTAGGCTTCATCAACGACGCCCAATTTGCCGAGGCGCGCAGCCGATCCTTTGTCCGCCGGGGCTTTGGTGGACGAAGGCTGAATGAAGATTTGCGCGCCAGCGGCATTGGTGACGCTGATGCCGTCAATGCCAAAGCACATATGGAAGATAGCATCTTTTCCGCTGCCGAAAACTTCGCCAGACGAAAGCGCATTGGTCCCTTCGCACAAGAAGCGGCACCGCAGGAGAAAAGGAATAAGCAGCTGAATGCTTTCCTGCGCGCGGGACATAGTTTTGAATTGGCCAAACGCTTTGTTTATGCCGAACTCGGCGATGAGATCGGCGACGACTAAGCTCAGTCGTATACGCGATCTGCGGTTGCTACCGCCTCCGACGCCCGAAGTGCGGAGATGATGCGCATCAAATGCTGCAGATCATGCACTTCCAAATCCACCTCAAAAGTATGGAACTCAACATCGCGCGCGGTCATCCGCAAGTGAATGATATTTGCCTTGTGATAGCCGAATATCCCTGCAATTTCGCCCAATGTGCCTGGCCGGTTATGGATGATTACGCGTAAGCGCGCCGAGGCACCGTCGCTGCCCTGCCCCCAACTTAAATCAACCCAGTCGGCATCAGTCCCATTCGCCAATCGGTCGCATTCAATCGTATGGACCTCAACCGGCTGTCCCGCCAGCCGCAGCCCGACAATCCGGTCGCCGGGAATGGGATGGCAGCATTCGCCAAGATGATACCCCACGCCTGGTGTTAAGCCACGAATAGAGATCGCGCTTTCTTGTCCCGGAAAATCGATTTGGATGCCATCGGCGACGAAGCCGGGGACTAGCGCCTCCATCAAGGTGCGGTCATTAATCTTGCCCAAGCCAATGCGGTGCATCAACTCGTCCTCATCCTCCAGCTTCAACCGCGTAACCGCTGCCGTCAGTGCCTTTTTACCGATCTTCCCCGGCATACGAGCGGCGATTTCTTCATACAGCTTGCGCCCAATCACGACCAATTCATCACGTTCTCGGTGTCGGACATGACGACGGATCGCGGCGCGCGCTTTGCCCGTGGTCACGAAATTCATCCATGTCTGTTGCGGCTCTTGCGCTTTGGACTTTAGGATTTCAACCATATCACCATTACGCAACTGGGTTCGCAACGGCACATGACGGCCATTGACCTTACCACCAACGGTTTTGTCTCCCAAGTCGGTGTGCACAGCATAGGCAAAATCAACCACAGTTGAACCTTTTGGTAACTGGTGCAGTGCGCCTTTAGGTGTAAAGGCGAAAATGCGGTCCTGATACATCGCCATCCGCGTATTTTCGAGTATGTCTTCAGCGTCTTGGCTAGTCTCAAGTATCTCAATCAGGTCACGCAGCCAGCCCGCCTGCCCATCGGGCTTATCAGCCTGTTTATAAGCCCAATGTGCAGCAAAGCCATGTTCCGAGCTGCGATGCATCTCGGCGCTCCTAATCTGCACCTCAACCCGCATATTTTTGGCGAACATGATAGTGGTGTGGATTGATTTATACCCATTGCGCTTGGGTGTGGAGATAAAGTCCTTAAAGCGCCCAGGTACCATCTGCCAACGCCTATGCAGGACACCCAAGGCGCGGTAACAATCCTCGGTCGTTTCCGTAATGACGCGAAAGGCATTGATATCGGTCAGTTGTTCAAACGCGACATGGCGTTCCTGCATCTTTTTCCAGATCGAATAAGGGTGTTTTTCGCGGCCCGAAATTTTGATTTTCAGGCCGGCCTGCTCCATTTCCCAAGCGATGGTCTGGTTGATCTGGTCGATTTCGACATCCGCCTTGTCGCGAATTTGTTTCAGACGGCCGGTAATCGTCTGATACGCCTCTGGCTCTAATTGTTCAAAAGCGAGCAACTGCATCTCGCGCATATATTCATACATGCCAATCCGCTCGGCCAGCGGGGCATAGATATCCATTGTTTCCTTGGCAATACGGCGGCGCTTTTCTGGGCTTTTGATGAAATGCAGCGTCCGCATATTGTGCAGCCGGTCGGCGAGTTTGACCAAAAGCACGCGAATATCATCGGAGATTGCGAGCAGGAATTTACGCAGATTTTCCGCCGCCCGCTCATCCTCCGTCTGCGCTTCAATCTTTGACAGCTTGGTAACGCCATCGACCAACCGCGCGACCTCGTGACCAAAGCGTTTTTCAATATCTTCGATAGAAGTCAGCGTGTCTTCCACGGTGTCGTGGAGCAACGCGGTAATGATCGTGTCCTCATCCATTTTGAGGTCAGTCATCAGCCCTGCAACCTCTACCGGATGGCTGAAATAGGGGTCACCCGATGCCCGCTTCTGCGTGCCATGCATTTGCACAGTGAAAACATAGGCCCGATTCAGCCGATCTTCATCAACATCGGGTGTGTATGCCCGCACCCGCTCAACCAGTTCATATTGCCGCATCATCCCTCCAACTTGGGTCTTTTACGTTGCGATGCAACAGGAAAATGTTTTTGGGCTATGGTCAGAACCAATTGGACGGACCTAAGCTTAACGCCGGCGCAACAAAAAATGCGCCGAAGGGCGGTCCCTCCGGCGCAGTATATGTTCAGCTCCTAAAGCTGCCCCAAAAAGGCAACAAGGGATAGGAGAGCGGAGCTGAAAAACTCCAGTATCGTTTTAGTTCTTTGCTACTGCTTTAGCATTGTCGCCATTGCATGCTGTAATATCTTCAGCCGTGAATACGCGCTCACCGGCGGTGAAGGCAGTAACTGCGCCGAATTCACGAACGATGCTTACGCACATATTCTTTGGTGCCGTCGACGCGATTGGCGCGCGGCAGCTGGTCCCTTCGCACTTTACATATACGCTACGCAAAAGCTGTGGCTTTGCAGTGGTCGGCTGCGCCAGTTCGGCTTTGTAATAGCTACCATTGGTAGCGGCATGTGCCTGCGGCGCTGCAAACAGAAGGGTTGCGCTCAAAGTTGTGGCAGCGGCAAGCGCGCCCATGCGGGCGGAAATTTGGGAGAGAGTCATCATATATTCCTTTAGCTGTGCTAAATAATCAAAATGCCGACTGGAACTTTAGGCCCTCGCAAGCATTTTGCGCTTCTGGTAAATCAGTTGCGAATCGCTACTTATTATTATAGGTTTCTATTTGCAACTTAAATTTTCAATTTGGGTTGATTATTTAGACCAAGGGTCGCAATCTGCGATCGAGAGGATATTTGATGCGTGAATTGCGGGAACCTTTGCAGCAACTCGCCGAATGCGGCCTCCCCACGGCGCTGGAGGCAATGGGCGAACGCTGGTCATTCATGATTTTGCGCGCGGCCTTTAATGGCGTTCGACATTTCGAGGAGTTTCTGTCCGAAATCAGCATTGCGCGCAACATATTGGCCAACCGCCTGACCCGCTTGACCGAAAGCGGGATATTGCACCGCACCCCCTGCCCGGACGACCGGCGCAAGGTGGAATATCGCCTGACGAAAAAAGGGCTGGACTTACTGCCGACCATGATCGCTTTGCGCCAATGGGGAGAAAAATGGGGAACCGGTGTTTTGTCCAATCCGGTATTGGTCGATGACCGTGACCGCCAACCCATCCTGCCTGTAACAATCCGCAGTCATGACGAACGGGTTCTCGGCCATATGGACCTATGCTGGATGAATTCAGCAGACATTACACCTATCAATGCCGATACACACGAAGTCGATGATCGCGTCCGTAAATTGAGCGCTATCTAACGCCTGCTGTTAACAGGATGTAAAGCGGCCATTGAATTTTTGTTGCGAATCTGTTACACTCCGCTGCAACAGGCCAAGTTTGGTCGATGACTGCGCATCCAATCCAGGTAGCGACAGGTTCATGACGTAAGGGACGAACGTAAAAGTCTGATGGGCGACGCTCCGTTGCCTGAACAAGCTATTTCTCCCGAATAATCAGAAAGGTCGTAATATGACGTCCACCGCGGCGATGTTTGATGTAGGCGATTATGTGGTTTATCCCAAGCATGGGGTTGGCCGCGTAATTGAACTTCAGGATTCCGAAATCGCAGGGATGCAGCTTCAGCTTTATGTCCTGCGCTTTGAAAAAGAAAAAATGACGCTGCGCGTGCCTTTTAACAAGGCCGAGGGCGTTGGCATGCGCAAGCTTTCAAGCGATAAGACGTTGAAAGAAGCGATGCATACCTTGACGGGCAAGCCCAAGGTAAAGCGCACCATGTGGTCGCGTCGTGCGCAAGAATATGAAGCAAAGATCAACTCAGGTGACCTTGTATCAATCGCGGAAGTGACGCGCGATTTGTTCCGTCCCGATGACCAGCCAGAGCAAAGCTATTCTGAGCGGCAGATTTTTGAAGCGGCATCCAGCCGTCTGGCGCGCGAACTTGCCGCCATGGAGAAGACCGATGAAAAAGCGGCGCTCCAGAAAATCCTCGTCATTTTGAATGAGGCGGCACCGCAATATTACGAAAAAGCGGAATAAATTTTCCCAATCGCAGAATTTGAAGGGCGCTGGAAACAGCGCCCTTTTTTATGGTGCATCGCTACCGCCTAATGCCTAGCCTGACAGGCAGATGTCCGAGATGATAAGAGGCAACATGGCCAAAGTAATTGTCTGGTATGACGGGGCATGCCCTCTGTGCATGCGCGAGATTGCGTTGATGCGCCGGCTCGACGTTCGGCGCTCTGTCGTATTTCTAGATATAGCACCTGCGGATGCGGTGTGCCCGCTTGACCGTCAATTGATGCTCGCGCGATTCCATGCCAGCGAGGACGGCGTAATTTTATCTGGCGCCGCTGCATTCGCTGCCATGTGGCGGGCGATTCCATTGTTAAAACCGCTTGGCTTCATCGCCCGCAACCGGTTTGTTCTCGGGCTACTCGAACGGCTCTACAACCGCTTCCTCATCATCAGGCCGCGCCTGCAAAAGTTACTGGACTAAACATGACCCGCGACACCTTCCCTGCAACACGCAATGCGGGGCTGTTAAGCCTCACCCAGTTTGCGCCGCGCGCTGGCCATGCTTATGCGTCTGGCCGAAATACTGACCCCGGGCCAGATCAAATAGGCGCCGTCTCGATGCTTTCGCCATATCTGCGCTATCGGATGATAACCGAACAAGAAGTCGTCGGTGCAACGCTTGGCCAACACAGCCTGCAAGCAGCCGAAAAATATGTGCAGGAAGTTCTGTGGCGCACTTACTGGAAAGGATGGCTAGAGATGCGGCCATCGATATGGACCCAATATTTGCAAGAGCGCGACCGGCAACACGACAGCTTCCCCAATGCCCGCGCAATTCGCAGTGCGGAGGCGGGCGAGACTGGCATCGAAGGGTTTGATGACTGGGCTCGGGAATTGGTGGAAACAGGCTATCTTCACAATCACGCAAGAATGTGGTTTGCATCAATCTGGATATTTACCTTGCGACTGCCTTGGGCGCTAGGCGCTGACTTTTTCCTACGGCATTTGGTGGACGCCGATGCGGCCAGTAATACATTGTCCTGGCGTTGGGTGGCGGGCTTACAAACAGTCGGCAAGACCTATCTTGCAACCAGCGAGAATATTGCGCGCTATACGAATGGCCGGTTTGCCCCAAAGGGTCTGGCAACCACTGCGACTATACCAGCTGAGACGCCAATTTGTGCACTACAACCGCTACCGCAAGCTGTATCTGTCGATACCCAAAAACCATCCTTTTTGTTGGTAACGCCCGAGGACTTGCACCCTGAATCCATTTTTGGTGCACTGGCCAAAATCAACGGTGCAGGCATTTTGTTCGACACGGACAACTTATGGGGCAACAATGCACGTTCATTTGTCGCTGGGGCCGCAAAGGACGCCGTCGAACGCGTTGAAAAATATTTTAAATGCCCAACAAAATTGCACGACAATTTGGACGCCGCAAGCGTGATAGCCCAAGCCCGCGAAACAGGCGCAGAGCAGGTCATTTCCGCTTATGCCTCGGTTGGTCCCGTTGCGGATGCTCTGGCCCGTATCGCGCCTATATTGGCGGCGGAGGGGATACCCCTTATTCAAGTTCGGCGTGCTTGGGACGAAAATTTCTGGCCGCACGCGACCAAAGGTTTCTTCCCATTCAAGGAACGCATTCCGAAAATATTGAAAGAAATGGGTCTTTCGAGATTGGCTTAGGACCATTTGAATCCGCCCTCCCACGGCAAAAATGGCTTGCGCGTAGCAATGCCGCGCATATTGTCGGAACCCTATTCACAAGAGGGGCTCCATGGGTCAGGCTGTATATATTCTCACACAGTTTCGGCGGGATCATTTGCGCCTAAATAACGCCGGCAAATTGGCATGAGCAATTGGTGGGATCGGCATGTCGTTCCACGACTAATCGCCTGCGCCTGCACCCAACCTGCGGTGATGCGCGATAGGGCCAAGATCGTTCCACTTGCCTCTGGCGATGTTCTTGAACTTGGTTGCGGCGCGCCCAATCTCGATTTTTATGACTGGAACAATGTGCATTCGCTATCTGGCGTTGATCCGTCAGAAGAATTGCTTGCCAATGCATCACGCGCCTTGGAAAGCAAAGGGCTGACGGCCAATTTTATGCCTGGGATTGCGGAGGCGCTTCCCTTTGCCGACGCTAGCTTTGATACTGTTGTGACGACTTTCACACTCTGTTCAGTGCAAGATCCGCGCTTGGCATTGTCGGAGGCGAAGCGAGTGCTCCGGCCAAACGGACGCTTGCTATTCGTCGAACATGGCCGCGCACCAGACCCATCGGCTGCAGCATGGCAAAAGCATATCGAACCATTCTGGAAACGAATTGCCGGTGGTTGCCATTTGACCCGGCCTGTAACGCAAGCCATATCGGCCGCTGGATTTGTGTGTCATGCACCGCAAGGACATTATATGACACGGACGCCAAAATGGCTTGGCTGGGTTGAATGGGGTGAAGCACGATTGGCCGGATCAGACGGGGCTTCACCAAAAAAGCCATAGACGTTGCCATCCATATTGCCGGGATCAAAAAAGGAATATCGTCAATGACATTTAGCCAGTTTAGCCGTTGCAGCGTCTTTGCCATCGCCTTGTCGCTCACCGCTTGTAACATGCCAGCCAATGGCGAAAGCTCGAAAGTGGGTTGCACGCCAGGCGCACCAGCAGTTCAATCAGCAGCGGGGCTGCAACAAGTCACCTTATGCGTGACCAGCGCCACCAAAACCCATAGTTTCACTGTTGAAGCCGCAAGGACGTCCGCAGAGCAGGCCAAGGGGCTTATGTTTCGGACGGAACTCCCGGACAATGCGGGTATGATTTTCCCCTTCCCAGATACGCGTATCGCGAGTTTCTGGATGAAGAACACGGTTATTCCCTTGGACATCATCTTCGTGCGCGCCGATGGCACGATTGAGAGTATCGCTGACAACACAGTCCCTTATTCCATGACACCCGTTGTGTCTGGCGAACCAGTTGCCGCTGTACTCGAATTGCGCGGTGGTCTCGCGGCAGAACTGGGAATCGTTTCCGGCGACAAGGTACAATGGACAACCAAATAAGGATTGCGCGGAATCATGCTTAGTCCTAATCGCGTGAGCCATGGGTATTCTGAGTAAAATCTTCACATGGTGGGACGGCGCGACAATTGGCACGTCCATCTATAGCTGGCGCAAAGGCAAAGCTGTGGGCTCTGACGCCTTAGGCAATCGCTATTATCAATCATCTGACGGCAAACGACGTTGGGTCATCTATAATGGCTCCAATGATGCAAGCCGTGTGGCGCCCGATTGGCATGGCTGGCTGCATGGCACACATGATGGCGACCCGGAGAGCTATTTACCTCCACATCGCGGTTATGAAACTGCGGCCGTACCCAATCTGACCGGAACCGAAGCTGCCTATCGTCCGGCGGGTTCGATTGAACGCGGTGGCCATCGTGCACGCGCAACGGGTGATTATGAGGCGTGGAGTCCCGACGCGTCATGATCCGCGCCCGCGGTTTAATATGGTTGCCTTTATTGGCGACACTTGCCGCGTGCGGTTCTTCGGAGGATTCAACGCTGACGCCCGCAAAATCCGGCGAAGCGATCTCCACCAATGACAAAATTGTTGCCATGTCCGGCGCAAATATTGGCACACCTATGGCAGAACGGGTTGCCGTGCTGGGCCTGCTGAACAAACGAAACGGTCAGACCCGCGACGTTGAGCTCAAACCTGGCCAAGCTATTCGCTTTGGCAAAGTAGTCATACGACTAAGGGCTTGCGAGAAAACCGCACCTTGGGAAAGCCAGCCTGACGAAGGTGCATTTGTGCAATTGCTGGTGAATGAACGCCCCCCCGGAACGACCGAGGCGGAAAGATGGCGGAAAGTCTTCTCCGGCTGGCTGTTCAAGGAAAATCCCGCAGCCAATGTTGTCGAGCACCCGATTTACGATGTTTGGGTCAAGGCTTGCAAAATGCGCTTCCCTGGCGAAGAAGCAGCTTTAGAGAAGGCATCTTCTGAAGAGCCCTCTACAGCTGACGCAGAGGACAAAACGCCATCAAGCGCACCCCAATCGCCGCCAGAACCTGCCCCCGCAGCAGCGGAAGAAGCCAGTCCTGACGAAGCCTGAACGGCTTTGGCCAAAGCGGCTTTAAGCAATTTGAGATATGCGGCTTGTGTCATTTCGACCGCACCTAGGCTGGCCAAATGGTCGGTTATGAATTGGCAATCGAGCAGTTCAAATCCGCCAAGTCGAAGCCGTGCGACCAACCATGCCAAAGCAACCTTCGATGCGTCGGTTTCACGCGAAAACATGCTTTCGCCAAAAAACGCGCGTCCCAAGGCAAGTCCGTACAACCCACCCACGAGCCGACCTTCCGACCAGCATTCGATGCTGTGGGCATGGCCTTGTTCGTGCAAGCGGCAAAAAGCCGCTTCGATATCCGGATTAATCCAAGTGTCCTGCCGATCGGCTTGTGATTCGGCACAAGTGGCAATGACCTGCGCAAAAGATGTGTCGGCGGTTACAGCAAAGCGGTCCTGCCGAATAGTTTTGGCCAGCGACTTGGACACACGAAAGCCATCCAGTGGCATGACCGCCCGAAACTCCGGTTCAATCCAAAACGTATCGGGGTCATCACGGGCGTCAGACATCGGGAATATGCCATTGGCGTAGGCCTGAAGCAGTAAATCCAGATCGATGGGCAAATGTTGTCCTTTCGTGTCCGTTCTATTTGCCTATCTCGAATTGCGCCGACGCACGCAATGGATTATAGCATCTAAATCGCCCCGGCAAAGTTAGTCTCATCAACGGCCAACTCCACCGGGGCGCATCATTTCAAGCAAAGTCAGGGACCGCATATGACCCGCCGCCGCAAAATATACGAAGGCAAGGCCAAGATTCTTTATGAAGGTCCTGAACCCGGCACGTTAATCCAATATTTCAAGGATGACGCAACTGCCTTCAATGCACAGAAAAAAGGCACAATTTCTGGCAAAGGCGTCATCAACAACCGCGTGTCGGAGCATGTCTTTACGCGGCTGAGCCATATTGGTATCCCAACGCACTTCATTCGCCGCCTCAATATGCGCGAACAGTTGATCCGTCAGGTTGAGATCGTTCCAATTGAAGTCATCGTGCGTAATGTGGCCGCGGGCACCTTGTCCAAACGCCTTGGTATCGAAGAGGGCACACCGCTTCCACATACCTTGCTGGAATATTGCTACAAGGACGATAGCCTTGGCGATCCCTTGGTCGCAGAAGAGCATATCGCCTGCTTTGGTTGGGCCACGCAGGAAGAAATGCAGGATATTTCGTCCATGGCAATCCGTATCAATGACTTCATGTGCGGTATGTTTGCAGCCATCGGTATCCGGCTGGTGGACTTCAAACTTGAATTTGGGCGTTTGTTCGATGGCGATTTTTCACGAATCATTCTCGCCGACGAAATCAGCCCCGATGGTTGCCGATTGTGGGACATTGAAACCGGCGAGAAACTGGACAAGGACCGGTTCCGTCGCGACCTTGGCGGCGAAGCAGAAGCCTATCAAGAAGTCGCCCGCCGCCTTGGCCTCATGCCGGACGAAAGCGAAGGCGCGGTCCTCGATATGGTCAGCCATAGATTACGCAAAGGTAAATAAATCAACAATTTACATAAGAAGATATTGCTGTTTCCAAACTTCTACGAAAGAAAAATAAGCGTATGAAAATTACGCTTCGCTTCATTTTTGGACTCGCAATCGTCTTGGGCGGCACCGCCGACGCCTTTGCAACGCCTACAGGCGCAGAACGCACGCAACCCTGGAATGCAGAGACATCTGATCTCGAACCTGATGCCAGTATCATTTACGGGCGTCTGCCCAATGGTTTGCGCTACGCCATTCGTCCCAATCACCGTCCGCAAAATCAGGTGCTGGTCCGCATGACCATCGACTTTGGTTCCGCAGCCGAGGCAGAAAATGAGCAGGGCCTGGCCCATTTCATTGAACATATGGCCTTTAACGGCAGCTCGCATGTGCCTGAGGGCGAAATGGTCAAAATGCTTGAACGGCTTGGCCTGTCCTTTGGCGCGGATACCAATGCATCAACGGGCTATACGCAAACGCAATATAAGCTCGACCTACCAAAGGCTGACCCGCATTTGATTGAGCGCGCGCTGTTTTTGATGCGTGAGACGGCACGGGAAATATCTTTTAATCCGGCGTCGGTTGACCGCGAGCGCGGGGTTATTCTGGCGGAAAAAAACGCGCGTGAGAATTTTGGATTTCAAAGCGTGCGTGCGGCAAACAATCTGTTTTACCCGAACAGCTTCTACGCAAAACGCTACCCCATTGGCACAACAGAGGTCATACAAACAGCGTCGGCCGAGCGGATGCGCGCGCTGTATCGCAAATATTATCGCCCGGACCGCATCAAAATCATCGTCATCGGTCCCGTAGACCCGATTGCGATTGAACGCGAATTGGTGGCAAAATTTGCCGACTGGCGCGTGAACGCGCCTCCATTAGCTGCCATCGACCAATGCAGTTTGGATACCAAGCGCGACTTATCGGCGCAAAGCTTCATGCATCCAGAGATTAGCGAGAGCATCAGTGTTCAGCAGTTTTTGGAGGATAAAAAGCGGCCTGACACATTAGAGCGCGCGATGATAGAACTCAAAATGAGCATCGCAAACGCAATCATATCACGCCGCATGGCGCGCAGATCCCGCGAAGAAGACATGCCGTTTTTAGGTGGCGGCGTGAATTTCGATTTCGGTCTGTGCGACCAATATGCGACCATTGGCTATGGCGTCGCGGGCAAGGATGGCAGTTGGCGTTCATTGCTCGCCTTTACCGAGCAAACTGTTCGCCAGGCTGTCGAATATGGATTTGAAGAGTCCGAGATTGCCGAACAGATAAAGCGCCTGGACGCACAATCTGAAAATGCCGCCAAGAATGCGGGTACAGAATCAAGCGCAGCAATTGCGAACGCCTTGGTCGCACTGGACGAAGACGTGTACAATTCGGATCAATATCGCCAGCTGTTGTGGCGGCAAATACGTCCGTTTATCACTAAGGCATCGATACATGCCGAATTTGCGTCATGGTTTGGTCAGATGGATAGCCCGCAGATTTTCCTAACAACGAAGGATAATGCAGGCATACCTGCGGATGACATATTGGCCGCTTATGCCGTCAGTCGTGCCACGCCAATCGCTGCACCAATGACACGCGTTGCGTCAAGCTTTGCGTACACAGACTTCGGCCCGGCTGGAGCTGTCATTGCAGACCAGACCATTACAGACCTGGGCATTCGCACCATCCGCTTTGCCAATGGCGTATTGCTCAACCTCAAAAAAACCGATTTTGAAGATAATCGTATCCGCTATTCCTTACGCATCGATGGTGGCCAGTTGCATTTTGGTAAGGAAAATGCGGTGCTGGCTTCCCTGATGTCGGCAGCTTATGTTTCGGGGGGGGTAGAGGCGCATGATATCGAGGATTTGCGATCCATCTTGGCCGGAACAACCGTATCCCCCGCATTCGGTGTTGCCGATAGATTTTTTGGCGCAGCCGGCGCCGTCGCACCCGCCGATTTGGAACGTCAGTTGCAAGTCATGGCCGCGTACACCACCCATCCGGGCTATTCAGAAAATGCGCTTCGCCTGTTTCGCCGGCCGCTACCCGAATTATATGCCCGGTTGAATGCTACCCCCGCCTCTGCGCTTGCGGTCGCGATGTCGAAAATCATGACCGATGATGATCCACGCTTTTCGCTCGCGCCCCTTGAAACCATCCAGAGTGCCGATTTCGCGATGTTAAAAACAACTTTGGGTGACGCTTTACGCCAAAATCGTTTAGAAATCGCATTGGTCGGCGACTTGGATGAAGATGCAGCCATCGCTGCCGTTGCGCGTAGCTTTGGTGCCCTCCCCAAACGCGTAAGTGATGGGAAGGATTATAGCGCGCAACTACAAACCGGCTGGAGTGTAAAACGGGGAAATTTTGACATTCCCCATAATGGTGAGGCTAACCAGTTAGCATGGCGCCGTATCTGGACAACCGTAGGCGATAATGACCAGAAAACGACACAAACTATGGACCTTCTTGCGCGCGTTGCAACGCTACGCTTAACGGATGAATTGCGTGAAAAACTGGGTGCCACTTATGGCGTTTCCGCGAATTCGGAGATGTCCAACCTGTATCTTGAACGGGGTACATTTTCGGTATCTACTGCTGGTGACCCCAAAGATATTGCTGTGATAGAAACGACTGTCGACCAAGTCATATCAGCGTTGGTAAAGTCACCCGTTGATTCCGACTTGTTCGAACGTGCGCGCAAACCCTTGCTTGAAAGCTACGCCGATTGGAAAAAGCAAAACAACACTTGGTTAGGCGTCATGGCAGAGACGCAGACAAACCCAGATCAGCTCAACCGCTTCCGAAACAGTCAATCCAATTTTGCCTCAATAACGGCGCAGGACCTATGGCAACTGGCCAAGCATTATTTGGACAAGCCCGCAGAGTTCACGTTCCGCGCACTACCAGATGAAATGGTCAGTGCTGGCGCAAAATCGGCCGAATAAAGCCTGTCTCAATTTTAGGCGAACTTTGGTCGCTCACCTTTTTAAAAACAGCTCGGCCATGGCATCAATAATCGCGGCCGCATCAAGGCGATATGCACCGTATAAATCTGGTAAATCCCCTGTCTGACCGAAACGATCCATGCCAAGCGGGCTGACACGCATACCGTGCACGCCGCCCAACCAAGACAAAGCGCCAGGCGAACCATCAATCACCGTCACAATGCCGGCATTGGGCGCCAATATGGATAACAAATCCTCTGCATGGCTTGTTTGCGCGTCCTGATCTGTCCAGCGCGCAGCCTTGCTTGCCGACCATTCACGATGCAGGACATCGGGCGAGGTGACATTCAAAACGCCTAAACTGGGAATATCATCCAGCATTTGTTCGTACGCTGCCAAAACCTCAGGCGCGATGGCTCCAGTAAATATAATGGCCGCTTCAGCCCCTACTGCGGGTCGCCGCAACCAATATCCACCTTTTAGAGCATCTGCCTCCCAATCTGTATCCGCGCGTTCGACTTGCGGAACCTGACGGGTACTCAGTCGCAGATAGACGGAGCTTCCCTCAGGTTTTTGCAGATATTCAAAAGCCCACCGCATGAATAATGCGACTTCATCGGCATAAGCAGGTTCAAAATAGGCAAGACCTGGTTGCCCCATGCCAATCAACGGCGTGTTAATGGACTGATGCGCGCCGCCCTCTGGTCCTAAGGTCAAACCGGACGGGGTTCCGACCAGCAGAAAACGCGCATCTGAATAGCAACCATAATTCAACGCATCGAGGCCACGGGCAATAAACGGATCGTAAACCGTTCCAACCGGAATAAGGCGCGTCCCGAAATGCGGTGCAGCTAGCCCAAGCGACGTCAGCAGCAAGAAGAAATTGTTTTCGGCAATCCCCAGTTCAATATGCTGCCCCGCCGCATGTGCCGCCCATTTCTGGGCGGATGGGATTTTGGCCTCGCGAAATATATCTGCCACGTCAGACCGGCGAAAAAGCCCACGCTGGTTCACAAAACCGCCGAGATTGGTGGTCTGCGTCACGTCCGGCGCAGTTGTTACGATCCTGTCCGCTAGCTCTTCGGAAGATTTGGCAAGGTCAAGAAGCACATTGCCGAATGCTGCCTGCGTTGATTGTACATCCCCTGATGGAACCGGGAAGCGGGCGGGTACATGTACCTGCGGAGATACGGGTTCTAACGGTTTGGCGGCAAGAACGCTGTCCCCGATGAACTTTTTGAGCCGGGCCGCCATATTGCCGCCGAGGCCTGCAAATGGATCCCACTCCTCGCCGGTTTCGATGCCCATTGAGATACGAAGCTGATCGATCTGACCAGGGTTCATCATCCCCGAATGATTGTCCTTATGTCCCGCCAGCGGAAGGCCATAACCCTTGACCGTATAGGCAATGAACAAGGTAGGCCTTTCATCATCGGCGCTATCAAAGGCATCCATCAAGGATTCGATGCAATGCCCACCCAAATTGGTCATCAGCGCAGCCAGACCATCGTCGTCGAAACTATCGAGCAGTTTCTTCACATGCGGTTTGCCGCCAATATCTGCCATCAAGCGCGAGCGCCAAGCAGCGCCACCCTGATATGTTAGAACCGCAAATTCCGCATTGGGGCAATTTTCGATCCAGTCCTCTAGCGATTTCCCTCCGGGCCGTGCGAAAGCTGCACGCTGCAACTTACCATGCTTTAAGGTGATGACCCGCCATCCCGTAGTCTCGAAAATATCGTCAAAGCGCCGGAACATCCGGTCGGCCGTCGTGCTATCGAGCGATTGCCGGTTATAGTCGACCACCCACCAGCAGTTCCGGATATCGTGCTTATACCCTTCAATGAGGCATTCGTAGATATTACCTTCATCGAGTTCCGCATCGCCCATTAACGAAATCATCCGGCCCGCATTGCTCTCGTCTATCGATCCGTGCGCGATCAAATAGTCCTGAACCAGACTGGAAAAGGCGGTAATCGCCACACCCAAACCGACCGAGCCGGTAGAGAAATCCACTGGGATTTTATCCTTTGTCCGCGATGGATAGCTTTGCGCGCCGCCAAGGGCACGAAACTGCTGCAATTGCTCCAGCGATTGATTGCCCAAGAGATAATGGATGGCTTGCAGCACTGGCCCTGCATGTGGCTTAACGGAAACCTTGTCATTCGGGCGTAGCGCATGAAAATACAGTGCCGCCATAATCGCTGTCATCGACGCACAACTTGCCTGATGCCCCCCGACCTTCAACCCATCCCGCTTTGGCCGGATATGGTTAGCGTTGTGTACAGTCCACGAGGCCAACCAACGTAGGCGCGCATCGAGCGTTTCGATTGTTGCTATTTTCTCTTCACGCTTGTCAGCGACAATATTGGCCATGGCTGTTTTCCGCTTAAATCAAAGCAAGAGTTTAGCTAGCACATCCCAGCATGTCCTTGCGTATATTAATGGTATATGTCATATTATTTGAAAGATTATGCCTAAATTATAAAAAATAAGTTTAATATATGCCAAAAAATACCTTGGATGCCATTGACCGCAAGATTATCGACTGCCTTCAATCAGATGGCCGGATGTCCAATCAGGAACTGTCCGAACGGGTCGGTTTATCGCCCAGCCCCTGTCTGCGCCGGGTACGCCAGTTGGAAGCGGATGGCATTATCACTCATTATGTCGCTTTGGTTGATCCGGATAAGGTCGGCCTCGCTGTCACGGCATTTGTCCGCGTGCGCCTCGATCAACAGGATGATCGTCATCTGGAAGATTTTGAGACAGCTGTAGCCAGCTTTCCCGAAGTCATGGAATGTTATCTAATGACAGGTGAGGCGGATTATCAGTTGCGCATATTGGTCGCGTCCTTGACTCAATTTGAGGATTTTCTGCGCCATCGGCTGACCCGGGTGAAGGGTGTTGCCAATGTGACCACCAGCTTCGCGCTACGGCCTGTTATTTACAAGACGTCCGTTCCCACGTTGGAGCCGCACATATGACCAAGCGACGGTCGGCATCTGAGACCCAACTAAAATTTTCCGGACACAACAATCTTTTCAATCGAGAATGACCACAATACGGTCGCATAAGGGCTAAAGACCCGTTGGTGGAGTGACGTGATGAAACTGGAAAATGACCCCCTTGCTGCATTTTGGATGCCGTTTACGGCGAACCGCGCGTTTAAGACGACGCCGCGACAGCTGAAATCTGCGAAGGACATGCATTATACCAGCGATGATGGACGGCAGATCCTTGATGGTACCGCAGGGCTTTGGGCTGTCAATGCTGGCCACTGCCGCCCCACTATTGTCGAAGCGATTCAGAAATGCGCCGCAGAGCTTGATTATGCGCCGCCCTTCCAACTGGGCCATCCACTGGCATTTGAACTGGCTTCGCGGCTCGCGACCCTCATGCCCGAAGGGCTGGACCGCATATTTTTCACCAATTCGGGTTCAGAATCAGTCGATACGGCTCTTAAAATTGCGCTCGCTTATCAACGTGCGATTGGCCAAGGCACGCGCACCCGCCTCATCGGTCGGGAACGCGGCTATAATGGCGTCGGTTTTGGCGGTATTTCGGTTGGCGGCATCGTCAACAACCGGCGGCAATTTGGCACATTGCTGACGGGCGTTGATCATCTGCCGCACACCCATAATCTGGAACATAACGCCTTTACGATGGGCCGTCCCGAATGGGGCGCGCATTTGGCCGATAATCTGGAATCCATAATTGCGCTGCATGGCGCGGACACTATTGCGGCGGTTATTGTTGAGCCCATGGCCGGCTCAACCGGCGTGCTGGTGCCGCCCATCGGCTATCTGGAAAAATTGCGCGAGATTACGCGCAAACATGGCATCGTACTTATCTTTGACGAAGTTATCACGGCTTTTGGCCGTGTCGGTGGTACGACAGCATCCGAAACTCTGGGCGTCACCCCCGACATCATTACGATGGCAAAGGGCCTTACAAACGCCGCAGTACCGATGGGCGCTGTCGCCGTTAGCCGCCACATCCATGACGGCGTTGTCGAAGGCGGGCCTGACGGCATCGAATTGTTCCACGGCTACACCTATTCCGGTCACCCCTTGGCCGCGGCTGCAGCACTGGCAACGTTGGACCTTTACAAGTCGGAAGCCATTTTTGAACATGCAAGCTCGCTCCACGGCTATTGGCAGGACGCGGTGCACAGCCTGAAGGGCAAAAAGCATGTCATCGACATCCGCAACATGGGCATCGTTGCGGCTATCGAACTTGCGCCACATGCCGCAGGCGTTGGCAAGCGCGGTATGCAATTGTTCCACAAATGCTTCGACAATGGCGTGCTCGTGCGCGCGACAGGCGACATTATTGCGCTGTCCCCGCCGCTCATCCTGCAAAAATCCCATATCGATGAAATTGTCGGACGGATCAGTGAATTGATCGAAACGGTCGACTAGGCTGTGCACGCCTAGAGCGACAGGACAATTTTCCCGACATGCTGCTTCGTCAAAAACGCTTCCTGCGCTTTGACGATGTCAGATAGGTCATATGTCGCGGCCACAACCGGCACGATTTCACCGCGTTCGATATACGACACAAGGTTTGGAAACACTTCGGTTTCTAAAACCGTGCAGCCGATCAGGCGCAAATCCTTAAGATACAAAGTCCGCAGATCCAGGTCGACAATCGGCCCCGATATCGCCCCTGAAACGCCATAACGACCACCGCGTTTCAGGACGTTTAGAATGGCGCCGAACTGTGGGCCACCAACAATATCTACCGCCGCGTCGAAATATTCATGTCCGAATAAGGCAGTAATATCCGCATCGCGCGGAACCACCCGAGACGCTCCCAGTGACTGAACCATTTCTGCCTTTGTATCCGCTGCCATTGCGATCACTTCTGCACCACGCCTTTTGGCAAGTTGCACCGCGGCGGAACCAACGCCGCCCGACGCTCCAGTAATCAGCACGCGCTCGCCCGCCTGCAAATCAATCCGCGTCAGAATGTTTTCAGCTGTCCCATACGCGCAGGGGAAGCTCGCCAGCTCAACGTCAGATAACGCAGAATGCACGCGATGCGCATGCATAGACGGAACGCACGCATAATCCGCAAAACCGCCATCGACTTCAGAACCAAAATAGAGAATGTCGAATCGACCTGCGCCACGAAAGACAGGTTCCACCAACACGCGTTCACCTATGCGCGCCGGGTCAACATTATCGCCTACCGCGACAATCCGGCCGCAGGCATCCGCACCTTGAATACGCGGAAATTGAAAGGCCGCACCTGACCAACCATCATCGCCAGCGCCGTCTATTCCAGATACCGCATTAGCGTCTGTGGCTTCTGCGACCGACTTTGAATACCAACCGATGCGGGTGTTGATATCGGTATTATTGACACCGGCAGCGGCAACGCGGATCAAAACGTCATGCGGCGCTGGTATAGGCACCGGAACGTCGTCCCGAACATCCAACCTGTCATAGCCGCCATGGCCGGTCAGCAAAACCGCGCGCATGTTGGCGGCTATTGTCACTCGGCGCGATCCAGCCCAAATTGGTTGAGATACCATTTCTGGAAGTTAAGTACGCTACCTTCCTGATCAGAATAGCGGCCAGGCCGATAACGGCTCGACATGATACCTTCCTGATTGTTTTCGGTGATGACTTTGTCCTGCGTCGTCGTGGCATGATAGCCCCAGGTCATTTTTTCAATGTCAACTTCTGCCTCGGTCGCGCGTCCGTCTACCAGCCAGATCATCTCAACATCGGTTGCCAATGCGCTACGCGGGGTAAATTGGAACAGGATGGCAAAATGATCATCTGCAACAATCTGGCTGAACGGACTGAAGCTTAAGTGCATCCGTCCGCCATCCGCTTTCGTGCGCTTGCCCATTAGCGGCGCTGGCGCGGAACCATCTTGCGTTTCCGAGGCCCAGCCGTCTTTGTTCATGCGTTGCATCAACAGGCGCAGATGGCTGCTGTCGGGTGCGTCATCAATGGTACCAATTGGGCGGCCTGCGGCAGCAGCGCTTTCTTCCCAAGCCTTTAGCTTTGGCGCGAAGTCAGCGATTGCGTCCGCTGGACCGGAACTTGGACCAGCGCCTACGGCTACGATAGATTCAGATGCATGCATCGAACAGAATTCCGGATGCGATGGCACACAATGATAGCATTCAAAGAAATTCTCGACGACCAGTTTCCAGTTGGCGGTCGTTGGGTAGCTGCCTGCATGCGCGATCCGCGCGTCGGCAAATCCATGATAATCGAGAATGGCGCCCATGTCTCCGAAGGTGGCATCAAAATCGACGGGCTCATCTTCACTCATATTGATGAAGATCAGGCCGTGGAACACACGGATATGGCATGCGAACAGGCTGTTTTCTGCCTTATCGAAATCTTCGGGCATCAGTCGCGCCGAAATCAACCGTCCATCAAGGCCAAAGGTCCACGCGTGATAAGGGCACACCAAACGCGGCGCATTGCCGCTTTCCGACTGGCAGATCGTCGATCCACGGTGGCGGCACACGTTAAAGAAAGCACGGACGCTGTCGGCATTTTCACGAATGACAATGATCTGTTCATTGCCCACACGAAACAGAAAATAGTCGCCTTTATTCGGGATCCGCGACACATGCCCAGCTAGGAGCCATTTCTGGCTAATGACTTGGTCGAAATCCGCCTTGAACACCGCGTCGCTGGTGTAAAATTCCTGATCAAAGCTGTACCCGACCCGCGTCTTCGCGGCGAGCTGTTGCATCATGGCATGAGATGTTTCGGTCATTAGATTTTGATCCGTGCATTTGAAGGGTCATAAAGGGGCTTGAGCGAGGCGGTCACTGGGTAACGCACACCCGCAATTTCGATTTCATAATCATCCGCGCCAATTGGGCCGACAACGCCGCCATCCGCCGCGGTAACATAACCAAGGCCACAGGATGCGCCGAGCGTATGGGCGTACATGCCAGAGCGGATATAGCCCGCAATCCGGTCGCCCTGCCAGATCGGCTCATTATGATAGAGCATGGGCTCTGGCGATTTCAGTAGGAATTGAACGAGCTTTTGCTTCAGCCCCTCTTCCTTCTGCTTCACCAGTGCCTCTCGGCCGATAAAGCCGCCGGGCTTGTCCATCTTCACGGCGAAGCCGAGGCCGGCTTCCAAGGGCGTATCTTCATCGGTGATGTCATGGCCCCAATGGCGATAGGCCTTTTCCATGCGCAGTGCGTTGAGCGCATGATAGCCGCAATGCTTGAGGCCAAAGGCCGCGCCCGCTGCGACAATCTCGTCATATACACCCGTCATGAATTCGGTCGGGATATAGAGCTCCCAGCCCAATTCGCCGACATAAGTGATGCGCGAGGCACGCACGATGGCATAGCCCAGCTCAATTTCTTGGCTCGTCGCAAAGGGAAACGCCTCATGCGACAGATCATTGGGGCAAATCGATTGCAGCAATGCACGCGCATTTGGTCCCATGATCGAGATCACGCCCATGGCGGAGGAGATGTTGGTCAAAATGGCATGGGCATCGTCAGGAATATGCCGCGAGAGCCAGTTAAAATCCTTCGTTTCTGTCTCTGCCCCAGTGACGATGAGATAGGCCGTCTGCGACAGACGTGTGACCGTCAAATCCGCCTCAATCCCACCCTTGTCATTCAACCATTGGGTATAGATCAATTTGCCCGGTGCCACATCAACATCATTGGCGCACACGCGGTTCAGAACAGTACAGGCATCGCGCCCTTCCAGCCGGAATTTGGCAAAGGAGCTTTGGTCAAACAAGCCCACGGCTTCGCGCACAGCCTTGCACTCTTCGGCATTGGCCTCAAACCAGTTTTGGCGGCCATAGCTATATTCATATTTGGGCGTGCTGCCCGGTGCGCCATACCAATTGGGGCGTTCCCAGCCAAAAGCCTCGCCATGGCAGGCCCCCGCCGCGACAAGCCGATCATGAATGGCCGAACGGCGGACGCCGCGGGCGGTTTCATATTGCTTGAAGGGATAATGCGTTGCGTAGAGCAACCCAAGGCTTTCGGTCACGCGCTCACGCAAATATTTGCGGTTGATCTGGAACGGCATGTTGCGGCGAATATCGACCGTCCACAGGTCCGCTGGCGGAATACCATCGCGGATCCAGTCCGCCATCACCTTGCCAACGCCGCCTGCGGATTGCAGGCCGATGGAATTTAGACCAGCGGCGACAAAGCAACCCTTAAGCTCGGCACTTTCGCCCAGATGATAGCGCACGTCGGGGGTGAAGCTTTCCGGCCCGCAGAAGAATTTTTGGATGCCCGCTTTTTCCAACGCAGGCACGCGCCGCATGGCGTCCATCAACAAGGGCTCGAAATGCTCAAAGCTGCCGGCGATTTCATCAAAGCAAAAATCTTCGGAAATGCCATCCATGCCCCATGGCCGCGCATTGGGTTCAAATGCCCCAACCAGCAGCTTGCCAGCATCATATTTATAATAGCCGCAATAATCATAGTCGCGCAGCACGGGGAGCGTATTGTCGATTCCTTCCACGCCCTCAAACAGAACATAATAATGTTCGCACGCATGAAGCGGTGCCGCCACGCCGATGCTCGCCGCCAGATCGCGGGTCCACATGCCGCCGCAGATCACGACATAATCGGCATCAATCGATCCATCATCGGTATCGACACCCGTCACGCGCTCCCCATTATGGCGGATTTTGGTGACCTTGGTATTTTCAAATATTTTGGCGCCGCCGGTGCGCGCGCCTTTGGCCAGCGCCTGCGTGATATCCACGGCATTGGCATAGCCATCGCTGGGGATGTGAATGCCGCCAACCACATCATCGACATTGACGATATGGGCAAGTTCTTTGATCTCTTCCGGCGTCACGACATGGACGGGCAGATCAAACACCTTTGCCATCGAAGCGCTACGTTTCAGCTCTTCAAATCGCTCCGCATTGGTCGCCATCGAAATGGAACCGCACTGGCGATAGCCTGTGGCTTGGCCGGTTTCTGCTTCCAGCCCGCGATAAAGTTCACCCGTATATTTGGCGAGCTTGGTCATGTTGATGGAAGGGCGCAACTGGCCCACCAGACCGGCCGCGTGCCATGTCGTCCCACTGGTCAGTTGCTTGCGTTCCAGCAAAACAACATCATCCC
Organism: Pseudomonadota bacterium; assembly: GCA_041175465.1. Lineage (GTDB taxonomy): Bacteria > Pseudomonadota > Alphaproteobacteria > Sphingomonadales > Sphingomonadaceae > Sphingorhabdus_B. Next base: position 18,119 of record JBEDEX010000003.1, on the reverse strand, counting down.
AGCCAATCTTGGTCAAGTGATAGGCAATGGAGCAGCCAATAACGCCGCCACCAACGATGACGACTTTCGCCTTTTTGGGAAGTTCAGCCACTATATCACACCTTCATTTTTGCGTTATCGGCATCATATGCCGGATGCTCCAGCACCGTTCCAACCCGCCGCTCGCCCTGTAACATGATATCAAAACGTGATCCTGGCGCGGCATTCTCAAGCGGTACGCAGGCAAAGAAAAGGCTCTTACCCACACGATGTCCATAACCACCTGACGTTGTCAGACCAATGCATTGGTCGCCGATCAAACATGGTTCCGCACCGCGTACGTCAACATTGGACGCATCCACCTCACCATAGACAATACGGAAACGGTCTGGCGCATCCAGCGTTGCTTGCTTGCCGACAAAGTCATCCTTGTTGAAATTGATGAAGCGCGGCATGTCCGCCTCAATCATCGTCAATTCATTGGTGAGTTCCGAACCCCAGGCCTTATAGCCTTTTTCCACCCGCATCGTGTTTGCGGCGTAAAGACCATAATTGACGATGCCATATTCCTGCCCAGCATCCCAAACAGCGTCATACAGCGCCGCAAGATCGTCCATCGCTGGATGCAGCTCCCACCCAAGTTCACCGGCATAAGACACTCGAAGCGCACGCATTTTTATGCCTGCGATTGTGATTTCCTGACCACTTAACCAGCGGAAACCGTCATTCGTTAAGTCGGATGTGGTGAGCTTTGCCAGAACATCGCGCGAACGCGGGCCGTTCATCACCAATACGCCCAAGTCCATCGTCAAATTGCGAATGGTGACATCCTCATGCGGCAATTTGCTTTGGATCAGCAAATCCCAATCGCGCTGCTCTGCCGCCGCCGCCGACAAGCAGTAAAAATGATCATCGGCAAAGCGCGTGACGGTCATTTCGCCATAGATGCGACCTTGAATCGACAAGGGGTGCACCAAGCCGATACCGCCCAATTTCTTGGGCATGCGGTTGGCGCAAATACGATTGAGGAATGCCTCCGCATCGGGGCCGCTTACGTCATATTTGGCAAAGCCAGAGAGATCGAGCACACCAACGCTTTCAGCCACAGCCTTCACTTCGGCGGCGACCGCATCGAAGCTATTGGTGCGTTGGTAGCCACCTTGTTCTTCCGCGCCGTCAAGCGCGAAATATTTGGGGCGTTCCCAGCCATAGGTTTCGCCATAGACAGCGCCTGCCATTTTAAGCTTTTCATACAAAGCGCTGGTCTTTTGCGGACGGCCGTCGGGCTCTTCTTCGCCCGGTAACCGAGTTGTGAAGGTCATCCGATAATCCAGGAACACCTTGTCGCGGCTATAATCTTCATCGGCATAAGGGCCATAACGGCGCGGGTCGAACTCAGTCATGTTGATGTCGGCATCACCAAACACCATCCATTGCGCCATATATTTGCCGGCACCGCCGCCCTGCGCGATACCAAAGCTGGTGCCGCAGCAATGCCAGAAATTCTTGAGGCCTACCGCTGGCCCCAACAATGGTCCGCCATCTGGCGTATGCGGAATAGCACCATTGACGAAGCGCCTTAGGCCAACCTCACCAAATATCGGCATCCGTTCAATCGCGCGTTCAAGCCATGGGGCAATGCGCTCCAGATCTTCTGGAAACAGCTCGCTGGTGGAATCCCATTCAGGGTGTCCGCCACGTGGTGCCCACGCCTCGACCAAGCCTGTATTTTCATATACGCCTATTAGGCCGCTTTTCTGTTCCTGCCGGAAATAGCCCGACACATGCGGACAGCGCATAACAGGGATTTCTTCTTCGCGATCCTTAAACGCAGGAATAGGATCGGTGACGACATAATGATGCTCCATATTCGTCACGGGAATATCAATGCCTGCCATCTGAGCGATCTGCCGCGCATAACAACCGGCCGCATTGACAACGATTTCGGCGCGAACAGTGCCTTTTTCAGTCTCAACATCCCATTCGCCTGACGGCAATTGGGTCAGGCCTGTCACACGGTTTTTGCGGACAATCTTCGCGCCCATGTTTTTTGCACCAATGGCTAGCGCATTGCAGATACCCGATGGATCAGCATGTCCGTCTTCGGTTGTACGTGCGCCAGCAATAACCCCATCCAGCGTCATAAACGGATTATGGCGCAGGATTTCCTCTGGCGGGATAATTTCCATATCAAAGCCAATGATTTTGGAAAAACCCTCAATATAGCGCATCCACGCCAACTCGCGCTCGTTCGTCGCAAGGCGAATTCCACCTGATGTATGCCAGCTGACATATTGCCCCGTCAGCCCTTCCAACTTGGGATAGAGCTGATTGCTATAAGCATGCATTTTAGCAAGGTTGTAGCTGCCGGTAATGTTGGGGCACTGCCCAGCGGCGTGCCAAGTTGAACCGGACGTCAGCTCGTCCTTTTCAATCAACAAACAGTCGGTCCATCCAAGTTCAGCGAGATGGTAAAGCAGCGAAGCGCCCATTATGCCTCCGCCAATGATGACAACCCGCGCCGATGTTTGCATGAAAGCCGTGCTCCTTAAGGCATTAAATCCATCGAACCTTACGGCGGGATTAAGGTCCGGCACAAATGGGGAATATGACGAGATCGGTTAAAAAAATTTTTGAATCACAACCGCCAGTCCCTGTAAGGAAGATAGTGCAATAATATGATGTAAAGGTGGAATATGCGGGTTGTATTGGTAACGGGTGCTGCTCAAGGGGTCGGCTATACGACCGCGAAGACATTTGCCGCGATGGGGTGCCATGTCGTCCTTACAGATGTGCAACCGCTGGATACGCAAATCGCAACGCTATCGGCACTTGGGGGCAGCGTGTCCGCTATATCCGGGGACATTTCCTCAGAGGCTTTTGTGACCGAACTGGCTGACAAAGTGGCGCGCGATCACAAGGCAGTTGATGTCCTTGTGAATAATGCCGGTATCAGCATGATATGCCCCGCCGAAGACACAAGCCTCGACCAATGGCAGCGCGTTATGAACATCAATCTGACCGGGCCGTTTTTGTTGTGCCGAGAATTTGGCAAGCAAATGCTGGCGCGTGGACAGGGTAATATTGTCAACGTAGCCTCAATTGCGGGCTTGCATGGCGTTATCGATCGTTCGGCCTATAACGCCTCAAAACATGGGTTGATCGGATTAACACGCACACTTGCCGCCGAATGGGGCAATCGCGGCGTGCGCGTAAACGCTATCTGCCCCGGTTGGATCAAAACCGAAATGGACGAGGCGGACCAAGGTTCAGGCGCCTATTCCGACGCAGACATTGTCAACCGCGTACCCATGGGTCGCTTTGCAAAACCAGAAGATATTGCACGTGCCATTGCATTTTTGGCACATGAAGACAGCTTCATAAACGGCGTTAGCCTGCCTGTGGACGGAGGATGGGTCGCCGACGCCAGCTGGGATGCACTTCGGTTAAAAAAGCGGTGAGGGAATTTGCATGGCTTTTGATACCCGCACGTGCCAGATAGGGCCCTTCTGGACCGTCATAGCTTAGTCACAGTTGTCATCTATCGCCCAGATATCTGAGATGTTGTCTTAACAGCAAAGTGAAGCCCAATGACGACAATTGCCATGTCGATCCGGAAGTTAGATTTACAGGCCTATGTCCTGTGCGCGATCCGGATGCTTTGGATCGCACTTCCATTGGCGCTTTTGTTACCACTGCATGTTGTTTGGCATATGCTGAAACTGCCTTCGCCATGGGCCATGTTGTTTTTGCGCATTTGTGCACGTGCACTGGGCGCGCGCGTGACGGTTTACGGAACTCCATTGCGCCGAGATGTATTCTTCGTCGCCAACCATATTTCGTGGCACGATATTCCGATTTTGGCAGGAATTACCGGTTCATCGTTTGTGGCACAGGACGGTGTGCGGGATTGGCCCGTGATTGGCTGGCTCGCAAAGCTGAACCGAACCATTTTCATCAGCCGCACAGAAAAGCAAAATGTTGCACAGCAAGTGGCCGAATTGCGCGAAGCTATCGCCGAAAATTGGTCCGTTACCCTGTTTCCAGAAGGCACGACATCCGATGGACTTGGACTTTTGCCGTTCAAACAATCTTTGTTTGCGACACTTGCCCCACCGCCCAAGCCAATGATGATACAACCAGTATTGCTCGATTTTGGCGATGACGGCCGGGATATAGCTTGGTTAGGCGAAGAAACCGGCTGGGAAAGCGCGTGGCGCGCATTTACGCGGCCAGGCAGCTATGACGTTGGCGTGCACTTCCTAGAGCCATTCGACCCCGGCGCGCTTGCTGACCGTAAACTTGTGTGCGCCCTTGCGCGGTCACGGCTGGCCGAGGCCTTATCTGCTAAGCTTGGCTACGACGTGCGCTAAAGCGGCCGGTCGCGCTTCCATAAGCTTCACAATAGCAAAATAATTCACCCAATCGGCCAAATTTTTCAATTGTGGCAGCGCAGCGACGGCGCTCTAACTTTTTCAATCGGCGGGTAACGCTTCTTGAAAAACAATTGGGTGTAATCATGAAAATCGGATTTATCGGGCTTGGCAATGTCGGCGGAAAATTGGCGGGAAGCCTCATCCGCAACGGTCATGATGTGACTGTCCGTGATCTTGATGACACTTTGGTCGCCGAATATGTCTCTCGTGGCGCAAAGTCGGCTGCATCGCCCAAGGAATTGGGAGAGAATGTTGACCTGATCGTCACCTGCCTGCCCTCGCCTGCTGCCAGCGCAGCCGTGGCCGAAGGCGCAGATGGCTTCTTACAGATCATGCGCCCCGGCCAAGTCTGGCTGGAAATGAGCACGACCGATTATAGCGAAATCATCCGCTTGGGTGCGCTGGTCGAAGCGCGCGGCGCCATGTTTATGGAATGCCCGGTTTCGGGTGGTTGCCATCGTGCCGATACCGGCAATATCGCGATTTTCGCAGGTGGCCCGCGCGCGGCGTTTGAATTTGTTCTGCCTGTTTTGACCACAATGGGCCGTCGCATCTTGCACACGGGCGATCTGGGCACAGCCTCTCAGTTGAAGGTGATGACCAACTATCTATGCACGGTGCATCTGGTTGCCCTCGCGGAAGCCTTGACCACGTGCAAGGCCATTGGGCTCGACATGAACACCACTTATGAGGCGATCAAAATCTCATCCGGCAACAGCTTTGTCCATGAAACGGAAAGCCAAGTCATCCTCAACGGCAGCCGCGATATCAACTTCACCATGGATCTGGTGTCGAAGGATATTGGCCTGTTTGACAAAATTGCACAGGAAGCGGGCGTTCCGGTAGAAATGTCGCCGCTGATTGTACGTCTCTTCAAAGAAGCAGAGGCCAATTACGGGTCGCGCGAATTTTCGCCGAACATCATCCGCCGTTATGAAGAGCCACTGGGCCTCAAGGTTCTTGGCACAGGCTTTCCTGACCAAATGGTTGATGATGAGCCAGAAGAGCGCGGGTACGAAGTTGTTCCCAAACGCTAAGGTTCATCAGGACTTAGCTATCCGCAGCCTTGGCCGACTGGCTATCGGCGACATTTTTGGCCACCCAATCCATGAACGTCCGAATTCGGGGGTTTTCGCGCATATCTTTGCGACAGATTAATCCCCATGCGCCGGGACATACGGCTTTATGGGCGATGGGCTGCACCAGCCGTCCTGCGGCCATGTCTTGATCCACAAACGGGCCGTTGACCAAAGCGATTCCTTCGCCATTCAACGCCATTTCAAGTGCAACCGCCAAGGTATCCACCATCAAATACGGCACGGATGGCTCAAATTCCGCGCCTACGGACGCAAACCAAGTTTCCCAATTTTGCACTTCTGTGTAAATGGCGACGAGAGGCTTGGTCATTAATTGTTGTGATGTCGGCTTTTGCCCCATGGCCGCGGCCACCTCAGGACTGCATACTGGGAACAACGCGTATTCATACAGCGGAACCCAATGAAACTTGGCAGGGTCAGGTTCGGTAGCGCAATAGACCAACCCGACATCAGCATGCACATCATCAAATTCCCACTCAACCGCGCAGGTATTGAGCGTCAATTTAACTTCGGGATGATCGGCCAGAAATTGCGGCACGCGCCGTGCAAGCCAGCGAATGGACGCGGTCACATAGGTTTGCACCCGAAGCGGCTTATCAAGCGCATTGCGATGCACTTCTTCGACGCCCTCCAGTAAGGATTCAAATGCGGCGCGGACATAAGGGTACAGCACTTTGCCTTCTTCGGTCGAGACAATGTGGCGTCCTTCCTGAACGAACAAAGTAACGCCAAGCGCATCTTCGATGAGTTGAACTTGATGGCTGACCGCAGGATGTGTCAGGCAAAGTTCATCAGCCGCGTCGCGAATACTTTGGTGACGGGTCGCGGCTTCAAAGCCTTTAAGCGCCTTTAATGGCGGCAATTGCTTAAGATCAATCTTCGGATGCATCGCCACTCCCTCCCCGGATTCGCGCAGTTCCAATGGAATAGCACAGCAGAAAAGGACTGGTAAATAAAATTAACGCATCAATTTCGCATCTTCCAAAATCATCGCCGCACCCTTTTCGGCGACCATGACTGTGGGCGCGTTCGTATTCCCCGATGTGATCGTCGGGAACACGGATGCATCGACAATCCGCAATCCCTCAATGCCATGCACGCGTAAGCGCGCATCAACGACCGAAGTGGCTGGATCCGTCCCCATCATACATGTGCTGGTGGGATGATACACCGTGTCTGCACGGGCACGGAAATCAGCCAACAACGCTTCATCGCCATCCACATCGCTTCCGGGAATAAGCTCCTCGGTAATGATATCGGCAAGCGGCTTTGTAGACGCGAGTTGACGAAGAATTCGGTTGCCAGCCAAGACATCGTCAATGTCCGTCTGCGTCGCCAGATAATTGGGATGAATCGAAGGATCGCCGGAAGGGTTCGAACCGTTAAGCTCAATATGTCCCCTACTGGTCGGACGGCAGGGGTTATGCGACAGCAAAAATGCCGAAAATGGATCCGGGTTCAGCAGCTTGCGTTCCGACAAAGGCGTCTTGGTATAGCTGACTGGGCTAAAATATAATTGCAAATTGGGGTGCTCTTTGGTCGCATCGCTGCGCACGAAACCGCCACTTTGATTAACGCTCAACGACAAAGGCCCTGCGCGGTCGGCTACATAACGCAAGCCCGCCCGCAATTTGCCGAGCAACGGGTGAAGCACATCGTTCAACGTCGCCGTCCGGACCTTATAGAAATAGGACACAGCAATATGGTCCTGCAAATTGCGGCCCACCGCTTTTGCATCCATTAGCGGCGTAATGCCCACATTTTCCAGATGATCCGCAGGTCCTATGCCCGACAGCATTAGCAATTGGGGCGAGTTAATCGCGCCGCCCGAAAGTATGACTTCGCGCCGTGCCTTTGCCTCTAACTTGGCGCCTTTGCGCGTGTAAGCCACGCCTACCGCGCGCCGTCCTTCGAACAATATCCGCGACACATGCGCTAAGGTCTGAAGCTTTAACGTCTTACGCTTTCGTGCAGGGTGCAAAAAGGCATTCGCCGTGGAGGCACGCCAACCTCCGCGCGTGTTGATTTGATAATAGCCTACGCCCTCTGGCCGCCCGCCATTGAAGTCACTACTGGCCGGAAAGCCCAATGTCTGCGCAGACTCGATAAAGCTACGGCAAATGGGGTGTGCAAATGGCGATATATCAGTGACATGCTGCGGTCCGCCTTGGCCGTGATGCGCGCTATGCCAGTCGAAATCCTCTGACTTTTTGAAATAAGGCAGGACATCGTCCCAACCCCACCCCTGGTTACCCAATGCTTTCCAGTCATCAAAGTCTCGCGGTTGCCCGCGCACATAGACCATCGCATTGATGGAACCCGAACCGCCAATCACCTTGCCGCGTGGCCAATAGCTTCGCCTGCCGCCAAGCGCTTCAACCGGCTCGGTATCGTACATCCAGTTGATCCGCTTATCGAAAAAAGTGCGGCCATAACCGATGGGCATCTGTATCCAGATGGATTGGTCGCTTCCCCCCGCCTCAAGCAACAGGACGCTATATTTGCCGTCTTCGGTCAACCGGTTGGCGAGCACACAACCCGCCGTGCCTGCCCCGACGATGATATAATCGAATTCTTCGGTCACTGAACGGGATGCTGCGTCATTTCGAGGTGGAGCATATTACCCTTATATGGGTTGGCGCGTGCCACATCTTCGTTCAATTCAACACCTAAGCCTGGCGCAGTCGATGGAATGACATGCCCCTCTTCAAACCGGATCGGCGATTTCAAAATTTCAGTGTGAAACCCACCCCAACTTTCAATGCTCTCAAGAATAAGGAAGTTGGGTGAGCAGGTCGCAATTTGGATATTGGCCGCGCCTACAATGGGTCCGCAATATAAATGCGGAGCGATCTGCACATGATCGACCTCCGCCATGGCAGCTATCTTCTTCGCTTCCAATATGCCGCCGACCCGACCAAGGTTCATTTGTAAAATCGCCGCAGCACCTGCGCGCAATAGCCGCGCAAAATCATATTTGGTGGTCAATCGTTCACCCGTTGCAACAGGGATCGACGTTGCCCTTGCAACCTTAGCCATTTCTTCGGGCGCATCGGGTGGCACGGGTTCTTCCAACCACAAAGGATCATAAGGCTCTAGCCGCTTGGCAAGACGAATGGCGCCCGCCGCCGTCATTTGACCGTGCGTGCCGAATAACAGGTCTGCCTTCATGCCAACCGCTTCGCGCAAAGATTTTGCAAAGCGTTCGCACAGATCAAGCGCTTCCAACGACAATTGCCGTCCATCAAACGCCGAATACGGCCCTGCTGGATCAAATTTCAAAGCGGTGAAGCCTTGCGCTAGATATTCCGCCGAACGCTCCGCCGCCAGATCAGGATCGTGATACACGTCCTTTTTATCGCCCGGTCGGGGATAGATATAGGTGTAAGCGCGCAGCCGTTCATGAACCTGCCCGCCGAGCAACTTGTACACTGGCTTGTTGGCTTCTTTGCCGATGATGTCCCAACACGCCATTTCAAGCGCCGACAAAACCCCCATCAATGTCAAATCAGGATGTTGGGTAAAGCCGCTGGAATATACCCTGCGCCACATGTTTTCGATGTCGTGCGGATCATTGCCCGCGACATAACGCGCGAACACATCCTCTATCATCTTAGCGACAAGATGTGGTTCAAACGGCACGCAATAGGCCTCACCAATCCCGGACACACCGCTATCGGTCGTTATCTTGACGAACACAAAATAGCGTCCGCCAAAATGCGGCGGCGGATTGCCTACAACGAAGGTTTCAATGTCTGTTAGTTTCATGCGGTGCGAAACCCGCTGATCGATTTGATTTCCAGAAAATCCCGGACGCCAAATTCGCCATATTCACGGCCATTGCCCGATTGTTTGTACCCGCCAAATGGTGCCATATAATCCTGGCTCGTGCCATTAATGCTCACACCACCCGCGCGCATCAACCGCGCTACACGCCGTGCCCGCTCCATGTCGCTCGTTTGCACATAGGCATAAAGGCCATAGGGTGAGTCATTCGCGATCGCGATTGCGTCTGCTTCATCTTTAAAGGGTATCAGGACGAGCACGGGCCCGAACACTTCTTCTTGCGCGATACGCATCTTATTATGGACGCCCGCAAAGACCGTAGGCTTCACATAATAACCACGATCAAAGCCCTCTGCCCGGCCAGTGCCGCCAGCAACAAGCTGCGCACCTTCATCAATTCCGACCTGAATCAGGCCCTGAATCTTTTCATAATGTGCCTTGCTGACCACAGGGCCATAATGCGGCCCTTTTTTCATCGGGTCACCCAGCTGCGCCGCTTTCGCAACGCGGGCCGCAATGGCCACAGCTTCGTCATAGACCGATTGTTCGACCAGCATACGCGTCGGTGCGTTGCAGGATTGGCCGGTATTGCCATAGCAATGCAACACGCCGCGCGTGACCGCTGCTTCTAAATCGCTGTCGGCAAAGACGATATTGGCTGATTTTCCACCTAGTTCCTGGGCAACGCGCTTCACGGTATCCGCAGCATTTTTAGCAATTTGAATGCCAGCCCGCGTCGATCCGGTGAAGGAAATCATGTCCACTTCGGGGTGACTGGTCAACGTATCGCCGACCGATGCGCCGGTGCCGTGAATCATGTTGAACACGCCTTTCGGGAATCCAGCCTCTTCAACCATTTCGGCAAAAAGCTGTGCGGACAAGGGCGCCATTTCGCTGGGCTTCAACACCATCGTGCAGCCCGTAATGAGCGCAGGTCCCACCTTGCAAACAATCTGATTTATCGGCCAGTTCCACGGCGTGATCAGCACGCAAACGCCGATAGGCTCATGCGTGACAATACCATCTATGCCAACATCATAATCCCACGCCATTTCGCGCACGGCTTTAACCGTCGCCTTCAAATGGCCGGGGCCACTTTCCGCCTGCGCATCATAAGAGAGGTCATAAGGCGCGCCCATCTCAGTCGATATGGCGGTGACCATTTCGTCATAGCGCCGCTCAAAAATAGTGATCAGCTTTTCCACCAACGCAATCCGGTGTTCCAGCGTCGTTGCCGCATAGCCATCAAACGCAGCGCGTGCAGCCTGAACTGCTCGATCTGCATCATCATGCCCGCAAACAGCGACAACGGCGCAGACTTCTTCGGTAGCAGGATTTACCGCATCCACCGTTGCCGTAGATGTCGCAGGTAAGACCCACGCGCCATTGATAAAGGATTTTAGGGGCGAATTAGACATATCCAATGGCTCTCTTTTGATCTTCAATAATATATTTTTCGGCGCGCCAATAATGCCAGGCCGCCCACAGACCGGTTGGTGCCAGAATGAGCTGCGCAAGGCGCAGAGAATCTGCATTGCCACCACCCGTAGCGTCAAAAAAGTCGCTTAGGCCACCGACAATTGCTGGTGCGATAATCAAGTTCAACACATTGGCAACAACCAAGGATATCGCCACTGCCATGGCCCGCATTTTCGGCGCGGCCAAGTTCTGGCACAATGCAAATGCAGGGCCGATGTAGAAATAAATCGCTGGAATAAACAGCCACCACATGAACTGTGCCAACGCCAAATCCCTTGTGTAATATGCCAGAAACGACGGGATAGTAGCCAAGGCCGTTACAACCGCCAAAAGCCGAGCGATTTTACGTGGGTCGGTATAGGTAGGACGCGCCACCACCCATGCTGTCAACAACGATGCGCCAATCCCGCCAATAAGGTAAATCCAGCCCAACATGCTACCAGCTTGGCCTTCATCCATGCCATATGTGCGCTGCAGGAACAAAGGTGTGAACCACATCAATCCCCAGCCCCAAAATGCCGATAGGCCGCTGCCGGTCATCGCATGCACCGCCGATTTTTGTGACCATAGAAATTTCATCGTTTCCATAACCGTCGGCGCTGTATCTTCCGTTACGACATCAAGGCGTCCGCGCTTAGGTTCCTTAATCGTGACCATGATGATCAGCGCCAAAATGATACCGGGCACGCCCAGCACGAAGAAAGCGGCGCGCCAGCCATGTAATGTAGAGACAAAGCCCGCAATGTCGGAACCGAGCCACGCCCCAATGGGCGCACCAAGTGCGAACACGGTCATCGCCATGGATCGTCGGTCGGCAGGGAAATAGTCGGCAATAATCGAATTACATGCAGGAGTACCGCCAGCCTCGCCCACGCCCACGCCAATACGGGCCAAAAGTAAATCAACATAGCCGCGCGTATACCCAGTAATTGCTGTCATGACCGACCAAACGGCGACTGAGGCGGCCAGAAGATTGCGACGGTTCGTCCGGTCACACAACCATGACAAAGGGATACCCATCGTCACATAAAAAAGCGCAAGCGGCAGGCCAAGCCATGCGGTTTCGGTATCGCTCAGGTTTAGTTCGTCGCTAATCGGTCCAAGCAATGTGGACAAAACATAACGGTCAGCAATGCTAATCGTATACACCAGCATCATGATGATGAGAACATACCAACGCTGCCCCAGCGAGGAGACTTCATCGACACGTATTGGACCAGTCGGCACATTGTCAGCCATAAAATTACCCCTCAGGTTGCAGCCAGTTCTGGCCCTAATTTGTTACGAAGCGGATCAAGGAAATTGCTGAAATTTTCCCATTGGTCGACGCCGCTTTTGAAAATCGGTTGTCGCACCTGCTCCGAACTCGCGGTGCGAACAGCGCGCTCGGTCTGGTGGAAATTGAGGCAGGCTTTTTCAAAAGGAAGCCCGCAATAATCGAGCAAGCGCCGGACTTGGGTTTCCAAATCAGCCACGACATCCTCATAACGGACGCGCAATATCTTGCCGGGCAATACATTGTCCCAATGATCCATCAGCGACACATAATCCGCATAATATTGACCAATTTCCTCAAGCCCGTAGGTAAATTCCTGACCTTCGGCGAAAAGCTGCTTAAACCCGCTAAAACAGCATCCCATGGCACCACGCCGCGCATCGATGATTTTCGCGTTCGGCAAAATCATGTTGATCAGGCCAATGTGACGGAAATTGTTGGGCATTTTGTCGATGAAGAAGGGTGTGCCGCCTTTGCGGAAAATTTGCGTGTCGCGGATAAATTCCTCGCCAAAGCGGGTAACATCCTCGCGGGTCAAATCGGCTAAATTACCCGGATATTCGGGCTCCTCACCAATAACACGCTGCCGGTCGAGGCGGAACGCCAAAGCAAAGATATTCGGGAGCTCCATTGTCCCTTCAACTTGACTGTGCGATGCAAGAATTTGTTCCAGCAGAGTGGACCCTGCGCGCGGCAGTCCGACGATGAAAATCGGATCAGGAGCGGCACAGCCTGCCCCAGAAAATTTTTCAAGCAAGTCAGCCGTTACCAATTCGCGTTGGAGCTGCATTTCCTTCGACAGCCTGCTCGGATTGTACTTCAGCTCCTCGCGTTTCAAGCGGTTGCCGAGCTCATAATATTCAAACGCGGAACTATATTCGCCACGATCTTCGAGCGCTTTACCGAGCGCAAAACACAAATGATATCGATCTTCCAGCGCCGTCATAGGCGAAGCTTGGCGCGCCTGCATCTGGGCAATCTCGCTATCGTCAAAACGATATGTCTTCAGATTGGCCAAGCTCCAATAGGCATCGCCAAAGTCCGGCCGCACCTTATATGCCTGTCGATAAGCGGAAATTGCATCACCCTGTCGCCCGACGGTTTTTAGTGCATGGCCGTAGGTCAGGTTTATGCTTGGATTGTCTGGCATGGAGCTTAGCAACGCTTCATAACTTAGCATCGCTCTATCAAAATTACCGACCGCGAGATTTTCATTCGCGTAGAGCATTTCAAACTCGGGATTATCCGGTTCTTTTTCGCGTAGTTCTGACGCTTCGCTGAGAGCCATTTCGAATTTTTGGCGCTTATGCAATACTTTCACATAATCGAAATGTGCGCTGACATTGTCCGGCTCCAATACCTTGCAGGATTCGAGCAGAAATTCTGCCTCATCATAGGCATTGAATTTCATCCCGGTCTCAGCCAGCAACCGCATGGCTTCGACATGGTGGCCGTTGCGTTGCAGGAATGCACGGCACAATTGCTCAGCTTTGTAGATGCGCCCTTCCTGAATAAAGCTTGCGACGCTCAGCAGTTCAGGCGGAAGGGCTGAAAGATGCGTATATTGGGCATGGGCAAAGTTAGCAGGCACTTCGCGTCCAGCGGCATCATGTAATTCGGAAAGAATGCGCCAGCTTGCGACAAGCGCGCCATTGTGGGCCACTGCCCGCTGATAAGCTGCGATTGCTTCTTCAACACGACCACTATCGCGAAAGCAATGCCCGCGTTCTTGCCATGCACGGCCATAGCCGGCATTAATAGCAATCAATTTATCGAGGGTCGTGAGTGCAGCTGGTACTTGTCGCTGCATCCGCTGCGACACTGCCAGAGTGTACAGAGCATCTATATTATCGGGTGCAGTTTTGAGTATGCCAAGACACAGTGCCTCTGCGTCAGCCAATCGCGCATTTTGCAGATGCGACCGCGCTTCACGCAACATGGTATCAATGGTTTCCGGCGAGGCCTCGGCCAACATTGTCACCTACTCTCCCATATTGTGACGAACTATTGAACGAACCCTGCAGCAATTCGCACGCTTAACGCAATGCCGAAATGCAGATGTGGCAAAGCGCCCCTAGTTTCCTAGGGGCGCTCACCTTGTTTCTTAGATCTTGTACGAGAAACGCAGTCCGATTGTGCGTGGACGCGAGGTCGTTGTACGAAGCTCACCGTCGTTCCCGCTCTTGTAAAGCTCGGGACGCTTATCGGTCAGGTTGTCACCAAAGACTTCCAGACGCCACTCATCCTTCGATACGCCGAACGATGCACCTGCAGTGGTGTAGGAAGCGAGGTCCTGCGCAGCACTGATTGGTGAAATCACGTCACCAGGACGCACCGTTACACCGTTATATGTGACAGGAATTGCTGCCGCATAACCAAGTGTTGGGTTCGACGATTGGTAGCGAATGTCGACATTGTCGATAACGTCAGACACGCTCTTGCCGACATAATGAATGCCGATTTGCGCGAAAGGCGCGAGACCCGAGGACAATTCCTTTTCCCAATGCAGACGTGCATTGAACTGGAATTTGGGGCTCAAAGCAAGCGGACCACCGAGCGGACGGAGCACCGTTGTGTTCTTCCGGTACTTGGTCATTTCAGAGTCGTTATACGAAAATGCGCTGTTAAACGTCAGTTCCGGTGTGGTGCGCCATGTTACGTCGCCTTCCAGCCCCCGGATCCGTGCATCCACCAAGTTCGTGGTGAATGTTTGGTTCGAGATATTCTGATCGAAAAGCGTGATCTGAATATTGCTCCAGTCGATCTGATACGCTGCGAAGTTCACCTGCAAACGGCGATCAAGTAGCGAGAACTTACCGCCGATTTCATAGTTTTGAACCTTGTCAGGTACATATGTACCCAAGCGCACAAAGTCAGCATTGGTGGGGCAAGTAGCACTTCCAACGTTACAAGGCTTCCGGTTGAAACCGCCTGGACGGAAACCATCCGAGTAAGTCGCGTACACCAAGGACGTATCATTCAAACGATAGGTCAGGTTAGCTTTATACAATGTGCCGTTGTACTTCGCTGGCGATGCAGCCGCATAAAGCACATTCAGGTTGGCGCTCACATTATACGTTGTTGGTGGCGTAGTGCCCGCGGAATATGTTCCGGTAGTCGCGTTATACACGCCACGCGCGCCGCCAAAGCTACCATTCGACGAACCGTTGATCGAAGCCTTTTCGTCATAATAACGAAGACCACCTGTAAAAATCAGCTTGTCTGGAACGATATCAAAGGATGCTTCACCATAAGCGGCAAATTGCGTATCCTTACGTTGGATGTCATTGAAGAAACCTACCTTGGTTGCACGGATGCTGGTATCATTCGCGTTTACCGATGCATTTGGTGCACGGCGGTAGATGAAACCAGCTGCTTCTTGCAGATAGGACCAGTCGGTGTTGTCGAACAATTTGTTATCATCGTAGAACAAACCGAATGTGCCGCGAAGACGCTTATCAGCAGGCGTTGTGACGCGGAACTCATGCGTCATGCGCTCCGTGCGGTTACGAACCTGATAGCTCTTGCTCGGCGCATAGCAGGTATTGCCGATATTACCGTTATAAGCCGCGGTATAATATACGCCACGATCACATTCATAATAAGGCAGATACAGGCCGATATTCGAATATCCTGCATAATCGGCAACTTGTGTTGCGCGGTGCTTCAGGAATGAACCGGTGTAGATCAAATCAAGCGCACCAAGGCGACCGTTCACACCCCAAGTCGACAGGCTTACGCGATCCTTGAGCGAATTGTCGTTGAACTTTGTAACCTTAAGGTCGCCAACTTCGGGTTCGAAGTCAAACACACCATCGGTGTCGAGTTCCTGACGCACGTGCATCAAATCGACCGACCAATCGTCTGTAACCTTCCAAGTCAGTGCAACACGTCCGCCGCGATAGGTTGCGTCGTTATAATTGTCCTCAACAAAGGCGTCGTTGTTGATCGTTTGACGCGTCGGCGCACGGTAAAGGCTACCGTTACAATTTGCTACGACAGTGGTTGCCGTTGCCTGGCAGGACTGAATCGCGCGCATAACGAGCAATGGGTTACCTGTTGGCAACTTGCCTGCAACGCCCACATTGCCGTTGAACGGCATTTGGTATGTTCCTGCGATATTGTCGATATATCCACCCTGACGGTCGGTATAAAACACAGCGCGAACGGCCAGCTTATCCTGTACGATAGGGATGTTGATGAACGCATCGCCAGCTACGCTTTCTTCACCACCCTTGGTGAAAGAATAGCTGGAGTTGAAACCCGCGCTGAATGCGCTCGTGTCAGGCTTATTCGTGATGTAACGAACGGCACCGCCCATCGCGCTTGCGCCGAAGAGCGTACCTTGTGGACCCGCCAAAACTTCAACGCGCTGAAGGTCAACAGCGTAAAGATCAAGGTTGCGGCCAACAAGCGATGCAGGTGCATCGTTAATGTAGAGCGCGACCGTTGGCTGCGCGCCAGCAGTACCGGCGATTTGCAGGCCCGGAGAGTCTGTCGAAAGACCACGGATGAAGATCGAAGATGCGCCTGGACCACGCGAAGCGGCGCGAACATTAGGAAGATATTCGATCAGCTTATCGAATTTGGTTACGTTAAGATCGCTGAGCGCCTCACCGCCCAAAGCGGTAATGGCAAGCGGCACGCGATTGGCCGACTCTTCACGGCGCGTTGCAGTAACAACGATATCGGCGATACCACGGTCCTGCTCTTCAGCTGCTTGCTGCGCAAATGCAGGATTTATACCGATGCCAACACTTGCCGACGCGATGACAATCGCAGCCGTTGAAATTTTCAAATAACTTTTCAATTTGCTTCCCCTCAATCATCCCCCGACTATGCGAGGGTTTTTAATCTCCACCTTGCAGACTGAAACTGGAGACACACTCAAGCAACTGACCAAATTTTCGCGATTGGTAAAATAAATTCTTTAATCAATTACATCATCTACATATCCCGATTAGAAGACCTAATATATATCGGAACGAGTTGGTTAGTGCGGAGTTGGACGGCTACGCGGTGCCCAATTTCTATGGGAGTAGGATACAAGATGAAAACGGGCGCCGACTTTGTTTTACTGATTATGTGCGAAGACCGAAAGGGTATCGTCGCAGCCGTCGCCAATTCGATTGCCAGCCAGGATTGCAACATCGTCGAAAGTTCGCAGTATAGCGATGAAAATACTGGTCGGTTTTTTATGCGCATTGCCGTTGCGTGCACAGCCGAAACGACGATTGAGAGCTTTAGCTCGGCATTTTTGCCGGTTGCGACCGCGTTCCGGTTGGAATGGCGCATCCACGACCTACGCAAAAAACTCCGAGCCATGATAATGGTAAGCCAAGGTGGTCATTGCTTGAACGACCTTCTGTATCGCACCTCCACCAACCGGCTGCCCATGGACGTTACCAGCGTGGTATCTAACCATTTGAATTGGCAACGGCGCGCGGAACATGAAGGCGTGCCTTTTCACCATTTGCCAATCACGCCCGAAAATAAGTTGGAGCAAGAGGCCAAATTGCTAGCGATGGTGGAGGATCAGCAAGTCGACCTCATTATCCTCGCACGTTATATGCAAGTCCTGTCGGATCAGCTGTGCCGCAAACTTGATGGCCGTGTGATTAACATTCACCACAGCTTTTTGCCTGGTTTCAAGGGCGCGAAGCCTTATCACCGCGCGCATGAACGCGGCGTCAAAATGGTCGGTGCTACGGCACATTATGTTACCGCTGACCTCGACGAAGGTCCGATCATCACGCAAGACGTGTCCATCGTTGACCATGCAGACACCGTCGACGATTTAATTGCGCAGGGCCAAGATACGGAAAGCCGTGTACTTGCCCGTGCGGTAAAACTCCATTTAGAACATCGCGTGATGCTGAACGGCAATCGGACTGTGGTGTTTAAATAAAATTCGCGCAAATCAGATAAATATTAAGGATTCCGGACATGAAGACCCGCGCAGCAGTAGCATTTGAAGCCAAGAAGCCTTTGGAGATTGTAGAGTTGGACTTGGAAGGTCCCAAGGCTGGCGAAGTGTTGGTGGAGATTATGGCGACGGGGATTTGC
>JBEDEX010000002.1:0-155262 GCA_041175465.1 Pseudomonadota bacterium | reverse complement strand
GCGAGTGACGGGGCTCGAACCCGCGACCTCCGGCGTGACAGGCCGGCGCTCTAACCAACTGAGCTACACCCGCTAACTTGCGGTGGGGGCGCACTATAAGCGGCGCAAGATTCTGTCAACGCCATTTGTCATAAAAGGGCATATTCAACGAAATCACCTGCCATCAAAATAGGACAAGATCATTGGATATACTGGTAGCCTAGGCAGAAATATTAATTTAAGTGACTGTTAAATAATATTTTAATAGATATTTCTGAACCAATGTGATCATACAGTTGCACCAAAATACAGTGTACGCATCCGACACCCCAAAAAGCGACACGACGCTTTGCAAATTAATCGGCGAACAACAAAACGGGCGTCTCGATGAGTTTTTTGAGCGCCTGAACATAATTGGCGGCATCCCAGCCATCGACGACGCGATGGTCGCAACTGATAGACAGGTTCATTAATTTGCGTGCCTCAATAGTGTCGCCGATAAACATGGGGCGCTCGACAATCTTATTCGGGCCAATAATGGCCACCTCCGGACGATTGATAACGGGCGTGGTAGCAATTCCGCCAAGCGGCCCCAGCGATGTGATCGTCAAGGTTGAACCCGAGAGTTCGTCGCTTTTTGCAGATCCGCTGCGTGCAGCATCGGCCAGGCGCGCAATTTCAGTCGCCAATTGCCAAATATTCCGATCCTGCGCATCGCGGATGACCGGCACCATCAAGCCAGATTCTGTCTGCGTCGCCATTCCCAAATGCACGGCGCCATGACGCGTGACTACACCTGATTCATCATCGAAGCGCGCGTTTATCATCGGAAATCGCGGAATGGTCTTGCAAATCGCGACAATCAACAGGGGCAACATCGTCAGCTTTGGCTTGCTACCGCGATTGGCATTCAAATCGGCGCGCATCGCTTCAATGGCGGTAACGTCGATTTCTTCAACATAAGTGAAATGTGGGATATGCCGTTTCGAGGCTGCCATATTGTCGGCTATCCGGCGGCGCATACCTATGATTTTGACTGCTTCATCGGCGCGACGGGCATTTGCGTGCACGGGGCGATACCCCATCAGCGATCCATAGCTAAGAAATGCATCAAGGTCGGCATGCCGAACATGCCCGCCAGCTGCCTTCACGTCCGCCAAATCGACACCAAGGTCTTTGGCGCGTTGGCGCACCGCAGGCGACGCGGTGACCTTGTCGGCGGCAGAGGTGACATGCTGACCTACTGCCGGCGCAACGCGTTGCTGTGTTACCTCTGCAATAGACACAGGCTCTGGCGTAAGTAGATTTTTATTCTCAACCACTGCTAATATTGGTTCTGCTGTTGTCACTGCTGCCAAAGGTGGATCTTTGCTATCCCCAACGATCTCAATCTCGACAAGCATAGCGCCAATGGCAATCACATCACCCGCCTCGCCCGCGACCTTTGTAACCACACCCGAAACCGGGCTTTCCATTTCAACCGTCGCTTTATCGGTCATCATATCTGCCAAAGGCTGGTCTTCGGTGACATTGTCACCGACCTTCACATGCCAAGCAACGATTTCGGCCTCAGCAATGCCTTCGCCTATGTCTGGCAAGTTGAATGTAAATTTGGGCATCGCGTTAATCCTTCATGATCTTGTCAAAGGCGCGGGCAAGGCGCACGGGGCCAGGAAAATAGGCCCATTCAAGGCTATGTGGGTAAGGTGTATCAAAGCCTGTTACCCGCTCAACAGGCGCTTCTAGGTGGTAGAAGCACCGTTCCTGCACTTGCGCCGCCAATTCCGCGCCAAAGCCACTGGTTCGGGTCGCTTCATGCACCACCATGCAACGTCCAGTTTTCTTGACCGACGCTTCTATGGTTTCAATGTCGAGCGGCAACAACGTCCGCAGATCTATAATTTCAGCGTCAATTCCATGCTCGGCGACGACAGCCTTCACCACATGCACCATAGTGCCATAGGTCAAAACGGTAACCGCCTCACCTACCCGAACAACAGCAGCCTTGCCGAGTTCAATGCGATAATAGCCTTCTGGTACTGCGCTGCCTTCATGCTTTGACCATGGCTCCACGGGGCGGTCATAATAGCCGCTGAACGGGCCATTATAAATGCGCTTGGGTTCGAAAAAGACAACAGGGTCATTATCCTCAATCGCGGCAATCAAAAGCCCCTTAGCGTCGTAAGGCGTGGCCGGAATGACGGTCTTTATACCGCACACATGCGTAAACATGCTCTCCGGACTTTGGCTATGCGTTTGTCCGCCGAAGATACCGCCCCCAAAGGGCGAGCGCACTGTTATGGGGCAAATGAAGTCATTGGCCGAACGATAGCGCAACCGCGCGGCTTCACTCACCAACTGGTCGAGGCCAGGATAAATATAATCGGCAAACTGGATTTCGGGCACAGGGCGAAGACCGTAAGCCGCCATGCCAACGCCAACGCCAATGATCCCACATTCGGTAATGGGCGTATCGAACACGCGTGTCTTGCCATGCTTGGCTTGCAACCCTGCCGTCGCACGGAAGACGCCGCCGAAATAGCCGACATCCTCTCCCATGATGACGACATCTGGGTCTTTGGCGAGCAAAATATCCAACGCGCTGTTAATTGCCTCGATCATGTTCATCGTTTTTGTGACAGGCTCTGACATCAGCGCGCCTCCCACTCTGGACCAAATTTATCCTCTTGTTCTTCCAGCATTTGCGCGCATTGTTCTTTCAAATGCCACGGCATTTCTTCGAACACATCCTCGAACATCGTCTCGCACGCATGATGTAAGCCATGGCCCAATATGCCGTTTTGCTCGGCCTCTTTTTGAATAGCTTTTACATGTTCCGACAGTTCAAGAATAAGCGCATCATGCTGTGTTTCGCTCCACACGCCGATGGTTATGAGATGTTCCTTCAACCGCGTGACAGGGTCACCCAGAGGCCACAACGCATATTCTTCGGCTGCACGATATGCGCTTGGGTCATCTGAGGTAGAATGCCCTTCTCCGCGATATGTGAAATATTCGATTAGAGTTGGCCCGCCATTGGTCCGCGCACGGTTTGCGGCCCATTGCATCGCAGCGTAAACCGCAAGCG
Organism: Pseudomonadota bacterium; assembly: GCA_041175465.1. GTDB lineage: Bacteria > Pseudomonadota > Alphaproteobacteria > Sphingomonadales > Sphingomonadaceae > Sphingorhabdus_B. Next base: position 152,195 of record JBEDEX010000002.1, on the reverse strand, counting down.
GATCATTGCCGTCAACGCGAAGACCAGCGATGCCATAGCCAATGGCGCGGGCGGCAAAGGTTGTCCGCTCGCTTCCAGCAAAGCCGGAAAAGGATGAAATCGCCCATTGGTTATTCACAACCTGAAAGATGACTGGCGCATTGTAGACAGCGGCAAAGGTCAAGGCGTTATGGAAATCACCCTCCGCCGTTGAACCATCACCGCACCAAACCGCAGAAATACGGGTATCCCCGCGCGATGCAGATGCCATCGCCCAACCGACAGCTTGCGGATATTGCGTGGTCAGATTGCCGGATATGCTGAAAAATCCATAATCCTTTGCCGAATACATGATCGGCAATTGGCGCCCTTTCAGTCGGTCGCCCCGGTTAGAATAAATCTGGTTCATCATATCGACGAGCGGATAATCACGTGTGATCAAAATGCCCTGCTGACGGTAGCTTGGGAAGCACATATCATCGGAATGCAGCGCCATTGTCGTTGCAACCGACGTTGCTTCCTCGCCAAAGGACTTCATGTAGAAGCTTGTTTTTCCCTGCCGCTGTGCCCGAAACATACGATCATCAAAAGCACGCAAAAGCAGCATCTTTCGCAACATGACCTGTAGAGTAGCGACATCAAGCCCGGGGTTCCAACTGCCGGAAGCCGTATGATTATCGCCCAAAACGCGCACAAGGCCATAGGCCAATGGGTGAATGTCAGCTGGGAAAACATGCTCATCGGGGCGCGGAAGGGTATCCACAGCAGGCACAATGATATCGCTAAAGTCAGCGACATCACCAGGACGGAATTTGGGTTCGGGTATGTGTAGATGCAGCGGTGCGAGATTGTCCTTCGTAGATTGCACCATGTCCATCTCCGCCCACAACCGCCCAATCGACTCAGGCAGTTTATTATCCATGTTTGTTATAATATTTCAAACACGGCGTTAGGTCAACATAACTGACCTAAATGAAGCTTATACCGCGACGGGGGCGGAGATATGGGCTTGCGGAAGGTAATCAACGACTTCGAAATCTTCGATACGAAAGTCAAAAATGCTATCTGCATTGCGCAGCAGCTTTAACTTTGGCGCGCCAGATGGTGTGCGCGACAATTGCTCTTCGACCAAGAGGGCGTGGTTAAGATACAAATGCACATCCCCACCCTGCCAAATCAATTCACCCGCTTGGTATCCACACACCGCGGCGAGCATCCGGGTCAGCAATGCCGCGGAAAATGCATTAAAGGCAAAACCAAGCCCTAAATCGCAGGAACGCTGGAACAAAATGCAGCTTAACACACCATCGGCAACATGAAATTGGTAGGTTTTGTGGCAGGGCGGCAATGCCATTTGGTCCAGTTCAGCAACATTCCAGCCCTCTATAATATGGCGGCGTGAACCCGGATTGTTTTTTAGGCTTTCTACCAGCAGGCTGACCTGATCAATGCCCTTTTCAGCGCGCCGGAATAGACCACTCCCTGTAGCTTCATACCGCGGCCAATTTACCCATTGCGCCCCATAGACAGGACCAAGGTCGCCCCATTTTTCGGCAAAAGCGGTATCCGCGACTATACGTTGTTCAAAGTCATCCTGCGAAATATCTGCCCCCGTTTCGCGACGGTAGCGGTCCAACGGCCAATCGGTCCATATCTTGACCTTATGTTCCAGCAAGGGCCGAATATTTGTGTTGCCCGTCAGGAACCACAACATCTCACGCGCTGCTGTCTTCCAATAAACCCGCTTTGTTGTCAGCAATGGAATCGCATCATCGGCAAGCGAAAAGCGCATGGTCGCGCCGAAGAGCGCTTTGGTACCTACCCCCGTCCGGTCACGTTGAACGGTGCCATTTTCCCAGATCTGGCGCATCAACGACAGATATTGCTCTTCATAATGTGGCATAATGTTCATGTCTTATCGCTAAGCGTCGCGTAACGATTTTGCAACCTCGCCCATCTACGATGGCCTCACCCATATTCCAATCTGCCCATACCACATACGCGACAACGCGCATTGGCAGTTCGCCTTTCCCCTAAGTAACCGAAAATGAGATGGCCACTCAACCGATGCCACATTAATCTAAAGTTATATTACTTTAGTAATATTTTTAAGGAATACTTAACCATTTAGATTAGAAAATGAAATAATGTAATTATATGAATCTTTATGGTATTATCTCCTTCCGAGTCCCATAATTGCAAATATCCTGCCAAATGCTAAATCGCCTAAATACTGCTTTGATATTATGGGCGTGGCCGGTTGCCAGAGTGTTTTTATGCATAATTATAATTTTGGTTTCACGCCCATCTTCGTCTATATTATATTTTAGCATATTACTGAAATTGTACCCTTACGCCTGCCTGTTCTGGACGGCAGCGGCAACACTGCTGTCCGTTGGTGGCAAGCAACAAAAACGAAGAGCCCTTTGCGCTCAGATCGCTGGCGACATCATTATGGTTTTTTTCACCATATTGTTGCTGCGCGGGGCGCAAGAAGCAGCAGTCGCCTTTGCAATCTGCGTAGGCGTAATTGCAGCGACAATTGGCGTGCAAAGGAAAGTTACATTAGCGGTCATGGCGGCGGGCGCGTTCTTACTTCTATTTCGTGATTTAACGCCACCGCTCTCGGAAATTCCCGCACCTCAAGTGACCGATAATTGGAGCTTGGGAATAACAAAAATCATGCCCCATATGATTTTGCTACTTGCGCTGTTCATGTTCGCAGCAGTTGCAAGCCGAAGTTACCGTTTGAAGCTTTTCAACGATAAGTTTTCGTCACCGCATATACTCGCTTTTGGAAAGTCATTTGAGTTTGATCTGCAGGCTTGGACGAATGCATCTGCGTCTTTGTTTCGGCCAGAAAAAGCCGCCTGCCTAGTTCAGAACCCTGAACGCCCGGCTATCGGTCAGCATCACGCGTGCAATCTACCTATGTTGCAAAACGAAAAGGAACGCCAAGAACTGCTAGACGCTCTTCTAAGTTTGCAGATTGGCTACAGACTTTTTGATACCCATTTAAATCGCATTATCTTCCCCGATACCGGACATTATAAGGCTTTTGATAAAAATGAGCAGCGCATTGCGCGTGTGCTTCGTCGCGCAGACATTAAAGCGGCCTTGGTTCAGCCTCTGCAGATTGACAGTATGCGGGGTGGATTTATCTGCGCTGTAAATAACCATATTGACGCCATCATTATGGCTGAGGCCTCTTTCTTAGGCCACCATGTGACCGAAATGACGGCATATTTGGGAAGAATAGCAAGCTCTCAACGCAATTTCATAGCAGATGCCCACGAAGTTGCACGCCGCGATATGCACGACGGCGTCTTACAAACTCTGGCCGCATTGCGCATGCGCTTATTACTCCTCACAAAACGTGCGGATGTGGTGCGAAAGCCCATCGAATTGGAAATTAGGAAAACGGTAGACATTGTCACGCTTGAACAATCCCGTCTGCGCGGTTTTTTGGAAAGCAGCGAAAGGGCCGATCATAGAGTCGACCTTGTAAAGCAAATCAATATCTGCGCGAGAACCATATCGCTGCAATGGGGCATCGATGTCACATTTAAATCAGATGTGCCCAACATATTGGTGGATATAGAAACGTCATTTAATATCGAGCATTTGTTACGTGAGGTCATCACCAATGCTGTCCGTCACGCCAAAAGCAAATCCTTGACAGTTAGACTATCGCTCAAGCAAGATGCCCTTATAATATCGGTAACCGACTTAGACCAACGGCCTGAGGGACCGCAGATGCATGAGAAACCTGCATTAACATTGAAATCAGCTTCATTACGTGAGCGTTTAAGACTTTTGAACGGTGAGGCCTATGTGGAGGGGCAAGGGAGTGGAGCGATGCTATCGATCCGTATTCCTATGCAGCAGGTAGAGAATGACTAGCATTCTTGTAGTAGATGATCATCCTTTCTTCTTACATGGTTTTAGCCAGTATTTAGAAAATGGCCACGACTTCACGGTTGATACCGCACTGTCTGTGGATGAAGCAATTGCCAAATTGGATAGTTCACGTCCCGATCTCGCGATGCTTGATGTCTCGATGCAGGGCGGTGGCGGACTGCGGGTGCTGCGGCATATGCGCCTACACTATCCAGATATTCCAGCGATGTTCCTGACCGTCCACATTGATCCGGAACAGACAATAGAGGCGATGCGACTTGGTATAAAAGGCATTGCTTTGAAAGACAGCGACCCTGAAGTCATCATTACTGGCATGAACGCCATATTGGCCGGCGGTAAATGGTTCGATAGCAGCGTGACCGAACCTGCATTGCAATATTCCGTTGATAAACCACACCGCTCCTTTCGGTCCGACGACCTTTTAACCAAAAGGGAGATGGAGATTGTTGAACTCGTCTGTTTAGGATTACGCAACCGACAGATTGCCGATCGATGTGCATTAACCGAAGGCACAGTGAAAATTCACCTCAACAGTGTGTTCCGAAAACTTGGCGTGGCCTCACGTGCGGAATTAATCGTACGACGCGAAGGTATGCGCTCCGCACAGAGTTAAGCATCTAGGGCAATTGTAAATTTTACAGGCCAGACTGCAAACGTAATGGCGCTGCCTAAAACAGGCTTTCATCAATACAATCGATTATTCTGACCAATCAATCTCGTTGGGCTCCCGCATACATCGTCAATATGAGATAAAAATCCCTTGGCGAATCCAAGGTGAAACGGGAGATTTTTCACGTCATGAAAATACGCAACATACTCACTGTCGCCTTGTTGGCCGCCACATCATCGATGGCGCTCAGCACCGCTGCAGTAGCCGAAACCGCAGAAACAAAAACCGAGTGGTGGCCAAAGAAAGTTGACCTTACCGCATTGCGCCAGAATGAAGCGCGCGCCAATCCTTATGGCGACGATTTCAACTATGCGGCGGAATATGCCTCGCTCGATCTTGACGCGGTAAAGGCCGACATTCGCAAAACATTGACCACATCGCAACCATGGTGGCCTGCGGATTATGGCCATTACGGTCCATTTTTCATCCGCATGGCATGGCATAGTGCCGGCACATATCGCACCGGCGATGGTCGCGGTGGTTCCGATGGCGGTGAACTTCGTTTTGAACCGCTGAACTCGTGGCCTGACAACGTCAATTTGGACAAGGCCCGCCGCCTAGTGTGGCCAATCAAGCAAAAATATGGCCGCAAGCTCTCATGGGGTGACCTCATGGTTCTTGCAGGCAATGTCGCCATGGAAGACATGGGCTTTAAAACCCTCGGTTTTGCTGGCGGACGCGTGGATTCATGGCAACCTGACCTCGTCTTCTGGGGCCCTGAGGCAGAATTGCTGGCGGATCGTCGCCGCGATGCAAAGGGCAATCTCAAAGGACCATTGGCTGCATCACAAATGGGCCTTATCTATGTAAATCCTGAAGGCCCCAATGGCGTTCCCGACCCGCTTGCGGCAGCCGCCGAAATTCGTCGTGCCTTCAGCTCGATGGCGATGAACGATGCCGAAACCGCTGCATTGATCGCGGGTGGACACACTTTTGGTAAGGCACATGGTGCAAAGAAACCAGAAGCGTGCGTTGCCGGTGATCCAGGCGTTTCCCCCATCGAACAGCAAGACCTCGGCTGGAAGAATAAATGCGGCAAAGGCCATTCGGAAGACACGATTACCAGCGGCTTGGAAGGCGCATGGACATCAAACCCCATCGCTTTCACAACCCAATATCTGGACAATCTGTACAGCTTCGATTGGGTAAAAACCAAGAGCCCAGCAGGCGCCACCCAGTGGATTCCAAGCGATGCAGCGGCCGCCAATATGGTGCCGGATGCGTTTCGTGCGGACGTTCGTCACGCGCCTATCATGTTCACAACCGACATCGCATTACGGGAAGACCCAGGTTTCCGGAAAATCACACAGCGTTGGCAGAAAAATCCGCAAGAATTTGCCGATGCCTTTGCACAAGCTTGGTTCAAGCTGACGCACCGCGACATGGGGCCACAAGCCCGTTATTTGGGTAAGGATGCACCTAAGGTCACTTTGACCTGGCAGGATCCACTTCCCAAGGCGAATTATGCGCCAATCGACGCTGCTGATATTGGCCAACTGAAATCCAATATATTGGCGAGCGGCCTGACCACGGCTGAGCTGGTCCGCACGGCATGGGCTTCAGCATCTTCCTTCCGTGCGACAGATATGCGTGGCGGAGCAAACGGCGCACGTCTACGGCTTGCGCCACAAAAGGACTGGGCAGTTAATGATCCCGCCGAAGTGGCGAAGGTTATTGCAAAGCTTGAAACTGTGCGCACAGCGTTCAACAAGAGTGCCACTGGTGGCAAGCAAGTTAGCCTTGCCGATCTGATCGTACTCGGCGGAAACGCGTCTATTGAACAGGCTGCGAAAGCGGCTGGACAGGACATTGTTGTTCCGTTCAACGCCGGGCGTGTTGATGCGACGCAAAGCCAGACGGATATTGAATCCTTCAACCAGTTGCAGCCTAAAGCTGACGGTTTCCGCAACTATTTTGCCTCAGACGCCTTTTATGGGCCGACAGAAGCATTGATCGATAAAGCGGACTTGCTGGGCCTTACCGTAACCGAAACAGCCGTATTGGTTGGCGGTATGCGCGTATTGGGTGCAAATGCCGGTGGTTCAACCGCAGGCGTCTTCACCAGCAAGCCTGGTACGTTGACCAACGACTTCTTCACCAATTTGCTGTCGATGGACATAGTTTGGGCGAAGTCTGCGACCAACGCAGGTTTGTATGAAGGTAAGGACCGGGCGACCGGCGCCGCGAAATGGACGGCAACGCCTGTCGATCTGGTGTTTGGTTCCAATGCCGAATTGCGGGCCGTTTCCGAAGTCTATGCTTCGGATGATGCAAAGCAGAAGTTTGTGACCGACTTTGTCGCGGCATGGACCAAAGTGATGAACGCAGATCGTTTCCAGTAAACTCTGACATAAGCGGCGGCGGGTCATTCCGTCGCCGCTTATTTTTAGCCATTTTTTGAGCAATATTGTGCCCTTCACTCTGCGCCTATCTTTATCCATGTTCGGCTTGGCGATGGTGCTGATGGCCACATCTCTTGCGCCTGCCACGGCACAAAAGGCGCGTCCTGCTGCCTTTGCCCAATGCGCCGGATGCCACGCGACCGAAGCTGGCAAAAACCTGTTCGGACCAAGTCTTGCCGGTGTAGGCGGCAGACGGGCCGGTTCGCTTCCGGGCTATGCCTATAGCCCTGCCCTGAAAGCGTCGGGTTTGACATGGAACGCAAAAACCCTCGACCGCTGGCTTACATCACCCCGAAAGGCCGTGCCGGGCACCAAAATGCCCTTTAATGGGATACAGGACCCTAAATCACGCGAACAAGTCATTGCCTATTTGCTAACGCTCTAATAGGCGCGCACGGCGTGCAGCATCAGTATTGGAACGCACCGGCAGGAGGAAACGCAGCGCATGCCTGAAGCACCAAGCACCGAAGTCGCACATCCCGAGATAGCCCGGTCGCGCATTGGAACGCTCGAAACACCCTGCCTCATCATTGATGCCGCGCGTATGGACCGTAACATCGCGCGCTTACGCGACAGGCTCGCGCCCATGGGCGTGCCACTGCGCCCACATTTGAAGACAGCAAAGTCGCGTGAAGTAGCAGTTCGCGCGATGCCTTCCCCGCAAGGCCCTGCAACGGTTTCAACGCTCAAGGAAGCCGAATTTTTTGCTGCAGCTGGCGTTCGCGACATAATCTATGCGGTCGGCATTACCCCATGTAAGCTGACAAAGGTCATTGATCTGCGCCGAAATGGCTTAGACCTTGCGGTAATCCTCGATACAGTTGAGCAAGCCGAAGCGGTTGTGTTGGCCTCCCGTACTAGCGGAGAGGTCATCCCCGCATTAATTGAGATCGATTGTGATGGGCATCGTTCTGGTGTGCCCCCGCAGGACATCGAGCGCCTCCTGTCCATTGGCCGGGCGATTACGCAGGGTGGGGAGTTACGGGGTGTTATGACCCATGCAGGCGGAAGTTACGCCGCGCGCGGGGCCGCAGCCCTGCAACAGGCCGCCGAAACCGAACGCCGCAGCGTTGTCGACGCCGCAAATATTCTCCGACAGGCTGGCCTGCCCTGCCCTGTGGTCAGCGTGGGATCCACCCCAACGGCGCATTATGCCACGGACCTTAGCGGCGTGACGGAGGTCCGCGCAGGCGTCTTCGTTTTCTTTGATTTGGTCATGGCAGGCATTGGTATTTGCGAAATCGACGATATCGCCATGTCCGTGCTTGCAACGGTTATCGGGCATCAGCGCGAAAAAGGTTGGATTTTAATAGATGCGGGCTGGATGGCTATGTCCCAAGATCGGGGCACGTCGAAACAGGATATCAATCAAGGCTATGGCCTCGTCTGCGATAGCGCCGGTACGCCTTTTCAGGATCTTATTCTGTCGGATGCTAATCAAGAACATGGCATCCTAACGGTGCGTCCAGGGTCCAATGCGGTGCTTCCGGATCTGGCCATTGGCGATCGCGTGCGCATCCTCCCCAATCATGCCTGCGCTACCGGCGCGCAGCATCGCAGCTACCATGTCGTGCACGGCACGTCAGATATCGTTACAGATGAATGGGAGCGCTTTTCGGGTTGGTAGAATGAATATCGGATATCAGTGACATAACCGAGGCTGTGGTCAGCCATCATCGGAAGCCATGAGAAGCGCGGCTGACAACATCAACTAGCCCGCGCTTTTTGTTCATGTTATGTTCTTTTACATATTCCTTTCCGATTCGGCACCCCATGCGCAAACCAGACACAATCGAGCACCTCTATTTGGACTTTGACGGCTTTTTTGCGAGCGTTGAACAGTTACGAAACCCTACCTTACGTGGACGTCCAATCGGCATTGTTCCCTATGAGGGGGGGCGTTCGTGCATCATCGCCTGTTCACGCGAAGCGAAGGCGCGCGGCGTCAAAAACATAATGATGGTGGAGGAAGCAAAGCGGATATGTCGCGATCTCGTTTTGGTTCCGCAAAAACCCGATTTATACAGACGGGCGCATAACGAACTTATCTCGCAAATTGGCTCCGTCATTCCAGTAGATCAGGTCAAGTCGATTGACGAATTAAGTTGCAAACTTGACGAAGGGCAAAGAGCAGATCCAGCTGGCGTGGCGGCGGCTATCAAACGGGCGATCCGCTATAACATCGGCACAAGCATCACATGCTCTATTGGTTTTGCCGCCAATCGCCATTTGGCCAAGATTGCAGGCGGGACGCAAAAGCCGGATGGCCTTTCTATCTGGCGCCCCGAGGCCATGCCTGCTCCCTTATTGAAGCTCCCCCTAGATGATATACCGGGCATCGGGAAACGGATGGAAATTCGGCTCGCGAAAGCTGGGATAACGACAATGGCGGCCTTGCTGGCAACCCAACCTAAACAACTTCGCGCTTTGTGGAACAATGTTACCGGCGAACGGCTTTGGTATGCGCTACACGGCTATGCGATAGAAGCACCGCCGACCGAACGCGGCATGTTCGGCCATGCAAGGGTGTTGCCGCCCGATGCGCGGACATTGACGGATGCGAAGACAATATCGCGCCTGTTGCTTGTAAAAGCAGCTAGGCGGGTGCGTAGGGCCGGATATTACACAAAGTCCATTACCCTATGGATGCAATATTATGAGGGTAGCGGCTTCGACAGCCTGACACTGCCACAAGTGAATGACGATCAAGCGCTGCTAACCGCACTCGCTTTGCTTTGGGAACGCCTTACCAGTCGCTTGACTAGCAAAACGAGGGTGTTGCGTCTCGGTGTTACCCTTGGCGATCTAACGACTGCCAGTCATCGTCAGCTCGATTTTTTGTTGGATGACGATTCCGAACGGCAAAAATGGGAGCGGTTGGGGGCTGCGCTTGACCGGCTTAATATAAAATATGGCAAAACGGTTGCCAGTGTCGGTTTTTGGCAGCCGCCGCCCGGTGGCAATGTTGGTGGTAAAATATCATTTACGCGGATTCCCAGTGCAGAGGATTTTTGGTGAACTGGCGAAGCAATATCCAAATACTTGATTTGGACGCAAGCGACCGGTTGGAACTAACTTGCAGGAAATGCAGAACGTTCCGCTGGCTAACGGGTGCAGAGTTACAAGCTCGAAAAGGAAAAGAGCGGCTAACTTTAGGCGAAGTCGAAAGTCGCGCGCGTTGTCGGCAGCGCGGGTGCGGTGGCGCTATGCGGATGGCCATGCCCGCGCCTCAAGACACCGCGGGGTTTGTTGGCGGGATTGCTTAAAATTGGCGGAGAGATAGGGATTCGAACCCTAGGTACCGTCACCGGCACGCCGCATTTCGAGTGCGGTGCTTTCGACCACTCAGCCATCTCTCCGCAATTCATAAGGACTGGTCATTGCCGTAAAAACAGCGCATCCCTATGACAGAGCGGGGCCATTAACCGAAGTTTTTAGCTTTGCCAAGCCACAAGGTTGATTTGCACGCCAGAAGATATGATATTGTAGCCATGATTGACCAAATAGTTCCTCCAGACATTGTTGAAACCGCATTTTCCATCGGTGATGTTGTGCGCCATCGCATATTCGATTTTCGCGGCGTGGTGTTCGACATTGACCCAGTTTTTGCCAATAGCGAGGAATGGTATCAGTCCATACCGGAACCCATTCGGCCTTCAAAAAACCAACCATTTTACCATTTGTTCGCCGAAAATACGGAGAGCAGCTATATCGCTTATGTGAGCCAGCAGAATTTACTGCCCGACCATCAGCAAGGGCCCATCAACCACCCAGGCATTGATGCGGTTTTTGAAGGGTGGAATGGCGACCAGTATCAATTGAAGCGGCTCATGCGTCAGTAGCACGACGAAGCATCGGCCCAGCTAAGGCCGATATCCCCATCGCGGCTGTAAGTTATACATAACTCCGCACGGGGGCACCAGCCTTCGCTCGGGCGCCTACGGTATATTCAGCCCTTAATGCTGCAAAGCTTTAACGATGTCCTCACACATCTTCTTCGCATCGGCGAGCAGCATCATCGTTTGATCCATGTAGAACACGTCATTATCGACGCCGGCATAGCCAACGCCGCCCATGGAGCGCTTCACAAAGAATACAGTCTTGGCCTTGTCCACATCGAACACGGGCATGCCATAAATGGGTGAGGACTTGTCGGTTTTCGCCGCTGGGTTCACAACGTCATTGGCACCAATGATGAAGGCGACATCGGCTTGCGCAAATTCGCTATTGATATCCTCAAGCTCGAAAACTTCGTCATAAGGCACAGATGCTTCAGCCAACAAAACGTTCATATGGCCGGGCATACGTCCCGCAACAGGGTGGATCGCGTATTTCACCGAAACGCCCTGCTTTTTCAAAACATCGGCCATTTCGCGGAGTATGTGCTGCGCCTGCGCAACAGCCATGCCATAGCCAGGGACGATGATGACGCTCTCAGCTTGCTGCATCATATAAGCAGCGTCTTCAGCAGAACCGCGCTTCCATGGACGCTGTTCCTTGGCCGCACCACCCGATACGGCGGCCTCTGCCCCGAAGCCGCCTGCAATAACGCTGATGAAGCTGCGGTTCATGGCCTTGCACATGATGTAAGAGAGGATTGCGCCGGACGAGCCCACAAGCGCACCGGTGATGATCATCGCCGTATTATGCAGTGTGAAGCCCATGGCAGCAGCAGCCCAACCGGAATAGCTGTTCAGCATCGACACCACGACGGGCATATCCGCACCACCGATGGGAATGATGAGCAAGAAACCGATTAGGAAAGCCAGCGCGGTAACGGTCCAAAAAATCCAAGGGCTTTGGTCCACGGTGAAGTAGCCGATGAGACCAAGGATTGCCGCCAAAGTGCCCAAATTGATGACATGGCGCAGTGGCAATAGGATGGGCGCACCCGACATTTTGCCTGCCAGTTTGAGAAATGCGATAACGGAACCAGAGAAGGTGATTGCACCAATGGCAATGCCCAAGCCCATTTCAACACGGCTAACGGGGTTAATCAGACCGTCTTCGCCGACAATGCCAAAGGCACTGGGGTTCAAAAATGCAGCAGCCGCGACTAATACAGCCGCCATACCGACGAGCGAGTGGAATGCCGCCACAAGCTGCGGCATATCCGTCATGGCAATGCGTCGGGCCGTTATCCAACCAATACCGCCACCGATCGCAATAGCGCCCATAATTTCGGGCAAAGACGCAACGTCATGTGTGACTAAGGTCGTGACAACGGCAATCAGCATACCGGCCATGCCGAAGCGGTTACCGCGTTGCGACGTGGCTGGGGACGATAGTCCACGCAGCGCCAATATGAAAAACACGCCCGAAATCAAATAAGCGAGCATGACCCATGCAGGAGGAGCAACATGTTCCAACTTAACGCTCCTTTTTCTTGTACATGGCCAACATACGGGCCGTTACCGCGAAGCCACCAAAGATGTTCACGCTGGCTAATGCTACAGCGATCAGGCCGAGCCATTTGGCGGTCGGTGAACCACCTGCCGCGGCAGCAATCAAAGCGCCAACAATGATGACCGAAGAAATCGCGTTCGTAACCGCCATCAAAGGCGTGTGGAGCGCAGGTGTGACGGACCAGACGACATAATAGCCCACAAAACAGGCCATCACGAAGATGGATAAGATTGAAATAAAGTCCATTATGCCCCCTTACGCCAAAAGGCGATCATTCACGACCTTGCCATCTTTGGTCAGGCGAATTGCTGCGGTAATTTCATCTTCATCCGGCAACACAGGCTTGCCGGCTTCCTTATCCCAAAAGGCGGAGAGGAAGTTGAACAGGTTGCGCGCATAAAGCGCGGATGCGTCCGCCGCCAAATGGGCTGGCGTGTTGCTGTAGCCGACTATTTTGACACCATGTTTGATGACGATTTCATCAGCCTTGGAACCTTCCACATTGCCGCCCTGCGCAACCGCAAGGTCGAAAATGACCGAGCCAGGTTTCATGCTCGCGATTTGTGCGTCGGATACCAGACGCGGTGCCGGACGGCCCGGAATCAAGGCAGTGGTGATAACAATGTCTTGCTTGGCGATATGCGCGGAGACCAACTCAGCTTGGGCGACCTTATATTCGTCCGACATTTCGGTCGCATATCCACCAGCGCCCTCGCCCTCAATCCCGGCGACATTCTCAACGAAAATCGCCTTTGCACCCAAGGATTCAATCTGTTCCTTGGTGGCGGAACGCACGTCGGTTGCCGATACTTGCGCGCCCAATCGACGCGCTGTGGCAATCGCCTGAAGCCCGGCAACGCCAACGCCCATGATAAAGGCCTTAGCGGCGCTTACAGTGCCAGCGGCAGTCATCATCATTGGAAAAGCACGGCCATAAACCGATGCGGCCTCAATCACAGCTTTATAGCCGGACAGGTTCGATTGCGACGACAATATGTCCATCGACTGCGCACGCGTAATGCGCGGCATGAATTCCATCGCCAGCGCTTCCACGCCTGCTTTGGCATAAGCATCAACGCGCGCACGCTGTCCAAAGGGGTCAAGCCCAGCAACCAGCCAAGCGCCGGGCTTTATGCCCTTCAGCGTTTTTGGATCTGGCCCTTGAACACCAAGAACAATGTCCGCGTCCTTTAGGACAGAAGTCAGATTACCGACCGCGGCCCCCGCATTTTCATAATCGCTATCACCGATGGATGCCCCAGCCCCCGCTTCATTCTCTACCGAAATAGTCGCACCCAATGCGATGAATTTCTTGACTGTTTCAGGGGATGCAGAAACGCGTGTTTCGCCAGCGGCGGTTTCCCTCAGGACAGCGATTTTCACCATTTAGGCCGCGCGACTTGCGATGATCAAAACCACGAGGGCCGTAATTGCTGCCGCCAATATTGTACCCCATTTGAAAAATGTGATGAAGCCCGCATAGGTTTCTTTTGCGGGTCCTAGGTCGTGATCGTTTGCCAAAACAGCCTCCGTATAAAATATAATATTTATAGGCTTTAACTGGTGATTTTCTATTGCTCAAGCGCGATGAACAAAGAAAATATCATCGCGACAAAAACGGCCCTTTATCACTTCTGCTTCGCACACGCTGTTAAGGGTAACTTGCTATTAACAAGAATGGCCAACATTCTAGGCATTCTTGCCCAATATAGCCTGCGTGATCCAAAAGCCGACCAGCGACGCCGAACCGGTTAAGACAGTGCCCCAAATGATATCGAGTATGGTAACTTTGGTGCTCCACACTTTCAACGTGGCGTAATTGGTCAAGTCGTAGGTCATATAGCAAAAAAAGCCCAGCAACGCGCCCCAGATGAGTGCCGTCTGCCATTTGCCGGTCAACAATGCTGGCCCGACAGCGAAAATCATCATGCCCAAGATATACAGCAGATAGAAAATGATTGCTGGCCCCATGCGAAAACCACCCTTCATAAGCAATTCGCCAATTTCGGGCTGATATAATCGAGTGTACATGCTCCGAAGCCAGAAGCTGTCTATGACCGCAAAGGCGAGGCCCGTTGCAATGTACCCGACGATATATTTCATCAGCATATCAAATTTCCCTTTATGTCGACTTGAGAGTGCCAAACGATGAAGGCATGGTCAAGGCAGTCAAATAATATTGGTTAGCTCTGCAATCCTGCATCGCGAAGTCCGCGCCAGACCTGAATAGCCTGTATGGTCTCTGCAGCATCATGGACACGGACTATATGTGCGCCCTGCTCCACCGCCTTCATGGCGAGGAAAATCGAACCACCAAGACGATCAGTTGCCTCCGCTTCATTTGAGAGCGCAGCAATAAATCTCTTGCGGCTAGCGCCAAATAATAAAGCGCACCCCAGCCCATGATAGATTGCCAAATTGTTGATGATCGCCAGATTATCGGCGAGCGTTTTTCCAAACCCGATACCCGGATCGACCAATATCATTTCACGCGACAACCCAGCGGCTTCAACCTCTGAAACGCGTTTTTCAAGCCAGTCGAACACATCATATATGACATCGTCATAATGACCGCCTTCATGCGGATCAGTGCCTTGGCTTGGCGCGTGCATAAGGACCACAGGAACATTGCCTTTGCACGAGACGTCTGTGGCGCAGTCATCGTATAAAAGAGCGGATATGTCGTTAATCATCGTCGCGCCAGCTCGCAACGCGCCCTCCATCACTGACGCCTTGCGTGTGTCGATGGAAATCGCAACGCCCGCATCTGCGAGCCGCCGGATCAGCGGCGCGACCCGATTGAGCTCGTCGCCCTCGTCAATTAGAGGCGCACCAGGTCGTGTCGATTCTCCGCCAATGTCAATGATGGCCGCCCCCGCCGCCGTCATCGCAAAAGCCGCTTTGGCAGCAATATCTGTGTCTAAATTCTTGCCACCATCCGAAAAGCTGTCTGGTGTCGCATTGATAATCGCCATAACCTGTGGCTGATTAAGGCTAATCGTGCGGGTGCCCATATGTAGTGTTGCGCGGGGAGCAGTTATACGTTCGAGTAATAACGCACACCGCGCGCGGGCCGACTGCGGCAGTGCTGCCGTAAAAACATCCCATTCACGAACGGCAACCACCTGCCGCTGCGTCGATGCTGCGTCGCGTGCGATATATTCGATTTGCGAGAACCAAAGCATGGTTCCTGCCAAGCGCAAGCTGTCACCTTCGTGCCTCTGGGGGCTTTCGACAAAGCCAGTGGGCCGAAGATAGATTTTCATCACGGCTCAGTTGCGAGCAAATAGGTTTGGCGCAGATCGTCAATTGGCTTCATCGCGCCATCGGGCGCCGCATAATGCCAATAGGTCCATCCATTGCAACTTGGTGCATTTTGAATGCTTGAGCCAACTTTGTGGATCGAACCATCCACCACGCCGCACAAGATAGAGCCATCGGCGCGCACGGTCGCCTCAAACTGACGCTTGCGGTCAAATAGCTTCGTGCCGGGATTGAGATAGCCAGCCTCGACCAATTGGCCAAAGGCGACCTTTGGTGCTGACTTTGGCGACTGCATGGTTTTGATAGCGCTTTCATCCAAAGGCAATGACGCCGCAATCCGCTCCTCGGCGACTTCGCAATAAACGGCTTCACGCTCACAACCAATCCAGTCACGGCCAAGACGTCGGGCAACTGCGCCCGTTGTTCCGGTTCCGAAAAACGGATCAAGCACCACGTCACCAGGTTTCGTACAGGCCAACAATATGCGATATAGCAGCGCTTCTGGCTTTTGCGTCGGATGCGCTTTCACGCCATTGCGCTTCAACCGCTCTTGCCCGCCACAAATCGGAATTAACCAATCGGACCGCATTTGAAGCTCGTCATTCAACGTCTTCATCGCACGATAGTTAAAGGTATATTTCGACTTCTCGCTTTTGGACGCCCAAATCAAAGTTTCATGGGCATTGGTGAAGCGTGTACCCTTAAAATTGGGCATCGGGTTGGACTTGCGCCAAACGATGTCGTTCAGGATCCAATAGCCCGCATCTTGTACCGCCGTGCCAACGCGGAAAATATTGTGGTAACTACCGATAACCCACAATGATCCATTGGGCTTCAAAATGCGCCGCGCCTCTGCCAGCCATTCACGGGTGAATTTGTCGTAAATGGCAAAGCTCGCAAACTTGTCCCATTCATCGTCGACGGCATCAACCTTGCTATTGTCAGGCCGCAATAAATCGCCACCAAGTTGCAAATTATAAGGCGGATCGGCAAAGACCATGTCGATGGAGCAGTCAGGCAAAGAGCGCATCGCTTCTATACAGTCCATCCGCAAAATCTGATTGCGCGGCAAGTCATGTGCCGGCGCCAGCTTTGCTTTTGTTGCTGGTCTAATCTTCTCAATAACACCCATTGCCTGCTCCTTTTGGCGCTTACGAAGCTGCGATGAGTCAGTGCGCCCCTCGGGTCAAGGCCGTTGATGGCTTGGGATTCATCGGATTAAAGGGCATGAAGCGTTCATATAGGCGGAACGAAACGAGTCCGGCACAATATGTGGAGTCTTGCGAATCTTGGCAGACTCAACCCCTAGTGGTGTTACCCGAAGGACTCACTGCCCAAAAAAAATTACATCAAAAGCAATTGTGCGACCGGCGCGAAGCTTTTCCGGTGTAATGGCGTCGGACCAAGCGTCCGAAGCGCCGCCATATGGTCGGCTGTGCCATAGCCCTTATTTTTTTCCCAACCATAATGCGGGTGCCGTTGCGCCGCCGCACACATCAACCTGTCGCGATGTTCTTTGGCAATGATGGACGCTGCCGAAATGCAGGGTTCTATGGCGTCACCACCCACTATCGCGCGCGCCGGCCATCGCCATTCGGAACAGCGACCAGCAGGCGTCATGTTACCATCGATCAACACCTCACGCGGATCGCATCCAAGTTTCGCGCACAAGGCATCCACCGCCAAGGTCATGGCCAGCATTGTTGCCCCAAAAATGTTCAACCGATCAATGTCTTCGACTTCGACAACACCAACCGCCCATTGGCAGCGGCGTTTAATAATGGTTTCAAGTTCCGCACGCCGTTTAGCGGTTAGTTTCTTGCTATCATCCAGCCCAGACGGACGTGGCTTAGACAATAATACGGCCGCAGCAACCACCGGTCCGGCAAGCGGCCCACGACCAGCCTCGTCGACACCGAAAATCATATTCGCCAAGCAGGGTAACGCCGGTTTTCACCTGCTTTGTATAGGCACACAATGTTGCCCGCAGGGTCCAGCAACCGCGCCTCACGCCAACCCCAGCTTTCATCCTGCGGCAATTGTTCAAACGCAAAGCCTTGGCTCACCAGCTCGGTTACCCATGCATCGAGGCGTTTGCTTTCAAAATATATCATGGTCGATGCCGCGATATCGTCACTTTGATGAATGGAAAAAGTTACGCCATTGGGCGCTTCAAACCGCGCATAACCGTTGGACGGGCTATCCACAATGCACTGAAGCCCAAGCGCCATATAGAAATTGACGGACGCCGCATAATCACGACACCCCACGGTCACATGGTTTAGCGACGGGCCAGCGACCATCGCGTCCTCTCGCACCGATTGATGCCCCATCGGGCCATGTCCTTGGCCGAGGCCGGGCGCGGCACGCAGCGCAAGTCGCACGAACAAGCGCGCCCGCTCTATGGCAGGAACAAGCTCCATCCCCTGCCCCAATCCCGTTGCAATGGCTGAAGCTAATGTGCAGCCAGTCCCATGCGTACTGCGCGTCTGTATCCGCGCACCACGCCAGCGTTCGCTTTGCCCAGGCGCAAGATGCAGTTCGTCGATGATATCATCCCCGTCCGCATGGCCGCCCTTCAACAACAAGGAAAACCGCCGCACGAGCAAGGCATCCTTACCGCCCAGAGCTTCCAGCTCCGGCAAATTGGGTGTCGTAAGTGTAGCAATCCGCATCAGCCGTTCAAACGCAGATATGGTATCCGGATCCGCGAGCACAGCCCCGCTCGTTGCGACCATGACAGGGTCGAATATAATCGGACAAGTTAGGTCGGCAAGACTGTCTGCTACAGCATGCGCGGTGTCGGCATTGCCAATCATCCCGATTTTGACAGCATCAACACCAATGTCGCGGACGACCGCACTGATTTGGTCAATCACCATTTGGGTCGGCACCATATGCACCGCGTCAACACCCAGCGTGTTTTGTGCAGTAATCGCGGTCACCGCCGTCATGGCATGACCACCCAGCATGGTCACCGTTTTGATGTCCGCCTGAATCCCTGCGCCGCCGCCGCTGTCGGAACCGGCGATAATCAATATGCGGGCGGGCGCGCCTTTCGTCATCAGGATGCAGCAATCCTCACAGCGTCACAGATGCTGTCAACAATACGCTCAACCTCGGCCGCGTCATCACCCTCTGCCATCACGCGGATAACTGGCTCCGTGCCCGATGGACGGATCACCAAGCGGCCAATGCCCTCCAACTCGGCCTCAGCCTTTGCAATGACGGCCTGAACATCTGGATTATTCAGAGGCTTGCCGCCTGAAAAACGCACATTTTTGAGTAATTGAGGAACCGGATCGAACAAGTGCAGTACTTCACTCGCTGGCTTCCCTCTTTCGACCAGCTGTGTCAGTACTTGCAGCGCGGCAATGGTACCATCGCCCGTCGTGGCATGATCCAACATAATCATATGACCGGATTGCTCTCCGCCGACATTGATGCCGTGCTTGCGCATTTCTTCTAGGACATAGCGGTCACCGACTTTCGCACGAATAAGGCGTAAATCCTGTGTTTGCAGATATCGCTCTAAGCCCAAATTGGACATGACTGTTGCGACAATTCCACCACCCGTCAATTGGCCACTGCGGTTCATCGCGCCGCCAAGCAATGCCATGATCTGGTCCCCATCGACGATGCTTCCTTTTTCATCGACGACAATCAAGCGGTCGGCATCCCCATCCAGCGCGATACCGATATCCGCACCCGCTGCGACAACCGTTTCCTGCAACGTCACAACATGCGTTGAGCCGACCTTGTGATTGATATTCTTACCATTGGGTACAATACCAATGGATGTTACTTTTGCGCCCAATTCCCAAATCGCGGTTGGCGCGACTTGATAGGCCGCACCGTTCGCGCAATCGAGCACAACGTGCAGGCCATCGAAACGGATATGTTCTGGCACGGATGCCTTTACCGCATGAATATAGCGACCCCGGCTGTCTTCAATGCGCCGCGCGCGCCCCACATCAGCCGCATCCGCCAATGCAATCGGCATATCCAGTAATGCCTCAATCGCAAGTTCGTCCGCATCCGACAATTTAAATCCATCGGGGCCAAATAGCTTGATTCCATTATCCTCATACGGGTTGTGACTGGCCGAAATCATCACGCCCAAATCCGCGCGCATCGACCGCGTAAGCAAAGCGACCGCGGGCGTCGGTATTGGACCGAACTGAACCACATCCATGCCAACGCTCGTGAAACCCGCCACCAAAGCATTCTCAATCATATAGCCGGACAAGCGCGTGTCCTTACCAATGACGACACGATGCTTGTGACCACCACGCAGAAAGTGCGTACCTGCCGCTTGGCCAACTTTCATCGCCATTTCTGGTGTCATGGAGCCTGCGTTGCTGCGGCCTCTGATACCATCTGTTCCAAAATATTTGCGCGCCATGTGCGTCCCTGCCCTTATGCGGTCGTTGTTTGATTTTTTCGTGCCGCGATGCCTCACCCTTGCATAGGGAGCAACAGGCTGGCAAGACCCGATGCTATGTCTAACGCTACACGTATTCTCCTCGCCCTCGTCCTTGGCCTTGCCCTTGGAATTTTCGCCGCAGCACAAGTGCCTATCATTGGTACGCAAACCGCCTACTGGCTCGATATCGTAGGATCTTTGTGGCTTAACGGCCTTCGGATGACCGTGGTGCCATTGGTGGTGGCGCTGCTGGTTACCGGAATCGTCCAAAGCGCAGAGGCGGCACGCGCTGGCCCTATGGCCGCAAGGACGGTCGCGTGGATTGTGGTCATGATGGGCCTTTCGGCCACTATGGGCGCCCTACTAACACCGACTGTGCTGTCGCTATGGCCGATGCCATCCGAAAGTGCGGCCGCGTTACGTGCGGCGCTTACAGGCGTTCCAGCGGTGGCAGAGCAGCCTCCTCTGCGCGACTTTATCGTCGCACTTGTACCGACAAACCCGATTGCTTCAGCAGCCAATGATTCGATTCTGCCGCTTCTAATCTTCACTTTGGTATTCGCCTTTGCGGTAACGCGCCTCGCGCAAGGCCCTAGGACGCAGATGGCTGGTTTTTTCAGCGCGCTCGCTGATGCCATGGTCATTGTCATTGAATGGGTGTTAAAACTCGCGCCAATCGGCGTATTTGCCTTGGCCTTTGTTGTTGGCGCACGATCCGGCCTCGCGGCATTGGGCGCAGTTGCGCATTATATCGTCACGGTTTCCATCGTAGGTATTATTGTTGGCGGCTTTGCTTATCTGGTGGCTGTCTTTGCTGGCAAGGTCCGCTTTACTGACTATGCGCGCCAGATCGCGCCAGTACAGGCCTTTGCCGTATCGACCCAGTCGTCGCTGGCTAGCTTACCGCTCATGTTGAAAAAGGCCGAGGCGCTTGGCGTGCGGGAATCGACCGCTGGCTTAGTTCTGCCGATGGCTGTCGCCTTGTTGCGCGTCACTGGTCCTGCGATGAACCTGGCAGTCGCGCTGTATGTTGCGAACTGGTTCGGCGTTAAGTTAGATGGCTGGGACTATGGCTTCGCAATCTTCATCGCCGCATTGACCTCCATGGGCGCAGTAAGCCTGCCTGGCTCAGTTAGCTTTGTGACGTCTATCGCGCCTATATGCTTGGCACTAGGTATCCCGATTGAACCTTTAGCGCTGCTGATTGCAGTCGAAACATTGCCCGATATCTTCCGTACCACTGGGAATGTACAAATGGACGTGGCACTTGCCACGGCTATTGAGGCTTCTGAAAAGGACAAAGCCAATGCAATATCGTGAACTTGGCCATGGTTTAAAAGTATCCGCTCTCGGCGTTGGCTGCATGCCTATGATTAAGGGCGGCAACATTACATATGGCGAAGATGCAGACCCAGATGAGGCAATCAAAACGATCCACCGCGCTATCGACCTTGGCATCAACTTTTTCGACACGGCGCAGATTTATGGCCCATTCCAAAATGAGGAATTGGTCGGCCAAGCGATTAAGGGCAAACGCGACGGCCTCATCATAGCGAGCAAATTCGGCTTCAAATTTGACTATGGGAACATCGTCGGCGTCGATGGTTCAGCCACGAATGCCAAGACGGCTGTTGAAGGCACTTTGAAACGCCTCGGAATCGATTGCCTCGACCTATATTACCAACATCGCGTTGATCCCAATGTACCCATTGAAGAAACCGTTGGCGCGATGGCTGACCTGATCACAGAAGGTAAAATCAAGCATATTGGTCTGTCCGAAGCGGGACCAGAAACACTTCGCCGCGCCGCTGCTGTTGCGCCTATTTCTGCACTGCAAAGTGAGTATTCGTTGTGGGAGCGGGATATTGAAGATGAAATCCTACCAACTTGCCGCACGCTTGGCATTGGCTTTGTCCCTTACTCGCCGCTCGGCCGCGGTTTCCTCACCGGCGCTTTCCGAAGCCTTGATGAACTTCCCGAAAATGATTGGCGTCGGCAAGATCCACGCTTTCAAGGCGACAATTTTGCCACGAACCTCGCGATTGTAGACGTACTGGGTGAAATTGCCGCGAAACATGACGCATCACATGCCCAAATCGCGCTCGCATGGATATTGGCGCAAGGCCAAGATATAGTGCCCATCCCCGGTTTTAAACGCCGTGTAACGATGGAGGACAGCGCAAAGGCTAGCGATATTGCGCTTGATGCGGATGATCTTGCCAAGCTGGATGCAGCCGCCCCGCGTGGTGGCACATCGGGTCCGCGTTATGGCGAACGTGGCATGAAAATGGTTCGGCTTTAAAGACCAATCCAGCGGAACAGGCCAGCACCGCCCACGCCCCAATATGGGTGCGCCCATGTGGCGATGGTCCAGATCAAAATCCCTGCGGCCCATGGGCCGATGCCGGCACGCAACAATGCTGCGGGGCGCACAACGAAATGCGTGCGGCGCAGCCACTTTGCCCACTGCCCCCCCATCAATTTGCGCTTCTTGATTTCTTGAGCCTTGGAACCAACCAAGGCCAAGAAGACGAGGCTCCCTGAGAAGATAAAATTGTCGATGCGCGGTGCAACAAGTATATGCGCTACCCCCCATAAAGCGAAACCCCACATCATGGGATGACGTGTGGCCTTAAACACGCCAGAGGGCGTTTGTGCAGCCAGTGCGTCAGGCACGCCGGGAAGTGAGGGGTTGCGGATAAACGAACCTGCAAACAGCACCGCCGCCAATAGCGTAACGACGCTCGCGGCTATCCAAACGCCTTCACCCACGGGCCAAAGACCGTCAGCTTTTGGCGCACGCCCAAATGCGATAATCATCCACACAAACGAAATAAGCGATATGGCAGAATAAACCGCCATAAACCCATTTGCTCCGAACAGACGGACCAGAGGTGCGCGCAAGGGATGCGACATCAGAAAATGGCTACCTACGAACGAAAGGCTCGCCGCAACCAGCGCTAAATAATCACCCAAAATGCCACCTCCTCCCCATGCAACATCCTGTTGTTATATCATCATTTTATCAGCGATCATATGCCTTTGGCAAATCGCCTTCTGTGGGACGCGCATAGCGGTCCCGCAGGCGATTTTGACGATTGGTGAGCGGTTGCTCTACACCATCGATTATGACGGTCGTAGCTGCACTAGAAAGCTCGAGCGGGTCGCCATCCCAGACCACGACATCTGCCGCCCGACCTGCTTTCAAGCTGCCTAGACGATCACCAACGCCCATGATTTCGGCAGGAACCGAGCTGATCGCGGCAAAAGCCTCATCCCAGGTTAGGCCCGTTGCACCGGGCACATATTGAAGGCTCACAATATTACCCGCATATTGGGTTGTGTAGCGCAATTGGTGTGAATCCCGATCATTGATCATACCAATGGCAACCTGAACACCGGCGTCTTTCATACGGCCAATATTGCTTTGCGTCGCACCCAGCATTTCAAATGTCGCAGGCAAATCATTGAGTGCCGACGCGATGACAGGAATGCCAGCCTTTGCGAGTTCGGAGGCGACCCGCCAACCTTCGCTCACGCCCACAAACACCATTTTAATCGTAGGAAAATCGCGCTTCAACTCCATAAGCCGGAGCATGTCATTTGCCCCTTCCACATGAATGAGCAAACGGGTTTCACCGCGAAGAACGGACAACAAAGCCTTCGCATCCTCAGCCTTCAACAAATCATCGTCAAACGTGCCCCGGCCAGCAGCATAATCTTGGGCTTCACGCAGCATCGCGCGGAAATGCAGATGCGTTCCCGCACGGCTTCCCCCCGCCGACGCGGCGCCATCTTCCCCGAACTCGGCAAATTGGAACGCACGTGCTTTGGTAACCGGGTTACTATCTGCGCCAAGGTCTGCAATTGCACCCTGACCTGCAAAGATATTGTCCGCAGCCTCAGGTGCAACCACAGCACGGGTTACGCCCGAAGAACGGTTTACAGCAAAAGGTGACCGAAACGGGTCGATGGCAGGCGCGACATCAATAGCGGCGGAAAACCCACTGCGCCCGCCGCTCTTGTCATTGGTGCCGTTCACAGCGTCCACTTCGGCTAGGCCAAGCCGCGAGAAACCGGCAAAAACACCCGGTGTTACCCATTTGCCTGTCGCATCAATCTGACGTGCGCCCGATGGTATGGCGACAGTTGCGCCGGCAGCAACGATTTTGCCGTCACGAATAACCACAGTACCACCTTCAATAGGCGCACTGCCATCCCCGACCACAACGCGTCCCCCTGTGATAGCAATGGTTTCAGCAGCAACGGGCGTTGCAAAAGCAGCCATAGCGGCGGCGGCATATAGGAAATGCCTCATTTTACATCTCCTTCACCTGGTTGGCCGAGCTCAAAATCACTCACCGGACGTATTTTGGGGTTGCTTGCATCAAACATCAAAGCGCCATCGATCCATACCTTGTCAGGGCGCGCATAAACGCTCAACGGATTGCCGTTCCACAATACAACATCGGCCATTTTGCCGGCTTTCAAGCTGCCTGTTTTGTTCGATATGCCCAACGCCTTGGCTGGGTTGTAGGTCAGCCATTTGATAACTTCGGCATCGCTGATATTGATACCCATGCGACGGCCATCGGCTTGCGCCTTTGCCGCTTCTTGGTTCAAACGCTGGATTTGATTTTCGTCATCGGAATGGATGATCACGCAAGCGCCTGTATTGTGCAGGATCGCGGCGTTTTCAGGAATGGCGTCATACGCCTCCATCTTAAAGCCCCACCAATCCGCCCACACGGCGGAACATACCCCATTGTCGCGCAGCAAATCCGCAATTTTGTAGCTTTCTACCGCATGGTGGAATGTCGATACCTTATAGCCAAATTCCTTGGCCATATCGAGGACAAGCGCCATTTCGTCGGCACGATAGCAGTGGTTCTGGATCGAGATGTCGCCATCCAGCACGCCAGCCAATGTTTCCATGCCAAGGTCGCGGGTATATTCTTTGCCGCTATCGCGCCTTTTCTTATACTCTTGTGCCTTTATCCATGTCTGCCGGTTCACGGCGAGGTTGCCCATGCGCGTTGATGGCATCCGGCCCTTGCTTCCGTACACACGCTTCGGATTTTCTCCGCAGGCCATTTTCATACCATAAGGTGCGTCGGGGAACTTCATGCCCTGTATCGTGCGGGCATAGACGTTTTTCAGCACGACGGAACGGCCGCCCATTAAGTTTGCTGATCCTGGCAATACCTGCAGCGCCGTAATACCGCCATTGGCGAGCGCGCGGCTGAAACCGGGGTCTTGTGGCCATACGCTGTGCTCGGCCCATACTTCAGGCGTTGTCGGTGATGTAGCTTCGTTACCGTCGCTATGCGCCTCAACCGATGGCGTGGGATAGTCACCCAAATGGGAGTGAATATCGATGATGCCAGGCGTTACAAACTTACCCTTCCCATCAATTACATTCACGCCCGCAGGAATAGTCGTGTCTGGACCACCAACGCTACTGATCTTGCCGCCGGTCATAAAAACCACGCCGTTTTCGATCTTGCCGCCTTCACCATCATATACGGTGACATTACGAATGGCCGTCGCGACGCCGGGATAGGCCTTATATGTTGACGGAAACGCCACGGGAGCCTTTTCAACTGGCTTCACCGCAGGAGTTGCGGACAGGGTCTTTGGACCTTCGGCGTTAGAACACGCCATAAGGGCAAGTGGCAGCACCAGATATGCACTGCGCAATGTATTCGAAATTGCCATTGTTTAACTCCGATTTGTTAGGTGAACGCCAGCGGCAGATGTGTCTGCTTAGGCTTGGCCGTCCAAAGGCCCATCGTCACGCAAAGTGTCGAGGTGCATGAGCTTTTTGATCAGCGGCGAGATGACCACAACCGCGACACCAACGCCAATCGCAATCCAGCCAATTTGGCTGTACACAGCCATAACGACTTCACGCCCCGCACCTTCTCCAGATGCCGCTTCTGAACCTGTTGCCGAAGCGATCAGGCCAGCGACAAAGTTTCCAGTGGCGGATGCAAAAAACCATGTGCCCATGATCAAAGATGCAAGATGTGCAGGCGCAAGCCGGTTCATCGCACTGAGACCAACTGGCGACAGACATAATTCACCAGTTGTGTGGAACAAATAGATCAGGAAAATGAAAAGTACAGGAACCATGCTGTCCGCACCCGCCGCGGCAGAACCCGCCACAAGGACCAGAAAGCCGATGCCCAATTGAACAATACCAAGACCGAACTTTGCCGCAGCAGATGGCTCAAGCCCCTTGCGGCCAAGCGATGTCCAAAGCCATGCGAACAATGGAGCAAGCAGAACAATGTAAATCGCGTTTAATGACTGGAATACCGATGCAGGCACGCCAGCGCGATCCACATGCCGGTCCGTAAACAAGTTTAACGACGAACCAGCCTGTTCAAACAAAGCCCAGAAAAGGATTGAACCAATGATGAGGAACATCGCTGCAAAAATACGGTCGCGGTCATGTGGTTCAAGTTTACGCACCGCTGTCCACAAAACATAAGTAATAAGAATAGCGCCAACGATACCCAGCAGAGTGCCGACGACAGCCTGGTTTTGCACCAACCACCAACAAATAACGACAGCCACAAGGCCGACAATATACAAAAGCCATTCCAGCTTGATGCCCAAAACCGTCTTGTTCAAAGCTTCAGGGTTTAAAGGCTCACCACGGCCCAATAGCAACGGCTTGAAAACGACAAAGACTATAAGGCCCAGCAACATACCAACGCCCGCCGCGCCAAAGCCATAAGACCAGCCATAGGTTTCGCCGAGATAGCCGCAAAGCAATGCGCCAAGCGCAGCACCGAGGTTAATGCCCATATAGAAGATGGTATAGGCCCCGTCGCGACGCACATCAGTACGTGGATAGAGCTGCCCAACGATGACCGAGATATTTGCTTTCAAAAATCCTGAGCCAACGATGATAAACGCCAAGGCGAGCCAGAAGATACTCAGCGACGCCGCATCTTGGCCGCCGGAACCTTCAAAGCCCATGAGAAAATGCCCGAAGGTCAGCAAAATAGCGCCATAGGTAACGGCCTTTCGTTGGCCCAAATAGCGATCCGCAAGATACCCACCAAGCACAGGCGTGATATACACCAGCGCCGTGTACGCACCGTAGATGACGCCGGAATCTTCATCAGAAAACAACCAGTGTTTGGTCAGATAGAAAATCAGCAGCGCGCGCATGCCGTAATAAGAGAAACGCTCCCACATTTCGGCAAAGAATAATACAAAAAGACCTTTGGGATGACCAAGGAATGTCCCTGCTGCATCTCCATCTTGCGCATATGCTGTCGCCATCGAGCGAACCCCTCATCTTTGTTATGTTTAAAATCCCGTTGAATGGGACGATTGCGCGGGAACCTACCGAAAAAATTGCGCGTGTGAAGAATTATATTGCCGCGAAGGGTGAATTTCGTCGAAGGGTGCAGAATGTTCAACGATCTTTCTTCTGTCAGCACGTATCTGAAAACCCGCCGATCAGGCAAACCACGCGACATGGTAGCGCCCGGGCCCGATAGCGCGCAGCTCGATCTGATGCTTCAAACAGCCATGCGCACGCCCGACCATGGGAAGTTATTCCCGTGGCGCTTTGTTGAAGTCACGGATCGCTCTGCCTTTGCCGACCTGTTGAAAAAAGCATTCTGCGCCGCCAACCCGGATGCCCGCCCAGTGCAAATCGAAGCAGCGATTGCCCCAGCGCAAATGGCCCCTACCCTCATCTTGCTATTGTTTGCGCCGCAACCAAGTTTAAAAATTCCATTGTGGGAACAAGAAATGAGCGTGGGCGCTGTGGGTATGAATTTACTGCACGCGGCACATGCCCATAGCTTTGTCGGGAGCTGGATAACAGGCTGGGCTAGCTATGACCCCATAGTGAACTCAGCCATTTGTAAGGGCGATGAGAAAATAGCAGGCTTGTTCTTTATCGGTACGCCAGCACACGCGCTTGAAGAACGTCCACGCCCCGTTCCAAGTGAAATCATTCGCCAGTGGCCATGACTACATAGATTTACCCACGCTTGACGCGCCCTACTGTATTATGGCAGTAAGTATGTAATGAAAAATGATGTAAAGCCAGTATATTTAAAATTGCGCGACGTGATCGCTGCGGCCATCCTTGACGGTAGATATAAGGAAGGCGAAATGCTTCCCTCCGTGCGCGCATTTGCCGCCATTCAGGGCGCAAACCCACTGACTGTGGCCAAGGCTTATCAGTTATTTCAAGACAGCGGCTTAGTTGATGTAAAACGCGGCGTTGGCCTGTTTGTTGCCCGCGGTGCAACCGCAAAGCTGCGAAGTTTTGAGCGCGACAATTTCGTTCAGAATGTCTGGCCCGACGTAAAGGCACAAATGCAGCGCGCAGGCATTGATCCAGCAGAGCTGCTCTCTTTGACCTAAGTCCCCGATTGGCGGCTATTAAGAAAGCTGGTCAAAGGTAAAAGGTGACATGCCTCTTTCACGTTCATTGAATACAAGCACACGGCCAGTAGGCGGCGCGCTTCTTTGAGGGCAATCTGGTCGCGTGCACGCTGAGCAGCCAAGGCCAATGGACGTTGCCACACCATTTTTCAGGTCCATACCACGCGCAGCGGCTAATGGTGCGGCAAGCTTTGCATCTAAGCCAAGGCAAATTGCAAATCCCGCCTCCACGCCACCGCTGACCGCGGTTTGCGGGTGAACTGCGCGGGACAAAGTGAACCAGCGACTGCCATCCTCTAATTCCACCAAATGCGGCAAGAGCGTTCCGGGCCGCGCAAATACATTATGCACATGCCACAAAGGACAACGCCGATCCGTCGCCACCAATGGCGATCCGCTTGCACCCGCGTAACGTTTGCTGCTTTGCCCTGCCTTATCAATCCGCAGCATGAAAAAGGGTAGGCCGCGTTGGCCAATGCGCTGCAACGTCGTCAAGCGGTGGGCAATCTGTTCAAAGCCTGCGCCAAAGCGTCGCTGCAAAAGCATGATGTCATAACCAGTGGCTTCGCACGCACGCAGGAAACGCGCATAAGGCATCATCACAGCAGCTGCAAAATAGCTGCTTAAATGGCGCCGATAGAGCCGTTCGGCCGCCCGTTCCGTGAAGGATGCGCCTGCAACCAATGCATCAATCTCCGCCTTTGCCTCTAACATGCCAAGTTGCAATGCTGCAGCAAAGGTACGGCTTGCAGGGTCAAGCAGTTCGGACAATTGTAACTGCCGTGCGTGCAGGTCGAGACGGCGGAGCCTGTCTGGCATGACGTCAAACGGCAAAATTCTTATGGACAACTGATGCTTGACGCGCAGCCGTTCGGTAATCGCGCCATACAGGTCGGCATTGGCGAGCCGCAGTTCGTCGGCAAGGGCTTCAGCTTGCGTATCCAAATCTGCGAAGTGGTTTCGCCAGCGTTCAATTTCACGCCGCGTCGATGCAATGGCTTCTGGTTCTATCTGTGCGCCGCCAGCAGAGGCACTGGCACCGCCGTGCGAACCGCCCGAAAGACGGTCAAACGCGCGCGCAAACGCTTCAGCTGCATCTGGACTGGCCGCGATCCATTCTTCGACTTGTGCGCGGTCAACCGCCAAATCGGCAAACATCGGGTCGCTTAGTCTGCGCCTAATGGCCTCAACGCCGCCGCCTGGCGTTGCGCCCGTTAATGTCCGCGGGTCAAAGTCATAAGACTGCGCCAGTTTCAACAACAAGGTGGCCGTCAATGGTCGTTGATTGCGTTCAATCAGGTTGAGATAGGATGGCGAAATCGCAAGCGCCTCAGCCATTGTCCCTTGGGTGAGACCATAAGCGCGACGGATCCTGCGCACGGCATGTCCAGCAAATAATTTTTCCTCGGCCATCGAACTCTTGTCAATAAAATTACAACATTACAAAAAATTGATAGAGATTTACGACGACAACACAACAAATATTACAAAATTGACTCGGATTATCCGCGGAAGTGACAGAATATAGGGACATATACCCCACGAACGAAGGAATGAGATATGTCATATCAGACACTGATAGCTACCAACAGCGCGCAAATTGCCGCGCATAAAGGAACGTGGGATTCCATCAGCGCCGAATCTGTCGCACGGATGCAATTGCAAAACCGTTTTCAAACGGGTCTCGATATCGCCCGCTACACCGCCAAAATTATGCGCGAAGACATGGGTGCTTATGACGCTGATCCTGCGCAATATACGCAGTCCCTCGGTTGCTGGCACGGGTTCATCGCGCAGCAAAAGATGATCTCCATCAAAAAGCATTTCGGCACGACCAAGAAGCGCTATCTGTATCTGTCGGGTTGGATGATCGCCGCATTGCGTAGCGAATTTGGCCCCCTACCCGACCAGTCAATGCATGAAAAGACAAGCGTTCCAGCGCTTATCGAAGAGCTGTACACATTCTTGCGCCAGGCCGACAGCCGCGAACTCAACATCCTCTTCCGCGATCTCGATGATGCACGCGGACAGAATGACTCCGCGCGTGCAGCCGCCATCATGGACAAGATCGAGAGCCATGAAACGCATGTTGTGCCTATCATCGCCGATATCGACGCCGGGTTCGGCAATGCAGAAGCCACCTATTTGCTCGCAAAGAAAATGATCGAGGCAGGTGCCTGCGCTCTCCAGATCGAAAACCAAGTCTCGGACGAAAAACAGTGTGGCCACCAAGATGGCAAAGTTACAGTGCCGCATGAGGATTTCCTTCAGAAAATCCGCGCATGCCGTTATGCCTTCCTTGAACTTGGCGTGCCTGACGGCATCATCGTTGCCCGCACCGACTCTTTAGGCGCTGGCCTAACCAAGCAAATCGCCGTTTCAACCACTGCTGGTGACTTGGGCGATTTGTATAACAGCTTCCTCGATTGCGAAGAAATTGACCCCGCCACGGCGCAAAATGGCGACGTCATTTTGAACCGCAACGGAAAGTTGCTGCGTCCAAAGCGTTTACCGTCCAACCTTTTCCAATTCCGCTCTGGCACTGGCGAAGACCGCTGCGTCCTGGATTGCATTACATCGCTTCAAAACGGCGCTGACCTCATTTGGATTGAAACCGAAAAACCGCATATCGAACAGATTGCCGGCATGGTTGACCGCATCCGTGAAGTCGTTCCCAATGCAAAGCTAGCCTATAACAACTCGCCAAGTTTCAATTGGACTCTGAACTTCCGCCAGCAAGTATTTGATGCATGGTCTGCCAATGGTCAGGATGTCTCTGCATATGAACGCGCCAACCTCATGAGCGCATCCTATGACGAAACGCATTTGGGCATTGAGGCAGATGTTCGTATCCAAAACTTCCAGCGCGAATCTGCGAAGCGTGCAGGAATTTTCCACCACCTCATCACACTGCCAACCTACCACACGGCAGCATTGAGCACGGACAATCTTGCGAAGGATTATTTCGGCGAAATGGGCATGCTGGGTTATGTCGCTGGCGTTCAGCGCAAGGAAATCCGTCAGGGCATCGCCTGCGTTAAGCACCAGAATATGTCGGGCTCCGACATTGGTGATGATCATAAGGAATATTTTGCCGGTGAAGCTGCGTTGAAGGCGGGCGGCAAAGACAATACGATGAACCAATTTAGCCACTCGGCATAAGGAGCAATCAATATGGCTGAACCTGCACGCGCACGCGCCGTTCTATCAACCGAGGACCTCACACTCCTACGGCAAGCATTGGTGCATTATCTGGAGGTTATTCAGGACAAGCCTGAATCGGTCAAATTTGCACGGCTGTATCACCGCCTTGGGAGTGCCGGCGGCAAATAGAGTAGCCTATTCATTAGAGTTTTCCTGGGGAGGAAAAGCAACTGACCGCCGGCAGCAATGTCGGCGGTTTTTTTAGGCCCTAGTACGCCAAATATTCGCAGCTATTGAGCGGTCCAACCACCATCGACCGACAGGTTTGTGCCGGTAATCGCACTCGCCTCATCCCGGCACAAAAAGACCGCAAGCGCAGCTAATTGTTCGACCTGCACAAATTTCTTCTGCGGTTGATTGGCCAGCAGCACATCATTGATAACCTGATCCCGCGTGAGTCCGCGTGCTTTCATGGTGTCGGGGATCTGGTTTTCAACCAAAGATGTCCAGACATAACCTGGGCAGATGTTATTCACGGTGATGCCTTGTGTTGCCACTTCAAGCGCAACCGTCTTGGTAAAGCCAGCGAGACCGTGCTTGGCGGCATTGTAAGCTGATTTATACGGCGATGCGACCAAGCTGTGCATCGAACCTGTGTTGATGATACGGCCCCAGCCTTTGGCTTTCATCGCGGGCAAAGCGGCCTTTGTGGTGTGGAATGCTGAGGACAGGATGATGGACAAGATATCGTCCCATTTATCCTCCGGAAATTCGTCAACCGGCGCAACATGCTGTATTCCGGCATTATTGATCAAAATATCAGGCGATCCTAATAGGTTGGTGCATTCAGAGACCATGGCTCGGATGCTGTCGGGTTCAGTCATATCGGCCGCGGAATAGTGCGCATTTCCGCCGCTCAGCTTGCTGAGTTCGGTAACATAGCTTTGTATCAGATCCGCATCCCCGAACCCGTTTATCATCACATTTGCACCTTGCGCGGCTAACGCACGGGCATAGCCCAATCCGATGCCGGAAGTTGAACCAGTTATCAGTGCTGTTTTGCCTTTGAGGAACATATGCGCGCGCCTTTACATTTAGGATGGAGTTATTTTGCGCAATGCGCCGCTAAACGCAATGTTCCATCTCAATAATGTGCGGAGACACAACCAAGGACCGGACGCCGTACAAACGCAGTATCCAAATAGATGCAATTATGTGCAAGGTCTGTCATAAGACCAAAATGCGCTTACAAGATTGTCATAATGTCGCCGATTTCCGCCGTCTAGCAAAGTCGCGGCTACCTTCACCTATTTTCAATTATATCGATGGCGCTGCCGACGATGAACGCACCAAGAACCGTAACACCTCGTCTTTTGATGATTGCGATTTGGTGCCCAATGTTTTGGCGGGCGTGTCCGAAATCGACATGGGCGTGACGGTGATGGGGCAGCGAATAGATATGCCGCTCATGCTATCCCCCACCGCGCTGCAGCGCCTATTCCATTGGCAAGGCGAGCGTGCCGTTGCTTCCGCCGCGCAGAAGCATAACACCTGGTTTGGCATCTCCTCACTCGCCACCGTCAGCATTGAGGAAGTCGGCGCAACCATTAGTACGCCCAAAATGTTCCAACTCTACATCCACAAGGACAAGGGGCTGAACACATCGATGATCGAACGCTGCAAAGCGGCAAAATTTGATGCCATTGCGTTGACGGTCGATACGATCGTATCTGGAAACCGCGAGCGATGCTTGCGCAGCGGATTTACGTCACCCCCGCGTTTCACGCCCGCATCGGTGATGAGCTACGCCATCCATCCGCAATGGGCGCTGAATTACCTGTTCCGCGAAAAATTCGCCCTGCCCAATCTGCAGACCCATGTTGATGCGGGCACCAATGTCGCGGTATCGGTGGCGGAATATTTCAATACGATGCTCGATACATCGATGGACTGGAAAATGGCCGAAAAGGTCCGTTCGGATTGGGGCGGTGAATTTTGCCTTAAGGGCATCATGTCCGTCGACGATGCTAAACGCGCCGTCGACATTGGCGCGACCGCAATCATGGTATCCAACCATGGCGGACGGCAATTGGATGGGTCACGTTCGCCGTTCGATCAAATAGCCGAAATCGCCGATGCGGTGGGCGGCAAAATTGATATCATTTGCGACGGCGGCGTGCAGCGCGGAAGCCATGTATTGAAGGCGCTTGCCGCAGGCGCCACCGCGTGCTCTGGCGGGCGGCTGTATCTATATGCCTTGGCAGCAGCTGGCCAACCCGGCGTCGAACGTATCGTAGGCAAATTGCGCGACGAAATTGCACGCGATATGCGCTTGATGGGCGTGACATCATCGGCGCAACTTGACCGGTCCAAGCTGCGCTGGCGCTAAGCTGCGCTTATAAGAAACCAGATAGCGATACCGGCCAACAAAAGGGCAAAGGCACGGCGAACAATGCGCGCCCTGCGCCCTGCGGATATCCATCCATGCGCCTGCGCCGCCAGCGCGACAATGACCAGATGCACAAAGGTGGCAATCGCGACATAGCTTACCGAAAGCAAAGCCGTTTGCGGCGCAACTGGCGCATTTTGTGTGATGTAGGCTGGTAGGACGGTTATGAAGAAAACCGCGGCCTTAGGGTTTAGCAAATTCAACAACAGACCATGGCGAAACCAAGCGCCCAGCGCATTTTTGCTTATGCGATCCGGCATGGGCCCATCTTTGCCTGCCCATGTCTTCCACGCCAGCCAGAATAAATAGGCGACCCCAGCATAACGCAAGAGGCTGAATAAAGCTGGAGCACGCGTCGCCAACTCCGCCAACCCAATAGCCGATGCCGCGGCCAGTAACGTAAGGCCAAGCGCAACCCCTGCTACGGCCGCAAATCCAGACCTTTTGCCTTCGCTCGCGCTCGTCAACGCCAACCACGCCATATTGGGACCGGGGGTGATCTCAATCAGGATCGTCGTCACAAGGAAAGGTATGAAAAGTTCGGTCATCACATCACGGCATATCGCACAGCGCGGCGAAATAGTCGATTGCGCTTGGCTTTGGGACGATAAGGCATCATCTACCCCCTATGACATTTCTCTCTTTTCTTGATCTGGTGCCTGTTGTGGAAGGCGGATCGGTCGCAAGCGCGCTCGCCAATGCGGCTGATCTTGCGGCGTATGCGGAAAAACTTGGCTTTACCCGTTATTGGGTCGCCGAACATCATGGCATGCGCGGCATTGCAAGCGCCGCCACCAGCGTGGTCATCGGGCATATTGCCACCGCGACCAAGACCATCCGCATTGGTTCCGGCGGCATCATGTTGCCCAACCATGCGCCTTTGGTCATTGCCGAGCAGTTCGGCACGTTGGACGCGCTCTATCCAGGTCGGATTGATCTGGGGCTTGGCCGCGCGCCCGGTAGCGACCAGCGCGTTGCTGCCGCAATCCGGCGGACGCTCGACAGCGATCCCAACGCATTCCCGCGCGATGTGATGGAATTGCAGAGCTATTTCGCCGATGATGACAAAACTGGCATTGTCGCAACACCCGGAGCAGGCGCCCAACTGCAGCTCTATATTTTGGGCAGCAGCCTCTATGGCGCACAAGTAGCTGCTGCTTTGGGCCTGCCCTTCGCCTTTGCGAGCCATTTTGCGCCACAAATGCTGGATGAGGCCCTGCATATCTACCGCAGCCATTTTCGCCCGAGCGCAGTGCTTGATACGCCGTACGCCATAGCCGCGTTCAACATCATCGCTGCCGAAACCGATGCCGAGGCAGAGTTTTTGGCAAGTTCATTGATGCAAAGCTTCGTTGCGCTGCGCACCGGCAACCCGCGCCAATTGCCGCCACCGGTGAAAGGCTATGTCGCGTCCCTGCCCCCGCATTTTGCTTCTGCGTTGCATGACGTTTTGTCCGCCAGCGCCATCGGTGCGGCAGACACAGTCAAGTCAGCGGTACAGGCGTTTCAGGCGCGGACTCAGGCCGACGAAATCATCGTCGCCTGTTCAATCTTCGACCATGAAAAGCGCAAACGGAGTTTGGAGATTGCAGCCTCCGTTTTCGCAGAAATCAATACACGCGTGGCTTCGGCTTGATATACTCTGCCTCGTCAGTGAGCGTGTAATCATGGACAGGGCGGTAGTCGAGTTTGACCTTTCCGCCGGAACCGCCCCAACCGTCAAACCATGACGCCGTGTGCTTCATCCAATTGGCATCATCGCGCTCGGGGAAGTCTTCGTGCGCATGGGCGCCACGGCTTTCCTTGCGGTTGTTTGCGCTTTCGATTGTGCAAACGGCCTGCGCCATGAGATTGTCGAGCTCAAGCGTTTCGATGAGGTCGGTATTCCAGATCAAACTGCGGTCAGTCACATGTACGTCGGCGAGACGCTTGTTGACCTTCTGCATTTCAACGACGCCTTCTTCCAACAAAGCAGTGTCGCGGAATACAGCAGCATGCTTTTGCATCGTCCGCTGCATTTGCAAACGGATCTCGGCAGTTGGCGATCCGCCCTTTGCGTTACGGAACTTGTCGACGCGCGCGAGTGCGAGATCCGCAGCGTCCGCAGGCAATGCCTTATGCGGCGCGCCGGGGGTCAGTGATGCCTTCAAATGCAAGCCCGTTGCCCGACCAAATACGACAAGATCGATCAATGAGTTCGAACCCAGACGGTTGGCGCCATGCACCGAAACGCAGGCGGCTTCTCCAACGGCATATAGGCCCTGAACGATGACTTCGGGATCATCGCCCACCTTGTTAACGACTTGGCCATGATAATTGCACGGAATACCGCCCATATTATAGTGGACGGTTGGCGTCACAGGCAAAGGTTGGCGGGTCAGGTCGACGCCCGCAAAAATCTTACCGCTTTCGGTGATGCCGGGCAAACGCTGCGCCAATACCGCAGGGTCGATAT
Source organism: Pseudomonadota bacterium (assembly GCA_041175465.1). Lineage (GTDB taxonomy): Bacteria > Pseudomonadota > Alphaproteobacteria > Sphingomonadales > Sphingomonadaceae > Sphingorhabdus_B. Next base: position 115,658 of record JBEDEX010000002.1, on the reverse strand, counting down.
GGTCGAGGTGCAGATAGATATGGTCCTTATGTTCGCCAACGCCGCGCCCTTCGCGCATTTCAAGCGCCATAGAACGGCTGACAACGTCGCGTGACGCAAGGTCCTTAGCCGATGGGGCATAACGCTCCATGAAGCGTTCGCCTTCGCTGTTTGTCAGGTAACCGCCCTCTCCGCGTGCGCCCTCAGTGATGAGAACGCCAGCGCCATAAATACCCGTTGGGTGGAATTGGACAAACTCCATGTCTTGCAATGGCAAGCCAGCGCGCAAGACCATGCCGCCGCCATCGCCGGTACAGGTATGCGCCGAAGTTGCGGAGAAATAAGCGCGGCCATAACCACCGGTGGCCAGCACGACAGCATGGCTCTTAAACCGGTGAATGCTTCCATCTTCCATGCACATGGCAATCACGCCACGGCATTCGCCATTTTCCATGATGAGGTCGAGCGCGAAATATTCAATGAAGAAGTCCGCGTCATATTTCAGGCTTTGTTGATACAAAGCATGCAACATAGCGTGCCCCGTACGGTCGGCGGCAGCGGCGGTACGCTGAACGGGTGGGCCTTCGCCCATATTCTGCATATGCCCGCCAAATGGCCGTTGATAGATAGTGCCATCGGCGTTGCGTGAGAATGGCACGCCCGCATGTTCCAATTCATACACCGCAGCAGGCGCCTCACGCACCATGTATTCGATGGCATCTTGGTCACCGAGCCAATCGGACCCCTTGACGGTGTCATACATGTGCCAGGTCCAATGGTCTGGTGAGTTATTGCCCAGCGATGCCGCAATCCCACCCTGCGCCGCGACAGTGTGCGAACGCGTTGGGAAGACTTTGGTAATGCACGCGGTTTTCAAACCCGCTTCTGCGCTGCCCATCGTGGCGCGCAGACCCGACCCACCAGCGCCGACAACGACGGTGTCATAAGTATGGTCAATAATCTTGTAAGCGTCTGACATCAGGCGGGAGCTCCGGTAAATGCGAGTTTTGCGACGACGAAAATGCCGAATACGGCGCTGGCGATGACGTAGAAGTTCAATAATGTCATGGCTGCAAATTTCAGGCCGTCATCATGAACATAATCCTCAATCAACACCTGAAGGCCCAGACGGGCATGTGCATAGATATTGGCGATCATCAAAATCATGGGAACGGCAACCAAAGGCTGCGCCAACCACTGCGCCAAAGCAGATTGGTCAAAACTTGGGATCATAAACAATGATGCGACGAACCAGGCGGTGAGCAGCACATTGCCAATCGCGGTCAAACGCTGTTTCAGCCAATGTTCGCCGCCATGCTTGGCCGAGCCAAGGCCGCGAACGCGACCGATATTTGTTCTACTGTCCATCACAAAACTCCAAGAAAGCGCGATGCCACAAACAAGGCGACCAATGCAGTTGCAAAAATGGCTGCGATAAATGCAACCAATGACCACAAGCGGTTGGTCTGCAATTCATAACCCGCGCCGATATCTAGGACGAGGTGGCGGAGACCCGACGCCAAATGTTGGAAGAAGCTGAAGGTCACGGCCAAAGCCACAAGGCGGAAGAACCAATTGCTGGCGATTTGCAAGGCAGTGCCATCGGCGCCTGCTGAAACGACATATTGTTGGAACGCGGCGTAGCTTTCCGCGCCACCGCCAATGGCCGATAGCCACCACAATAAAGTCATCATTCCGGCAGTCGCGAGAACAAAGCCTGTCGCGCGGTGGAAGATCGAAATGGCCATTTGCGGCGACCAACGATACACCTGTAAATGCGGTGACAGTGGTCGGTTCGGGTTTTTCGCCATGTTTTCAGCGTCCTTCATTTATGCAAGTGGTCGACGTTGCGTCGCTCTTTAATCGATTAATGCTGTGGTGCAAGACCTGCGCAGTGCGAAACGCGCAATCCTTCAACCAATTTCTTCAATAACTTTGGTTGAATTTTCGTCTGCGCTGTGAAAAGCAGCGCGCATGAAAACACATATCCTGATCACTGGCGCCTCGCGCGGAATTGGCGCAGCAATCGCCACAAGCTTTGATCCTGCCACAACAAAGGTGGTTGCATTGTCCAGCAAGGACGGCGACTTGAATGATCCGGCGGTGCCTGCACAGCTTTGGACACAGGCGCTTGCGGGCTTAGACGGCCGTATTGACGTCCTCATCAACAATGCAGGCGTGTTCGAAACAAACCCCGTTGCGCGGCCAGATGACGAATGGCGCGCAAGCTGGGACCGCACGATGCAAATCAACCTGACCGCCAGCGCCGACTTGTGCCGTCGCGCGGTGCTGCATTGGCAAGTCAGCGGCGCGTCGGGCCGTATCGTTAACATCGCCAGTCGCGCGGCACATCGTGGTGATAGTCCTGCCCATTGGCATTATGCCGCATCAAAGGCAGGCATGGTTGCGATGACCAAAACCATCGCGCGGGCTTATGCCAAAGAGGGCATTTATGCCTTTGCCATCTGCCCCGGCTTTACGATGACAGGCATGGCCGAAGATTATTTGGAAAGCCGCGGCGGCGACAAATTGCTGGCAGACATTCCTTTGGGCAAAGTCGCCGATCCAGAAGAAGTCGCGATTATGGCAAAATTCTGCGCCTTAGAAGCGCCACCATCGATGACCGGCGCGGTGCTAGACGTAAATGGCGCCAGCTATGTCCGGTGATTGGAAAGTCCAATTTCCCTGCACCCGTGCAGAGGCGGAGGCCATCCATGAAGACGATGAATGGCTGGCCTCGCTCGACCCAATGCCCTCAATCGTGGCGGACGAAGTTGAAGCGTTCAACGACAATAAATGGCAGTTAAATGCCTATTTCGCATGCAAACCAACGAAGGCCGTTATCAAGTCCATACAAGGTCGCTTAAGCAGTGCAACCAATGTAAAGCCCGTCGTCGAAGAACTCCCCGACGCTGATTGGGTCGTGATGAGCCAACAAGGGTTGGAGCCTGTCCATGCGGGCCGTTTTTATGTCCACACCAGTTCCAACAAGGGAATAGTGCCCAATGGCGCAACGCCGTTCCTGATTGAGGCAAGCCGCGCTTTTGGTACAGGTGGCCATGAAACCACCAGCGGTTGCCTGATGATGCTCGACAGTATGAAGCGCGCCGGCAAACGGTTCAATGTGATTGCCGATATTGGCACGGGCACGGGGTTGCTCGCCTTTGCCGCACATCGCCTGTGGCCAAAGGCCTATTTAACCGCGTCCGACATTGATCCAGTTAGCGTAGAGGTCACTGCGGACAATGCGCAGGTCAATAACGTGCCCTGCGGCGTTTCTCAGGGGCAACTCGCGCTATGTGCAGCCGAAGGCACCGCGCACCCACTCATTCTCACACGGGCGCCCTATGACCTTGTAACGGCCAATATACTTGCCGGCCCGTTGATCGAGCTTGCGCCGTCGATTGCGAACATATTGCGCGACAATGGTTCATTGATATTGGCGGGGCTGCTGAATACCCAAATAGAGGCTGTGTTACGCGCCTACAAACGACAGGGCTTCCGTCTGGAAAAGCGCGTGGATTGTGGTGACTGGCCGTGTCTGTGGCTGATGAAGCGTCGCACTTATGGTTGGAAACGACCGGTACGCGCCAGTGGCCGCACGAGCCAGCCCCCTGGAGATTTCGGCACATGGTAGCGCCAAATTAGTCAGCGACCGGCCCCCAACGCATATGCTTGCGTACCGCGCGTGATCAGCGCATCATCTGCCAATAGTTCACTGGCCTGTATGTCGGGCAGCGTTTCCAGTTGAGCATATAATGGCGCGAAGTCGGTCTCGACCGTGACGTTCAACAATTGATCGATGCTGGAAATCACAAAATAAGTCTGCTGAAAATCATCAATCCGGTAATGCGTGCGCATGACCCGAAGCAAATCGAACGCGATCCGGTTTGGGCTTGGATCATCCAACGCAAAGATGCTTTCGGCATAGCTTGAAAGTATCCCCGCGCCATAAATACGCAGACCATCGGCTTGCTGGATAAGGCCGAACTCGACCGTATACCAATATAATCGCGCCAAATGATCCAACGCGCCAAAGCCAAGCGACCGCAACCCGCCTTTGCCATAAGCTACCATATAATCGGCAAATATGGGATCGGCCAACATCGGTACATGGCCAAATACATCGTGAAAGACATCTGGTTCTTGCAGATAATCTAACTGCTCAGGTGTCCGAATGAAATTGCCAGCAGGAAACCGGCGGTTCGCCAGATGTTCAAAAAACACGGCATCAGGCACAAGGCCGGGCACAGCGACAATTTGCCACCCCGTCGCCGCCATCAGTTGTGCATTCAATTCGCGATAATCGGGAATGCCGGGGCGGGACAGCTTCAGCACGTCTACACCGCGCATGAACGCATCGGCAGCGCGTCCAGGCAGCATGGCGGTTTGCCGCGCAAATAGCCGGTCCCAGTTTGCATGTTCATCCGCGCTGAATTTTTCCCAATTTTGGGTTACGGTCCAATCGGCATTTGCGCCTTCGGGCGGCATATCAAAAACGTGGCTTTTGGAGTTCATTGCAACTGGTTACACTTGAAACCAGATTGCAGCAACTAACTGTGCGACAGTTTTACGCGCATTCGACGATATTGGCCCATTCAGCTTCATCAATAACTTGAATGCCAAGCGCATTTGCCTGTTTCAATTTCGACCCAGCACCGGGGCCAGCGACCACAAGATCGGTTTTTGCGCTGACCGATCCCGCTGCTTTCGCGCCCAGCGCCTCGGCCTGTGCCTTGGCTTCATCGCGGCTCATCGTCTCCAATTTTCCGGTGAAGACAATCGTTTTACCCGTCCAAGCGCTCTTGCGAATGTTGGAAACATAAACGGGCGAACTGACTTCGTTCAGAAGGTCGGTCCACACTGACAGATTATGGGGTTCATGGAAGAAGTCGCCCAATGCCTCGGCCACTGCGCCGCCGACCCCGTCTATCGCGGTGACATCGGCAATTGCAGCTTCATCCGCCTGCGCCAGCCTTAGGCCGACCTTGCCGATTTCTTCGACCGCCCCAAACGTCTTAAACAAATCCCGCGCTGTGACCGTTCCAATATGACGGATACCCAAACCAAAAAGCAGCTTTGCGCCGTCGGGCGCGCGTTTTGCCTCAATCGCTGCCAACAGGTTATCCACAGACTTATCCTGCCAGCCATCGCGCGACAATATGTCGGCGCGGCGGTTCCGAAGCCGGAATATGTCGGCGGGACTTTCCAGCCAGCCCAGATCAAAAAATTCCTGAATAGTCTTCTCGCCCAGCCCCTCAATATCGAGTGCGCCACGGCTGACAAAATGGATGAGGCGTTGGACGCGTTGGGCGGGGCAAATCAGCCCTGCGGTGCAGCGTACATCCACTTCGCCCTCTTCGGCCACCGCTTCGGAACCACATTCCGGGCAGTGCGCGGGAAAGTCATAGGCCGAACGCATATATTCACGCGTGAGATTCTCGACAATCTGGGGAATGACATCCCCTGCCCTTTGCACGACCACACGGTCGCCCGGACGCACGCCCAAACGCGCAATTTCGTCACGGTTGTGCAGCGTCACATTGGACACCACGACACCACCAACAGTTACTGGCGTAAGACGTCCGACCGGCGTCAACTTGCCCGTTCTGCCAACCTGTATATCAATTTGCTCCAGCGTCGTTTCCGCGCGCTCTGCGGGGAATTTATGCGCAATGGCCCAGCGCGGCGATTTGGCGACAAAGCCAAGCCGTTCCTGCCATTCCAAACGGTCCACTTTGTAAACAACGCCATCTATATCATAAGGCAAATCGGCACGGCGACGTTCGATATCCGCATAATGCGCAAGGACATCATCGGTGTGATCAAAGCGGCGCAGCAAGGGCGATATCGGCACGCCCCAAGCGGCAATAGCCCCCATCACCTGATTTTGCGTATCGGCGGGCAAGGCGCTCACCTCACCCCAACCATGCGCCAGAAAACGCAAGGGGCGCGATGCCGTAACCTTTGCATCCTTTTGCCGCAAAGACCCCGCAGCCGCATTGCGCGGGTTGGCGAACAATTTTCCACCTTTTGCCAATTGCGCGTCGTTAAGCGCCGCAAAATCGGATTTCGCCATATAGACTTCGCCGCGTATTTCGAAAACCTCTGGCACGTCGCCGTTCAGCTGTTGCGGAATGTCGGCGATATAAGCGACGTTGGCGGTTACATCTTCACCCACGCTGCCATCTCCGCGCGTGGCCGCTTGTTTCAGGACGCCTTTTTCATATCGCAACGACAGCGAAAGCCCGTCAATCTTGTCCTCTGCGGTCAACGCCACTTGAGCGTCCGAAGCCAGGTTTAGAAAGCGGCGCACCCGCGCGACAAAGTCATGAACATCCTGCGCCGCAAAGGCATTGTCGAGGCTCATCATCCTTTTGGCGTGTGTGATTTTTTGAAGGCCTGAGCCTTCGACCGCCGCCCCCACCAGCGTGTTGGGGCTATCGGCGCGGATCAGATACGGAAATGCAGCCTCTAATGCATTGTTACGGCGCACCAAAGCGTCATATTCCGCGTCCGAAATTTCCGGTGCATCTTCGGCGTGGTAGCGCTTATTGTGGTATGCAATCTGTTTCGCCAAGCGCATCAGCTCATTGGCGGCATCTGCCTCAGATGTCACTCACTCGCTCCTGTGACAGGGTTAGCCACGTCAAACGCCACCCGGAACAATCGGTTCGGGCGTGATAACTCGTAGGTAAATGTTTGGCCCGGAACGATTTCAAATGCCCAAACGTTCGTGTTTGAAACCGTCCGACCCTCTTTAGTGAACATCGCCTTGGAATAAACATCAGCGGGAAACTCTTGCCGCGTCGCTGTCCCCAATATCGCGGTATCTCCGCCATATTGCGACACAGGGTCTTCGCTGCCGTCCTTTAACATATGGCGGTGTTTCAGGCGCAGGCCGTTGTCGGTCCGCGTAATGATCCAAGTCCGTGAGCGGTCTTCGCCAACATCAAAAGAAATCTGAATTTCGCGGTCGGTGCAGGTGCGGACATGGGCCTGCATCTTGGCCGTGGCAAAGCTTGCGTCGCTGTCGTCACCTGCGACCAATTTGCCGCTGAAGCTCTTGCCACACAGCGTGGACATGCCTTCGAAAAACTGGTCCGCCGGTTGTGCCGATGGTTGCGGCGTCGCATAGGCGCTGGCCGACAAAGCCACCAAAATCGCAAACATCTTCATACTGCCTCCAATAAGCGCACAGCTTGCGCCCGTGCCTCGTCTGTAACCTCTGCGCCGGACAGCATTCGGGCGATTTCTTGGCGGCGGGCTTCGGCGTCCAGCAAGGTGACACCAGTGCGTGTCACGGTGCCTTGGCTCGATTTCGCAATGAAATAATGCGCTTTTCCTTTGGCGGCGACCTGCGGGCTGTGCGTGACGGCCAATAACTGTGTGCGGGTCGCAAGGCGCGCAAGGCGCTCGCCAATCGCCGCAGCAACGGCGCCGCCCACGCCCCGGTCGATTTCGTCGAAGATAATCGTGGCGGCACCGCCTTCTTCGGCCAATGCGACTTTCAGCGCCAGAATGAAGCGCGACAATTCCCCGCCCGACGCGATCTTCGCCAGGGGCGCAAAAGGCGCACCGGGGTTGGTCGAGATGAGGAACTCAACGCGGTCCATGCCATAGGCCGTCCAGCGGTCCTCCGGCAGTCGCTCGACCGCCGTCTGAAATTGCGCGGCATCCAGCTTTAACGGCGCCAGCTCATTCTTCACGGCGGCGTCTAACTTGGATGCGGCCGCCGTTCGGACCGCAGACAATGCGCTTGCAGACTCGACATAGGCCTTATGCTTGGCTGCGACCTCAGCCTCCAGTACCGCAAGTCCTTCGCCGCCTGCTTGTATCGACTGCAACTGCGCCGTCAGCTTTTCCTGCAAAGCAATAATGCCATCGGGCGCAATGTTGTGCTTGCGGGCCAGCGCGCGCAGCTCAAACAAGCGCTCTTCAATCTCATCAAGCCGCGCAGGTTCATATTCAATCGCGCGCGCGGCGGCGTTTAACTTATCCTCGGCCTCGCTCGCCTCAATCACCGCACGGTCCAATGCGGTCAGCGCCTCGGCCAATAACGGGTGCGCGTCGGCCAGACGGTCCAATTTGCGCGCCGCGCCGCGGATCAGGGCCAAGCCGCTTTTCGGGCCGTCAAAGCTCTCCAGCACGGCCTTCAGGTCTTCAGCAATGCGCTCGCCTTTTTGCATGTCGGACCGCTCACCAGCGAGTTGCTCTTCCTCGCCCGGTTGCGGATGGAACGCGGCGAGTTCGGCCACGGCATGCTCCAGCCATTCACGGTCGCGCGCTGCGTTTTCGAGCGCCTCACGCGCAATATCCAAACGCGATTTGGCATCCTGCCATGCGGCAAAATTGGCCGACACAGTTGCGGTATCGCTGCGGCCAAAGGCGTCCAGCAATCCGCGATGCCCGCGCGGGTTCAACATGCCGCGATCATCATGCTGGCCATGAATTTCAACCAATGCCGCGCCCAATTCCCGCAACAGCGCGGCTGAACAAGGTTGGTCGTTGATAAACGCCTTGCTGCCGCCATCGGCCTTCACCGAGCGGCGGATGATTAACGGCTCATTGCCATCGATATCAATGTCATTATCGGCCAAGAACGCGGCGACATAAGCGGGTGCATCAAAGCTTGCTGTCACCTGCGCCTTATCCGCGCCGGACCGCACCAAGCCGCTATCGGCGCGCGCGCCAAGGGCAAGGCCAAGCGCATCCAGTAATATAGATTTACCGGCCCCGGTCTCCCCCGTGAGCACGCCAAGCCCGCCTGCAAACTCCAAGTCCAGTGCCTCGATCAGCACGACATCGCGGATCGAAAGCCCCGTTAGCATGGCATTACGCGGCGGGCGCGTTCTTCTGTATCAAATTAAAGGCACGCGCATACCATTCGCTGCCGGGATAGTTGGCACCGAGCACGGCCGCAGCCTTCTTCGCCTCTTCGGGCACGCCCATGGCAAGATAGCTTTCGGTCAGACGATATAGCGCCTCAGGCGTGTGGGTCGTCGTATCATATTTGTCGACCACTTCGCGGAAGCGCAGCGATGACGCGAGCCACAAGGCGCGGCGTTGGTAGAAACGGCCAATTTCCATTTCCTTGCCGGCCAGATGGTCGCGGACAAGGTCAATCTTCAACGTGGCGTCCGATGCATAACGCGAATTGGGGTAGCGGCGCTGCACTTCACCCAAAGCGGCCAATGCTTGTTCCGAAATCTTTTGGTCACGTGTCACATCGCTGATCTGCTCATAATAAGACAAAGCGATCAGATAATATGCGTAAGACGCATCCTTGTTGCCCGGATGGATCGACAAGAAACGGCGCGACGATTGAATCGACTCATTATATTTCTGCGCCATATAATAACTAAACGCGCTCATAAGCTGCGCACGGCGGGCCCATGGCGAATAAGGATGCTGCCGCTCTACCTCGTCAAATAACGCCGCAGCGACTTCATATTGCTTGCTATCCAGCTTGTCCTTTGCCGCCGCATACAGCGTATTTACGTCGCGCGCGACATAACGGGTGTTGCTACCCGGCTTTGCTCCGCCGCCACCTAGACCGAGCATAGCGCAACCGGAAAGCAAGGAAGATGCGGCCAATAGCGCAACGGGCATAAGGAATTTTGTGTTCATATATGTTCCCTAGATAATCTTGTCCGCCCCGCCAAGCCTTTTGCTTGGCACGGCGCATAATCTCGCAGGAAGCGTGGCCGAAATATTCTGTATCGGCGATGAACTGTTGCCCCATGAGCCACGAAAAAAGGGGCCGCCGAAGCCGCCCCTTTCCTCTCCATCCCTTTGCAGGATATTCTGTGTTGACGCATAAGCGCCAAGAACGTGCTTAATCCTTCAAGAAAGCTGGCACATGGTCGGGATCGCCCCCACCATTATTACCGCCCTCTGAACGCTCTTGACGTGGGCCACGGTCGCCGCGGCCGCCGTCACGACGCGGTCCACGGTCGCCACGGCCTTCACCGCGTCCACCACCGCCGCCTTCACGACGGGGTCCACGATCGCTGCGCTCGCTCTTTTCGCGGGGCGGACGTGTGTCTTCCAGCTCTTCACCGGTTTCCTGATCTACGACGCGCATCGACAGGCGAACCTTGCCGCGTGGGTCGATTTCAAGAACCTTGACCTTTACGTCCATGCCTTCGCTGACAACGTCGGTAACCTTCTCAACGCGCTCATTGCGCATTTCGCTGACGTGGACGAGACCGTCCTTGCCACCCATGAAGTTTACGAATGCGCCGAAATCAACGAGGTTGACGACCTTACCGTCATAAATCTTGCCGACTTCTGCTTCTTCAACGATACCCGAAATCCACTTACGCGCCGCTTCAATTTGCGACATGTCGGATGACGAAATTTTGATGAGACCTTCGTCATCAATGTCGACCTTCGCGCCGGTGGTCGCGACGATTTCGCGAATAACCTTGCCGCCAGTACCGATGATGTCGCGGATCTTCGCTTTGTCGATCTGCATCGTTTCAATACGTGGAGCATGCGCGGACAGTTCGCCGCGGGCTTCGCCCAATGCCTTGGCCATTTCACCAAGGATATGCGCGCGGCCTTCCTTGGCTTGGTTCAATGCAGCTTCAAAAATTTCGCGGGTAATACCGGCAATCTTAATGTCCATTTGCATCGTCGTGATGCCTTCAGACGTACCAGCTACCTTGAAATCCATATCACCGAGATGATCTTCGTCACCCAAGATATCCGAAAGGACTGCGAAATCCTTACCTTCTAGGATCAAGCCCATCGCAATGCCCGAGACCGGACGCTTGATAGGAACGCCAGCGTCCATCATCGCAAGGCTTCCGCCGCAAACCGATGCCATCGACGACGAACCATTGGATTCGGTAATGTCGCTGGTGATACGGATTGTGTAAGGAAACTCTTCCTTGCTTGGCAATACGGCGTGCAGCGCGCGCCATGCAAGCTTACCATGGCCGATGTCGCGGCGGCTTGGTGCGCCAAAGCGACCAACTTCACCAACGCTGTAGGGTGGGAAGTTGTAATGCAGCATGAAGTTTTCATAATGCAGACCGCCAAGGCCATCGATCATCTGCTCTGCGTCCTTGGTGCCCAAGGTACACGTTGCGATGGTCTGCGTTTCACCACGGGTGAACAAAGCCGAACCATGCGAACGTGGCAAGAAGTGCGTTTCCGCCAGAATCGGACGGATTTGCGATGTGGTGCGTCCGTCGATACGTGTGCCGTCCTTCAGGATGGCGCCGCGTACGATTTCGGCTTCCAGCTTCTTCATCAATTTGCCAGCGGCAAGCTGATCTTGAGGCGCAGCATCAACAAATGCTTCCTTTGCCTTTGCACGTGCCGCGTTCAACGCGTTGCTGCGTGCCGACTTGTCGGTCAACTTGTACGCAGCGGCAATGTCCTTGCCGATGAGCTTCTTGAGCTTTTCCTTAGCGGCTGACAAATCAGCCTGCTCTGCCATTGCCCAAGGCTCCTTCGCAGCTTGCTCAGCAAGCTTGATAATGGCCTTAACGACTTCCTTACACGCATCATGCGCAAACAGGACGGCACCCAGCATGATTTCTTCCGAAAGCTCATTGGCTTCGGATTCCACCATCATCACCGCGTCATAAGTTGCGGCAACGACGAGGTCGAGATCGCCTTCAGCTACCTGTTCATCGGTTGGGTTCAGGATATATTCGCCGTTCAGGTAACCAACGCGTGCTGCGCCGATTGGCCCCATGAATGGAACGCCCGAAATGGTCATTGCGGCCGACGCGGCAACAAGTGCCAAAATGTCAGGCTCATTCTCGCCATCATAGCTAAGAACCTGCGCAATTGCGTTGATTTCGTTGTAGAAACCTTCTGGGAACAGCGGACGGAGTGGACGGTCGATCAGACGCGATACCAGCGTTTCTTTTTCTGTCGCTCCACGCTCACGCTTGAAAAAGCCACCGGGAATACGGCCAGCTGCGGAATATTTTTCTTGATAGTGAACGGTGAGCGGGAAGAAATCCTGGCCATCTTTCACAGACTTTGCGGCGGTAACCGCGCAAAGCACAACAGTTTCGCCAAGCGATGCCATAACAGCGCCGTCAGCTTGACGGGCAACTTTGCCCGTTTCGAGTGTCAGGGTTTGTCCGCCCCACTCGATGGATACAGTCTTCGTATTAAACATAAATTTTCCTTTGACCCGCATGCCCAATGCGATGCGGGGCCTCTTGAGTTGCGGAATTACCGATCCGCCGCGGATGGGGCATTTTCGAGCCCCGATGACAGTCCAGCCTCATTGCCGGAATGCCCTTTTCATGCGCACCCGAAATACATTTTTGGAAGGCGCAAAACGCAAACGGCCCGCCGAGGCGGGCCGAGAGTGAATTTACTTACGAAGGCCAAGCTTCGCGATGAGGGCGGCATAGCGCGCTGCATCAATTTTTTTCAGATAGTCGAGAAGCGAACGACGCTTGTTAACCATTTGAAGAAGACCACGACGCGAGTGATTGTCCTTGTGGTGGTCTTTAAAATGGGATGTCAGGGCATTGATACGGTCGGTCAGGATTGCAACTTGCACTTCTGGTGATCCGGTATCGTTAGGCTCGCGTGCGTGCTCTTTAATGACCTGGGCTTTACGTTCTGCAGTAATAGACATATTTTTCCTTCGAACATCATGGAGTTAGGTTAAAGCCACGGACGGTTTTCAATATCCCGTCGATGTTCTCCACTAATGCAAGTGGCCGCAAATCTGCGCCTCTCGCCCAATGTAGCCCATCTTTCATGGCAATCCCGGTCAAGACGCGGCCCTGTTGGACCGCCCTTGCCTGTTCCGGGGTGAGATCAAGAGCCGGGATGTCGACCAGCCCTGCCTCTATCGGCAAGATAATGTCTTCTTGGGCGGCTCCTTGACCGAATGCATTCAGTTTGTCCAGCGAAATCGCGCTCTGCACGCTGAAGGTCCCTGCGCGCGTACGGCGCAACATGGACACATGCCCGACGGTGCCAACTGCATAAGCGATGTCCCGCGCCAGGCTGCGGATATAGGTGCCTTTGGACACATCGGCGGTGAGTGTGACAGTATCCATCGCGCCACTGACCTCAACCTTGTGAACCGAAAGCGTATGAACTGTCACATAACGCGACTGCATCTCCACAAGCTCACCTGCACGCGCCAAGTCATAAGCGCGCTTACCGTCAATCTTTATCGCCGAATAAGCAGGCGGAATTTGTGCAATGGGCCCGGTGAATTGGGCCAACACAGCTTCGACGTGCGCCAGTGTCGGGCGGTGATCGGATGTCGCTACGACCTCCCCCTCGGCATCTAAGCCGCTGGTTTCTGTTCCAAAGCAGATGGTGAAGTCATAGGTTTTCGATGCGTCTAGCATACGCCCACACAATTTGGTCGCTTCACCCAATGCAATCGGCAGAACGCCTGTCGCCAAAGGATCAAGCGTGCCGCCATGGCCAACCTTGACCTTGCCAAAGCCCGCTTCGCGCAAATTCCGCTTTACGGCAGAAACCGCCTGCGTTGAACCCAACCCAAGCGGTTTATCTAAGATGATCCAGCCATGCATGCGGATCTATCGCCCTGCCCGCGCCTCATTAAAATGCTTGCGGCACATGGCGATGTAGCGGTCATCGCCGCCAATTTCGGTTTGCGCGCCGTCGACCACTGCTTTTCCGAACTCGTCCACGCGCAAGTTCATCGTCGCTTTGCGTCCGCAATCACACACGCCTTTAAGCTCGACAAGGCTATCGGCAATGCCAAGCAAAGCGGCAGATCCGGGAAACAACTCGCCTTGGAAATCCGTACGCAAGCCGTAACACACAACCGGAATTCCGGCCTTGTCCGCAAGCGCCGCCGCCTGCCAAACCTGCTCTTTGCTTAAAAACTGCGCTTCGTCGATTAATACGCATGCCAGCGGGGTTTCATCATGCTGGGCAAGCACCGCCTTTTCGATATCGGTTGCCATGTCAAAGCGGCTAGCGTCGCCTGCAAGGCCGATACGCGAGCTAATCGCGCCATAGCCAGGGCGGTCATCAATCGCAGCTGTCCAGAGCATGACTTTCATGCCCCGTTCGCCATAATTGAACGCCGCTTGCAACAAGGTCGACGATTTGCCCGCATTCATTGAGGCATAATAGAAATACAGCTTTGCCATTATGCCGCGTCGTCGGTTGGCGCGCTGGCATCATCCTCGGTCAAATCCTGCTGGACCTTGGGCGCGCTCAATAAGGTTTCGATATGCGTTGCTTGGTCAAAACTGTCATCCGCCAGGAATTTCAGCTTTGCGGCATATTTCATGCTAACCCGTGCGGCGACTTCCTTTTGGAAAAACGCTGTATTCGTGCGTAGCGCCTTAAGCACCACCGCCTCATTCACCCCAAGCAGCGGCTTAATGAAAGCCGTCGCATGACGCAAATCCGGTGACATGCGTACTTCGGTGACGCTGACGCTGTGGCTATTCAGGACATCGTCATGCACCTCACCGCGTGCGAGAAGCTCCGACAATATATGCCGGAATTGCTCCCCTACGCGCAGCAGGCGGACCGATCGCCCCTCTGGACCAGTGTCGTTATGTTTAGCCATGATATTCCCCGTTCAGGACCGAGCTAAAATCACAACGTCCGTTCACGCTCCTCGACCTCAAAGACTTCAAGCATATCGCCTGCCTTGACATCGTTGGTATCCGCGAGGACGACGCCACATTCCATACCGGCGCGCACTTCGTCGACATTGTCCTTGAAACGGCGCAGCGAGGCGATCGTGGTTTTCGATACGATGACATCTTCGCGGGTAAGGCGTGCATGCAGGCCCTTTTTGATGATGCCTTCGATAACCAACAGACCCGCAGCCTTGTCGCGCTTGCCGGACTTGAACACATCCTTGACTTCGGCGCGTCCAACAACGGTTTCGATGATTTCTGGACCCAATTCGCCCGCCATTTCTTTGGCGATGTCGGCGGTCAGGTGATAGATTACGTCGAAATATTTCAAACGCACGCGGTCACGCTTCGCCAAAGCAGCGGCCTTGGCATTCGGACGCACGTTGAAGCCGATAAGCGGCGCATTGGAAGCTGCCGCTAACAACATGTCGGATTCAGTGATACCACCAACGCCCGCCAGCAATACGCGCACCTTGATGTCGTCAGTCGAGATGTTGTTAAGTGCGGTAACAATCGCTTCGACCGAACCTTGCACATCACCCTTGATGACCACCGGATATTCCATCGCGCGTGTCGCGGACAGGTTATCAAACAGATTTTCCAAATTCGGCGTGACTTGCGCTGTACGCACCTTGGTTGATTGTTCCTTACGATACAAAGCAACCTCACGGGCACGCGCTTCGCTTTCAACAACAGTCAAAACGTCACCTGCCGATGGAACACCGGTCAAGCCAAGCACTTCGACGGGGGTTGCGGGGCCAGCTTCGGAAACTTGCTGTCCCTTTTCGTTGATCAACGCACGGACTTTACCGCTTTGGGCGCCAACAACGAAGATATCCCCACGCTTCAGCGTACCGCGCTTCACCAGAACGGTTGCAACAGCACCACGGCCCTTATCGAGCTGTGCTTCGACCACAACGGCTTCCGCCGCGCGATCTGGATTGGCTTTCAGCTCCATGACTTCGGCCTGCAAGGCCAGCTTTTCTAGCAAAGTATCGAGCCCTGTCTTCTTCAACGCTGAAACCTCAACGTCCTGAACGTCGCCGCCCATGGCTTCGACTACAACCTCATGCTCAAGCAAACGCTCGCGTACCTTTTGCGGATTTGCGCCTTCTTTATCGATCTTATTGATCGCGACGATCATCGGGACATTTGCAGCCTTGGCATGCTTAATGGCCTCAATTGTCTGCGGCATCAGGCCATCATCGGCAGCCACCACCAAAATTACGATATCGGTGACCGAAGCACCACGCTGACGCATTTGCGTGAACGCTTCATGGCCCGGTGTATCGAGGAATGTGATGACCGAGCCATCCTTTGCTTTCACCTGATAGGCGCCGATATGCTGAGTAATACCGCCAGCTTCGCCGGATACGACATTCGCGCCACGCAAGGCATCCAGCAAAGACGTCTTACCATGATCGACATGCCCCATGACAGTCACGACCGGCGGACGCGGCTTCATGGTTTCAGCGCTATCGACATCGTCATCATGGAAAATGTCGACGTCGGCATCCGACACGCGCGTGATGTTGTGGCCAAATTCTTCAACCAGCAATTCTGCCGTGTCTTGGTCAATGGTTTCGTTGATGGTGATTGGCATGCCCATTTTGAACAAGGCTTTGACCAAATCGCTGCCTTTTTCCGCCATACGGTTGGCAAGTTCTTGCACCGTGATGGTTTCGGGCACGACAACGTCGCGGGTTTGCTTCACTTGTGCCTGACGGTTGCCACCGCCATGCAGACGCTTTTCTTTTTCGCGCGCACGCTTCAGCGCGGCAAGTGAACGTGCACGTGCGCCATCATCACCTTCCAGCGCGCGGGTAACGGTAAGCTTGCCAGATTGACGGCGATCATCCGCGGCACCGCGCGTTGGACGGTGCGGCGCCTTTTTGACTTCTTCACGCTCGCGCTCTGGGCGCTTGGGGGCTTCTACGGGTGTAAAGCGACGCGGCGCAGGCGCTGGAGCATCTTTATTGCCTTCTTCCGCAACAGACTCATGCGCTTCAGTCGCCGCTGGAGCAACCGCTTCTACCGCAGCTGCAGCCGGTGGTGGCGGCGATGCAGCAGCCTCCTCACGGTTGGCTTGGGCGCGTTGACGCTCTTCTTCGGCGCGTTGTGCACGTTGCTCTGCTTCACGGCGGCTGCTTTCCTCCAGCATGGCCAAGCGCGCCTCTTCGGCTTCGCGTAGTAGCTTTGCCTGACGCTCCTGACGGCTGAGCATGTCATTGCCTGTGGGGCGTGGCTTAGGCGCTGGCGCGGCAGTAGGTGCAGGTGCGGGCGTTACGGGTGCCGCTACAGGTGGCGGGGGTGGCGGAGGCGCAGCGGCTTCTGGCTCAGGCGTATAACCAGGCTTACCGACGAGTTTTTTGCGCTTCACCTCAACCACAACCTTGTTGGTGCGGCCATGGCTGAAGGTCTGTTTCACTTCGCCGGATTCAAGCGAGCGGCTCAATGTGAGCGGCTTGCGCGTCAAAGTCGGCTTATCATTATTATCATCACTCATCGAAACAGAACCCGTCCTTACTCAGTCAATTGCGGAGATGTCAGCGTCATTGCCCCGCAAGTCCGCAGCCAAAGCAGCGGAATCGAATGGCGCATTACTGCATCCTTTGAAATTTAGCCAGCGTCCAAGATGATGCATCACCCGCTCCGCCGCTTTTTGGTTAATCAATGCGACGTGCACAGCATTTTGCCGTCCAAGCGCTGCTGACAATGCATCCCGGTCCACAGGCAGCTTTACGCCGCCCTTTCCCGACCCCTCAGCGTCTTCGCCAACACGCCATGCCTGATCGCGTTTGCCACTGCCATCGGCGCTTGCGTCCGATGCGTGCAACAACAGCTTCACTTGACCACTGCGAGACGCAGAATCGATCTTCTCTGCACCTAAGATAAGGTGCCCTGCCCGCGCTTCTAAACCGAGCCGGTCCAAAAATGCCTTCTCTAAGCCGCGATCAATGCGGCCCGTGAGGTCATCGATGATCTCAATCTTGTCCGTTTTAAACGCACGGCGCAGCAATCCAGCAAGTTTACCCTTGGCGAGCGCCTTGGACAATTCTTCACCGGAAACGCCGATCCACGCGCCACGACCAGGCGCTTTAGCAAACAGGTCAGGTGCAATACTGCCATCGGGACCGAGGGCAAGCCTGATGAGCTGGGCACGAGTCCCATGCTCACCTGACAATATGCACTTCCTTATTGGGGAGTGTCGGTTCTCATTGAGAGTCGTCCGCTGCAACCGCGTCCTCCTCTTCGAACCAATGTGCGCGAGCAGCCATGATGATTTCATTACCCTGCTCTTCAGACAGACCAAAGGTGGCCAATATGCCTGCCTTGTCTTCCGTACGGTTACGGCGCACTTCGCGATCGCTCCGTTCGTTGCGACGCGGCTCGCGTGCCTTCTGGATCAGTTCATCGGTGGCAAGATCCGCCAAATCGTCAAGCGTCTTGATACCAGCCTTGCCCAAAACGACCAGCATCGCTTCGGTCAGGATAGGCAGTTCAGCAACGGCATCTTCCACACCCAGCGCACGGCGCTCGGTCCGGTTTGCCTCTTCGCGGCGATCCAGCGCTTCTTGTGCGCGGCTCTGCAATTCTTCGGCCAATCCGTCATCAAAGCCTTCGATAGCAGCGATTTCGGCGGAGTCGACATAAGCAACTTCTTCCAATTCACTGAAGCCTTCGGCGACCAGCAATTGCGCAAGCGTTTCGTCGACGTCCAGCTCTTGCTGGAACATTTCAGAACGCTCTACGAATTCCTTCTGCCTTTTCTCGCTCGATTCCGCTTCGGTCATAATGTCGATGCCGCGGCCCGTAAGCTGCGATGCCAAACGGACATTCTGTCCGCGACGGCCAATGGCCAGGCTCAACTGATCGTCCGGAACGACAACTTCGATACGGCCTTCTTCTTCGTCGATAACAACGCGGCTGACCGTTGCAGGCTGCAGCGCATTCACGATGAACGTTGCGGTGTCTTCCGACCATGGAATGATGTCGATCTTTTCGCCCTGCATTTCCTGCACGACGGCCTGTACGCGGCTACCCTTCATGCCGACGCATGCGCCAACGGGGTCAATGCTGCTGTCATAGCTGATGACGCCAATTTTGGCGCGGCTGCCTGGGTCACGCGCAGCGGCCTTGATTTCGATGACACCGTCATAGATTTCGGGCACTTCTTGCGCGAACAATTTCTTCATGAAATCCGGATGGGCGCGGCTCAACAATATCTGTGGCCCGCGATTTTCGCGCTGCACTTTCATGATCAATGCACGCACACGGTCGCCGCTACGGACGACTTCGCGTGGAATTTGCTGGTCACGGCGAATAACGCCTTCTGCGCGGCCAAGGTCAACAACGACATGGCCGAATTCAACCGACTTCACGACGCCCGTAATGATTTCGCCGGTGCGGTCCTTAAACTCTTCAAACTGACGCTCACGCTCTGCATCGCGCACCTTTTGGAAGATCACCTGCTTAGCAGACTGCGCATCAATACGGCCCAAGTCCACAGCAGGAAGCGGATCAACGATGAAGTCGCCGACAACGGCGCCCTTTTGCAGCTTGTCCGCCTGCTTCAGGTCGACTTGCTTGAAATAATCTTCGACCTCTTCGACAACTTCCACGACGCGCCACAGACGCAAGTCACCGGTTTGGGTGTCCAGCTTCGCACGAATGTCGTTTTCAGCCCCGTAACGTGCCCTCGCTGCACGCTGAATAGCTTCTTCAAGCGCTTCGATAACAATCGACTTGTCGATCATCTTTTCGCTGGCGACCGCATTGGCGATTGCGAGCAATTCAGCCTTGTTGGCGGCAATACTACTGGCCATGTTTTAGTCTTCCTGTGCTTCGTCGTGAATGGGTTCCGCCTCTACTTCGTCGGCACCATCGCTGTTGATGGGGGCAGTCGACGCAATCAGGCGGTCTGTCAAGAGCAGCTTGGCGTGGCCAAGTGCGGAAAATGAGAAGGTTAGGCGCCCTGCCTTGCGGTCATCGACATGAATATTTTCACCATCGACACCGGCAAGATCACCGCGAATATTTTTGCGGCCATCCATTGGCTCGCTGAGTTCAATCTTGGCTTCATGCCCGACCCAGTCGGAGAAATCCGCAAGACGCGTCAACGGCCGGTCAATACCCGGCGAGCTAACTTCAAGGCGATATGCCTCAACTATTGGATCAAGTTCATCGAACAGATCGGAGATACGGTGCGAAAGAGCCGCGCAATCGTCAATATTGAGCTGCCGTGTTTCTGGACGCTCGGCCATCACTTGCAAGGTCGGCTCGTCGCTGCCCTGCGCACCGTTGGAAAACCACGCTACGCGTACCAAGGCAAAGCCAAGCGCTTCCGCCTCGGGCGCAATCAAACTGCTCAGTTTATCCAGATCAGGCAAAATCAGACTTTCTTATTCGACATGCAATAACATTCCGCGCCGGCCCCACTGGCGCCAGCCCTTCCAAGTTCTCACAATGTAAGGATGATGGCCGTATAGCCCCGAAAACTTTCATATGCAAGTGTCTTGCACATCGCCCCCCCACCCACCAATTGGGATGGGCATTTATAAAATGGAGTTTTGGATCATGTCAAAATTGTCTTTTCTGATGGGCGCATCCTTTCTGGCAGCCGCCTGCCAGTCTTCGGTCAGTGACGCCGCCCCCGCAGACACCGGTGGCGCGCCTTTTGACGTCACAGTCGTTGCGAATTTTGAAGAGCCTTGGGCCATGACATTTGTCCCCGGTACGCCGTATGCGCTTGTGACGGAGAAAAAAGGCAAGCTCAAGCTGTGGCAGAATGAAGGCGCTGTTGTCGATGTCGACGGCATTCCTGCTGTTGCCTATGGCGGTCAAGGTGGACTTGGTGATGTCATCCTTCACCCCCACTTTTCCAAAAACAATTTGGTCTATCTCAGCTTTGCAGAGGCAGGTGAAGGTGGCTTTGGCGCAGCAGTGGTCCGCGGCAAGCTCGACGTCACAAGCGCAAAGCCGACGCTGACAGACGTTCAAATCATCTGGCGTCAGGAACCCAAGGTTTCGGGGCAAGGCCATTATGGCCATCGCCTTGCCTTCGGTCCTGACGGTCACTTGTATATCAGCAGCGGCGAACGGCAGAAATTCGACCCCGCACAGGATCTCAACCAAAATCTTGGCAAGATTGTGCGCTTGACTGACGGCGGCATGGTCCCATCGGACAATCCCTTCTTCGGCCAAGGCAGCGTAAAGTCGCAAATTTGGTCGTACGGACATCGCAATCCGCTTGGCATTGCCTTTGATGCAAAGGGCCGTTTGTGGAACCAAGAAATGGGCCCTGCCGGTGGCGACGAATTAAACCTTGTCAAAAAGGCCGCCAATTACGGCTATCCGACCGTTTCCAATGGTGACCATTATGACGGCCGGAACATTCCCGACCATGCAGCAGGTGATGGTTTTGAAGCGCCTAAGGTTTCATGGAATCCCGCCATTTCACCCGGCAGCCTCATGATTTACACCGGCGACATGTTTAAAGCTTGGAAAGGCAGCGCCTTTATCGGCGGCCTGGGTGCCAAGGCTTTGGTGCGCGTGCAGCTCGACGACGAAAAGGCAACTAAGGCAGACCAATGGGACATGGGCGCGCGTATCCGCGAAGTCGAACAGGGCCCCGATGGCGCTATCTGGCTATTGGAAGACGAACGCGCTGGCTCGCAAGGCCGCTTGCTAAAGCTAACCCCCAAGAAGTGAGTAAACTGGCGGCGGCGTTTTACTGCGCCGCCGTCACTGTTCCGGTTAAATCGGCCAGAAAAGACCGGACGCGCTTGGCATTCATACCCAAGTCGCTCTGCCCAACACGGCTGACAGAGCGCATATCGACAATGCTGCCCTCGCCGGTGTCCGACGGACGGACGCGCAGCACTACATCATCCTTGAACTGGAAAAACGCGCTGGTTTCAGTTGCTTCCAAACGCCCTTCTTCGGGCGACGAAATAGCAATATTCCAACCACGTGCTTTGGCCAAACGCTCCGCCTTGGCAATAACCATGGGCACGGGTTCATTCACGCGCACCGAGCGGATGTCAGCATAGGCTTTTTGATGCACCATCGCCCAACGTTGTTCCGGCGTCAGGCCACGCATCTTCGCATCGTCAGCACCGGGAACATTATCAGTATTATCGGCACGCAATTGTAATGTTTGAAAGGCTGGCGGATCGGCAAGGTCGGTCGACACATCGTGGATTGCAGGCACAGTGAGCGCCTTCACAAGGAATGTTCCGACCCAAGCAACATAGACCAAAGCCACCAGCATCCCAATCCAGCGCCGCGCGCGCAATGGCGGGGTGGCGGATTTACGCACGCGCCACTCTTGCACCAGACCAATCAAAATGGACACCACGCCCAAAAGAAAGGCCGCCGCAACGCCCTTCAGACCAGACGTATAGGCCCAAAAACCCCAACCTGTGCCAACCGCCGCAACCAGCCCCCAGACCAAAGCACCAACGCCCGCAATCAAAACCAAATAGCCCATAACATCTTTTGGGGCACGCGGATGCGCCGAAGCCTGTGTCGATGACGCGTCTGGTGCCGCGTGGGGCGCTTGCTGATCGGTCAAATTCTCTCTCCTGCGTGACGAAACCATCTAAGTGGCACATGCTAATGGATGTTCCGTCGAAAGGCAATTTGCGGCGGTTTAATTGTAAGCGACAACATATTCGATTGGACAAACAACCTCTGCAATGACAGGGAGCGCCGCTATTGTCCTCCTTATTTCGGCAAGTTTATATGCATAACACGCCTCTCTCTCGCATATCTGCAGAAGCGTTGAACGCTTTGCTCGATGATGCGTTCGGAACGGACAGGCATATGCGCACAGCCTATTTGCTGCGCAAAGGCATGACGCCCGTCGACCATCTATCTTTTGGTATTTTGGAAGATAGTGAACTACTGGCGAGCATCCAGTGTTGGCCCGTGCGCGTGGATGATACCGATTTGATCTTAGTCGGGCCCGTCGCTGTCGCCAGCCATCGCCAGAATGAAGGCCTTGGTACACAATTGATGCGATTGATGCTGAATGCCGTAACGCCGCAGGATGCGCCAATGGTGATGATTGGTGATCCGGAATATTATAGCCGTTTTGGTTTTGAGGCTGATGGCACATCTGGCTGGACCTTGCCGGGGCCTTGGGAACCACGGCGATTGCTTCTGCGCAATAATGAGAAGGTTGCTTTGCCAATACACGGCATGCTTGGGCCTGCCGACTAAGCTTTGACGATTGGCCTGATTGGACCTATCGCGTTTCCATGCCTTATGAAGCCCCCGATCTCGCAAAACTTAGCCTGTCCGATATTGCGGAACTTGTTGCGGCGCGAAAATTGCCACCGGTGGAAAGCTGGGAACCCGCAAATACGGCCGACAGCGAAATGCGGATCGCATCGGATGGCAAATGGTTTCATCAGGGTGGTGAAATCAAACGGCCTGCGATGATCCGCGCCTTTTCCAGCCTGTTGCGCCGCGATGCCGATAGGCAATATTGGCTGGTAACGCCGCAGCAAAAGCTCTCGATCATGGTCGACGACGCCCCATTCATTGCGGTGGAATTGCAAAGCGAGGGCGAAGGAGCAGAACGCAGCTTGGCGTTCCGGTTGAATAGCGACGATCTGATTTTTGCCGATGCCGAACACGCCATCGAAATGCGCGGCGGAATGTTATATGTGCATGTCCGCGGCGGGATGTACGCAAAACTCGCACGCCCCGTCTATTACGAGCTCGCCAATTTGGCGCTTGCGGAAGACCCCGATAGCCCCAGAATCTGGAGCAAAGGCGCGCAATTCACGCTGGATTCACCTGTATGAACTGGCGGCAAAGGCTGCAAACGGCGCTTGATCCTGCGCTCAGCATAGAAATTGAGGACGAACGACACTTTGCCGTTGGCACCCACCGCGCGGCGGCGGTGCTCATCCCCATAACCGATCGGGCAGAGCCTGGCGTCATTTTGACCCAGCGCCCCACATGGTTACGCAGCCATGCAGGCCAAGTGGCCTTTCCCGGTGGCAAGGTCGATGAAGGCGACGCAAACGCGATTGCCGCGGCTTTGCGGGAGGCGCACGAAGAATTGAACATTCCGCCCGCGACAGTTGACGTCATCGGCGTGGCGGATACCTATTTTTCCGGTAGCGGCTACAGCATTGCCCCTGTTGTTGGCATTATCCCAGCTGACCTTGTTATGCGCCCCAACCCGGAAGAGGTCGATGCCTATTTCGAAGTGCCGCTTGCCTTCTTACTTGACCCTGCCAATTCGGTACGAAAAGAGGCAGCCTGGAATGGACAAAAACGCAGCTATTATGACATGCAATGGGGCGAACGACGGATATGGGGCGTGACGGCGGGAATCATCGCCAATCTCGTGCGGCGGCTGGCATGACGCCGGTGCGCCTGCCCGATGCCGAATGGCAGCATGTCGATGGCCTAAAAAGCGTCTTGGCTGCGCTCGACGATGTTTATGGCGGCCCACGTTATGTCGGCGGCGCGGTGCGCGACACGCTGCTGGGTTTGCCCGTATCCGATGTTGATATCGCCACAACCTTGTTGCCAAATGAAGTCATCAACCGTTTAGAAGCCTCTGGAATCAAAGCCATTCCTACTGGTATTGAACATGGCACGATCACCGCCGCTGTGGACGGTAAGAATTACGAAATCACAACATTGCGGAGTGATGTTGCAACCGATGGTCGGCGCGCCACGGTAGCGTTTGCCACCGATTGGCAGGAGGATGCAGCGCGCCGCGACTTCACAATCAACGCTTTATATGCTGATCCGCAAAGCGGGAAAGTCTTCGACTATTTCAATGGGCTAAGCGACCTCGAAGCGCGCAGACTGCGGTTCATTGGCGATGCCCATCAACGAATTGCCGAGGATTTCTTGCGCATATTGCGCTATTTCCGCTTCCTTGCCCGATATGGCGGTGGGCAGATTGATGCGGACGCCATTCAGGCATGTGCAGTTGGCGCGCATGGGCTGACGGCTTTGTCGCGTGAACGTATCGCGCAGGAACTCACCCGCATCTTAGGATTAAAAAATCCTTTTGCATCTGTGGATCTCATGATCACAAATGGCATTTTTACGCCATTTCTGCCTGAGTTATCAGCCAACGCCGCTGATGATTTGCGGCATCTTGTGGATCGCGAAGCACAATTTACGCAGCCCGTCTCGCTGCCTGCGCGCTTTCTGTCGCTGTTAACCCGCGACACTGTTGCTGTTGATAAGGTCGCGGCGCGGTTGAAGCTGTCCAACAAAATGCGCGAGGGCTTTGCCAACAGGTTGCGCGCAGGCGACCCGACCCCCTTTAATGTCCGCGCTATAGCCTATCGAACCGATATCGACGCCGCGCGGGATGCCGTGATGCTATTTGCTGACGATGCGGATGTGCAGGAATGTCTCGTGCGGCTGGAACAATGGGAAATCCCTACCCTCGCCATCAAGGGCGGCGAATTGATTAACATGGGGTTACCACCCGGTCCGCTGGTCGCAAAAACGCTGCAAACCATTGAAGGTCTCTGGATTCAGGAGGATTTTCCCGATGCCGCACGCCAGCGCGAACTGGCGAGGCAAGCCGTCAACGCGGCTTTGTCGGGGCTTAATTAATCAAATTGATTGTTCCGCGGGAAACCCTGTGGCGGTAATCGGCCCGCCGCACCGCGCGCAACACGCCATAAAGACATGTCATTCTCCGTCCGCATCCGTCCGCTGTCGCCACCCATGGCCCAACTGAGCCCTTCGCTCATGCGGAAACAGACCGCATCGGCAAGCCCGCCGTCCTTATACCGCTGCAAGGTCACGCCCTGCCCTTTGGACATTTCAGGGATCTCGGTCATCGGAAAAACGACCAATTTCCGGTTATCGCCCACTACCGCGACATATTGATCGCGCAAGACGGCTTCATCCGAAGATTCTGGCGGCGCAAGGCGGACGACCTTTAACCGCGTGCCAGGCTTCAAGGTTACAACGCCACGTCCCTTGCGTGTCTCGGCGATAACGTCGCTGATGCGCGCAATGAAACCTTTTCCAGTGGTGGCAGCCAGCAACATCCGGCCATCGGCGACCGCAGGGAAAACGGCGACAATATCGTTACCTGCTTCGATGTCGATCATCGTGCTCACAGGTTCACCGAAACCGCGCGCGCCCGGAAGTTTATCGGCACCTAAGGTGTAAAAACGGCCATTCGCTGTGGCGATAAGGATCTTGTCTGTTGTTTGGGCATGGAAGGCGAAAGCGGGGCCATCCCCTTCCTTGAACTTGAAGTCTGCGCGCGCAGAGATGTCGGCATGCCCCTTCATCGCCTTGATCCAGCCGCGCTTTGACATGATGACGGTCACGGGTTCGCGTTCCACAAACGCCTCAAGCGAAATTTCGCGCGCCTGCCCTGCTTCTTCCAAGCTTGTCCGGCGGCGACCAAGCGCTGTTTCTTCGGCGTAATTTTTACGCAGTGCCGACAGGTCTTTTTTCAGACGTTTCTTTTGCAGCGCCGGGCTGTCGATCAATTTCACAAGATCTTCCCGCTCGGCCTCTAACGCCTCAAGCTCCCGCCGCAGTTCCATTTCCTCAAGTCTGCGCAGTGAGCGTAAACGCATGTTCAAAATGGCCTCGGCCTGACGGTCATTCAATTGGAATTCGGTCATCATGACGGGCTTGGGCTCATCCTCCGTACGGATAATCTCGATAATGCGGTCAAGATTAAGGAAGGCGATGATATAGCCTTGCAGCAGCTCCAGCCGCGCGTCGATCTTTTCAAGCCGGTGCTGGGATTTACGGACGAGCACTTCAATCTGGTGCCGCAACCAGTGCAGCAGAACTTCGCCTAAGCCCATAACCTTGGGCGTACGATCGGAATCCAACACGTTCATATTCAACGAGAAACGCGTTTCCAAATCGGTCAGTCGGAACAACGCGTTTTTCAGGTCTTCGGGATCAACATTACGGCTTTTCGGTACAAGCACAATGCGGACATGCTCGTCGCTTTCGTCACGAATGTCATCAAGAATGGGCAGCTTTTTATCGGCAATAAGCTGCGCGATTTGTTCAATCAGCTTGCCCTTTTGCACTTGATAGGGAATTTCAGAAACGACCAACTGCCATGTCCCACCGGGCAGTTTTTCAACGCCACTTGGCTCCCACCCCTTGTCATCCTGCCAACCGTTCGAGAAACGCGCACGCACACGCATGGCGCCCCGGCCGGAAGCATAAGCAGCGCTAATCACCGATGGACTATCCACCAACACGCCACCTGTCGCAAAATCCGGCCCACGCACGATTTCCATCAATTGGTCGTGGCCGGCCTGCGGATTGTCAATCAACAACATAGCCGCATCAATAATCTCGGCGGCATTATGCGATGGGATGCTTGTCGCCATCCCCACAGCAATGCCGCTTGCGCCATTGGCGAGTAAGTTGGGGAACAGGCCGGGCATGACCTCTGGCTCTTCATCTTCGCCATTATAGGTTGGCCGAAAATCAGTCGCGTTTTCGTCCAGCCCGTTCATCAACTCAATGGCCGTGCGCGTCAGCCGTGCTTCGGTATAGCGGTAAGCAGCGGCATTATCGCCGTCGATATTACCGAAATTGCCTTGTCCATCGACCAATGGATAGCGCAGGGAGAATGTCTGCGCGAGGCGGACCATCGCATCATACACCGACTGGTCACCATGCGGGTGATATTTACCAATAACATCACCGACGACCCGTGCGCATTTCTTATACCCGCTAGCCGGATCAAGCTTCAACAGGCGCATCGCCCACAATAAACGCCGATGTACTGGTTTAAGCCCGTCGCGCAAATC
This sequence comes from Pseudomonadota bacterium, assembly GCA_041175465.1. GTDB lineage: Bacteria > Pseudomonadota > Alphaproteobacteria > Sphingomonadales > Sphingomonadaceae > Sphingorhabdus_B. The sequence goes on along the minus strand of JBEDEX010000002.1, from coordinate 88,252 downwards.
CGGCAAAGAACGCGCCGTAATCGTCGACATTGCATAGATCAGGTACCGTTCCGACAAAGCCGCATCAAACGGCGCGTCGACTATCGCATCAAACGGATCTTCTGCTGGAGCATCAACAATATCAGACATAGATAAGCCGATAGCGGCCCAACCCGCTGTCGCAAAGCAACGATTTCAGCAATCCACAGCTAAATGCAATTTTCAAAATATATACGCACATATGCACGTTGCCACAAAGCCACACATTCATGGCAAAATGTTTCAATTTATCGACTTTACTGGAATTCAACACATAAAAGTGCCAGCCTCACCTTAGTAAACCAAATATCTGAATAATAACGGGGAAATAAAATGAAGACGCACAAGCTAATGTCCGCACTGGCAGTGACGGTTTCTACCACTGCTCTTTTTGTATCTGCTGCAAATCCAGCCTTTGCTCAAAACAGCGCCCCGCAAGATGCGGCCGTTGAAGAAGCAACAGGCGTAGATGCGATTATTGTCACAGGCACGCGCCGTACCGACCGAACTGTTGCTGACAGTACCGTTCCTGTTGACGTAATTTCGGCAGATGCATTGCTGAACAGCGGCCAGACCGAAACAAACAAATTGCTGAACCAACTCGTTCCATCGTTTAACTTCCCACAGCCTTCGTTGACAGATGGAACGGACTCTCTGCGTCCAGCAACACTGCGTGGCCTTGCGCCCGATCAGGTTCTGGTACTGATTAACGGCAAACGGCGCCACCAATCAGCGCTCGTTAACTTGAACGGCTCTGTTGGTCGTGGGTCGACTGCGGTGGATCTTAACACCATCCCGCCATTGGCGATTGAACGCCTCGAAGTGCTGCGTGACGGTGCCGCATCGCAATATGGCTCGGATGCTATTGCGGGCGTCATCAACGTCCAATTGAAAAAGGGCATGGGCGGCCGTGCACAGGCAACATTTGGTAAATACATCACGGAAATGGAAGATGTTGGCCAAGTGGACACCGTGTCGTTGACGACTGGGTCGTCTGATAACCCAACGATTACCTACACCGGCAAAGACCGCAAACGGAATGACGGTGACACTTATACATTCGCGTCGAATTTTGGCTTGCCATTGGGTGAGAGCGGTTATGTGAACCTTACCGCGGAATATAAGGATCGTTCACCTACGAACCGTTCTGGTCCGGATATCCGCCGCAACTATTTTGCTGCGGGCGATACGCGCGAAACGACCTTTAACCGTTATGCTCACCGTTATGGCGATGGCGTTTCGAAAGATCTGAACTTCTTTGTAAACGCAGGTTATGAATTCTCCGATACCGCTGAATTTTATACCTTCGGCAGCTACGGCGTCCGCGATGGCAATGGCGCAGGTTTCTATCGTCGTTCTTCCGACGTGCGTAACCGCGACTGGTCGGCATCGACCACAAGTTTCGTTCCCATCTACGCAGACGGATTTTTGCCGTTAATCGCCAGTAAAATTGTCGACATTTCTGCTGCAGCGGGCGTTCGTGGTGCCACCGGCGGATGGGACTATGACCTCTCGGCTGTCTACGGATCAAACCGTTTGGATTACACCATCGAAAACACCGTCAACACATCGCTCGGAGGCGTAGCAAGCGCCCGCCGTTTCGATTCAGGCGGTCTAAGGTCTGGTCAGACATCTATAAACCTCGATATGCGCCGTGATTTGGACATCGGCATCGGCAAGAGCGTTTCTTTCGCTTTTGGTGGTGAATATCGGAACGAAAACTACAAGATCGTTGCGGGTGAAGTGCAAAGCTACGTCAATGGTCCATTTTCAGCCGCGCCGTATAACGCTGCTGGCGGTGCGCAGGTGTTCCCAGGCTTCCGTCCGGCCAACGAAACCGACGTCTCGCGTGATAGCTTTGCGGGCTATGCCGAACTTGATGCGGATATTTCGGACCAGTTGACGCTTCAATTGGCCGGCCGTTACGAACATTTCAGCGACTTTGGCGACACGATCAATGGTAAAGCCGCGGCGCGTTTCGAAGTGATTGATGGTGTTGCTTTACGCGGCTCGGTTTCGACAGGTTTCCGCGCTCCTAGCCTTGCGCAGCAGTCATTCGCGGCGACCTCCACCAACAATGTCGGCGGGGTCTTGATTGAAATCGGAACATTCCCTGTATCGTCCCCCGTTGCTGTCGCTTTGGGTGCGCAACCTCTGAAGCCAGAAAAATCTGTCAATCTTGGCGCAGGTGTTACTTTTACACCAGTTAGCGGGCTGAGTATTACGGCAGATTACTATAACATTCAGATTAACGACCGCATCACGCTGACGGAAAACCTTCAAGGTACAGACGTTCTGACGTTGCTGACCGCAGCAAGCGTTACTGGCGTCAGTTCGGCTCGCTTCTTCATCAATGGTATCGATACCAAGACGACTGGTCTTGATGTTGTTGCAAGCTATCGCGTACCCGAATTCGGTCTCGGCCAATTCCGGGTGAGCGTTGGCTATAACTTGAACGATACGAAAATCACTGATCGTCGCGTATTTTCTGGTTTCACCGCACAACGCCTGTTTGCACGTCAGGAAAGCTTCCGTCTCACCGAGGGGCAACCGAAGAACAAGCTCAACGTTGGACTTGATTGGGATTATGATAACTTCGGTATGACGTTGCGTACCAACCGTTATGGTGAAGTGTTCTTGCCAAGCGGTTTCACAACCGTGACCGGCACAAACCCCACTAGCGATATCACAAAAGCGCCGGGCACTGTTCCAGGTGACATTTTCTTGGCACCAAAATGGGTCACAGACCTTGAGTTCCGCTTTAAGCCTGTTGAGTCAGTTTCCATCGCCTTGGGTGCAAACAACTTGCTGGATGCCTATCCTGATCGCCTGCCCTTTGGTACTGTTGATGGCGTGAATTATGGCTTTAACAACGCGTTCTTGCCTTACAGCTCGCAGTCGCCATTCGGCTTCAGCGGACGGTTTGTTTACGGTCGTGTGTCGATCGATTTCTAAACCTTTCATAAAGTGAATAAGCAGGGCGCGGCGTAAAACCCGCGCCCTTCTTTTTTGCGACGCATTTTGACGCCAAACCTTACGCCTGCTAACGGAGCCACGACTCCCGATATCAGCCGAAAGCGTTTCTTATGATCCCACGTTATTCCCGCCCCGACATGGTCAAGATTTGGGAGCCGGAAAACCGTTTCCGCATTTGGTTCGAAATTGAAGCGCACGCCACGGACGCGCTGGCCCAACGCGGCGTTGTGCCTGCATCTGCCGCCCAAGCCCTTTGGAAATGGTGGGACACAAACCCAGCTATCGACGTTGCAGCTATTGACGCGATTGAAGCCGTCACCAAGCATGACGTTATCGCATTCCTAACATGGGTTGCCGAACAAGTCGGCGACGAAGCCCGCTTCATGCATCAGGGGATGACGTCCTCTGACGTGCTTGACACCTGCCTCGCCGTCCAATTGACACAAGCGACCGACCTGTTGCTGGCCGATATGGACGCTCTCCTTGCCGCCATTAAAACCCGCGCAATGGAGCATAAGTTCACGCCGACAATTGGCCGTAGCCATGGCATACACGCCGAACCTGTGACCTTTGGTATGAAGCTTGCGCAAGCTTATGCCGAATTTGCACGCGGCCGCGAACGTTTGGTTGCGGCGCGTGCCGAAATCGCCACCTGCGCGATTTCCGGCGCCGTGGGTACCTTTGCGAATATCGACCCCGAAGTTGAAGCGCATGTAGCGGCCAAGCTTGGTCTTGCGGTTGAGCCTGTCTCGACCCAAGTCATCCCGCGCGACCGTCACGCCATGTATTTTGCGACACTGGGTGTCATCGCCTCTTCAATTGAGCGCCTAGCGACCGAAGTCCGCCATTTGCAGCGCACCGAAGTGTTAGAGGCGGAGGAATATTTCTCGCCGGGCCAAAAGGGCAGCTCGGCGATGCCCCACAAACGTAACCCGGTCTTGACCGAAAACCTGACGGGCCTTGCCCGCATGGTGCGCGGCTATGTGACACCCGCGCTCGAGAATGTCGCATTGTGGCATGAACGCGATATTAGCCATTCGAGCGTTGAACGTTATATCGGCCCCGATGCGACCATCACGCTCGATTTCGCGCTGGGCCGCATGACGGGTGTTGTCGACAAATTGCTTATCTACCCAGAACGGATGCAAAAAAATCTCGACCGTATGGGCGGGCTTGTGCATTCGCAACGCGTCCTGTTGGCACTAACGCAGGCAGGCATTAGCCGTGAGGACAGCTACCGCATTGTGCAACGTAATGCGATGAAGGTTTGGGAATCGGATGGCGCAGAGTCGTTGATGGAACTGCTGAAAGCTGACGCCGATGTCACCGCAAAAATGACCGCGTCGGAAATCGAAGAGCGGTTCAATCTTGATTATCATTTCAAGCACATCGATACAATTTTCGACCGCGTATTTGGCTAAGCACCGCTCCATGTTTGAAGCACATTAGGCGAAAAGACACTAACCCCTACCCAAAGGGGCAAAGTTTCCTTAAGCTATGCTTGAAAAGGAGAAGCCGCACGATGCGATTTCTAAAAACGCTGATTTGGGTCACTATCATTATCGGGTTGATTGTGTTCGCGACCAACAATTGGGCTCCTGTGTCCGTCAGCCTTTGGGGCGGCCTTCGTCTGGATACCAAATTGCCAGCCTTGGTTAGTGCTGCTTTCCTGCTTGGCTTTTTGCCTTTGTATCTTTTGCACCGGACACAAATATGGCGCTTGAAGCGACGTATATTAACGCTTGAGGGTAACCAACGGACATCGGTTCTCCCTGCGCCTGTCTCTCCTCCCCCTGCTTACACTGCTGTGGATACCCTATGACCAACCCGATCTTCGTTGCCATTGACACGCCTTATCTTGAAGATGCGCTGTTATTGACCCGCCGCATCAAGGGACAAGTTGGCGGGGTAAAACTCGGTCTCGAATTTTTCTGCGCCAATGGGCATCATGGCGTGCATGAGGTCCAGAAACTGGGCCTTCCCATTTTCCTTGATCTAAAATTGCACGACATTCCCAATACTGTTGCCAAGGCGATGCAAGCAATCAACACGCTTGAGCCCGCTATTGTGACTATCCACGCCGCAGGAGGTCGTGCGATGATGGAGGATGCCAAAGCAGCCGCTGGCTTGCATACCAAAGTGGTGGCGGTGACTGTCCTGACCAGTCTGGACGATCATGACCTCACCCGCGTTGGTGTATCCGACAGTGCAGAGCTTCAAGTGGCCCGCTTGGCCGCGCTCGCGCAGGAAGCTGGTCTGGATGGCATTGTGTGTTCGGGGCATGAAGTGAAGGCCGCGAAAACAGCATGGAAGGATGGTTTCTTCGTCGTCCCCGGTCTTCGCCCCGCAGGCGGAGTTGCGGCCGACCAAAAACGCACTGTGACACCTAGGCAAGCCCGTGACGATGGCGCAAGCGTTTTGGTGATCGGAAGGCCAATCACTCAGGCCGAGAGCCCAGATGAAGCTGCACGGGCTATTATGGGCACACTTTAGGACATGTGCATTCCCGATCATACTGGAGTCTAAGGCTCGCAGAGGCAAAACAAGTTCGGGATGACGGGAACGCAAGGGGCGGCTATTAGGCCGTATATGAACACACAGATAAAAATTTGCGGCCTGAGCACGGAAGCCAGCATTGATGCCGCCGCTAAAGCGGGTGCATCGCATATTGGCCTCGTTCAATTTGAAAAAAGCCCGCGCCATGTGGCGTTAGAACACGCCGCCGCTCTTCGGATGCACGCGCCAGCAAGCTTGAAAGTTGTTCTATTGCTGGTGAACGCCGAACCTGGCCTTACCGCCAAGGCAATTGAAGTCATCAAACCAGACATAGTGCAATTTCATGGATCGGAAAGCCCGCAATGGCTCCGCACCCTCAAAAGCACTGTGGACATCGAAATTTGGAAGGCTTTTGGCGTTCGGGACGCGGTATCGCTCAAAAATGCGGATGAATATGTCGATGCGGCAGATTTCGTATTATTTGATGCACCTTCTCAGACTTTGCCGGGCGGCACGGGCACGCGCTTTGACTGGTCTTTGCTTAGCGAACACGCGCACAAGATCCCTTGGGGCCTTGCCGGCGGACTGAACGCCGACAATGTGAAGGAAGCATTGCGCCAAACGCGCGCACAACTGGTTGACACATCTTCAGGTGTAGAATCCGCGCCAGGCATCAAGGATGTGGACAAGATTGCGGCCTTCTGCCAAGCGGTTCGGGACTATGACAATCACTGAACGCACCCCGAACTCCTTTCGCAACCAACCCGACGAACGCGGCCATTTTGGTCAGTTTGGCGGGCGCTATGTCGCCGAAACGCTCATGCCGCTTGTGCTCGATCTGGAACGCGAATATCGCGCGGCACAGCAGGATCCGGCTTTTGCCGCGCAATTCGACGATTTGCTGGAACATTATGTCGGCCGCCCGTCGCCGCTTTATTATGCGGAGCGCCTGACGGAGGAAGTCCGCAAGAATGCGCCGGCAGGCAAAGGTGCGCAAATCTGGTTCAAACGTGATGAATTGAACCATACCGGCGCGCACAAGATCAACAATTGCATCGGTCAGATTTTGCTCGCCATTCGTATGGGCAAAACGCGCATCATCGCGGAAACCGGCGCAGGCCAACATGGCGTTGCCACTGCAACGGTTTGCGCGCGTTTTGGCCTGCCTTGCTTCATCTATATGGGCGCCAAAGACATTGAACGGCAGCAACCCAATGTGTTCCGCATGCGGTTATTGGGCGCGGAGGTCATTCCCGTCACCAGTGGCGCAGGCACGCTGAAGGACGCAATGAACGAAGGGCTGCGCGACTGGGTCGCCAATGTCCATGACACTTTCTACATTATCGGTACAGCGGCTGGTCCACATCCTTATCCCGAACTGGTCCGCGATTTCCAAAGCGTGATCGGCAAGGAAGCGCGCGCACAAATGCTGTCGCGCATCAACCGCCTGCCCGACTTGCTTGTCGCGGCTATTGGCGGCGGTTCAAACGCGATTGGCCTGTTTCACCCATTTTTGGATGACAAGGACGTTGCAATGCTCGGTATTGAGGCGGCGGGTCACGGCCTTAACGCCGAACATGCCGCAAGCCTCGCCGGCGGTCGCCCTGGCGTGCTGCATGGTAATAAAACCTATTTGCTGCAGGACGAAGACGGCCAGATTGCCGAAGCGCATTCAATTTCGGCCGGTCTGGACTATCCCGGCATTGGCCCCGAACATAGCTGGCTCAAGGAAATTGGACGTGTGCGGTACGATAGCGTAACCGACACAGAAGCGCTGGCGGCGTTTCAATTGCTGTGCCGCACCGAAGGCATCATCCCGGCGCTGGAGCCAGCCCACGCGATTGCTGCTGTGGAACGCGAAGCCAAGAAGATGGACCGTGACCAAATCATATTGGCGAACCTTTGTGGACGTGGCGACAAAGACATCTTTACCGTCGCCGAGGCTTTGGGGACGACGATATGAAAAGCACAATATTCGTCATCCTGAACTTGTTTCAGGATAACAGCAGGTTGGCAATATGACCCGTCTCTCCGCTGCTTTTTCCAAGCCCCATCCCGCGCTCGTCGCCTTCATCACTGCTGGTGATGGCGACACCGCCGCCAATCTCGACGCTCTCGTCGCAGGGGGCGCGGATGTCATTGAACTTGGCATGCCGTTTACCGACCCGATGGCTGATGGCCCTGTTATTCAGGAAGCGAATATCCGCAGCTTGAACGCCGGAACCAAGACGGCGGATATCTTCGCCCTCGCTTCCGCCTTTCGCAAACGCCATCCTGATACGCCGTTGGTATTAATGGGCTATGCCAACCCGATGACCATCCGTGGCGGCGACTGGTTTGCATCCGAATGCAACAAAGCAGGCGTCGACGGCGTCATCTGCGTTGATATTCCACCTGAAGAAGACCCAGAGCTTGGCCCTGCTTTGCGCAATGCAGGCATTGACCTTATCCGCTTGGCAACCCCCACAACCGACGCCGCACGCTTGCCCATGGTCCTTACTGGCGCGTCAGGTTTCCTATATTATGTCAGCGTCGCTGGTATCACCGGCCTTCAAGTCGCGGCACAGACAAGCATTGATGAAGCCGTCGCTCGCTTGAAGGCGCATACCGACCTGCCCATCGCAGTGGGCTTTGGCGTGCGTACGCCAGAACAAGCCGCCAACATCGCGCGCGTTGCCGATGGTGTTGTCGTTGGCTCTGCCATTGTTGAACTAGTTGCCCAGCATGGCGCAAACGCCGCTGGTCCTGTCCGCGATTATGTCGCATCCTTAAAGCAAGCCATTGTTGCCGCCAGAAAGGTCTGAACATGAATTGGGTCACCCGCGTCCGTAACGCCATTCCCTTCATCGCCAAGCGCGAGACCGCCGAAACGCTCTGGCACAAATGCAAGGGTTGTGATGCGATGATTTTCCTGCGCGAATTTGAGGAAAATCAGTCTGTTTGTCCTAAATGCGATCACCATGGCCGCATTGGCCCCGCTGCGCGCTTTGATGCTTTATTCGACAACGAAAACTACGACATTCTCAAACCGCCGGTCGTGGGCGAAGACCCGTTGAAGTTTAAAGATACCAAGAAATATGTCGACCGGATCAAGGCCGCGCGTGTTGCCACGGGCGAGACCGATGCGATGAAAACTGCGCGCGGCAAGATTAATGACCAAATGGTAGTGATCAGCGTGCAGGACTTCGCTTTCATGGGTGGTTCCATGGGTATGGCGGTTGGGGAGGCGTTCATCGACGCGGTTAAGGCCGCGATCCGTGCAAAATGCCCTTATGTCATCTTCACCGCAGCGGGCGGTGCGCGCATGCAGGAGGGCATATTGAGCCTGATGCAAATGCCCCGTTCGACGGTCGCCATACAGATGCTACATGATGCAGGATTGCCCTATATCGTTGTTCTCACTGACCCAACTACGGGCGGCGTTACCGCATCTTACGCCATGCTTGGCGATGTGCAAATTGCTGAACCCGGCGCGCTCATCGGCTTTGCTGGGCAACGTGTGATTGAACAAACAATTCGTGAAAAGCTACCCGAGGGATTCCAGCGCGCCGAATATCTGCTGGAACATGGCATGATCGACATGGTGACCCATCGCCACGACCTGCGCGGTGTATTGTCGCAGCTCATCGGCTATCTCGCGCCGGAGAAGAAGGCGGCCTAGCTCGATATTGCGAAAACCACTTGTTGTCGCTCTCATGTCTGCGGGAGTGACAAAGGACAAGCCCATGCCTGACCACGCTACCTCCACTGACCCTGCCGTTCAGGCGCAGCTTGACCGGTTAACGATGCTATCGCCCGGCAAGGATATTTTGGGCCTTGAACGCATCGCAACTTTGCTCGACCGGCTTGGTAACCCGCATCATCATCTTCCGCCTGTATTTCATGTATCTGGCACCAATGGCAAAGGATCGACCTGCGCCTTCCTGCGCGGCGCCATTGAGGCGGCTGGGCTAACGGCACATGTCTATTCCAGCCCGCATCTGGTGCGTTTTAACGAGCGTATACGCGTCGCAGGGCGGCTGATTGACGATTTTACTCTGTCGGCACTCCTGTCCGAAGTTCTCGACCATGCAGAGGGCTTGGAGGCGAGCTTTTTTGAAGTCACCACCGCCGTTGCCTTTTGCGCATTTGCGCGAACTAAGGCCGATGCGTGCATTGTCGAAGTTGGCCTTGGCGGCAGGCTAGACGCGACCAACGTTCTGGCCAAGCCCGTGGCGTGCGGCATTGCCTCGCTGGGGTTGGATCATGAGGCGTTTTTGTTGGCAGCGGAGGACGGTGTGCTCGACATGGCGCCATTGGACCGGATCGCCTTTGAAAAGGCGGGCATTGCCAAGTCCGGCGCGCCTTTAGTCACGCAAAAATACAACATCTCAATGGCAAGCACCGTTGCGGCACAAGCGTCCATGCACAATGCGTTAATATATGCGCGCGGTGAAGGCTGGGATGCCGCGGTTTATGACGACCGCCTGCATTACCGCGATGCATCTGGAAAGCTGAAACTACCCCTGCCCCGCATGCCGGGCGCACATCAGGCGGATAACGCAGCCTTGGCAGTGGCAATGTTGCGGCATCAATCGGCGATTTCTGTTCCTGAAGCAGCCTTGTCCGCCGCGATGGAGTGGACGCGCTGGCCCGCACGGATGCAATTATTGGGCGCAGGGCCTCTCACCAAATTGTTGCCCGATGGTTCAAACATCTGGTTGGACGGCGGGCATAATCCCGATGCAGGGTCTGTGATTGCCAAGATATTGGAAAACGGTGCGCCCGTGCATGTCATCATCGGCATGTTGAAGAATAAGGACGCGCTTGGTTTCTTGACCCCATTTGCATCAAAGATTGCAACGCTGACGGCTGTGCCAATACCGGGCCATGAACATCATCTGCCAACTGCGCTTTGCGACGTGGCGCTTTCCGAACTGCACATCACTAACGCACAGCCAGCAGACGACATCGTCGCTGCGCTGAAGCGCGTGGCCGGGCAGCAAGCGCCAGCCAATGTCCTCATCTGCGGATCGCTATATTTGGCGGGTGAAGTGTTGCGCCTGAACGATCAGGTGCCGGACTGAGGCACCCGCTTCGACTGCCCTTTCCAAGCAAGTAATCCGCCTGCTACCAGCAATGCTGCAAACGACAATGTGATATCATTTGCGAACTCTAAAGGTTGCGAAAGGAGCAGCCCTATGAGGCCAGCGACGACCAGCAAGAAACCAAAGATACGCATTGGCCCGACCGGGTCCTTCAAAGCCTTTTCATCGACAGCTGCAACCTGATGGATGCTTTGAACGACATAGCCTTTGCTCCACAATACCCAAAGCAAGATCATGCCCGGTATCGCGGCGACCACGGTAAAGCCCCAAAAGCCGACCCAACCTACATTTTCTGCGACAATACCCGCTGGCCCCGCCATAAACGTCCGACCAACGCCCGCAAAAGACGACAGCAACGCAAATTGCGTCGCGGTGTAAGCGATGCTCGACAGGCCCGACAAATAAGTCGCGAAAACGGTTAGGCCTATACCGCTCGTTAAATTCTCGGTGCAAATGGCCGCAACCATCATCCAATAACTATTGCCCGTAGCCGCCAAGACCATGAACATGACGTTGGAAAACATCATCAGCAGGCCCGAAATGAGCAAAGCGCGGCCCATACCCAGCCACAAGATGAAAGGTGCCCCCAAGGCCGACCCCACAATCAACGCGCCGAAGCCCCATAATTTATTGGCCGAAATATAATCGAGGTCGGAAAAGCCCAGGTCGACAATCATCGGGCTTAACATCGCCTGCCCCATGGCATCGCCTACCTTATAGACAAGCACAAAGCCAAGGATGAGGAATGCCCCATGCCGCGTTAAAAACTCACGGAACGGATTGATTACAGCTTCTGTCAACCACTGTTTCGGCTTCATACCCTCGACATGGGCGAAACGATCAACAAACTTGCCCGGTCCTGCCCATAACGCGCCAATGATTGCCGGAATGATGCAAAATGCAGTCAAGCCATACGCCGTCGACCATCCGAGCCCTAACCCCTCTTGCGAAGCAAAATAGATGGTCCCTGCACCCGCAATCAAATTGCCCGTGCGATAGCCAAACTGGTTTGTCGCCGTGCCGTGCGCAAATTCTTCCTCTTCCAATATTTCGATACGGTAGGCGTCAATGACGATGTCTTGCGTTGCTGACAAAAATGCCGTGATCAATGCCCAAACCGCAAATAGCCCCATGTTACCGGGCTGCGGATTGCTCGCGCCCAATTGCCATATCGACACGAAAAGCAAGGCCTGCACAAAGAACAACCAGCTGCGGCGTTGGCCGAACAACTTAGTCAAAATAGGCAAATGCAGCTTGTCGACCAACGGCGCCCAGAGGAATTTGAGCGTGTATGGAATACCCAAAGCCACAGCAAAGCCGATGGTCGCGGTATCAATGCCGACCTTTGCCAACCAAAATGTCATTGTCGCGACAAGTAACGTCAGCGGAAAGCCGCTCGAAATGCCCAGCAGAAAGGTAATGACGGGGTTTTTGCGTAAATATGGCCGGAAAGCGGGAACGGTCAGTGCGATCAATGGCAGAGCGAACAAAATACCCGCAAAAATAATAAAACGCAGCAAATCGACCGACATTTGGACCCCTCCAACATAATTGCGACGATGACTAACGCCATTTTCCTGAATGGCCAGTGACTTTTAAAGCAATATGCGTCAAAGGCGCGGATATGGTTAAACCTCCGTCAAAAGCACCTGCCCGTCCAACCAAGCCACCGCGTCTGCGTTGGGACAGCAAACCGTCGCGTAAACCCAACCCAAATGCCGGCCCTAGCAAGGGCGCTTTGGAACGTAAGGATGGTGAAGAGCGCATCGCAAAGCTGCTCGCGCGCGCGGGTGTTGCGTCGCGCCGCGAAATCGAACGCATGATTGCTGATGGCCGAGTCACGCTGAACAATGAAAAGGTTGAAACGCCTGCAACCCTATTGAAGTCGCTGCGTGGTGTTGCTGTGGATGGTAAGGCCGTGGGGCAACCAGCCCCAACCCAATTGTTTATGTTCCACAAACCCGAAGGCTGCCTGACCGCTGAACGTGACTTTAGCGGACGCAAGACAATATACGACGTCCTTCCAAAGGATCTACCGCGCCTGATGCCCATTGGGCGGCTCGATCTCAACACCGAAGGCTTGTTGTTGCTGACCAATGATGGCGAATTCAAACGCCAGATGGAATTGCCGTCGACCGGAGTTGAGCGCACCTATCGCGCGCGTTGCTTTGGTGATGTCAGTCAGGAACAGCTGGAAGAACTCATTCACGGTATCGAGATTGATGGCGTGAAATATGGTAAAATCGATGCCAATCTGGAACGCCGAACGGGCCGCAATGGCTGGGTAGAAATGACGCTAACGGAAGGTAAAAACCGCGAAGTCCGCCGCGTATTGGAACATTTGGGTCTTGAAGTCAGCCGACTCATTCGCACCCGTTATGGCCCGTTCGTTCTGGGTGAACTCGCGCCCGGCACCGTCGGCGAAGTGCGCCGTGTGGACCTCATCGAATTTCGAAAGACGTTGAAATAATGCGTATCATTTCCGGCCAGTGGCGCTCGCGGCCGCTTGTTGCGCCGAAAGGCGACACAACCCGCCCGACGGCAGACCGCACGCGTGAGACATTATTCTCCATGCTGACAAGTCGGCTGGGATCGTTTGAAGATTTGCGTGTGCTTGACCTATTTGCGGGGTCTGGCGCGCTTGGGCTTGAGGCTTTGTCACGCGGCGCAGCGCATTGCACCTTCGTCGAGCAGGATGCGCTCGCACTCGATGCACTTACCACGAACATCCATAAGCTGGGCGCTAAAGACCAAAGCGATGTGCGGAAATCCTCAGTACTGTCGCTCGGTACCGCAATAAAGCCGGCAGATATCGTCTTAATGGATCCACCTTATTTGAGTGGCGCGGGTTCAGTCGCGCTGGATAAGCTGGGTCGCTTTGGTTGGTTCGCGCCTTCCGCGTGGATTAGCGTTGAAACGAGCATCAAGGAAGATGTCGAGGTGAAGGGCTTCACGATCGACACGGTCCGTAATGTCGGCAAAGCAAAACTTACATTATTGCGGCCCGCGGCGCTTTAGCCACGCACTCACTTTTCGCCCTATTATAGTTCCACTATAGGACCGAACAGCGCTTGCGGTTCGGCGCGTTGTTCCCTAGCTGTTCGCATATGTCAGAAATTCAGGTCCAGTCCGATCCGTCGCAAACGGAACCGCCTTGGTTGCGTGGGTTAAACCCACCGCAGCGTGAAGCCGTGCTGACGACCGAGGGACCTGTGCTTCTGCTGGCGGGCGCAGGGACGGGTAAAACGGCTGCGCTGACCGCCCGTATGGCGCAGATATTATATATGCGCCAAGCATGGCCGTCCGAAATCCTTGCCGTCACTTTCACCAACAAGGCGGCGCGCGAAATGCGCGAGCGCGTTGGCGCGATGGTTGGGGCCGCGGTGGAGGGGATGCCATGGCTTGGCACTTTCCATAGCATTGGCGCAAAACTGCTGCGTCGTCACGCCGAAGTCATTGGCTTGCAAAGCAACTTTACGATTATCGATACCGATGATCAGCTTCGGCTGTTGAAACAACTCATTCAGTCTGAAGATTTGGACGAGAAGCGCTTTCCTGCGCGCGGGCTTGCGAGCTTACTCGACAAATGGAAAAATGCGGGCAAGTCGCCTGCGGATTTAGATGCCGCCGACAATGAAGCTTTTGCCAACGGTAAAGGTAAGCATATGTATGCGCTGTATCAGGCGCGGCTGCTGGCGTTGAACGCCTGCGACTTTGGCGACTTGTTGTTGCATGGCCTGAACCTGCTGAAAAACAACCGAGACATCCTCGAAAAATATCAAGCGCAGTTCAAATATATTCTCGTCGACGAATATCAGGATACAAACGCTGTCCAGTATCTTTGGCTGCGCTTGCTGGCGCAGAAACGCAAGAATATCTGCTGCGTCGGTGATGATGACCAAAGCATCTATTCATGGCGCGGGGCCGAAGTTGCAAACATCCTGCGCTTTGAAAAGGATTTCCCAGGCGCAAAGACGATCAAGCTGGAACAAAATTACCGCAGCACGCCGCATATTCTTGCCGCTGCATCGGGCCTGATTGATGCCAATAGCACACGCCTTGGCAAGACGTTATGGACCGAGTTGGACGACGGCGAAAAGGTCTGGATTATTGGCGTTTGGGATGGCCCTGAAGAGGCCCGCCGCGTCGGTGAGGAAATTGAAGCAATCCAGTATAAGGGCGAAAGCTTAGACAGTATTGCGATACTCGTGCGCGCCCAGCACCAGACGCGTGAATTTGAAGATCGCTTCATACAAATCGGCGTTAACTATCGGATAGTCGGTGGTTTTCGTTTCTACGAACGTGCCGAAATTCGCGATGCCATTGCCTATTTGCGCATCGTCAATCAGCCTGCCGACGACCTTGCCTTTGAACGGATCGTCAACGTGCCAAAACGCGGCATAGGCGACAAGGCTGTCGAAAAAATTCATATTGTGGCGCGCGCAGAAAGGACCCCTTTGTCCGTGGCCGCCGCACGTCTGGTCGGTACCGACGAACTAACGGGTAAAGCACGCAAATCCCTTGCAGACTTGGTGGTCGACATTGCCCGCTGGCGTGACGAGGCTGCGACGATGTCGCCTGCCAATTTGACACGGCTGATATTGGACGAAAGCGGCTATACCGCCGTCTTACAGGCCGAACGCAGTACGGAGGCTTCGGGCCGCCTTGAAAACTTGAGCGAACTTGCCCGCGCGATGGAAGAATATGAAACGTTGGGCGAGTTTCTGGAGCATGTGAGTTTGGTCATGGACAATGACCGCGGCGACACAGGCGCAAGCGTCACGATTATGACCATCCATGCCGCCAAGGGGCTTGAATATGACAATGTCTTCTTGGTCGGGTGGGAAGAAGGCATTTTTCCGTCGCAACGCGCGCTTGACGAAGGTGGCCTTGCCTCCTTGGAAGAAGAACGCCGCCTAGCTTATGTTGCGATTACACGCGCCAAGCGCAAATGCACCATCATCCATGCCGCAAATCGCCGGATTTATGGCCAATGGACCAGCAGCATTCCCAGCCGTTTCATTGAAGAATTGCCGCTCGACCATATCGAGGCCGAACAGACCATGACAGGCGGCGCATCCTTATGGCGTGCCAACTGGAGCGAGCAGACCGACCCATTCGCGCATCTGGCCGCCGCCAATCAAGGCCGCAGCAACGCGCGTGGCCCAGGTTGGCAACGCGCGGCAACCTCTGGCGGTTTCAACCCGCGCCCGCAGCGCATAGCGGAAAACACGCGCAGCGCCGTCAGCCTGGGTAACAAGGGCCGAAGCGATCTCAGCATTGGCCTGCGCGTTTTTCATGAAAAATTCGGCTATGGCGCGATTGTGTTGATTGAAGGCAACAAGCTGGAGATCGATTTTGAACAGGCCGGCCGCAAGCGCGTTATGGACAGCTT
Source organism: Pseudomonadota bacterium (assembly GCA_041175465.1). Taxonomy (GTDB): domain Bacteria; phylum Pseudomonadota; class Alphaproteobacteria; order Sphingomonadales; family Sphingomonadaceae; genus Sphingorhabdus_B. The sequence continues at coordinate 72,280 of JBEDEX010000002.1, read as the reverse complement.
TGTAAGCATAAGCTGAATCGCCAGCGTGAGGGACGCCATGATGGGGCTGGTAAAGACGCGTTCATTGCGGTTAAGGTAAAGCATGAGCGCGGAGACTTCCAATATCATCACTGACGCCAGAGCGGCGGTTCAGCGGCGCGATGGCGTCATGGCGCAACGCCTGCTTGCGGAGCTTCCGGAAAGTGAAATGCCTTGGCTGCTTTTGGCGCAGGCTTGCAACCTGATAGGCGATGTGTCCGCCGAGGAGGCTGCGTTACAGCGCCAGCTTGATATTGAGCCGCGCAGCCTGCCGGCATTGATGCTGTCTGGTGAATTGAAGGCACGATTGGGCGATGACCGCGCAGCAAAATCCTTCTTTCAAGCTGCCCTCAATCAAGCTGCGGGTATTCCCAACGTGCCAGCTGCGCTTCACCCGATGCTCCACCGCGCGCGTGATTTTGTGGAACAGGTGCATATCAAGTTCGAACAGCATTTGGTTGAGGGCCTTAAGCAGGCCGGCTTTAGCCGCGACGGCAGGGTCGGAACCGCCGTCGATTTGTTGCTTGGCCGTAAACAGCTTTACCTTCAGCAGCCTTCCAGCTTTTATTTCCCAGGCTTGCCGCAACGACAATTTTACGAACGCAGCGAATTTCAGTGGCTTACAGAAATCGAGCAGGCCGTGCCGGAAATGCAAGCGGAATTGCGCACGGTGTTGGCCGATGGTCAAGACTTCGCGCCCTATGTGGAGGCAAATAGCGACCGGCCGCGTGCAGCCAATCCGCTGATTAACGATCCTAAATGGGGCGCTTTTTATTTTTGGCGTAACGGGGAAATAGTCGCCGAAAATGCAGCGCGCTGCCCCGCGACTATGCAAGCATTACAACATGCGCCTATGCCACTGATCGACCAAAGATCGCCGATTGCATTATGGTCCTTACTGAAACCAGATACGCATATTCAGCCGCATCATGGCCTGCTGAATACCCGCCTCATCTGCCACATTCCGTTAATCGTCCCGCAGGATTGTGCCATTCGCGTCGGCAATGAAACGCGCAGCTGGCGTGAGGGCGAAGCGTTGATTTTCGATGACAGTTTTGAGCATGAGGCATGGAACAAAAGCGACAAAACGCGCGTCATTTTGCTATTTGAAATCTGGCGTCCGGAAATATCGCCAGACGAACGCGCCGCGCTGACAACAATATTCGAAACGATCAATGATTATCATGGCGCACCAGAAGACGCAGGATAATCTGCCCTGCATACAATACGTAGCTTCGTCGTCAAATAAACGCCCCTGTCTTGCACTTGCTTGTGCAAGCCGATAGGCCCACAGAATATGACTGATATTTCCGCTGAAATTCATCCGTTAAAGATCGCTGACTTCCGCTTTTATTGGATGGCGCGCTTTATGGCTGTGCTTGCCACTATGGGGATGGTCGTTGTTATCGGCTATCAGGCTTATGACATCGCACGCAGCGATTATGGCATGTCCATTCGCGAGGCGTCGTTGCAACTGGGCCTGTTGGGGCTAGTGCAGTTTGTTCCCCTAGCGCTGCTGACGCCGGTGGCGGGATGGGCGGCAGATCGCTGGGAACGGCGAACGGTGGCGCGGCTCGCCAATAACATCGACATGATGGTGGCGCTTGCTTTGGGTTGGTTCACTTATGTGGACGGACTGACGCTCCCACTCCTTTTCCTGTTTGCAGCTTTGCACGGTGTCGCACGCGTATTTGTTGGGCCGTCCATGTCGGCGATTGCACCCAACATTGTGCCCCCCAGTTCCCTGCCCCGCGCGATTGCGTTAAGCTCCATTGCTTGGCAAATCGGTTCGGTCATTGGCCCCGCGGCAGGTGGCCTAATGTTTGCAGCCAATCCATCACTACCATATTTCGCTTCGGCCGGCCTTATGTTGATGGCGACAATCAGCCTAAGTTTCGTGCGGCCTGTCTATCCGCCGCCGATGGAAAGGAAAATCCACCCCATCCGCCAAATGGTCGATGGTATGCGTTACACTTGGTCGGAACGATTCTTATTAGGTGCCATAACGCTTGACCTGTTTGCGGTGTTGCTCGCTGGGGCAACGGCCATGCTGCCGGTCTATGCGCGCGACATATTGATGGTTGGTCCCGATGGTCTTGGGCAGTTGCGCGCGGCACCTGCTATCGGCGCCTCAGTCGTGGCGCTCATGCTTACCTTCCGACCACTGCGTCACAATGTCGGCGCAAAAATGCTATGGGCCGTCGTGGTGTTTGGGATTGCGACAATAGGTTTCGGCCTAAGCCATGAAATCGGCACGCATGTCTTCGGCGACGCGCGCATTGGTTTCCTGAACATGGGCGCCGGAATGGCGGTGGCTTTGGTTATGCTGGTCGTGCTCGGCGCATCGGACATGCTATCCGTTTATGTGCGCTCATCGCTTGTGCAGCTCAACACCCCGGACGAGATGCGCGGACGGGTAAGTTCCGTTTCGGGCCTCGCCATTTCTGCCTCCAACGAACTGGGTGAATTGCAGTCCGGTGTTGCCGCTGCCGCCCTTGGCCCCGTTGGCGCAGTTGTATTTGGGGGCGCTGGTGCCATATTCGTTACAGCAATTTGGGCGGGATTATTCCCCGAGCTTAAAAACGCCCGCACATTTGAACCACAATATAGAGGAAAAAGTACATGAAGGCGCAATCTATCCTCGAAACCATTGGTAACAGTCCGCATATTCGCATGGGACGTATGTTCCCGAATGCAGAGGTCTGGATTAAATCGGAACGGTCAAACCCCGGTGGGTCGATTAAGGACCGCATTGCCTTGGCTATGATAGAAGCGGCCGAAAAAGACGGCAGCCTTAAACCCGGCGGCACAATCATTGAACCAACCTCGGGCAACACCGGCGTCGGCCTCGCCATGGTGGCGGCGGTCAAGGGCTATAAGCTTATCCTCGTCATGCCTGAATCCATGTCGCTGGAGCGTCGCCGCTTGATGCTCGCTTATGGCGCCACCTTTGACCTGACACCGCGCGAAAAGGGCATGAAGGGCGCGATTGAACGCGCGTTAGAATTGGTATCGCAAACCGCAAATTCATGGATGCCCCAGCAATTTGAAAATCCGGCCAATATCAATGTCCATGTGCGCACAACGGCGCTGGAGATATTAGAAGATTTTGCCGACACCCCTATTGATGTGATGATCACTGGTGTTGGCACAGGTGGGCATATCACAGGTTGCGCTGAAGTTTTGAAAAAGGCTTGGCCAAATCTGAAAGTATTTGCGGTTGAACCAACATTATCGCCTGTCATTAGCGGCGGCCAACCGGGTCCACACGCCATCCAAGGGATTGGCGCGGGCTTCATTCCAGACAATTTACACACCGCTTTGCTAGACGGTGTTATTCAGGTTGATCCGGAAAATGCTAAGGAGCACGCCCGCCGCGCTGCACGCGAAGAGGGTATGCTGGTCGGTATTTCATCGGGCGCAACGCTTGCTGCAATTGCGCAGAAAATTCCCGAACTACCCGCAGGTACCCGCGTGCTTGGTTTCAATTATGATACTGGTGAACGCTATCTGTCGGTTCCGGATTTCTTACCGGTTGAATAAGCCAAACTGTGCATACACGAAAAATGCCGGGACCCATGTTCCCGGCATTTTGTTTTCTGACGATGCAGTGAGTGTTTAGGCTGCTGCGAACATTTCCGGCGTAAGTGCCATGATTGCCTCACTGCCGGCTTCAATCTTGCGACGAAGCGCGCCGCAATCGGGCATGTGACGCTCTGCAAAATAACGCGCCGTCACCAGTTTGCTTTGGTAGAATGATGCGTTTCCTGTGCCTGAATCCAACGCCTTCTGTGCGCTTTGCGCCATACGTAGCCATTGCAGGCCAAGCGCGACAATGCCCATGATGTGCATGTAGTGATGCGCGCCTGCGCCGATATTGTTCGGATTGGCCATAGCATTTTGCATGAACCACATGGTCGACGCCTTCAAATCGCCATTGGCCTTCTCCAGACGACCAGCCAGATCCGCCAGCGGCCCATCCTTGGCAGCGGCGCATTCTTCGTCCACAATTTTGAAAAGCGCCTGAATAGCGCGACCACCATTTTGCGCGAGCTTCCGGCCGACGAGATCCATGGCTTGCACGCCGTTTGTGCCTTCATAGATCATCGCGATACGAGCATCGCGAACATATTGCTCCATGCCCCATTCGGCGATGTAGCCATGGCCGCCATAGACTTGCTGCGCATTGGTTGCGACTTCATAGCCCTTGTCCGTGCCATAGCCCTTGATGACAGGCGTCAGCAAGGACAGCAGGTCATCGGCAGTCTGCCGCTCTTCCTCAGTTTGCGCATGATGCAGTAAATCGGCCTGTAATGCGCCCCATAGGCACAAGGCACGCATACCCTCAGTAAACGCCTTTGCATCCATCAACATACGGCGCACATCGGGATGGACGAACAAAGTGTCGGCCTTTTGCTCCAAATCCTGTGGCCCAGTCAGTGCGCGGCCCTGACGGCGGTCTTGCGCATAATGCACCGCATTTTGGTAAGCGACTTCGGCAATGCCTAAGCCCTGCTGCCCGACGCCAAGCCGCGCGATGTTCATCATGATAAACATCGCCGCGAGACCTTTATTTTCTTCGCCCACCAAATAGCCAGTCGCGCCGTCATAATTCATGACGCAGGTGGCATTGCCGTGAATGCCCATTTTATGTTCAATCGAACCACAAGACAAAGCATTGCGTGCGCCAAGTGATCCGTCGTTATTCACAAGGAATTTCGGCACGATGAACAATGATATGCCTTTTACGCTGTCCGGTGCACCGGGTGTTTTTGCGAGTACCAAATGAATAATATTTTCGGTCAGGTCATGCTCACCCGACGAGATGAAAATCTTGGTCCCGGAAATCGCATAGCTGCCATCTGCATTGGGTTCTGCCTTGGTCCGAATAAGGCCAAGGTCGGTTCCACAATGTGGCTCGGTCAGGTTCATTGTCCCGCCCCATTTGCCCGAAATCATGTTCGGGGCATATTTGGCCTTCTGTTCATCGCTGCCCTTAACCAAAATCGCGGATACCGCGCCCTGCGTCAAACCTGGATACATAGCGAACGCCATGTTGGAACTTGCCATAAGCTCTTCAAAGGCCATGGATACGATGTGCGGCATGCCCTGCCCGCCAAACTCCACGGGGCTCGACAATGTGCCCCAGCCACCTTCACAATAAAGCTTATAGGCTTCTTTGAAGCCCTCGGGCGTGGTCACGCTACCATCCTCATGGCGCGTGCAACCCTGCAGATCACCAACCTGGTTCAAAGGGAAAAGCACATTTTCCACAAATTTAGCGCCTTCCGTCAGGATCGCATCAATCATGTCCGCGCTGGCATTTTCAAATCCGGGCAGATTGGCGTAGCGCTCAACACCCAAAACTTCGTTAAGGATGAACTGCGTGTCGCGAACGGGGGCGGTATAGCTTGGCATTTTCGGTCCTTTAGATAGCAGTGAATAGGGCGTTACGCCGCGGCAGATTTTTCTGCGGCTTCGACCTGTTCCACCGTTGAAACAAATTCGGTCAGCTCTTTAATCGCGCTTTCAATGTCGTCGCGCTGAGACTTCAAGAGATTGATACGATCGCGACATTTTTCAATGGTCACGCGGCGCTGAATATTCCGACCGTCATTCAGGTCATACAGATCAATCATCTCGCGGATTTCCGCGAGACTGAAACCAACGCGTTTTGCCCGCAATATCCACGCCAAGCGCGCTCGGTCGCGCTTTGAATAAATACGCGCCAAACCCATACGTTCCGGCGAAATCAGGCCTTGATCCTCATAAAAGCGCAATGCCCGCGCCGTTACCTCAAATTCGACTGACAGGTCGGATATCGTGAACGAATCCCGATTATATGCGTCAGGCGTGTCGATAGTCGCATCGGCCCGCCTTTCGTCGCGCGTTACAGATTCCATAGCGCCTTCCCTCTTGGTTGCCCTAACGTCACTAGTTTACGTTAGCGTAAACGTCAATTGGGGAAGTTACGGCTACAGTAGGAATATAGCAGGTTAAAGGGACGGCTCAGGCGACGATGAGTCTACCGGCATTGGTGCGGTAACTGGCGAAGACGGCGCAGGCTCAGCGGTCCCATCGACTTCTCCCGGCGCAGCTTCTGTGGCCGGTTGCGGCGCTGGCCGCTTAACAGGCGTTGACGTATCTTGAAGAACGACGACCTCCTGACCCATTTGCGTTACACCAAACAACGTCTTGGCAAAGCTAAGGGGCAAGCGGATACACCCATGCGACGCGGGATATCCCGGCAAATAACCGCCATGAATGGCAATCCCATCCCACGTCAGGCGCTGCATAAATGGCATCGGCGCATTACTGTATAGATTTGATTTATGGTCGACATTTTTCTGCAAAATGTTGAAAATGCCCGTGGGCGTCTCTTTGCCCTTTTTCCCCGACGAAATGGTACTGAAGCCAATCAACTTATCGTTCTGAAACACATAAATGCGCTGAATATCCAGCACGATGACGATTTTCATCGGCCCTGTGTATACGTCCTGCTTTGCCCAGCGAAACTCTCCAGGCTTCAGCGCATCAACGGGCCCTTTTGCGCGAGGCTTTGACACGGAGCTTGCAATCGGGGGTTTTGCGGCAGGTGGATTTGCCGCAGGCGGCGGAGCAACGGGTGACGTAACTGTAGGTGCCGGCACTGGCGCCGCTTCAGACAAAGGCCCTTGCTCGACAGATGCAGGCGGCGCCTGTTCCAATATTTGTGTTCTAGCCAAGGCCGGCATGGCAGGCATCAACAAAAGCGCGATTATGCCCTGCAATATGCGGATACCCGCGCCGAAACCCATGAAATTGCCCTAACTATCCGATATTGTGCTGCACAAAACAGCATCTCAATGGGCATATCATCATATATATGAAAATTCGACGTCAATTTTCCCGCAGTCGTATATAATTAGCCTGCGCCCCCTAAGTTCCGACATGATGCGTTTAAACGTCCTGCTTTTGCGCTCAAATGCCTTTTGGGCTCTATTTATCGACAGAGTTGCCTCCTATCTTATTCTCATGAACATAGGACGCAGGCAATTCATCCATTCGGCGGTTTTAGGCGCAAGCTTGCTTACAGTTCCGTCAAAGGCAGCTGACATCGTCTTTCGGCCGGGCACGGGCGCCGAAACGGGCGGCCCATCGCCATTATTGCTTGAACGCGCAAAAGCCGCTTTGGCGGGGCATAAGGCGCGCATACGCAACCATGATCTGCTTGCCATAGCTGACTATTCGAAGCCATCGCGCGACCCGCGCTTTTACATTGTCGATCTGCGCAGTGGAAAATCCGACATGTTCCTCGTCGCCCATGGCAAGGGTTCAGATCCAAGCCATAGCGGTTGGGTGCAACATTTTTCCAACGTGCATGGGTCTGAGGCGACGTCCGCTGGTAGTTACCTTGTTGGGGATACGTATATCGGTCAATATGGCGAATCTCGTCGGCTAATTGGCCTTGATCCGCAAAATGACCAAGCCGAGGCACGCGCGATTGTCATTCACCCTGCTTGGTATGTGAACCAGTCGCTCATTCAGGACCAAGGCAAAATTGGCCGCAGCCAAGGCTGCTTTGCCTTTGCGAAAGATGACATCAGCGTGATCCTGGAGCGCGTGGCCCCAGGATGTCTTTTATACGCTGATAAGGTTTAAACTTAGTTCCTATTGCCGTTTTTAAATACGCCGCAGATAATCCGCTTGCCGCTGTTGCCGCTTGGATCGGTCCTATAATCATCGGCTTTCTCGTGAATGACGATAGCACCGCCATCGGCATCCAACAAACCGTTGGGTCCTGATAGCGTTATATCCTTCAATTTATACTCCAGCGTTATTTTCATATCAGCGCCCGCATTCACATTGGGCAAATCGCCATCATGCGCGCCCATGGGGTTGTCGTGACCATGCTGCTTCATATCGGGGTTCCAGTGCGGCCCCGCGCTGGTAAAATCGGGTGCTTGGCATTTGCCAACAGCATGTAGATGCATGCCATATGTCCCAGCAGCCGGCGCTTGCGCTGACAGCTTCAAAAACACACCATCGCGCCGCTGCGATATGGCTGCAACGCCGACCCAGCTGCCATCGGCACGGGCAAGATCCGCCGTGATGACTTCGGATGCTTCATTTACTTTTGTAGATTGCAGGGTCGAGCAGCTGGCGAGGATCGGAATGATAAAAATCGGCAGAAACTTAAGCATATTCTTCTCCTGAATCTGGGTGGTCGCATGCAACATAACATCAACCGAGCGGCGCTCAATTTGTTTCCTATATTCACTCCGCCCATTCGCTGGGCTTAACGCCTTGGGCAAATAACAACGCCGTCAGATCATTGTGCCGCACGGAAAAATTCGCGGCTTGCGCCAATTGCGGACGCGGATGATAGCCCACACCAAGGCCCCCGCCGGACACCGCAGCGGCAATCATGGGCAAGTCATTCGCGCCATCACCAACAGCTAGCGTAGTAGCCAAATCGATCCCACGCATTTCCGCGGCAGATTGCAGGACTGCCTGCTTAGTAGACGCATCGACGATATCGGCAGCCAGTGCGCCGGTCAGCCGCCCATCTTTAATTTCCAGAACATTGGCATGCACCTCATGAAAGCCCAACCTATTAGCCACAGGGCCTGTAAAGCTCGTAAATCCGCCTGATACAAGAACTGCATGCGCGCCCCATCCGGTCATCGTACACAAGAGGATCTCGGCCCCTGGCATTGGCTGCACGCGTTCGCGCAGGCACTCCGCAATGACATTTTCGTCTAGTCCCGCCAGCAAAGCGACCCGCGCCTTTAAAGCCTCGGCAAAATCAAGCTCACCGTCCATTGCGCGCTCGGTAATCGCGGCAATCTCTGGCTTAATACCGGCATAGTCCGCCAATTCGTCAATGCATTCGACCGTAATCATGGTGCTGTCCATATCGGACACCAACAACATTTTGCGACGGTTTCCCTCATGCTGGATGGCTATATCAAAACGATCCTCAAGACCCGCGAGGGCCGAGCGCGCATCGGATAGGTCGCCTTCAAACAATATGTCGGCGGCTTTGCCTTCTGCGAGCCAGTCAAAAGCCTTTGGGATGCAGCTAGCTTCGGCCAATCTATCCTTTGCCTCGGAAAAGTTGCCGCTTTCCAGACTATCTGCTGCTATCAGAGTGCAAATGGGCATATCGAATCCTCAAAATATGGTCGCGCTTATTGCGGGTCCGACAGCAAGCGGCAAGACGGCATTAGCGCTGCATCTGGCCCGATCCGGCAATTTCGAGATAATCAACGCCGATAGCGCGCAAGTTTATTCTGATTTGCCGATATTGAGCGCTCAGCCCACCACCGATGAACAAAGCTGCGCACCGCATCATCTTTTTGGCTATATCGACGGCGTCACCCCCTGCTCTGCTGCGCGCTGGGCAAAAGATGCGAAGGACGCCATTGCACGGGCCCATAAGGCAGGCAATACGCCGATATTGGTAGGTGGCAGCGGCCTTTATATCCGTACCTTGCTGGACGGCATTGCTCCTATTCCAGAAGTGGATCCTATATTGCGCGCGACAATACGTGCGATGCCGGTTGATCAGGCCTTTGCCGCGCTTCAAATATATGACGCGCCCGTTGCTGAAACCTTAGCCCCAACGGATGTAAGCCGCATCACTCGCGCTCTTGAGGTCGTGCAGAGCACCGGGCGCAGTATATTGGCATGGCGCGCTACCAAGGTTGGCGGTATATCCGCGGACATTCGTTTGCGTCCCTTGCTGCTCTTGCCTCCTCGCGATTGGCTTTACGACCGCTGCGACAAAAGGTTCGAATTGATGATGGAGCAAGGCGCAATTGGTGAAGTGGAGGCCTTGCTCGCCCGCAATTTGCCCCATGATGCACCCGTTATGCGCGCCATCGGCGTGCCTGAAATTTCGGCATATCTTAAAGGTACAATATCGCGGACCGAAGCGATTGAACGCGGACAGATTGCTACGCGGCAATATGCAAAGCGGCAGTTTACCTGGTTTCGCAATCAAGGCCCAGAGGATTGGCAGCGCGCAACCTCAATAATAAATGACTTAAATTTAAGTAATTTTGAAATAATATTTCAATGAATGTATTTGACAAGTCATTTTCTAATCATTAGCTAGCCCGCTCTTGCTTCCCCTATTGCAGTGCAACATAGGAAAGCTGCTTAACACATAAGGACTGTCCAGTGCCCGAAAAATCCGGCGCAGAAATTTTGATTGATATCCTGGTTGAACAGGGCGTGGACACCGTATTCGGTTATCCAGGTGGCGCAGTATTGCCCATTTACGATGCTTTATTTCAGCAGAAAAAAATTAAACATGTTCTCGTACGGCATGAGGCTGGCGCTGCGCATGCGGCGGAGGGCTATGCCCGCGCAACGGGTAAGGCCGGTGTTGTACTGGTCACGTCTGGCCCTGGTGCCACCAATGCCGTTACCGGTATTGCGGACGCATTTATGGATTCCATACCGTTGATCGTCCTGACCGGTCAGGTCGCGACCAATTTGATCGGTTCCGATGCCTTTCAAGAGGCCGATACCGTCGGAATTACCCGCCATTGTTCCAAGCATAATTATCTGGTCAAGGACCCCGCCGAACTCGCAACGATTGTGCGGGAAGCTTTTTCCATCGCTACTAAAGGACGCCCCGGCCCGGTTGTCATCGACATTCCCAAAAATGTGCAGGTCGCAACGGCGAGTACCGATGTGAAGCGCCCTGCCCGTTCGCGCTTCACTTATGCGGGTGAGGCCGACTATGCCGACATCAACCGCGCGGTGGAATTGATTGCCAATGCCAAGGCACCTATTTTCTACACCGGCGGCGGCATTATCAATTCGGGCCCTGCCGCCAGCGATGCGCTGCGTGAATTGGCTGAGCTGACTGGAGCGCCGGTAACATCAACGTTGATGGGCCTTGGCGCCTATCCCGCTTCCGGCGATGCTTGGTTGGGTATGCTCGGCATGCACGGCACATATGAAGCCAATATGGCCATGAACCAATGCGACGTCATGGTCTGCTTGGGCGCGCGCTTTGACGACCGTGTTACGGGTCGCTTGGACGCATTTTCGCCCGGCAGCGTAAAAATCCATGTCGATATCGACCGTAGCTCGATGAACAAGACGGTGCGCGTTGACCTGCCAATCGTTGCGGATGTTGGCACGGCCATGCGCCAGATGATCGATGTCTGGAAAGGCCGGAAATACAAAAAACAGCCGATGGACGATTGGTGGACACGCATCGCTGGATGGCGCGCTGTTGACTGTCTAAGTTACCCCGGCAGCACGCAGGAAATCATGCCGCAATATGCGATTGAACGCCTGTTCGAAGCCACCAAGGACAAAGCGCCAATTATCTCGACTGAGGTTGGCCAGCATCAAATGTGGGCGGCACAGCATTTTCACTTTGATGCACCAAACAAATGGCTGACCAGCGGCGGATTGGGCACCATGGGTTATGGCCTGCCTGCAGCAATCGGCGCGCAATTGGGTAATCCAGACGCGCTTGTCATCGACATCGCCGGTGAAGCATCCATCCAGATGAACATTCAAGAGATGGCAACGGCATCGCAATATCGTTTGCCGGTAAAGGTTTTCATCCTCAACAATGAATGGATGGGGATGGTCCGCCAGTGGCAAGAACTGACCTATGAAAGCCGCTATTCCGAAAGCTATTCGGATAGCCTGCCCGATTTTGTCGCGCTTGCCGAAGCTTATGGTTGGAAAGGCATTCGTTGCGATGACCCTGCCAAGCTCGATGATGCCATCGCCGAAATGTTGGCGTATGACGGGCCAGTCATGTTCGATTGCCGTGTGCATAAAACGTCAAACTGTTTCCCGATGATACCATCAGGCGCAGCCCATACAGACATGATTCTGAATGCAGATCAAGTATCGGGCACTATGGATGACGAAGCAAAGGCGCTCGTATAATGCATATCAAGCAAGAACTTACCGAACGGCACGTGCTAACCCTCACCGTCGATAATGAAGCGGGCACGCTGGCCCGCATCGCCGGCATGTTCACGTCGCGCGGTTACAATATCGATAGTCTTACCGTTGCCGATATCAGCGAAGATCATACAACCAGCCGGATAACAATCGTCACCAAAGGCCCGCCGCCTGTGATCGACCAGATTATAGCGCAATGCGAACGGCTCATTCCCGTCCACAAAGTCACGGACCTCACCGAGGCTGGTCCCCATGTGGAGCGGGAACTTGCCTTGGTCAAAGTCAACGGGACGGGCGATCAACGCGTTGAGGCGATGCGCCTTGCCGACATCTACCGCGCACGCGTCATCGATGCCACCGTCAACAGCTTCATTTTTGAAATTACAGGTGGCCCTGACAAAATCGATACTTTTGTAACGTTGATGCGCGAAGTTGGCCTGGTCGAAGTTGGCCGGACCGGAATTGTTGGCCTGATGCGGGGTGCAGGGGTCAGTTAATTACGATATCGTCATCCTGAACGCGCTTGAACAACACGCGCTGCGTTCCAGGATTTTGAAAATACGCCGTTGAAAGTAAAACTCTGAAACACGTTCAGGGTGACGGCAACGAAGAAGGACGGAAGAATGAAAGTATATTATGACGCCGATTGCGACTTGGGCCTTATCAAAGACAAAAAGGTCGCGATTGTAGGCTATGGTAGCCAAGGCCATGCCCATGCGCAAAATCTGCGCGACAGCGGCGTTGCAGATGTCGCGATTGCCCTGCGTGCTGGGTCAGCAACAGCCAAAAAGGCTGAAGCTGCTGGTTTCAAAGTTTTGGCCAATGCCGACGCGGCTGCTTGGGCCGATATCCTCATGGTGCTGGCACCTGATGAGCATCAGGCCGCAATCTATGCCGACGATCTGCATGCAAACATGAAACCCGGCGCGGCTTTAGCCTTTGCCCATGGCCTCAACATCCATTTCGGCCTGATTGAACCGCGCGCCGATATTGACGTGATTATGATCGCGCCAAAGGGCCCCGGCCACACTGTTCGCAGCGAATATCAAAAGGGTGGCGGCGTGCCGTGCTTGATCGCAGTTGCGCAGAATTCCAGCGGCAACGCCCATGACATCGCTCTAGCGTATGCAAGCGGCGTAGGCGGCGGACGCAGCGGCATTATCGAAACCAACTTCCGTGAAGAGTGCGAAACTGATTTGTTCGGTGAGCAGGCCGTTTTGTGCGGCGGTATCACGCACCTTATCCAAGCCGGTTTCGAAACATTGACCGAAGCAGGCTATGCACCAGAAATGGCCTATTTCGAATGCTTGCATGAAACCAAGTTGATTGTAGACCTTCTCTATGAAGGTGGCATTGCCAACATGCGCTATTCGATTTCAAATACCGCAGAATATGGCGACATCACCACGGGTCCACGCATCATCACCGACGAAACCAAGGCGGAAATGAAGCGCGTGCTTGCAGACATCCAGTCCGGTCGTTTCGTCAAGAATTTCGTGCTCGACAACCGCGCGGGTCAGCCAGAGTTGAAGGCCGCACGCAAGGCCGCTGCGGCGCACCCCATCGAAGCAACCGGCGCAAAGCTGCGCGCGATGATGCCTTGGATTGCAAAGAATAAGTTGGTGGATCAGGCGAAGAACTAATCGCTTTTTCCTAGCTTGACTCATGTGGGGGAGGCATCGACACTGATGCCTCCCCTTTTTGCTATCTGGAGCAGACTTATGCGTAAGCTTTTATGTGCCATTCCTCTCTTATTTGCCGTCCCCTTGATTGCGCAGAGCGCACCGCAAATGCCCGGAACGATGGACGTTGCCCGCGTTACTGCTGGAACCTACAACACCGACCCCGGCCATACACTCATCGGCTGGCGCGTAAGCCATTTTGGCTTCAACGATTATTTCGGCATTTTTGGCGATGCGACAGGAACGCTGATACTTGATCCGGCCAATCCGAATGCAGCCAAGGTGGATATCACTATTCCTGTCGGCAAGGTGACGACGGCCAGTGCTGGCCTGACGGGCCATTTGCTGCGCGCTGGCAAAGACGTCGGCAAGGCCGACTTTTTCGGCCCTGCCCCAGCCGATGCCAAGTTTGTTTCAACCAGCGTCGTTGCAAAGGGCACAACCGCCAAAATCACGGGCGACCTCACGCTGAACGGTGTCACTAAGCCAGTCGTTCTGGACGCCACATTTTCAGGCGCCGGCAATAATCCGTTCAACAAGAAAGCCACCGTCGGCTTTCATGCAACGTCGGTCATCAAGCGCAGCGCATTTGGCATTAGCTATGCCGTTCCGATGATTTCGGATGACGTGACTTTGGACATCAGCGTCGCGTTTGAAAAGGCCGGCTAAAGCTTTAGGGCATCAAGAACATACCCCCCGACTTGATCGGGTGGTATGGCCCGAGCGCTCAATTATCGAAGCGCTATTACCCCAAATAACGCGCATCAAGGCTGGCTTTCGCTGCGCGATATTCCGCCTCAAGCTGGTCCACAAATTGCGCCACGGTTTGGACTTCTTTGATCGCGCCAATGCCTTGACCTGAACCCCAAATGTCTTTCCACGCTTTGGCTTCGCTATTGCCGCCAGAGCCGAAGTTCATGGTCGAAATATCGCCCTTTGGTAGGTTGTTCGGGTCCATCCCTGCCCGCTCAATCGACTGACGCAGATAGTTTCCGCTGACGCCCGTAAAGAGGTCAGAATAGACAATGTCGGCGGCCTTCGCCTCAACGATGTTGTCTTTGTAACCATCTACCGCGTTCGCTTCCTTGGTCGCGATGAACGCGCTGCCGATATAACCGAAGTCTGCGCCCATGGCTTGCGCCGCGAGAACCGACGCACCATGCGCGATAGAACCAGACAGAGCGACTGGCCCGTCAAACCATTCACGGATTTCGCGCATCAACGCGAAAGGCGACGTGACGCCTGCATGGCCACCAGCACCAGCAGCAACGGGAATGAGGCCATCGGCGCCCTTCTCAATCGCCTTATGCGCGAAGCGGTCGTTGATGACGTCATGGAATGCAATTCCACCCCAGCTATGTACAGCTTGGTTGAGCTCTTCCTGCGCACCGAGCGAGGTAATGGTAATCGGCACCTGCCATTTGGCACATACCGCGAGGTCCTCTTGCAGTCGGTTATTCGACTTATGGACAATCTGGTTCACCGCATAAGGTGCTGCGGGGCGGTCAGGGTTATCGCGATTATGGGCCGCGAGTTCTTCGGTAATCTGATGCAGCCATTCGTCCAACTGGCTGGCAGGACGCGCATTGAGTGCCGGAAACGACCCAACTACACCCGCCTTACACTGCGCGATGACCAGTTCCGGTCCCGACACGATGAACAGCGGTGAGCCGATCACTGGAAGCCGAAGATTATCGAAAATTGCCGGAAGTGCCATGCGTCGAATCCCTTGTTAATATATTGGTTGAATACGGGTTAGCCACAGCGCGTCGCGGCTGTCAAACCCACCTTTTTTAAAAGGCTATTCCGTAAGGTAAGACCGCCAGACGGGCACTATGGCCCAATCGATACGTGCGGCCCCTAGGATAGTCTAAGCCCCGTTGGCGGCGCTCAGGATCGCTCTGACCGACGCTGTGGCTACATCCTGACTGATACCGACGCCAAACAAAATAGGTCCGTCGCCAACGCGGCATTCGACATAAGCCGCGGCGCGGGCATCGGTTCCATGGCCAATGGCGTGCTCGCTATAGTCGATAATGTCCAGCGGACCGCCCAGCGCGTCTTGCAGAGCGTTGGCAAGGCTGGAAATCAAGCCATTGCCTCGTCCGCTAACGCTTTGTTCGACGCCATCTATGCAGATATTGCCCGCAAAGATGCGCTCGTCTTTTTGCCGCTGGCTTTGGGACTCGTGGAAATCGATGAGCCGGAAGCGACCATCACCCTTGAGATGGTACCGCTTTTCAAACGCTTCCCAAATGTCACTGCTGGTCAGTTCGCGTCCGGTCGTGTCGGACAAATCCTGCACGGTAGCCGAAAAATTCGCCTGCATCCGTTTGGGCAACTTCAAACCTTGGTCCTGCTCAATCACCCACGCCACACCGCCTTTACCGCTTTGCGAATTCACACGGATGACAGCTTCGTAATTGCGCCCCAAATCGGCGGGATCAATGGGTAGATAAGGCACGCGCCAAATTTCGTCATTCTGCCGTTCCTGCGCCGCAAATCCCTTTTTAATCGCGTCCTGATGCGACCCTGAAAAGGCGGTAAATACCAATTCGCCAGCATAAGGATGCCGCGGGTGAACAGGCAACTGGTTGCAATATTCGACGGTCTGAATGACCTCATCAATGTCACTAAAATCGAGTCCGGGGTTCAGGCCTTGTGTGTACATGTTCAACGCCAGCGTCACCAAATCGACATTACCGGTGCGCTCACCATTGCCGAACAGGCAACCTTCGATGCGGTCACCACCTGCCAACAAGCCCAGTTCGGCGGCAGCAATGCCACTGCCCCGGTCATTGTGCGGATGTAGGCTGATAACCACATGGTCGCGTGCGCTGATGTGGCGGCACATCCATTCAATCTGATCGGCATAGACGTTGGGCATGGCTGCCTCAATCGTGGCCGGCAGATTGAGAATGAGTGGCTTTGACGCCGTGGGCTGCAGAACGTCCATTACCGCTTCGCACACCTCAAGGCTGAATTCGAGTTCAGCTGTCGAGAATGTTTCAGGGCTATATTCAAAATGCCAGTCAGTTTGCGGATATTTGGCCGCTTGCTCTTTCAGGATATTTGCCCCTTCAATAGCAATCGCCTTCACGCCCGCTTTGTCGAGGTTGAAGACAATGTCACGCCACGCTGGGCTAACAGCATTGTAGACATGCACAATTGCACGCGGCGCACCGGCCATGCTCTCAAACGTTTTTTCAATCAGGTCGCGCCGGGATTGCGTCAGGCTTTGGATTGTAACGTCATCCGGAATGCTGCCGCTGTCGACCAGCCCGCGGATAAAATCGAAATCAGTGGCACCCGAACTTGGGAAGCCAACTTCAATCTCTTTTACGCCGACTTTCAGCAACAAGTCGAAAAAGCGCTTCTTCTTTTCCGCCCCCATGGGGTCAATAAGCGCTTGGTTTCCATCACGCAGGTCGGTGGAAAGCCAGCGCGGCGCACGGTCGATGGTCCGCGTCGGCCAAATGCGATCGGGTAGATCTACTTGAGGGAAAGGTCGGTATTTACGCGATGGGTCGGAAAGCATCATGATATGGCAACTTCGCTGAAACGCCCAACTGAGGGGCTAAATTTGGCGGTGGTAGAGCCCTTAGGCGGGTTGCCGAACATGGTCAGCAAAACAGGCACGCCTAAGGGCGTGTAAGTCGTAGTAAGAGAAGCGAAAGGGCGTTGCGCAATTTCATAACAGAACGGGAATAGCCATATCGAGCAACATTCGTCCAGTCTTAAAATGCGTTATGGTTATTTTGTTACGAGAATGGAACGCGCACAAATTGGCAACTAAGGCACGTCAAATTTCAACCTGGCTGCCCAGTTCGACCACGCGATTGCTTGGCAATTTGAAAAACTCCATCGCATTAGCCGCATTGCGCAGCATCCACGCAAATATCTTTTCCCGCCAGATCGCCATGCCGGGCATTTTGGACGCAATCAATGTCTGACGCGACAGGAAAAAGCTGGTGTGCATCATGTCAAATTTGGGACCGCACAAATCGATCAGGTCGAGCGTTGCCGGCACATTAGTCTCTTCCAAAAAGCCAAAGCGCATTTTGACGCGGTAGAAACCTTCGCCCAAATCTTTACAGATTATGCGGTCGGAACTGACGACATAGGGCACATCTTCGATCTGCACCGTCAGAATGATAACGCGCTCGTGTAAAATACGGTTGTGTTTAATATTATGCAGCAGAGCAGAGGGCACGCCACTGGCCGCCGATGCCATAAAAATCGCCGTTCCCTGCACGCGGGTCGCGCTGTTTGCGGCAGACTTTATGAAAATCTCCATGGGCATTGTGCTTTCTGCCATGCGCTCGCGCATCAAAGCTCGGCCACGCGACCAGGTCGTCAATAATGTGAAGATAATCAAGCCAATCACCAAAGGCACCCATCCGCCCGACGGTACCTTCAACAAATTGGCGCCCAAATAGGCAAAATCTACGATGAAGAATAAAGCGAGGATAGGTAACGCTTTCCACTTTGGCCATTTCCATAGCGACAGCAGAACAACCGCAATCAGGCAGGTATCGATGAACATCGCGCCTGTAACCGCAATGCCATAAGCAGCGGCAAGATTGGATGATGACTGGAAGAATAAAACCAGCAACAAGACCATTACCGCAAGGCCCCAGTTAATCGCCGGAATGTAGATCTGCCCAGCGGCCTTCTCACTGGTGTGCAATATGCTGAGGCGGGGCATAAAGCCCAACTGAATTGCCTGCTGCGTCAACGAAAACGCGCCGGAAATGACAGCTTGGCTGGCAATGATGGCCGCCATAATGGTCAGAAAAATAACCGGCGTGCTGATAAGTTCCGGCACCATCAGGAAGAACGGGTCGCGAATGGCAAGCTGCGCTTCTTCAGGGGTCATGGACAATATCATTGCCCCCTGCCCCATATAATTCAGCATTAACGCGGGGAGCACAAAGAACAGCCAACTAAACTTTATCGGACGCCGCCCGAAATGCCCCATATCGGCGTACAGTGCTTCCGCCCCCGTTACCGCAAGCACAACAGTGCCCATCGCCACAAAGGCACGAAAACCGTCAATATAGAAAAAATAGAACGCGTTCATGGGGTTCAAAACGTCGAATATAATCGACGGCATCTTTGTTAAATGCATTAGCCCCAAGCCCGCCAAAGTCGCGAAATAGACCAGCATGATAGGCCCAAACCATGCCCCTACTTTCGCTGTCCCGCGTGACTGGAATGCAAATAACGCGCCGATAATCACAACCGATATCGGCAGTATCCATGCGCTGAAGCCTTCGCTCACATATTTCAGACCTTCAGCCGCCGATAAGATCGACATCGCTGGCGTAATCATGGAATCGCCATAAAACAGTGCGGTTGCAAACACCCCGAGCATCACAAAAGGCGCCGTCCATTTCGCACCAGCTGTCTGCCGGTTAATCAGCGCCAGCAGGGCAAGGCTTCCGCCCTCGCCCTTGTTGTCTGCTTTCATGATGGTGAAGACATATTTGAACGTCACCACGATCATCATCGACCAAAATACAAGGCTCAATACGCCTTTGATGTGCATCGGATCGGGGGTTATCGGATGGTGCCCGGCAAAGGTTTCACGGAACGCGTAGATCGGACTTGTGCCGATATCGCCAAAGACAACGCCAACTGTGCCTAGGCATAAAGCCAGCAGCGAGCCTTTTGGGGCATGGCTATGATGGTGATCTTGGTCGCTATGACCAAAATCGTCTGCTTGCGGTCCAACCATATTGTTTCCCCGGCTTTTGCCCCAAATGCCACCTTCCTCGTGACTGGGGCGCGGGCAATAGCATGGAGCACGGCCCTTCACAACACAGCAATGCCGTGCTCAAAAACTATATAAAATAATATAAATCAATTATTTAGTTGGCGAAGTTGATTCTGTCTGTGCCGCTTGCGCTTGCAAGGCCTTTGCCACCTGTAGCTGCGACTCAATCCGCGTTTTCCATTTGGCATTCGGCGTCGCCAATGAAACGGTTTTTTCCCAGAGCACAATCGCCCCATCAATATCCCCGGCAAACAAGCGCGCGAGCCCTGTAAAATAATAAGGCGCCGGATATTTAGGCCGAATGGCGCTGGCTTTATCGAATGCCAATTGAGCAGGCGGCGACATTTGGCCCTCACTGGCCAACATCAATTGCAAACCGAGCGCAGACCATAAATCGGCATTCTCCGGTTCAGTGCGCAAACCTGACTGGATATAAGAGGCCGACAAAGAATAATCACCTTGCTTAGCAAAAGAATCCGCCGTCACGAGCCAGCGCTTTGCACTGCCAAAGCTCTCGTCCATATCCGCACGGATTTCCACCAACTGCGTTGCGCCCGTTGCACTGGACTCTAAAGGCTTTGCTGGTGCGGTTGGTAATGATGGACGTCCCTGGATGGCATATCCGGTCATTCCCAAAAGAACCGCTGCGCCGGCAACCTGCCACAACCCCTTTGACGAGCGCACGCAATATACCAATATCGATAGGCTGAGGATCGATAGCAACCCAAGTGCAAGCCAACCGTTCATGTGCGCCTCCGAAACAGTCCGCGGGCTAGCCAAATTGCGGCAACGAATATCAAGAAAGGCGCGATCCAGAGTAAAAGTCCAGCGCCCCTCATATCCGGTTCAAAACTGACCCATTCCCCATAGCGATCAATCATCCAGCTCCGAATAGCTTGTGGTTTCTGGCCAGCGGCAATTTGTTGACGCACCTCGGCCCGCATCGTCCCCGCCATGGCGGCATCGCTATCTGCAATAGATTGCCCCTGGCACTGAATACAGCGCAGGCTGTGCATTAAGCGCATCGCGTCTGCTTCCTTTACAGGGTCATCGAGTTGCCGATTAGCCAGCGCAGGCGTGGGGCCACTGCCTTGTGCAAACACGGGCACTGCAAGCATAAGCAAAATGGGCACAAACGCTCTCATTTTGCGGCATTCACTTTTTCAATCAGCATCGGCACATGTTCTGCCCGAATATCACCAATATGCTGAAACAATATCGTGCCGTCACCGCCGATGACATAGGTTTCGGGAACGCCGGATGATCCAAGCTTCAACTGCACCGCCATTTCGGTGTCTGAACCAATGCGCCGGAATGGATTGCCGAACTCTGCGAGAAAGGCAGCCACATCCTGAGGCGTATCGCGAATGGCGATTGCGTCAATCTCTAAACCGGCCGCCTTCAACGTCTCCAAATGCGGTGCCTCCGCCTTACAAGGCAGGCACCAGCTTGCAAAAATATTTAGCAAACGTGGCTTGCCATCGGCCATATCGGTGCTGGCCAAGGCGGGCACGCCATCGGTCGCAGCTGGCAGAGAAAATGCAGGCAATTTTCTACCAATCATCGCCGAATGAACTTGATCATCCTTGGGCACTACAAGGCCGTAGATAGCAAGCCCGCCAATGAAGGCGACAACTGCAAGTGGTATCCACAAAAGCCAAGGCCTGTTCATGCGCGTCCCCACTTATTGATGGCAGGTTTCTTGGCACGCCGGAACATGCGTCCAAACAACGATATCGTGCCGCCAAGCGCGATCAAAGCCCCGCCAAACCAGATGAACGTTACAAATGGCTTCCACCACAATCGAACTTGCCAACGGCCATCGCCTTCCTGATCCGGTTGCGCAATTACGGCATATAATTGCCCATTCCAGCGCGTCAGCAATGCGGCTTCGCTGGTCTGCATTTCGGGCTTAAAGAACTGCCGGGACTGTGGACGCAGCTCAAACTTATCGCCATTTTTAACAGCGACCATTTCGCCCTCGACCGCGACCCAATTATCACCAACAACTGGATTTACGTCATCAAGCGTAACTTTCCAGCCCGACACCTCAGCGCTTTCACCAGGCGCCAGTGCCGTAAGTGTTTCTCTAGAAAAGCCAGATTCGGCCGCCATACCAAAGACGCTGACGGCTATTCCAAAATGGGCAATGACCATACCAAAAATGGGCAAAGGCGTGCGCAGCAATTTGCGCCCCCGCAGCGGCAGCCAAGCCGCCACCGCAAGCGCCACGGACAAAGCGATACCAAACAGCGGGAATAAGCCTGTATCTGGCGCCATCTTCCAAGCGGCCAATCCGCCGCACAACAGAATCGCTCCGGCACCGAACAGCCAATATTTGATCCGCATCAATGCGTCCCGCCGCCACCGCAACATGGGGCCAATCAGCAAGGCAAGCATCAGCAACAGCATGATGGGCACTGTCGCTTTGTTAAAATATGGTGGGCCAACTGAAATCTTGTCCCCCATCGCCTCCGCCGCGAGCGGGTAAAGCGTGCCGATCAGAACGATCGCCAAGATGACGCTGAGGAAAATGTTGTTCGCGACGATACCGCCTTCTCGGCTAACCAATTGAAAGGGTTCGCCTTGCTTCACAGTGCCGATGCGGAGTGCAAAAATGACGAAAGCAATGCTGGTATACATCAGCATGAGCGCCAGAATGAACGCACCGCGCTCAGGATCAACGGCAAAAGCATGAACGCTGGTCAATATGCCTGACCGCACAAGGAATGTGCCGGCCATAGACATGGCAAAAGCGACCAAAGCCAGCATGATTGTCCAGGCCCGTAACGCATTACGGGTGGCCAACACGCTGACCGAATGCAGCAAGGCGGTAGCCGCGAGCCATGGCATCAACGACGCATTTTCAACGGGGTCCCAAAACCACCAACCACCCCAGCCCAGTTCATAATAAGCCCAGTAACTGCCCGCCGCGATGCCGATGGTCAGGAAAATCCAAGCGGCCAAAACCCATGGTCGCATAGCCCGCGCAAATGCTGGCCCGACTTGATTTGTCAGTAATGCGCCAACTGCAAAGGAAAATGCGATGGAAAGGCCCACATAGCCAAAATACAATGTCGGTGGATGAAAGGCGAGACCAACGTCCTGAAGTAACGGGTTAAGCCCTGCGCCTTCCAAAGGCGATGGTACAAGCCGTTCAAAGGGATTTGATGCAAATAGCAGGAACGCAAAAAAACCGAGCGCAATGAAACCTTGCACTGCGAGCGTCGCATATAAAGTCTTCGCTTCAATCCGTTTTTCCAACAAGGCGATTGCAGCGCCAGATACCGACAGGACTGAAACCCACAACAGCATGGATCCTTCGTGATTGCCCCAAGTGCCAGCCAGCTTAAAGATCATCGGCTTGTCGATGTGGCTGTTGCTTGCGACCAACAGAACCGACAAATCGGTCACATAAAACAACCACATCAAAGCGGAAAAGGAAATGGCGCACAGGGCACCCTGAACATAAGCTGCTGGCTTAATAAGCGGTACCAACTGCCCGACTCCGCGAAGCAATGTCAGGCCGCCAACAAATTGTAGCAATGCCATTGCCGCCGCAAGCCAAAGGGCGGCCAATCCTGCTTCTGCGATCATGTCAAAGCCTTCATTGTGCCAGCCACTTCATTGCGAAAGCGTATCCTTGGTATGTTCCGCCACATTCATATCGATATCGGCGAGTTCTTTGGGGACGTAATTTTCGTCATGTTTCGCCAGCAAGCTTTCGGCAACGAACACGCGATCAGCGCGAAGGCGGCCATCGGCAACGACTCCCGAACCTTCAACGAACAAATCAGGCGTAATGCCGCGATACGCAACCTTTTGACTGCGTTCTTGGTCCTGCACGATGAACGTAATGGACACGCCGTCGGCGCCACGCATAATCGAGCCCTTTTGCACCATCCCGCCAAGCCTTATAGCCTTTCCGGGTTCTACATTCGCGGCAGCCAAGGTTGTCGGCGTGTAGAAATAGGATGCCTCTTCGCGCAGAGCGGAAGCCGCAATTAGTCCCGCCCCCACCAATGCCACTAAGGCAATCAGAGCCAATAACAAACGCTGATGCTTTGGCTTCATGACCGATCCCTAGTCGCGTCTGCAGAAGCTTCCGCACGGCGCATATCGATATAGCTGGAAACGATTAACCAAGTCATAAATACGCCCGTGACGGCAAATGACGCGATGATGAAAGGTGCGTGCGGCATCAGCCTTGCGCCATCCGACGCATCCGTGCTTCAATCCGCATCTCCGCCAGTGCTGCGCGCATACGCATCAGGACAAGCGCCGCGAACAAAAGGCTGAAACCCGCAACGGCAACGAACAAAGGTACCAAATAAGAGCTGTCAATGGACGATCCGCCCAAAGTAATGCTCGCCTTTTGATGTTGGCTTTCCCACCAGACAACCGAACGGTTAATAATCGGGATGTTGACCGCGCCAATGACGCCAAAAACAGCCGCCACGCGGCTCGTGTCGCCCTTCTCGCTTGAGGCGTTAGAAAGTGCAATATAACCAAGATACAAGAAGAAGAGCACAAGCATAGACGTCAATCGACCATCCCAGACCCACCAAGTTCCCCATGTTGGCCTTCCCCAGATCGAACCTGTGATTAGGCAAATCGCCGCAAAGGTCGCGCCGGGAACCGCGATGGCACGGGCCGCAACGCCCGCTAACGGGTGCCGCCATACCAATTGTACGATGCTGGCCATCGCAATGCCTGTCCATCCCCCCATACCGAGCCACGCAGCGGGGACATGCACAAAAATGATTTTGACGGTATCGCCCATCAAGCGTTCAGTCGGGGTAAAAAACAAGCCCCATATGCATGCCATGAGTGTGAGCAGCAGTCCTGCCCAGAATAAAGCCGGTGTCAGCGGCTTTGCAATACGCAAGAATCGGGCAGGATTGGCAAAGCGATGCATGATTAGGCAGGGCCCTTAGCACTGCAAAAGCGGTACGCCAATGGATTTGCGATCATCTGCCAATAAGCTTTTGTGCCATATTGTCGGCAACTTCGGCTGGCGTAAAACCCGTCGAATCACTTTCGGACCAAATGTCGAAAAGGCGCGCCGGAATGGCATCAATCCGGCGATTGATTTCTGCATCATCCGCATTTTCAATGTGGCGTAAAACATTGATGATGCCACCTGCGTTGATAACATAATCTGGCGCATAGAGAATGCCACGATCCGCAAGCATCCGTCCCTCTGGGCCTGTCGCCAACTGGTTGTTGGCACCGCCGGCGACGGCACGCACTTTCAACGCAGTCACGCTCTCTGCCGTAAGGATGGCCCCTAAAGCGCATGGACTGAAGATATCTGCTTCAACATGCATGATGTCGTCTGCTGCAGCGCTCGTGCCGCCAAGTTCGGCAGCCAAGTCCGCGGCACGTTGCGCGTCGACATCCGCCAATGTCAGCTTTGCACCTTGATCGGCCAAATAACGCGCCAGACCACCGCCGACACTGCCAACGCCCTGAATAGCGACATGCACACCCGACATATTGTCGGCGCCAAGCGCCTGCTTAGCGGCCGCCTGAACACCCAGATATACACCACGCGCTGTATAAGGCCCAGGATCGCCGCCCTGTCCGGGTAGGCCAGCCACATGCGGCGTGACCTTCGACAAAGAAACCATGTCCGCTTCAGACATGCCCACATCCTGCGCCGTTATGTACTGGCCGCCAAGCGAGTCCACTGCCCGCGCAAAGGCATCGAGCATGTCCTGTTTTTTGGTGCGCGCAGGGTTCGCGAGAATTACCGCTTTGCCGCCGCCGGCAGATAGCCCTGCCATCGCGTTTTTGTAGCTCATCCCACGCGACAGGCGCAGCGCGTCCGTAATTGCCGCTTGGGAATCGTCATAATGCCAGAAACGGGTTCCGCCAGCTGCTGGCCCCAAATGGGTAGAATGCACCGCGATAACGGCCCTTAATCCTGTCGCGCGATCGTCAAAGACGTGCACTGCCTCGTGCGAGTCAAAGTCAGGCAGGTCCCATATGGCGGACATGATATATTTCCTTGTGTGAAAATTGGCCCTCAGGTGACCGGAATCATATTGCGATAATGCGTAATAATATTACGCAAGGCAAAAGTCACACAGATTTTCACGTGGGAGAAATGGGGCGACCGAGGGGTCTTGAACCCCCGACCTCTGGTACCACAAACCAGCGCTCTAACCAACTGAGCTACGGTCGCCATAGCGCCACTGAGGCAGGCGCGATCCCATTTTCGGTCTAACTTTAGACCTTAAATATATACTGTGCCGAGCCTTAGCCCGGCACAATGAAAATTTTACTTTTTGAGGCTGAGGCCACCAAAACGCTTGTTAAACTGGGCTACGCGGCCACCAGTGTCAAGCATACGGCCCGAACCGCCGGTCCATGCTGGGTGCGATGTCGGATCAATATCCAGAGCAAGCGTGTCGCCTTCCTTGCCCCAAGTAGAGCGCGTTTCGAAGACAGTGCCATCGGTCATCTGCACCTTGATCATGTGATAATCGGGGTGAATGTCGGCTTTCATACATAAATCCTTTGTTCAGTCACCGGTTTCCGACCGGCAACCCTAAATTCGGAAGCGCCGCGCATAGCGGGGGGCGCATGAGATAGCAACATGGAAATATCATGTTGCTTGGCATTACGATCATCGCCCTTGGTTACTTCTAACACTGAATTGTAACGCATGAGCCTGAACCAAGTTATAGATGATGATACTATCGATCAGGCAGGTGGTTCCGCAATCATCGCCATAAACTCAGCCTCAGCAGCGATTTGGTCACCAACCATGGCGCGTCCGGCAAATTTGCAAACGCGCGCACGTTTCTGCACAAATTCAACATGCAAATGCATTAGGCATCCCGGCTCCACCGGTGCGCGGAACTTGGCATTGTCGATTGACATAAAATACACAAGTTTGCCCGAGCCAATCAGTCCAAGGCTTTCCATCGCCAACACCCCAGCCGCTTGGGCCAGAGCCTCAACAATCAAAACACCTGGCATGATTGGCCGTCCAGGAAAATGCCCCTGAAAAAACCCTTCATTCATGGTTACGGCCTTGACCGCACATATACGCTCGTCAACGACAAGCTCTTCTACGCGGTCGACCAAAAGCATGGGGTAGCGGTGCGGAAGCACCGCCATAACCCGGCGTACATCATAGTTGCTGAAATCGCCCTCAGACATAAAATTTAGCGGCTTTCAGGCTGTGCTGCTGGTGCTGCAGCAGGACGCGCCTGCGTAGCGGCAGCCGCTTGGGCCTGCTGCGTTGCGGCACTAATCAGTTGCTGTATCTGCTGATACAAGGCGCCAATCTGGCGCGACGGGCGCCAACCAGCTGGCGGGGTTATCATTACCGATGGGACCGTCTTGTCCAATTCAGCCGTAATCGCAGCGGTCACATCAACCGCTTCTGGTGCCCAGACAAATGCATCCGGCGCAAGGATAACATTGATTTTCTTGGCAGTAATGACGGCTTGCTGTGCAGCGTCAAATTTCAACGCAATCTGCTCAACGGCATAAAGCTGTGCAAGCACGATAGGATCTTGAAGCGTATTCATTTCCTTCTGCTTTGCGTCGAGCTGCTTCAACAAGGGGCTATTCGCCTTAATAGCAACGTCCAGTTCGGCCTGCGTCAGCTCCTTATCTTTGTTGATATCAAGCTGCGCATTCAGATTGTTAATCTCGACCCGCTTGGCTTGCAATTGCTGCGCAACGGTGGCGAATTGTGCGCCGATTTGCTGATAGGCACTACCAAGAGCCTTAGAACGGGTTATCGCAACAGCCGTGTCAGAAGTTGCGATACCTGCAACTTGCGCAGAGGCGGGTACAGAAATGGCAGCAGCCGACAAAAAGGCTGCGATGATCATATTTTTACGAATATTCATTAGAATTGCGTTCCTACGTTGAATGTAAATAATTTTGTGTCATCCCCCTCCTGCTTGAGCAGAGCGCGGGCAATATCAATCCTGAACGGACCAAATGGTGAATTCCAGTTAACGCCAAAACCAACCGATAAGCGAGGCTTCCAACTGTCGCCAAAAAAGCGTTCTTCAAAACGCAGCGCGGCAACCCGGGTAGAGCCATCCGCATTCGTAGCCGTGGTGGATGTTTGAAGCGTACCGGCGCTATCCACGAAATAGTATAATGGCGCACCTTGAGCACCATTCGACAGCACTTCACGCTGCGGCACGGTCTGCAAAATAGGTCGTGTCACATCAAACACAGAGCCGACATCGACGAACATGGAAGGCCGCAAGCCCAACTCTTTTGCGCCGCTGCCCAACGGAATTTGAAGTTCGGCACGGCCAAGATAATAGAAGCGGCCGCCGATGGAGTCGTCCTGTATCTGATTGCGATCGGTCAGCGGCGCATTTACAGCCACGCCGTTTACAATCTGGCTCTCAAAGAACACGCGCTGCACACGTGGACCGATGCCACGAATGTCGAACCCGCGCATTTGCGGCTCCCCCAGATAGAAACGGTCGGTTAGGCGAACATCGTCTATACCCTCCGATGTCAAACCACGATCTTCTAATGGATGGATATACCCACCTTCCAGCGACAAGCCGAAAACAAAATTACCGAATGGTTTCCAAAATTTGTCAGCGTTAATACGTGTTTTAACATATTTGACGTCACCGCCGAGCCCCGCAAAGTCTTGGCTTATCCCGAAGCTTTGGCCGCGTGTTGGGCGAATGCGGTTGTCGCGATCATCATAAAGCAATGTGTACCCAAGGGAGGACGTCACACGCTTACCAATTGCATCGCACAGAAAACGCCCTGCAATGATTGGGTCGCACGATGGTAGAAGCGGGCCTACACCATCCGGGTCAGAGAAGAAGGTGTTTTCATCAAGTGAAATATCATCTTGGCTCAACCCGTAGCGCGCCTGAAAATAAATAAATTCATTAACCGGCACTCCAACGCGCACCTGCATACCTGTTGTGGCTTGCTGATATGTCGTGTTGCGTTGATTATTAAAGAAATTGAAGCTGTTCAAATCGCGACGGAAAATATCGCCTGATATGGCAATGGAACGATCAAACAAATATGGCTCGGTAAATCCAATTTCCGCCGATTTGGAATAAGATGAATAAGAAATATTCGTCCGCAATTCCTGACCAAGGCCACGGAAATTTCGCTGCTTGATTGAACCTTGAAAAATGAAATTTTCGATTGATGAAAATCCAGCCGACAAGGACAATTCGCCTGTCGCTTTTTCTTCCACATTGGTGCTCAGAATGATGCGATCGGGGCCACTGCCCTGTTCCTGCTCAACTTCGAGGTCTTCTTGGAAATATCCCAACGACTTAATGCGTTCGGCTGTCCGCTTTACCTGAATGCTGTTAAACGCATCGCCTTCGTTCAGGCGGAATTCGCGACGAACGACCTTATCTTGAGTCAGCGTATTGCCGTTAATGTCGATCCGCTCCACAAAAACGCGCGGAGATTCTGCCACGTTGAATGTAATGCCCATTGTCAGGGCATCTTTGTTCCGTTGGAAATCAGGGTTAACGTCAGCAAAGGCATAACCGAACAGGCCAGCAGTTTCCGACAGGCTTTCAACCGTGTCTTCGACCATCTTGGCGTCATACCAGTCGCCTTTTTTCATGCGCAAAGTCGTCGTCAGACGCTCTGAATCAAAATCCCGAATTTGGCTCTCAACCTTGACGTCGCCAAATTTGTAGCGGTCACCTTCTTCCACCACATAAGTGATAATGAAGTCCTGCTTATCTGGTGTCAGCTCAGCGACAGCGGAAACAACGCGAAAATCTGCATAGCCTTGTGTCAGGTAGAATTGACGCAACTTTTGTTGGTCGAATGCCAAGCGATCGGGATCATAGCTGGTGCCGGAGCTGAAAAATCGATAAAAACGAGCTTGCTTCGTAACCATCTCGCCGCGCAACTGGCCATCGGAAAACTTTTCATTGCCGATGATGTTGATCTGCTGAACCTTAGACTTTGGCCCTTCGGTAACTTCGAAAACAATGTCCACGCGGTTCTGGTCAAGTTGAACCAGCTTTGGTTCAACGACCGCGGCAAAGCGCCCTTGGCGCTTGTATAATTCAACGATGCGCGCAACGTCAGCGCGTACTTTAGAACGCGAATAAATTTGACGCGGTGCAAGTTTGATTTCTGGTTCAATTTTGTCATTCTTGATGCGCTTATTGCCTTCAAGAATGATACGGTTCACAACTGGGTTTTCGCGCACCTCAATAACAACAGCGCCGGCGTTATTGCGAACAGCAACATCCGCGAACAATTCCGTCGCATAAAGGTCCTTCAACGCTTGGTCTGCAGCGACCTGCGTCCATGGCTGCCCCGTGCGTAAGCGGATATACGACCGAACAGTATCCGCCTCGAGTCGTTGCGTACCGGCGACAGTAATAGATTGAATGGTTTCAACGGGTGCGGCTACCTCAGGCTGAACAGCTGGCTTCGCCGGCGCGGTCTGCGCAAAAGCAGGCGTCATGGTACCCGTCGCGGCAAGCGCCGTCGAGCCCATCAAATATATGCCAAAGCTTTTGAAGTTACCGCAAGGTCTACTTTTCATTGTCATCCGATCTGATGTCCGCCCCTATCGAGCGTTGGTATATTGCCGCAAAAATAGTTTTGCGTCCCTGCCCCATGCAGCGCGCGCAATCAAGTATGCAATGCCCTCAACCGCTTCCGAAAAGACCGAAAGACGCAAGGTCGTTGAATGTCACCATAATCATAAATGCCGCAAGCATCGCAAATCCTGCACGAAAAGCCCACTCCTGCACTTTTGGCGTCGCTGGACGTCTACGCACCGCTTCCACCGCGTAGAGCAGCAAATGCCCTCCATCGAGCATCGGGATTGGCAGGAGATTGATGAACCCTAAGTTAATTGAGATCAACGCAGCCAGACTAATGAAGGTTAAAATGCCAAGGCTCATGGCCTCGCCGGATACTTTTGCAATTTTCAAAGGACCGCCAAGTTCGGAAATAGGTCGGCGGCCGGAAATAATCTGACCAAGGCCAATGACTTGTTGGCGCAAAATATTACCTGTTTGTTCAACCGCAGCCCATGGAGCCTCAAGCAGACCAACTTCGCGAACTTCCATTTTACCCGCACCGATACCGAGCCGACCAATACGATATTCGTTACCGAACCGATCAGCCTCTATAACCTCAGCTACCGTAGCGACCTTTGTTATGCGCGCACCATCACGTTCGATTTCCATAACGATTTTTTCGCCAGGAATCATGATCACTTCATTGGCCATTGCTTCGAATGTTTCGACATTCCGATCATTCAATGTCAGGATACGGTCACCTACTTGCAACCCAGCAACCGCAGCAGAGCTATTCTGCTGAACGACAGAAACCACTGGTGGTGTCACCGATTTCCCAAATGCCAACAGAAAACCCATCGCGATCAAGATGGCCAATATGAAATTCACCGCTGGCCCAGCAAAAACAATCAACGCACGTTGCCACAAGGTTTTCGACTGGAACGTTTGGTTGCGTTCCTGTTCAGGTAGCTGCTTCCAGCTTTCGTCGGCTTGGCTCGCAGGGTTCATGTCGCCTGCAAATTGGACAAAGCCACCCAAAGGTAAGAGGCCAATGCGCCACAAAGTACCGCGCTTATCAACCCTGCCCCAAATTTGCGGGCCAAAGCCGATTGAGAATTTTTCAGCCTTCACGCCGAACCATCGGCCCACGGCATAATGGCCAAGCTCATGCACCACGACAAGTGAGCCGATCAGCAACAAAAACGCGACTAACGTTAAAAGGATATGGGGTGTTTCAATAGTCACGTAAAAATTTCTCCAATTCGGCACGGGCATATTGTCGCGCAGCTGCATCTATGCTGAACAGATTTTCCAAATTTGTAGGCGCCTCTGGAACATAAGCCATCAACGTAGCTTCGACGAGTGCGGCAATATCGAGAAAACCGATTTGGCCAGCCAAAAACGCCGCCACGGCAACTTCATTGGCGGCGTTCAAAATGGCCGGCTTTGCTCCGCCCTCCGCAATAGCCGCACGGGCAAGCCGCAAGGCTGGGAAGCGTACGATATCCGGCTGCTCAAACGTCAACTGCCCAATGGTCGCCAAATCCAACGGCTTGCACGTTGTCGCTATGCGCTCTGGCCATGCCAGCGCACTGGCAATGGGAATGCGCATATCTGGCGAGCCAAGCTGTGCCAAAGTTGAACAATCGACATATTCGACCATCGAATGAATGACCGATTGTGGATGGACGAGAATATCGATTTTATCCAAGCCCACTGGAAACAAATGATAAGCCTCAATCAGTTCGAGGCCTTTGTTCATCATAGTCGCGGAATCGATGCTGATCTTTGCACCCATGTCCCAATTTGGATGCGCCACGGCCTGCGCTGGCGTCACACCGCGCATTTCCTCACGCGAGAAAGAACGAAAGGGCCCGCCGCTCGCGGTCAGGGTAATCTTGCGCACTTGGTCAAATTTACCGCCCGATAGGCACTGGAATATCGCATTATGTTCACTATCGACAGGCAAAAGCGTTGCCCCCGAATGATGCACCGCAGCCATCATCAATGCGCCTGCGGATACCAATGCCTCTTTGTTGGCTAAGGCTACGGTCTTCCCAGCCTCGATTGCAGCCATCGTAGAGGGCAATCCAGCGCAGCCTACTATGGACGCCATGGTCCAGTCGGCATTGCGTCTGGCGGCTTCCACAAGCGCGCCTGCGCCGGCTGCGGCTTCTATGCCTGTCCCTGCCAATGCATCCTTGAGTTCGGCATAAGCAGCCTTATCGGCAACAACCGCCAGTTCGGCATCAAACTCGCGTGCCAATTGGGCTATGGCCGCGGCATTGCCGTTCGCCGTTAGCGCGACAACGCGATATTGGCTACGGTGCTGGCGAATGAGATCGAGCGTCGATAACCCGACCGAACCTGTTGCGCCAAAGATGGAAACGCTGCGGGTCACCGGATCAGCTCGCCGTCACACTTTGAAAAACCATTACGACACCGGCGGCAAAAGCGACCGCGATAAGGCCATCCGTGCGGTCAAATAACCCGCCATGGCCAGGTATCAATCGACCGGAATCTTTTACCCCAGCCCGCCGCTTCATCCAGCTTTCGAAAAAGTCGCCCATTTGCGCGATCACCGCAAGTGCGGCACCTGTTAGCAAGAGGCGGAACCAGTCATAGGCGAGATAGACGTCGCCATCGCCGGCATGACCGCCGAGCGAGGCGTAGATAGCCGCCTGAATAGCTACCATCATAAGGCCCGCACCAATCATACCGCCAAAAAGGCCAGACCATGTTTTAGACGGACTGATACGTGGTGCGATTTTGGGGCCGCCTATGCTGCGCCCAGCGAAATAGGCACCGACGTCAGTACCAATAACACCAGCAATCAACATGATTGCGGGCGTCATGCCAAAGAAAGGCGCGCTGAACAGCATCAAAGTAAGGCACGCCAGACCGACATAGCTCAGGCCGCCCAGTAGCCACAATATCCGCGCTGAAACGCTTTGCGCGAACCCAAGTACCAATTTCGTAAATTCATAAAAAATGCCGAGGCCTATCGCGATAACAAGCCCCATAAAGGCATAGCCGCCCAACCAGATCGCAAGTATAGCAACCGACATCATAACGACGCTCGACAATGTTCGTATGCCCAAGTCCGAGCGCGGCTTCAGCGGCGGTGCGACCTTATCGTTCATCGGCCACCATAGCGCCGTTCACGCCGCGCAAATTCGTTAAGAGCCGCCGCGAGCTCGTCTTTGTTGAAATCCGGCCACAAGGTGTCCGTAAACCAAAATTCGGCATAAGCCGCCTGCCACAGCATGAAATTGGACAGCCGTTGTTCGCCTGACGTCCGGATGAGTAAATCCAGAGGCGGCAGCCCAGCCGTGTCTAGATTAGCTTCGATGCTTAAGGCACTAATCTCACCTTGTGCAGCAGCAGCACGGGCCGCCCGGACCATTTCGTCTTGTGATCCATAGTTCAGCGCAACCGCCAATGTCGTACGGCTGTTTTTTGATGTCCGTGCAATAGATTCGTCGAGCATTTCGACAATATCTGGCGCTAATGCTCTATAATTCCCAATAATTTTAAGCCGCACATCGTTAGAGGCGAATTCATCAAGATCAGATTTGATAAAATCGCGCATCAGGCCCATAAGGTCACTGATTTCATCCTCAGGCCGTTTCCAATTCTCACTAGAGAAGGCGTACAGGCTTAACGTGTTCAGCCCGAGCTCACCCGCCGCACGGACAATGTTCCGGACAGTCTCGACACCCCGCTTATGCCCCATTGCACGCGGCAACATGCGCTTTTTCGCCCAACGGCCATTACCATCCATGATAATAGCAACATGGCGCGGCATTTTGCCCGTTCCGGCTGCAATGCGCTCTTGTGCCTCAGCGTCAGCCATCAGTTACATAAACCCGATGCAGTTACAGGATTGGCCAAAATCACTGGCTCAGGATTTCCTTTTCCTTGTGCGCTGCTGCGTCGTCGACCGCCTTAATCATTTCATCGGTCATTTTCTGGACTTCAGTTTCCAAACGCTTGCGATCGTCTTCGCTAATTTCCTTTTTGTTTTCATCGGTCTTCAGCCCGTCATTGGCATCACGGCGCACATTACGGATCGCAATTTTTGCCTTTTCCGCATATTGGCCAGCAAGCTTTGCCAGTTCTTTGCGGCGCTCTTCGGTCAGGTCAGGAATAGGCAGACGCAGCGTTTGGCCATCGGTAATCGGGTTTAAGCCTAAGCCAGCCGAACGAATCGCCTTTTCGACCGGTGTCACATTTGACCGGTCCCATACTTGCACCGAGAGCAAACGCGGCTCTGGCGCGCTGACGGTCGCAACTTGGCTCAACGGCATGTGTGATCCGTACACTTCCACCACCACGGGATCGAGCAAGGTCACATTGGCGCGACCCGTTCTTAAACCCGAAAGATCGCTTTTGAATGATTCGACAGCGCCCTTCATACGGCGCTCTACATCGGTTTTATCATATTGCGGCATGGATCAGTTTCCTTCGCTTGTTACCACAGTTGAAGTGCCGCTTCCGTCGAGCACTTTCAATATATTGCCCTGCTCGCGGATCGAGAAGACCACGATTGGAATGTTGTTGTCACGACATAAAGATACCGCGCTGGCATCCATAACTTTCAGATTATCTGCCAAGACACGATCATAACTTAATGTTTCATAACGCTTTGCCGTTGGAACCTTTTTGGGATCCGCATCATAAACACCATCGACAGACGTTCCTTTAAACAAGGCGTCGCATTGCATTTCGGCCGCGCGCAAGGCAGCGCCGCTATCGGTTGTGAAGAATGGCGCACCAACGCCGGCGGCAAAAATGACGATGCGTCCCTTTTCCAAATGCCGTTCCGCACGGCGGCGAATGACCGGCTCACAAACCTTATCCATCTCAATAGCGGATTGGACACGGGTCGGCACGCCAAGCTGTTCCAGCGCATTCTGCATCGCCAGCGCGTTCATGACGGTAGCGAGCATGCCCATATAGTCAGCTTGCGCGCGATCCATGCCCTTCGCCGCGCCGGACATCCCACGGAAGATATTACCTCCACCGATAACCAGGCAGAGTTGCAGACCAGTATCCTGCGCCGCCTTTACCTCTTCGGCCACACGAGCGACCGTGTCTGGGTCAATACCATAGGCTTGGTCGCCCATAAGCACTTCGCCTGATAATTTCAGCAGAATGCGACGATAGCCGTGCGCGCCCATAATGTCCCTCACCCTGATACGATAATGGCGCCCAGCTATAGGAGCCGCGCGCCACATCGCCAAGTGCTTATGCCGTAATTTAATAGCGGCACATAAACTCCGCGCGCATCCCGCTTAGTCGGGGTGCGAACGGCACTTTTTGTTTTTATGCGCCGACCGCAGCAGCTACTTCAGCTGCAAAGTCGGACACTTCCTTTTCAATGCCTTCACCAAGCTGGAAGCGAACATAGTCCTTCAGCACGATGGGCTTGCCAGCTTCTTTACCAGCGGCCGCCACAACGTCAGAAATTGGTGTTTTGCCGTCCATAACAAATGGCTGGCTCAACAAAGCATTTTCCTTGGCAAATTTCTTTACCGCGCCTTCAACCATCTTTTCGACAATATCAGCAGGCTTGCCGCTTTCCGATGCCTTCTCACGGGCAATGCCACGTTCACGCTCAAGCGTTTCGGCATCAAGGCCGGTTTCGTCCAGCGACAGCGGGAATGCAGCAGCAATGTGCATCGCCAATTGCTTACCAAGACCATCCAGCGTCGCGGCGTCCGCTTCGCTTTCAAGCGCCACTAAAACGCCAATGCCGCCCATGCCGGGTGCCGCTGCGTTGTGCACATAAGAAACCACACGACCATTGCTGACCGAAAGCGACTTCACGCGGCGGATAACCTGGTTTTCACCAATGGTTGCGATATTGTTGGTCAGACGATCCTGAACCGTTTCGCCGTCACCATAAGGCGCAGCCAAAACAGCCTCGGCTTCGTTAGCAGCCAAACCAAGGGCAACTTGGCTAACGGCAGCAACGAATTCCTGGAACTGTTCATTCTTGGCGACGAAGTCAGTCTGGCTGTTAACTTCGATAGCCGTGCCCTTTGTGCCTTCTACAGCAACGCCGACCAGACCTTCGGCCGCAGTGCGGCTCGATTTCTTGGCAGCAGTTGCAAGGCCCTTGGCACGCAGCAAGTCAACTGCCGCTTCGATATCGCCATTGGTTTCTTCAAGCGCCTTTTTGGCGTCCATCATGCCAGCGCCGGAAAGCTCACGCAATTCCTTGACGGCTGAAGCAGTAATTGCAGACATAAATTTGTCCTTTCGAATGTGGTTTGCGAGCGGCTAAAACCCCTCATCGCTTTAAACAATGTCACCCCCGACTTTATCGGGGGTCCATGGCGCGACCGGCCAGCTAACGCAGACCTGTCAGACCATCGATTCCCGCTTGCGCGGGAATGACAGAAAATTATTACGCTTCTGCGGCAGGCGCTTCGGCTGGTGCTGCTTCAGCAGCAGGCGCTGCTTCTTCAACCAATGCGGGTTCAGCCGCGGGCTCAACTTCCGCGCCAAGGTCAACGCCCTTGGCAACCTTAGCGTTTACATTGCCCTTGGTTGCCGCAGTGGCAACAGCGTCGCAA
This sequence comes from Pseudomonadota bacterium, assembly GCA_041175465.1. GTDB lineage: Bacteria > Pseudomonadota > Alphaproteobacteria > Sphingomonadales > Sphingomonadaceae > Sphingorhabdus_B. The sequence goes on along the minus strand of JBEDEX010000002.1, from coordinate 35,763 downwards.
TACAAACGGATGGCGCGCGCAGCGTCATCATTTGCAGGAACGGGGAATGCAATGCCGTCAGGCGATACGTTGGAATCGAGGATCGCGATCACGGGGATACCCAAAACATTGGCTTCCTTGATTGCGAGCTCTTCTTTGTTCGCGTCAATCACGAACATGACGTCGGGGATGCCGCCCATGTCGCGGATACCGCCAAGGCTCAATTCGAGCTTGTCGCGCTCGCGGGTCATTTGAAGAATTTCCTTCTTCGTGAACCCGTGCGTATCGCCCGAAAGCTGCTCTTCAAGAGTTTTAAGCTTCTTGATCGAGTTTGAAATGGTCTTCCAGTTGGTGAGCATGCCGCCCAGCCAGCGGTGGTTGACGAAATGCTGACCTGATGCGCGGGCTGCATCAGCGATTGGGCCTTGCGCCTGACGCTTCGTGCCAACGAACAATACCTTGCCGCCCGATGAAACGCTCTGAGCGACGAAATCGAGCGCACGTGCGAACAATGGCACGGATTGCGACAGATCGAGAATGTGGATGCCATTGCGCGCGCCGAAGATATACGGCTTCATACGCGGGTTCCAACGGTGTGTTTGGTGGCCGAAATGGGCCCCAGCTTCAAGCAATTGCTGCATGGTAACGACAGGTGCCGCCATGGTACTTCTCCTTCCGGTTGAGCCTCTGGGAAACTAGAACTTCACTATTGCCTAAAAGACATAGATCGGCACCGGTATGTGCGTTTCCCATGTGGAATGAGGGCGCCGTTATAGTTGGTGGAGAGATTCGTCAAGCACCAATGCCTTTCTCCAGATCCAAAACCTGCTGTCGCGGCATTAACAAGCAGTTCATGTCTATCTGCATAAGGCGGAGGAATGAACCGAAAAACATCATGACAAGGCAATTGTCCGTATTTGCCGCAGTTTTTCTTGGACTCACACCGTTAACGGCATTTGCATATGCACCATCACTGGGCGAAGCGCAGCAGTCCACCCCACCGGATCGCATGTCGTTTCTCGTAACCTTTGGCGCCGAGCAATGCCCAAAGGCGGATGGTGCCGAAATCATTGTCTGCGCAGCACAGCCCGAAGGTGATCGCTATCGTATACCCAAACCACTACGCGAAGAGGGCACCTCGAATGTGGCGGGTGGAAGTTGGACATCTGCGGTCGAGAGCCTCGACAGCTATGCGCGCGCCATCTTGCCCAATAGCTGTTCCGTAAACGGCAGCAATGGGTTCACCGGGTGTCTGCAACAGGCGCTACAAATTTGGCACGCGGAACGCCGTGGCGTCGCCATTAAACGCTGATTTTGGGCCATTCGTATCTTTAACCATTGTCAGAATTGCCCATTACGCATGTCCTATTTTTCTCAGCGCTGTTCTGGCTATGTCATGCCTCTTGACAATATAGAACAAATAGTGAACAAAGAGGCAAATCCGGTGTAAAGCCGTATCAACACTCCGGCCAATTTGGGCCGAGGATGAAAAAGGATTAGTGCCATGACGATCATAGCTTCCCTTCTCTTTCTTACGGCGCTGGTTGCGTCAATTGGTGTGATTATGCTGTCAATTCGCAACGCCATGCCGCGCATCCAAGAAGTTATCGATATGGAATTTGCGCCAGCAATGCAGAGAGAACGGCGTATCATATGCGGCGATATGCGGCGCCTAGCACCTGCAACAATCATTGCCTTTCCAGGCACAGTCCGCGTTCAAAGCGACAACCGTCTAGCGGCTTAACAACAGGTGCCGGGGCATCGTTCCCCTTCAATCTATATCACTCGCAAAATGGACCTAGTTTTTGCGCGGTCCAGCGCTCTGATACTTCACCCATAATAGATTTGTGCGAAAATGCATCCACCCACGTGGCCAGCAGAATTTGTCGCCTTCGTTGCGCAATAAAAAAGGGCGGGTACTTTCGCCCCGCCCTTTTTACCAATTTCTTGGTATGCGTCTTAGTTGACAGCGTCCTTAAGAGCCTTGCCAGCTTTGAACTTTGGCTGAGTCGATGCCTTGATGGTCATTGGCTCACCGGTACGTGGGTTACGGCCGGTCGATGCCTTGCGCTTTGCAACGCCAAAAGTGCCGAAACCGACGAGACGCACTTCACCACCGCTCTTCAGAGCGCCAGTGATAGCTTCAAATGTTGCTTCAACAGCTTTACCAGCATCAGCCTTCGTTAAACCGCTAGCGTCGGCAACTGCACTGACGAGATCTTGCTTGTTCATGTGGGAACCCCCTCTAAAATTATGTGAGACTGACTTATTGCTAAATCGAGTCGCGGCCCAGGCCGGTTAGCGGATAATGAGGAGATTGTTGACGCTGTCAAAGGAAATATCGGCCTAAAACCGTCATTTTCTGTGAACAATTGTGCGTCCTTCCCATTAGTTGCTCCTAAAGACAGAACGCACCGGCTTAATGTGTCACTGAAGCCCCATTTTCTCCGCCAATTCCCGCAGGCAAAGCCGCCGCAAGATCATCAGCCTCCGTCCACTCAACGGCCACCAATGGCGCCACAAGCGCCCGCGCCAGAACTTGGTCAACATGGCTGACGGGAATGATTTCTAGACCATTTTTGATATTTGCCGGAATATCTGCGAGGTCTTTCTCATTCTCTTGCGGGATAAGAACTGTTTTAATCCCGCCGCGCAAGGCCGCCAACAATTTTTCCTTCAAGCCGCCAATAGGGAGCACCCGGCCGCGCAAAGTGACTTCACCGGTCATCGCCACATCACGGTGCACAGCGATACCCGTCAGGGTCGAGACGATGCAAGTGACCATGCCGATACCGGCGGAGGGGCCATCCTTTGGTACGGCGCCTTCGGGAAGGTGAATGTGGACATCCTTGCGAGCAAACAGGCTTGGCTTAATGCCATAGCTCGGCGCACGTGCCTTCACATAGCTTAAGGCGGCCTGGATAGACTCACTCATGACCTCGCCAAGCTTACCCGTGGTTTTAATCTGCCCCTTACCGGGCACCGTAACAGCTTCGATGGTCAGCAATTCGCCACCAACTTCGGTCCAGGCGAGGCCCGTCACCGCGCCAATCTGGTTTTCTTCCTCGCCCATGTCATGACGATATTTGCGGACACCCGAAAAATCCGCCAGATTTTCAGGCGTAATGGCAATGCTTGTGTCTTTGCCTTCCAAGATGCGGCGCAGCGCCTTGCGCGCAAGCTTTGCAATTTCGCGTTCCAAGGTACGTACACCCGCTTCACGCGTGTAATAACGGATGACGTCACGCATCGCGTCGTCGCTGATGGAAAACTCATCATGCTTCAAACCATGCGCATCGATTTGCTTTTCAATCAAATGCCGCTTGGCGATCTCAAGCTTCTCGTCCTCGGTATAGCCTTCAAGACGGATGATCTCCATCCGGTCCAACAAGGCTTGCGGCAAGTTTAAGCTGTTTGCCGTCGTCACAAACATGACGTCGGACAAATCAAGATCGATTTCCAGATAATGGTCGTTGAACTTATTGTTCTGCTCCGGATCAAGCACTTCCAGCAAAGCTGACGCGGGATCACCGCGGAAATCCTGTCCGAGCTTGTCGATTTCGTCGAGCAGGAACAACGGATTCATCGTTCCCGCCTTTTTCAGATTTGCCGCGACCTTGCCGGGCATCGAACCGATATACGTCCGACGGTGACCGCGAATTTCCGCTTCGTCGCGCACGCCGCCCAAGGATTGGCGAATGAACTCACGGCCCGTTGCCTTGGCAATCGATTTACCAAGCGATGTCTTGCCCACGCCGGGAGGACCGACGAGACACAATATCGGCCCCTTCAACTTGTTCGTGCGCGCTTGCACCGCCAGATATTCGATAATCCGGTCTTTCACCTTTTCCAAAGCAAAATGGTCCGCATCCAGCACATCTTGCGCCTTAGCTATATCTCGCTTCAGCTTTGATCTTTTGCCCCAGGGTATACCCAGCAAAGTATCGAGATAGTTGCGGATCACTGTCGCTTCGGCGGACATGGGTGCCATCCCGCGCAGCTTTTTCAATTCCGCATTGGCCTTCGCCTTTGCTTCCTTGGACAGCTTCATCGTATCTATCTTGGATTGAAGCTCGGCAATCTCGTCGCCGCCTTCACCATCATCATTACCAAGCTCGCGCTGGATCGCCTTCATCTGTTCATTCAGATAATATTCGCGCTGGGTCTTCTCCATCTGCCGTTTTACGCGGCCACGTATTTTCTTCTCCACTTGCAAGACGCCAAGCTCACCTTCCATGAAAGCAAAGGCCATCTCTAGTCGGCGCAACGGGTTGGCTTCCACCAACAAGGACTGTTTATCCGCGACTTTCAATTGGATGTTCGCCGCCACCGCGTCCGCAAGCGCAGATGGTGTGTCGATATCGCTTAGTTGCACCGCCGTTTCGGCAGGCATTTTCTTATTCAGCTTTGAATAATTCTCAAATTGCTCAGTAACCGAGCGCATTAGCGCAGTTGCCTCTGGCCCTTCTACGTTCGTTTCGCTAATCAGGCTGATATTGGCTTCGACATAATCGTTACCGCGCTCGACAAGATCGCGCAATTCTGCCCGCTGTTTACCCTCGACCAACACGCGCACGGTGCCATCGGGCAACTTCAACAACTGCATAATCGTCGCAGTCACGCCAATATTATACAGATCATCCTTGTCCGGGTCATCCTCTGCAGGGTCAAGCTGCGCTACCAGAAATATTTCTTTATTTGCCGCCATCGCCTTTTCAAGCGCAACCACCGATTTATCGCGACCGACAAATAACGGCACAATCATGCCGGGGAAAACAACAATGTCGCGCAACGGCAATAATGGAAGGTTCAGATCCATAGATACTCCAATTGGCGGAAGCCCAAAATGGCGCCCCACCGGTTCCCCTCAATATGAGTGCTTTGCGCACGCTTTCAATGCATGTGCATCACTTGCACGCATTTAACTGGGGAAAACCAAATTGGTTTACGACAGCAAAGCCATTTCTTTTATCAAAATGGCAGCTTGAAACCGGGAGGCAGTGGCAAGCCGCTCGACATTTTGCCCATTTCGGCGTTGCTTGCGGCATCTGCCTTTTCGCGGGCATCATTGAAAGCGGCTGTAATAAGGTCCTCCAACATGCCCTTGTCGGCAGGCACGATAAGACTGTCGTCCAGCGCAACGTTCAAAATGCGACCTTTTGCTGTCGCACGGACCTTCACGAGACCGCCTCCGGACACGCCCTCAACCTGAATAGTGTCCAGTGTCGCCTGCGCTTGTTCCATCTGCTGCTGGATGTTTTGGGCGGCTTCCTGCGCAGCCTTGATCATCTCTTCCATGCTTTTCATGCGCTCTTACTCCATTTCATGTCATTCTCGTCGCTGTCGAGCAGCTCCGCCTCTGGAAATGCCGCAAAAGCTGCTTTGACCAAAGGTGACTCCAATATAATGCGTTTATCTGCTTCGGCGGCGGCTTGCTCTTGCTCCAGCAAACTTGGCTGGGCCTCACCGGCACGTTCCTCAACATCCCAGCGCGTGCCCGTAACCTTGGCCAAGGCGTCGCGCAGTTCGGCAACAAAGCTTGGCGCCACAGGCCCTGCCAATTGATATGCCAGATAAGGTGGCGCGTAATCCACAATACGCATCACATCGCGCAGTGTCATTTCAAGACTTACAAAACCATCCCGCGCTAATCGTTCCAACAATGCTTGGAAATTAGCGGGCATCAAGGACTGCACATTGGCCGTTGGCGAAGCATCGTGCGCGGAGGGCGCTACAGCAGCAGAAACTGGAGCGGTGAATGCCCCATCGCCAATCATCTTTGCCAACTCTCCAGGATCAGGCAAAGTTGCGGCATGAACTACCCGCAGAAGAGCCATGTCTGCTGCATCCAGCGGTACTGAAGCGCGGGCGACCTCTTCTTGCCCTTTCAGCAACAGCTGCCACAAACGGTGCAAAACAGGGAAAGATAAGCGGTCGGCGTGATCTTCAACCACAGCCGCAGCCTCGGCGTCCAAGGCACCGTCACGCGGCGCACCAATTTTTGCAAGCGTAAGCCGATGGACCTCTGACAAAAGCCCCGCAAACATCGCGAGCGGCTCAACACCCAAATTATACTGGTTCTTCGCTTCCGCCAACATTGCCTGCGCGTCGCCTATGAGGATAAGCCCAAATAGGCGGCGAATTGCGCCACGATCGGAAAGCCCCAGCATGTCGCGCACCTGCGCAGCGGTAACCTGCCCATCACCCTCCATATCGGCATGGGCAATGGCTTGATCAAGGATCGAGAGCCCATCCCGAACGGACCCCTCAGCCGCTTGTGCGATCAAGGTCAACGCTTCTACCTCAGCCACCACGGCTTCTTTGGCGGAGATTTCCGCAAAATGCGCCGAAAGCTTCTCGGTTGGTATCCGCTTCAAATCAAAACGCTGGCACCGTGACAAGACGGTGATCGGAACCTTGTTCACCTCAGTCGTGGCAAACAGGAACTTCACATGGCCAGGCGGTTCTTCAAGCGTCTTCAACAAGGCGTTGAACGCGTTTTTCGACAGCATGTGCACTTCGTCGATGATGTAAATTTTATAGCGCGCGGACACGGCAGAATACCGCACCGCTTCGATAATTTCACGCACATCGTCAACGCCAGTGTGGCTTGCGGCATCCATTTCGATGACGTCAATATGACGCCCCTCGGCAATAGCCACGCAAGGTTCGCATATGCCGCATGGATCAATGGTTGGCCCACCCTGCCCGTCGGCTCCAATGCAGTTCAGCGCCTTCGCAATCAGCCGCGCTGTCGATGTCTTTCCCACCCCGCGCACACCGGTCATCAAAAATGCATGCGCCAGGCGGTCCCGCTTAATCGCGTTGCCAAGCGTCTGCACCATAGCATCTTGCCCGATGAGTTCAGCAAAAGTCTGTGGCCGGTATTTGCGCGCTAAAACGCGGTAGGCTGCGCCTCCAGTTGGGACAGGCGCTTGGGATACAGCCGCAGCTAATGGTTTGGTGGCTGGTGGCATATCCAGCCCCAATCCCAATGCGTCATCAGGCATATCGGGGTCGCGGGTCGCGAAATCTGGGCTGTCGGAGTCGGGCATTATCATCATATTAGATTGGTCACCGACCTTTGTCGAAGTCTTCTCCACCAAAACACGGGGAAAAGTAGGAGCCGAATGACCCGCAGCGAATTCGTTGTGGCTGCTTCCGTCAGGATCTGACCAGGTTGGCGAGTGCCACGTCCATCCGACTCCCACGCCGCATATGGCCGTGACCTTATCGAATTGCAAGACCGGGTGACGGTTTTGGCAAATGTCGCAATTAGGTGCTCCAAGGCTATGCTGACTTACGCGTTGCGCAAATACCAATCATAATCAATGCTGGGCACTTGTCCGAAATAACGGTCTTGTTCAACACGCTTCACAATCGTGAACATGTCAACAAAACGGTCGCCAAGATAGCCGCGCAACAATTTGGAACCATGAAAACGGTCAACAGCGGCAAACCAATTGCTTGGTGGCTTGTCATCGCCTGACCCGTCACGGTCATAGCCATTGCCTACAACCGCTGGGCCGGGGTCAATCTGGTTGGTGATACCATGATGAATACCGGACAATACCCCCGCCACCGCAAGATAGGGGTTGGCGTCAGCACCGCAGGCGCGATGTTCGACATGGCGGCTTGCGGGCGGGCCGGCCGGAACACGGAAGGACACAGTGCGGTTATTGACGCCCCACGTCGGTGCAACCGGCGCATAGCTGTTTGCTTTGAACCGGCGATAGCTATTGGCATGCGGGGCAAACAGCGCGAAACAATCTCCAATACTCGCAATCATCCCGCCAATAGCATGGCGTAGCATCGGGGTGCCTTCAGGATCATCTGCAGCGAAGAGGTTATTGCCGTCCTTGTCGTTCATAGACACGTGAATATGCATGCCGGAGCCAGCTTGTTCAGCGAATGGCTTTGCCATGAACGTCGCCTCAAGCCCGTGCGCCTGCGCCACCGCCTTCACAACGCGCTTGTACATGATTGCGTCATCACAGGCGCGCAGCACGTCGGGCTTATACCGCAAGGTCAACTCGCATTGCCCGGGCGCAAATTCGGATATAGCCGATTCTAGGGGAAGCCCCTGAATATCGCAGGTTTCGTATAATTCGTCGAAGAAGGGACGGAAATCATCAAGCTCGCGCAGGCCATAAACTTCGACCATCTGCGGGGTTTCGCCGCTATATTCTGGCCGCGCGGGGCGGATGGAGCCATCGCGGGCGCGCTTTGGATCCAATAAGTAAAATTCGAGCTCGACCGCCAAGGCAGGCGTCAGGCCCATTTCCGCAAAGCGGTCTACAACAAGACCAAGCACATGGCGCGGATCAAGATCATGCGGCTGGCCATCCAGTTCATAAAAATCGACCATGAATTGCGCTGCATTGTCGCCGGCCCAAGGGGTACGAACCAATGTGCCTGGAATTGGCTTCATCGAACGGTCAGCGTCGCCATCTTCCCATACAAGACCTGTTTCGACTGTGTCCTGCCCCGTGATATCGACAACCGCGATGGAGCCGGGAAAAAAGCGACCGATTTCGTAAACGGATAATACCTCATGCTGGCGCAGGCGCTTACCGCGCGGCACGCCGCCAAAGTCGGTGTAGATCATCTCGATCGAGTCAATGTCAGGATGCGCGGCAAAAAACGCCTCTGCCTCGCTACGCGGTGCGATGGTCGCTGATGATATGGCTCGTTTGATTGTCATAATGTCACTTCCGTCCGCCCGAATTCTTACATGCTAATAGCTCCGCCAGCGCAATGTTCAACTCCGCAGCGAGGCGGTCAACTTGCATGGCTTGCGTCGCGGGGCTGACCAGCATCATATTGTGGAATGGCGCGAGCAAAATTCCGCGATTGGCGAGATAGAGGTGAATGGTGCTTTCTAGTGCATGGTCCATCGCTGCGCGCGCCTCACTGCCATTGCGTGGTGGGATGGCCGAACAAACCAATTCAACGCGCGCGCCGACATGGCTGACATGCCAGTTCACCCCATGTGCCGCAATCACAGCGTTTAGTTGTAACACCAGCCGGTCCGTGATCGACAGCATATGATCATATGCGTTGCGCGTAATCACCTGCCCCAGCATCGCGTGCATCGCGGTAATGGCGAGCGCATTGGCCGATAAAGTCGTACCTATGCCGCTATGCCCCGCTGGACGCGATGCATTTAGCGCCGCCATTCGTTCCGCAATCTCTGCCGTGAAACCATAGACCGCGCACGGCACACCGCCGCCGATGGATTTACCCACGACCAATATGTCAGGCTTTGGACCATGCGTGTTGCTGTGTCCGCCAAAACCAGACGAAACCGTATGCGTTTCATCCAGCACCAAAATTGTGCCGGTTTCATCACACAGCCTGCGCAATTCTGTCAGGAAACCCGGTGCATCGCGGACCATGCCAATATTGGTCATCAACGGTTCGGCTAATACGCACGCGACATCCCCACCGCGCAAAGCCGCGGCAAGCGCGTCCACATCGTTAAACTCGATAACCACGGTGGTTGGCAGCAAATCCTGCACTTGCCCGATCAGGCTTGGCCGATTCACCGCTTGCCCTTCGCGCAAATCGACGAAGACATCATCGACCGCGCCATGATAGCAGCCGTTGAAGACCAAAATCTTGTCGCGTCCTGTCATCCCACGGCACCAACGAATGACGGCGCGATTGGCTTCACTCGCTGTCGTCGTCACTTGCCATTGTGGCAGGCCAAACATGTCGGCGAGCATTGTCCCAAGCTCCATGCCCTTTGCGGTGGGCAGCATATAGCTTAAGCCCTGCCCCGCTTGTGCGGCAATGGCCTTAGCCAATGGTTCTGGCGAATGGCCAAACATGCTCGCCGTATCGCCTAGACAGAAGTCATCGAAAACTTGCCCGTCAATACTGGTGAGCGTCGCGCCAAAAGCTTCCTGCGCGACAATCGGAAACGGACTGGACCAATCCAACATCCAATGGAAAGGTACGCCTTGGAACCAGCCCTTAGTCGTTTCGGCATGATCCTTCGATTTCGGGTTTGCGGCGATGAAACGGGCAATTTCACGGTCGCGCATTGCGCTTATGGCTTGGCGATCAATCATAAACGATCCCGCATGGCATAATAGAGCAGCCCCAAAGTCGCCAATGGCCGTGAAAGCCACTTTCCGCCGGGAAAGCGGCTATGTGGGACGTTCGCGAAAACGTCGAAACGTGACATGGTACCCATCACCGCCTCCGCCATCAATTCCCCCGCTAGCGTTGTCACCAGCGCGCCATGGCCGGAAAAACCATGGGCATAAAACATATTTCCAGTGCGCCCCATATGCGGCAGCCGGTTCATGGTAACCCCAACGGCACCACCCCACGCATAATCGATTGGCGTTTGAGCAAGCGACGGGAACACCTGCACCATATGTTTACGAACGAATGCCGCAATATCGGCGGGCGGTTGTTGCACATATTTTTCGCCACCGCCAAAAATCAGGCGCTTATCCGCGCTCAGGCGGAAATAGTTCAGTACAAAACGACTGTCGGCAACCGCTGTATCGCTGGGTAGCAATTGGTCAGCATCCAACAGAGGCGCCGTCGCGATGTTATAATTCATGATGGGGACAGTGTAGCTGTGCAAGTCAGGCACAATTCCGCCCGTCCAAGTGTCCGCCGCCATGATGACATGTTTGGCAGTCACAGATCCTTTTCCGGCCCTTATTTCAACATGCTTCCCTGTATCGACAGGCGTTTGGGCAGCGCTATTTTCATATATATGTACGCCAGCCTTTTGTGCCGCCATGGCCAGTCCAAGCGCATAGTTCAACGGATGAAAATGCCCGCCTTTCGCGTCGTAAATGCCGCCATGGTAGCCACCACCGTTGATATGGTGCCCGACATCCTGTGGCTGGACGACTTGTGCTTCCCAACCAAAATGCTGCGCCACAAACGCAGCATCGCGCTGCATCGCATCAAAATGTGCTGGCTTATAGGCCGCTTCCAATTGCCCCACTTTGGCATCGCATGCGATATGGTGCTCGGCGATACGGTTCTTCACCCGGTCGACCGCACCATAAGCCAAATCGAATATCGCCTGCGCACGTTCGCGGCCAAACTCTACGTCAATCTCGCGCATCGACCAGCGCAGGCCGGGGATAAGTTGCCCGCCATTGCGTCCCGACGCGCCAAAGCCGATGTTTTTTGCCTCAAGCAATATAACCGAAAGGCCTCTTTCCGCACAGGCCAACGCGGCGGAAAGGCCGGTAAACCCTCCGCCAATAATAGCAACGTCGCAATCTTCTGCAGAGGCCAAATAAGCCTGAGTTTCCCAGGCCTGCGCCGTCGCGGCGTAATAGCTGTTGGCGAGCGGGTCGCTCCGCATCATACCCTCAACAACAAATGCTCACGCTCCCAGCTTGAAACGACCGACTGGTAATTGAACAATTCATAGTCCTTAACCGCGTAGAAGATGTCAAAAAACTCTTCTCCGAGAAGATTACGCACAGGTCTGCAGGCGCTAAACCGGTCCAAGGCCGCTTCCAACGTGCGGGGCAAGGTGCGGGCGCGATTATAGGCGCTACCCGTGATTGCCTTCGCCGGAACCATGCGCTCCACCATGCCGATATAGCCGCACACTAATGACGCCGCCATAGCGAGATAGGGGTTGGAATCCGCACCCGGCAGGCGGTTTTCAACGCGGCGGTTGGCCTTGTCGGAGATAGGCACGCGGAAACCACAGCTGCGATTATCCTCGCCCCATTGAACGTTAATCGGCGCGGCGCTGTCGGGGCGCATCCGTCGGAAGCTGTTCACATTCGGCGCCCATAATGGCGACACTTGCGGCATGAATTTTACAAGACCCGCAATATAACTGCGGAATAGCGCACTATCGCGTCCATTGGCATTAGAGAATAAATTGCGGCCCGTTTCGGCGTCTACGACCGATTGGTGAATATGCATCGCGCTGCCCGGTTGTCCTGCCATCGGGTTCGCCATAAACGTAGCGTAGACGCCATGTTGCTTGGCGACAGCGCGAACGGTGCGCTTGAACAGGAAAACTTGATCGGCCAGCTTCAACGGGTCGCCATGGATGAAATTCACCTCAAGCTGCGCGGCACCCATTTCGTGGATCATCGTGTCGATATCGAGGCCCATCAACTCACAATCATCATAAATGTGATCGATGATATCCTCATATTCGTTCATCGCCTCCAACCCATAAGGCTGGCTTGCGGTTTCTGCGCGGCCACTTGAACCGGTTGGTGGCACCAATGGAAAGTCGGGATCGACATTTTGGCTGACGAGATAGAACTCAACCTCAGGTGCCATAATCGGCTTCCACCCACGATCAGCATACAGGCTCAGGACTTTTTTCAATATCGTGCGCGGGGCAATTTCGACCTCGGTTCCATCACCATGCAGCACATCGGCAATAACAAAAGCTGTGGGTGATTTAAAACCCGGCGCGACGCAAATTGTGTCGGGATCGGCAATCAGAATTTTGTCCGGATCCTTGTCCCAAATGTCCGCAATGTCTTCGGGATAATGACCATCAATGGTACAGATAAAAACGCTACCTGGTATACGCAGCGATTTGTCCCGAACCGATGACAGAAATTTTTTCGCAGGCAGAACCTTGCCCCGTTGCACACCGTTGATATCGGGTACGATGCATTCAACCTCATCGATTTTATGCTCAGCGATCCAATTCGCAAGATTGACGGACATTGTTTTTCACCAGTTTTTTAGGTGACTAATAAGCGCATGCCGGACTTGAAAGGTCAAGCCCGGCATGTATCTATTCTATGTTGTCCTGCATATTTGCAGGATTGAAAAGCGTTTGAAGCGCTATCAGAAACCGTAGCTTACCGAGAACACAAGACCAGCGGTGCTGTCCTTGGTTGCGAAAATCGAACGGCGGTTGGTATCAACATAGGACGCGCCGAGTGTAAAACCAGAAACGGTTGCGCTCAAGCCAAGCGACCAATCAAGCTTCTCATTACCAGCGGTAAACGCGCCATCTTCCATGCCCAATGTTCCGATAATCGAAATAGGGGTGTTAGGCACGGCGATTGTGGCATTGGAACTCAAATAGAGATTGTCATCATTGCCGGTATTGTCTTGGCTTGGGACATAGCTCAATTGTACACCCACTGTCGCCGGACCTACGGTTGAACCAAGCTTTCCAGTGAACTCGACATAATTGACGCTCGAAACACCTGGATACACATAATAAGTTGCACCAATGTCATACGTTATTTTCTCACCGCCGCTAAAACCGGCGTAAAGGTCAAGCTCAAGGTCGTCCCCAGCATTTTCGGTAATATTGGAACCCCAGGCGCCAATATATAGACCTGACTCATGTTTAACCGTCAAATAAGGTTGGACGGCAACCCCCTTATCGGAAAGTGATACGCCACGGAAACGATAGTCAGAAACCAATGCCGCACCGCCGGATACTGTGACAGGGCCTGCAGCTTCTTCAGATGCTTCTTGCGCAAAGGCAGGTGTCGATATTGCTATCGCACTGATTGCCACGCTCATGCTTGCCAACTTTAACATGGAATTACGCATAATATTACCCCTTCTTAGGTACAGTAGATAATCGCCTCATAGCCGCGCGCTGCGCTACATTCGGCAGATGCCGTTCGCTTCCCGCTAAATCTGCCTGCCCACGCAATGGTTGGCTTTGCCTTTACCTATGCTTTTATTGTGCAACTGCACAAAAACACCAAACCATGTCCCAAGCAAGCAATTTTGTTTGAACTCCCCTGTCCTTTTCAAGTCATGTGACAAAACAGTCACAGTCTAGCGATGGTCTTGTCACCTGTAAGGCTCGCCCCTCGCTGCCGCCTGCCTTCAGTTAATAGGATCCTTAATACCCCATTATATATCGAAAAGACGCGGAGGGACGGCTCGGTTCACCACTTCGCGCAACGCAAATGCAGTTTCGATCCGCGCGACCCGGGGCAAGCGAGCAATTTCTTGCCGGTGAATGATTTCATAATCCTCAATAGAGGCGGCACGCACGACCAATAGATAATCATTCCGTCCGCTCATCAAATTACACCGGATGGTCGAAGGGCTGTTAACGACCGCCGCCTCAAAGGCAGCCATCGCCTCTTCGCTTTGGCTGTCTAGCGTGATTGTAACCATCACAGTTGCCCCCAATCCCAATTTACGCAAATTTACATCGGCTCGATAGCCGCGCAAAATGCCTTCATCTTCCAAGGCCTTTTGCCGCCGTGCGGCTGCGCTTGGGGACAATCCAGCCGCCTCCCCCAACTCCATCTGAGTCGCGCGACCATTTGTCACTAGTGCACCCAATAATTTACGATCCGCCCTATCAAGTTGCATATTTTTTTCATTCATTGCGCCTAATACGACGATTATATGCACTATATATCTATATATGTCGAATCTTTGCGGAGTTTCAGCGTCACGACAATGCTAATCTTTGCGAACATATTTTGAGGAGCAGAAAATCATGCGTGTTGGTGTCCCTAGCGAAATTAAAGTGCATGAATATCGCGTTGGCCTGACGCCCGGTGCCGTGCGCGAATATGTCGCCGCAGGCCATCAGGTGGTGGTGCAATCTGGGGCTGGCGCGGGCATCATGGCAAATGACGACGCCTATCGCGCCGCCGGCGCAGAGATAGCTAAGACAGCGCAAGAGATTTTCGCGGCCTGCGACATGATCGTGAAGGTCAAGGAACCACAACCAAGCGAATGGACGCAGCTGCGCCCCGATCAATTGCTCTTCACTTATTTGCATCTTGCCCCCGATCCTGAGCAGGCCAAGGGGTTACTCGCTAGCGGGTGCACAGCGATTGCCTATGAGACCGTGACCGATGATCGCGGCGCCCTGCCCCTATTGGCGCCCATGAGCGAAGTCGCGGGTCGCCTCGCCATTGAAGCCGCTGGCCAAGCCATGCGCCGCAGCGAAGGTGGAGCAGGCATATTGCTCGGTGGCGTGCCAGGTGTGTCTGCGGGCCGTGTTACGGTACTTGGTGGCGGCGTTGTTGGCACACATGCCGCGCGCATGGCTGTTGGACTTGGCGCGGAAGTAACCATCGTTGACCGTTCGATTCCGCGCCTGCGCCAACTCGACGAAATGTTTAACGGGCGGGTGCGCACGCGCTATTCGACGCTAGAAGCCATCGAGCATGAAATTAGCCTTGCAGACGCCGTTATTGGCGCCGTGCTTATTCCGGGTGCAAGCGCGCCGCGCCTTGTGACCCGCGAAATGCTGAAGCAGATGAAACCTGGCGCGGTCTTGGTCGATGTTGCTATTGACCAAGGTGGTTGTTTTGAAACATCGCGCGCCACAACGCATGCCGAACCCACTTATGTTGTTGACGGCATCATTCATTATTGCGTCGCAAACATGCCGGGTGCGGTTCCGCAGACCAGCGCCGCCGCGCTCAACAACGCGACCCTGCCTTATGGCCTTGCGCTTGCCAAAAAGGGCACTGCTGCGTTGGATAGCGGCACCGAAATCGGTCGCGGCTTGCTGGCCGGTTTGAACGTGCATCAAGGTAAAGTTACCAGCCAAGCGGTTGCCGACAGCCTCAATCTTGCATTTCTTGCCCCCGAAACGGCGCTCACTGCGTGACTTGAGCGCGTGGCAGTGCTAATAGCACGGCATGGGCAAAGAGGGACGGATTACGGCGCATCAGATTGCCGCCATGCTTGGGGTGTCGCAGCCTACAGTGTCCCGTGCCTTGCGCGGGGATAAGAAAGTCAATGAAACCACACGCGCACGTATCGTCGCGCTGGCGAATGAGCTGAATTATTCGGTTGACCACAACGCCCTTCGCCTGCGTACTCAGCAGACATATTCGATCGCACTTGTGATCCTGTGTCGGCAGGGTGAAAATAGAGCGCGTATAAACCCGTTTTATCTGTCTTTGCTTGGCTGCATTGCTGCCTCTGCGTCCGAGCGCGGCTATAATCTCATCATCTCATTTCAGGATTCGCCTACCAATTTCTTTGCCAATTACACCGGCAGCCGACAGGCCGATGGCCTCATCGTCATTGGCAGCGGCCAGAATATTGCAGGTTGGCAGTTTTTCGGCGAATATGCTCGGCATAAAACCCCGATGATCTGTTGGGGTGCCAGCAAAGAAGATCTGATTTCGATCAAGAGTGACAATGTTCAAGGCGCGCGGTTAGCCATTGACCATTTGTTGCAACAGGGCTGTAAAAATATTGCTTATATTGGCCCCACCAATAGCGAGCAGCCCCAGTTTCAGGACCGGCTCACAACTTATATGGCATATATGTCAGCGAAAGCCATGCCGCCCATATGTCCGCCACTCCCCGAAAACGCGGTGCGTGAAGACCAAGGCTACGCTGCAGTCCAGGGTCTGATCCTCAACAAAATTGCCTTCGACGGATTATTCTGCGCGAATGATTTTATTGCGCTCGGCGCGATGCGTGCACTCGAGGAACATAATATTGCCATAGGCAAGGATGTCCGCGTTATCGGGTTTGATGGAATCGCAATGGGCGCTTATGCACAGCCGCCACTGACAACGATTGAGCAGGATTATGTCCAAGCCGGCGAAATGCTCGTCGAAGCGTTGATAGCCGTACTCAAAGGTGAAGCGCCAAGCATTGCCCCTGTACCGGTCAGGCTGCTCACGCGCGGAACAGCATGAGCCCAGTCACTTTGCGTGCGCTGGACCTATTTTGGCGCGGGCTTGGCCGGTGTCGCTGCTGGTTGTTGGGCCACGACAATGTCTTCATCGAGAAATGCTTTCACCGTGCTCCCCGACGCAATTGTTGCGCTGCGTCCGGAGGTAAAAAAACCAACGACTGGGATGATTTCTGTTCCAGCAGCGCCCTTGTCGTCGAATGAACCGCTTAGCCGTATCGTACGCCCGCCAATCCGCATAGAAATGGCCCGCGCTTCAATATAACCCGATTTCCCCCACATGCCTTTATTGCGAACTTCCGTTACCTCCCCAATGGCCGGCGTCCCAGGTGGGATGATAATCTGATTATTTAAGCGGACGGGTTCAGCTACTTCCATCTGAAAACGATATCCCGCCTTCAACTTCTTTTTATCGGTCGTAAGTTCTTCACGTAATTTGAGAACCACCTCCGTGCCCGACTGAATTACGCTTCCGTTTGCGGGCGCTAATATTACGGGTTCTATGGCCGATTGGGCTTCTGCAGGCACAGGTACAGACGACATTGAAAAAATAAAGCTTATGCAAATGCATGCATTATGGAAAATCCTATTTAATCGAATCATCATCTTTCTCCCCGGAAGATATGCAAGTGGGGTGCTTGCTTAGTCGTGTCAACGTGTAAACAATTGTAAAATAACAATATATATGCATAAAATCATGTCTCGATGGGATGTCGCCATGTACACGTCAACGAATAATCTTGGTAAATTTCGAACAGGCCGCCATCGAAATCGTGCTGCGCGCGGCTAACAGCAGGCCCATTCGGCACAATCATATTGTCAGCACATATCGCTTGGTTCAGGCTAACGGTTACGCCTCAAAATCTATTCCTGTTTACTTTAAAATCGTTATCCAGCCGCGACCCTAGATTGTAACAGATTGTCCACCACAGATGGATCTGCAAGAGTTGAAATATCGCCCAAATTGGAGACATCCCCCTCGGCAATTTTGCGCAATATCCGGCGCATGATTTTTCCCGAGCGTGTCTTGGGCAAACCCGGTGCAAAATGGATGACATCTGGCGTTGCAATCGGGCCGATTTCATGGCGGACCCATTTAATGAGGTCAGCCCGAACCTCCGCGGACTCTGCCTCATTGGCGTTCAACGTAACATAAGCGTAAATGCCCTGCCCTTTGATGTCGTGCGGGAACCCGACAACCGCTGCCTCAGCAACTTTGGCATGGGCGACAAGTGCACTTTCGACTTCAGCCGTACCCATACGATGGCCCGACACATTGATTACGTCGTCAACCCGCCCCGTAATCCAATAATCACCATCAGCATCGCGCCTGCATCCATCGCCGGTGAAATATTTGCCCGGATACGTGGTGAAATAGGTTTGGAAAAACCGCTCATGATCACCCCACACAGTGCGCATCTGGCCGGGCCAGCTGTCGATCATGCACAAATTGCCGTCGGTCGCACCTTCAAGCAATTTGCCGTCGCCATCGACAAGCACAGGCTGCACGCCAAACATCGGTTTTGATGCCGCGCCCGGTTTCAAAGCATGCGCGCCCGGTAAAGGCGTCATCATGGTCGCACCCGTTTCGGTCTGCCAATAGGTATCGACAATGGGGCAACGGCCTTCGCCGACAACATGATAATACCATTCCCATGCCTCCGGATTGATCGGTTCCCCGACCGAACCCAGCAAGCGCAACGAACTGCGGGAAGTTTTCTTTACCCAATCATCGCCTTCACGCATGAGGGATCGCAGGGCCGTGGGCGCACCGTAGAAAATATTGACCTGATGGCGGTCGACAATCTGCCAGAACCGGCTGTGATCCGGATAATTGGGTACGCCTTCAAACATCACGGTCGTCGCACCATTGGCAAGCGGACCATAAACGACATAGCTATGGCCGGTGACCCAGCCAATGTCGGCAGCACACCAATATATATCCCCGGGGGTGTAATTGAACACATAATGATGCGTCATCGCCGCCCACACTAAATAACCGCCAGTTGTGTGTAATACGCCCTTAGGTTTTCCAGTGGAGCCTGATGTGTATAAAATGAAAAGCGGGTCTTCCGCGCCCATGATTTCGGGCACGCATTCACTAGGGACATGTGTACGGACATCATGATACCAGACATCACGCGCGCTTTGCATATCAATTTCGTTTCCGACATGGCGCACCACAAGACACGCCTTGACTGAGGCGCAATGAGTTAGCGCGGCATCCACATTCTGTTTCAACGGAACCAGCTTCCCACCGCGCATGCCGGCATCGGCTGTGATAACAATATTGGAATCGCAGTCCTGAATGCGTCCCGCAAGCGCTTCCGGCGAAAAACCGCCAAATACGATAGAATGAATTACCCCAATACGCGTGCACGCAAGCATAGCCATCGCGGCTTCTGGAATCATGGGCATATAAATGGTGATGCGGTCGCCCTTTTGTGCACCTAATGCTTTCAACGCGTTAGCCATCAAGCAGACTTCGGCATGTAACTCGCCAAAAGTGATCCGGCGTTGCTGCGATGGATCATCGCCTTCCCAGATGATTGCAATATCGTCTTTGCGTTCGGGCAAATGGCGATCAATGCAGTTTGCTGAGACGTTCAACGCGCCATCCTCAAACCATTTAATACCGAAATCCGCTTCGTGAAAACTTGTGTTCTTCACTTTGGTAAAGGGTGTCATCCAGTCAAGCCGCTTGGCCTCCTCGCGCCAGAATGTATCTGGATCGCTGACGGACTGTGCATAAGCATCTTCATAGCCAGATGCAGTCACAAATGCTGTTTTCGCCCAGTCCGCGGGCACCGGGTAAACGTCAGACATGAACCTCTCCATAGTTTCTTATCTTGTGTGCAGACTGTCTAAAGCAGAATCACATGCCATCCCCGATCAAAGTCGAACGATGCTCGTTATCAACTTAGACATTATTCTATCTATCATGGTACACAAAGTCAGGCCATGATTAGATCCTCTAAGCATAATTATAGCTGCAGCCTTGTTAACGGCAATGGCTAGGCTGGATCTTCTATATCATGCTTAAACTTCGCTTCACATCACAACAAATACGCCAACGTGGCAAATAGATATGCCGAGCCACAAAGATAGCTTCCAAATGGTAATAAATTAGGAGATTGCGTGAGCGTTGTCCGTGTTACTAAAATGAGGCACAAACCAATAGCGCTTGCGCCAAGCAAAATTATAGGCAGCGCCTGCCATCCAACCCATATTCCTAAGGCGCCAAAGAGTTTCGGGTCCCCTGCCCCCATACCTTCATATCCGTGCCATCGTTTGAAACTGATACGTATAGCTTCCAAAGAAGCAAATCCTGCGGCCATCCCCACGCCTCGGTCCAGCCAAGTGAGTGATGGATTCAGCAGCATTCCAGCCAAAGGTCCAGAAATTGCCAGCAGGATAAGTAGGCGATCAGGCAACCAAAAATGTCGCCAATCCAAAACAAAAAGAGGTAGCAATAACCAACCAAAAATAGCTGCCCCGATAGCCTGAATCGGTGGTAAAAAAACGGCAGGAACTGTACCAATCGATATAGCCACAACTTCGACGAGTAGAGGCATAGCTCCGATTTTTTCACCGCATGCCCTGCATTTTCCTTTAAGCAGTACGAAAGAGAAAATAGGGATTAAATCATAGGCGGCAATATTACTTGCGCATTGGTCACACCGCGAACGCCCAGTACAGATGCTTTCTCCATTGGGCCATCGGCTACATAATGCGGCGATAAAGCTGCCAAAAACCGCCCCCAATAGAGCAAGATTCACAGGCAAAAACCAGGACGGCATTGCCGTAAGGACATCGCGAAAATGTAACAGAGCGTTGCTCAGAAGCTACCCTTTTGGACTAAGCGGTAACCACCAGCAACGGAGCGAAATCCCACGAGGTTTAGCGCCACCGCTTGGTCGCCCCGGTCAGCGTTAAGCATAACGGTCACGGTATAACGTCCATCTGCCGACAAACGGATGTCCGCACGCTCCATCGCGGATTGGCTGACCAATGGCAGCAATAATTGCGCGCCATCGCAGCGCGGTTGACCAAGCATCCCATTCTGTAAGTTCAGTCCCAGCATCGTGTCCGACAAAGTCAGCCGCACCTGCCCACTGGCTTCCACGCACCGCCCAGCAACAAAGCGTGCAGAAAAACCTTCAAACTGAATATTCTCGGCCGGAAACGGCGCCAACAACGTGCCTACTGGCAAAGTGGCGGACAGATTGCTGACCGACATGCCGCTTAAACCGCGAGATACCGACCCGGTAATGCCTGGTACGAATGGAGAGTTCCCACGCGACAGTAAAATCTCCGCCCGGCCCACAAACAACGGCGAGAACAACAAACGTGCATTGACGTCGCCAACGCGCAATTTGCCAAAGCGGAGGTCGCGAATAGACCCGTCCCAAATGATGCCATCAACCCTGCGTGCGGTTACAGCATCTCCGGCGACTATCGTTCGCAAGGGCATGAATAAAATCGCGGCAACGGCCAAGGCTGCAAACGAAGCAATGACAAAGCGCTGTTTCATGGAGATCTCATCTGCAACTGCGCATCAACCGTTACGGTGCTGTTCGTGCCCGGACGCAATGTTACAGCGCGCACCGCAACATTCTGCCCCTCAAGTTCAGTCAACCACGAAAGCAATGCAGGCGCGCGTGCTTGATCAATGCGGAAACTTATTTGACCTGGAGCGCTATTGCCCGATTTAACGAGATCAAATCCCTTTTCTGCTGCATTTTGGGTTATCAGCATATCAATATCAGCCGTTGTTGCGGAACGCGGTACTATCTGTTTCTGCGCTGCGTCTACAGCGGCGACTATACGACCGCGCCGCTGAACTGCTTCATCATGATCTATCTTTGCCTGATCCATGACGGACAATATCGGAAGTAAAAAACCAAAAATGGCCAACATAAGCGCAGTAAGTGCGCCTGCGGCACCGACAAGCCATTGTTCGCGCCGCGTTAGCCTGCCAAACCATTCGCCTATTGCCGCCATCATGGCATCCTCATTGTCATGTCGACAAGGGTCGCACCGGTCGTGTCTTGCCGTGGTGTTGCCGTGATGCGGAACCCGTCCTGTTGAATAGTCACAAGAGCCTTGTTGATGTTATCCGATGTGGGCGCAGCCAAAACTACAGTTAGAATGCCGTCCGGCGTATAGCGTAATTCCCGCACGGACACATTCGGTGATACTTTCACACTGCGCCACAACACGGCACAAAGTTGGGCAAAACTACCTTGCGTTTTACCCTGTCGGTTCAGTGATGCAGCAAGCATGTTTTCAGCTTGATCAATATCTTGGATAGCTGGATCAATCTTCTGCGCAGCAACCAATGCGGCGTTGTTTTCCGACGCAGTTGCAGCCCAATATTTCGCCAAGGTCACAAGCGTGAGCAGCATTGTCACGATAACAAGTGCGAACAAAAGCCGCTGCACCCAAATCTTTTGATCCGCGGTCATCCAAGCCGCCTGCTCCCGCTTTGCAAAGTTACCTTCACGCAAGTTTAGTCGCGGCGCAGTGCTAGCGGTAACAAGCATGGATCGAAGTGCGTCTGCACCAATAATTTTTATATCGGCGTCGCCGATAAACACATCGCGCAGCACAGCCTCGTCCGGTATCGCAAATTGCGCGCCGCGTAAGACTGATAACCCGTCCATTTCCGCCCTAAAAACGCCATCCGAATGAATAGGCAACGACAATGCAAAGGGCATTACGATGTCGGGATTCAGTCCGCACGTGCGGAGCTTATCCAAACCAAACTGCATAACCTCCGGTGCGATTGTAGCTGCAACAATGACGTCGTCATAATCCGCACCTGCGCTGCAGTGAACAGGGCCAAGGGATTGTTCGGTTGCACGCAGTTTCGCGACGCTTTCCGCCTGACGTCCGTGCACATCGTGCAGTGTGAACCAATGGCACCGGGCATCCTCTGGCGCGACAAGCGCCATAACAGTCTGGTCGTCAACCATCGGCACAAAATTAGAGAGCGCACCTAAGTCTTGCCAGGCACCCTCGACAACCCGAAAAACAGACGGGTCTTGCCCCTCTGATGTTGGAAAACGCGTAAAGATCAACGTCATTCCTCGCCTCCCCAACTACGCCAGACAACGCGCGCAGGCGCAGGCGACGCGACGATCATCGACTGTCCGGCAAGCTTGAGTTCGCCAAAAGACACTATTGTGCTCAAAAGAAAGTAATTGCTTGTCAGTTTTACCTGCCCTTGAACCAGAGGAGACGGCTCCAGATCGGCAATTTCCGGCGCCGTCCAGAATCGAATGAGGCTGCCATAGCCATTAGATGGCCGCTTGGCGAGATAGCTGCGCGCGAAGGTCAAATTCATCTTGCCGGGCGGGAATAGCATCGCCAGCAAAGGTGCTTGTTCGGGAAGCAAAGTGTTAACGTTTAACGGTGATAAAATCGGATCGGGAAGCGCGCAGATCCAATCCTGCAACTTGGCATAGATTGCCGGCGTCACACCTTTGACCGCGCGCAATTCGCTTGGGTGCGCATACAGCCTGTTCGCCACGAGATATGGCGCAACGACCGAGCGATACCCATCATCCTCCACGCCATTTGGCAAAGGTGTGACATTGCTATCAACCCAGTCGGCGCCTGCCGCAGCAATGGCACGCGCGGCGTTTTCATCGATACCCAAAACGACCATCAACGATGTCATCTGCTCTTGCCCCGTTGCGCTGGCATAATATTGGCCACCTGTTTCGGTCACTAAGCTGTTGAGGTTGAAACAGTTGCCGGCATCACGCACGGAAGCAGTCGCAGAGCCAATCGGAATGGGAATAGTTTGCGCTTTACCGAGCCAATCACCGGCCAACGTCGTTTGCGCGGCATCGCGTGCAACCAAATCTTCAATACGCGCAGCAGCAATCGCTTCAGTCGCGTAAGTAAACATCCGCGCCTGTGCGAGCGCGTTGCCATTGGCCGACAATTTGCTCGACAAACTCAACCGGTCAAGTGTCGTTGCCGCAATCACGGCCAACACCGCCACCATAAGCAACACCGTCAGCAAAGCCGCGCCGCGTTCTGATGGCTTTTGTGGCATCATTGCTCAGCGCCTGCTTCAACGCTCGGTCGTGCAACACGTGTTTGTGGCCCAACCAGAAATAGCATGCGCTGCGGAGGCATACCGACCAAATTTATGTTTAAGGCAAGCGCGCGTGGCAAAGCGTCCGCATCTGCCGCAGTCCAATCATCGCGCCAAATACCTTTATCATCGCGGAATTCAACCGTTACAGATGTTACATCATCTAACAAGACAGTGGCATCTGTGGGGACGGCGCCGTCAAGCATAGGCCAACTTACGCGCTTGAGCGCGCCGCCATCTAATACATAAGCCACGCGTTGTAGCCCTGCCCTTGGTGCAGCATCAAAGTTGGACCACCCCGCCCGAACAAAACCAAATAGGGCGCCAGGAACACTGGCCTCATTCTGGGTGAAGGCAGGGATAGGTTGCCCTAATTGATCTCGTACGGGTCGCGCAATCGCCTGCGCCAAGTCCCCTTCTAAGCTATTGATCAAACGATGCGACAACGCCATTTCTTCAAGACGCTTTTTCACGGCAATTTGGGTATCGCTACCGGAACGCAGCAACATCACGCCAGCCATCGAAATGAGAGCAAAAATCGCGAGCGCGACAAGTAACTCAATTAGGGTAAATCCTGCTTCGGAATGACGTGCTTCGGTCACTGTTCAACTGGCCTTGCTATCGTCAGGCGTGCCTTGCGCAGTGCGGCATAACCGGTCCCTAAAACATCGATTTCGACGATTACAAGGCGGCTGTCATCGGTGGGGCTTGTTGTGGCCGTCCATGTCCAATTTTGACCGCCGTTTAATTCTTCGCCACGCGTTTCTCCAATTGTTGGTGGCGTGGGGTTGGACAATATTTCCACAGCCACGTTGCGGGCCACTTGCCACGCCATATTGCTATCACCCAGATTGGATGTTGAGCGCACCGAATAGCCCTGCAGGCGCACCATTGCTAATGCCGCAAGGCTGAAAATCGCCAGCGCGACCATAATCTCCAACAGCGTAAAGCCATTGTGCGGCAATGAAGGTTTAACGGTCAACGCGTATGTCTCCGGTTGCGGCGATCTTTAGCGTGACCGTTACATTGTCATGCATAATCGCAATATTCACGGAGCTTGACGGCAAGCCAGTGCTATCAAAGGCGACCCGCATTTGCCGCGCGCCGGACATCTGAACCGTTGTGCCGCTTTTCCAGTCAGTTGTTGAAAATGGCGCCTCAGACAACGCGACCCAGCTCCCATCATTGCGCGTTTCAAAACCATAGCCCGATGGACGAATAGTCACAGCCATGGTGCGCGATTGCAATATGGCGTTATCGCGCAAGGCGGCAACTCGGGCGGCAAATTGTTCAGCCTCATCCCGCACGCCACGCGCGGACGAGCGCACGGTCATTACAACGGCAGTGCTTGCCATGCCGATGATGAACAACACAACCATAAGCTCCACTAAACTGAAGCCGCGCGCATTATCCTGAACGATTATAGGGACTGACGGCTTAGTCGCCGTAAATGTCGGCATTGTCATTCTCGCCGCCAGGCGCGCCATCAGCACCGAGCGAATAGATATCAAAAGCGCCGTTCTTTCCAGGCATGCTATACTGATAAGGGCGATTCCAAGGGTCCAAAGGCAGTTTCTTGATATAGCCTTCGCTCCGCATTCCGGTCGTCGGCGGCGTAACCAATGCTTGCAAACCCGCACCGGCGTCGGGGTAAGTCAGATTATCGAGGCGATAGGTTTCCATCGCCTGTCCCAAAACTGCGATATCAGCCCGCGCCTTTTGCACCATGGCCTTATCCTGATTGGGTAGCACGTTAATGGCCACAATCGTCGTAAGCAGCGCCAAAATGAATAATGTCACCATCATTTCAACTAAAGTAAAACCGTTGCGTTTTGCCTGATCTGCTTTGCGGCGGAACCGCGCTGGTGCCCGGTTGCTATCCGTGAAAAGGTTAAAAAATAAGCGGAGCATATTCTATAGTCCCGTTAGGTTCTGAAGTTGAAGAATTGGCAACAATATTGCCAATATGATCACCGCGACCACGCCGCCCATCGCGACAATGATCAAGGGTTCCAGCAACGACAATGCGGTACTGGTGAAAGTATCAAATTCGCGTTCCAAATATTCAGCAGCGCGTTCCAGCATAATATCCAACTGCCCAGCGCTCTCGCCGCTGGCCGTCAAATATATAAGCAAAGGCGGGAAAACACCACTTGCGCGCATCGCACCAGACAGGCTGCCACCGCTTCGCACCGCCTCCACAATCTCATCATTGGCCGCAGATAGTATTTTATTACGAATGGTGCCCCCCGTCAGGCGCAAGCCTTCCAACAAAGGCAAGCGGCTTGCCACCATAGTGGCCAGTGTACGCGCCATCCGTGCGGCGTGGAGGTTGCGCAATAGCTTTCCAAGCACCGGAAGAGCCAAAATATTGCGGTCTACCGCCAAACGGAAAGAAGGTTGTTTTAAACCTTGCGCAAAAACAACCGCGCCCAGAAAGGCGAGGATGATTAGAACCCAATAATAATTCGCCAAAAATGCAGAAATACCAATCACCACTCTCGTGATCAATGGCAATTGCTGATCCACATTGTCGAATTGTTCGACCACGCGTGGCACGACCGAAACCATAAGGCCCATAACGACCAATAAGGCCACAAGCGAGAGAATTGCCGGATAAGCGAGCGCCCCAATCAACTTACCACGCATTTCCGCTTGCCGTTCGAGCAGCAGCGCTAGCCGTTCCGTAATGAGCGGCAATGTGCCTGCTCCCTCACCTGCAGCAATCATTGCCCGATACAAAGCTGGGAAACTGTTGCTTTCGCGGCGCATAGCGTCGGACAAACGCTGCCCTTCAACAACGCCCGCGTGTACGCCCGTCAATATCTGACGGACATGCGACTGCTCGCTTTGCCGGCTAATTGTCCGCAATGCTTCTTCCAAGGGGGATACTTGCGCTAATGAAGACAATTGCCGCGTGAATAATGTAAGCTGCTTTGCATTCAACCGTGGCTGCCGTTTCAGCGGCAGACTAGCAAAGGCTGACGCGCGTACTTCGGCAGGGGCAACACGCACAATATAGAGCTTTTTCGCCACTAAAGCTTCGCGTGCCAGATCATCATTGGCCGCGGATATCCGACCGCGCCGATCGCGCCCGTCCGGATCGATAGCGTGATAGGAAAATTCAGGCATCAATTATGTCTTCACGGCGTGAAATGCGAATAGCCTCCTCTGGCGTGGTGTCACCGCTCCGCACCAATTTGCGCGCTGCGGCACTTAAATTGGGTTGGTTAACAAACGCATGTCGCGCCAATATGGCTTCATCGCCACCATCATTAATCAAGCGGCGAATGGTGTCATCCACACGCACTGCCTCAAACACCCCGATACGGCCCAAAAAGCCTGTGTTGTTGCATTCTGGGCAACCAACGGCTTTATAAACCGCCGTCCCCTTGTCGAAGCCAAGCAAGGATGCAGCATTGCCGTCGGCCTGAACCGTTTGGCGGCAATGGGGGCACAGGCGGCGCACAAGCCGCTGCGCGATGACCGCGCGCAAGGTCGACGCGAGCAAGAAAGGCTCCACCTTCATATCGCGCATACGGGTAATTGCACCAAGAGCATCATTTGTATGCACCGTGGTTAGCACCAAATGGCCGGTAAGCGCAGCTTGCACAGCTATATCGGCGGTTTCACGGTCGCGAATTTCGCCGACCATGACGACGTCAGGATCCTGCCGCAAAATCGCGCGCAAACCCGCGGCAAAGGTCATGCCGACTTTCGCATTCACTTGGGTTTGGCCAATGCCTTCAACGGCATATTCAACGGGGTCCTCCACGGTCAATATGTTGCGGGAGCCGTCATTCAGACGCTTTAAGCCTGCATATAATGTGGTGGTTTTACCCGATCCTGTAGGCCCCGTGACAAGGATGATACCATTGGGTTCGGCCAAGGCTTCGCGCAAGATTTTAAGGGTCTCTTCGGACATGCCCAACAGATCAAGCGAAATTCCGGCATTTTCATTGTCGAGAATACGCATGACGACGCGCTCTCCAGCGCGGCTAGGCAAGGTCGACACCCGGACATCAACCATCTTTCCGCCAAGCGTCAGTCCAATACGGCCATCCTGAGGAATACGGCGTTCCGCAATGTCCAAACGCGCCATAACCTTGATACGGCTAACGACAACAGGCGCGACGTTGGCGGGGAGCCGAAGCCGTTCCTGCAACACGCCATCGGCGCGCATGCGTATCACAAGGCCTGTTTCATAAGGCTCGATATGAATATCCGAAACACCTTGCCGTACCGCCTCTGCAATGATGCCATTGATCAACCGGATAACAGGTGCGTCATCTGCGCTGTCGAGTAAGTCATCAGCAGTTGGCAACATATCGGACAACAAATCGCCGTCATTATGGCCAATCGAACCTGCCATTGCCGCAGCACTTCCGTCCATCGCATAATGGTCGGACAGATACCGGTCAAAGATCTGGTTATCGACTATCTCAACATCAAACGGCATCGCGAGATAACGCCGCACTTCGAGCAGCATCAAAGGGTCCGCCCCTTCTCGCATGGCGACGATTAAACGGTCATTGTTCTCATGACGCAAGACTAAGCCATGCGTCTTGGCAAAGGCATAAGGTAGATCCAGTAATGGCGTGATTTGGGCGGGAGTAACTACTGCGTCAGGTTCGGCGCCAGCCGCGCCCGGTCGTTCCAACGCGCCTTGCGGATCGGTCATTATTGTCCATCCCCGCTGGGCGTCGATATGGCGCTCGCAGGCACATCTGCGGCTTTCAGTGGACCAGCTGCCGGCGGCCGCGCAAGATTACCGTCTGCGCCGATCATGATGTCATTTGTCCGTGCATTTGGTTCAGTTGGGGGTGTTGCCCCCATATAGTCACGCAGCAATTCATCGATGCTCGGCTCCATGTCGGGATTACGCACCCTCTGCATATCGCGCACATAATTATAACGACGCGAGGTCAATCGATCACCGTCTTCCCGGCTGCGCAAGATTGTAGGCCGGATAAACACCATCAGGTTGGTTTTGCTGCGGCTGCGGCTTCGCGACTTAAACAGCTCGCCAATGAGGGGTATGTCGCTCAGCAACGGAATGCGCTCAATGGTGCGACGCTCGTCATCATTAAGTAGTCCGCCTATCGCCAACAATTGGCCGTCGCCGACGGTCAATGTGGTCTCAAACTCGCGTTTATTAAGGACAAGGTCATTGGACCGTGAAGAAACAGGGCCGGCAACGCTCGACACTTCTTGCTTGAGGAATAGCTTTACATCACCTTGCGCGTTGACCTGTGGTGTGACCTCAAGCTTAATGCCGACTTCCTGGCGCTGCACAGTACGGAATGCATTTTCAAAGTTTGCAGATAATTGCTCGCCGGTGCTGACAGGCACTTCCTGACCCACAAGAAACTTCGCCTTTTGATTGTTCAACGTCACAATATGCGGCGTCGCCAAAAGGTTAGATTCCGTGTCCGCTGCAATTGCGTTGATGATGGTGCCAAAAATTGCATTGTTACCTATATCAAGCGCAAAACCGCCAAAGCCACCCGTCGCGCTCAAAATCGATGCGGCAGCGGCTTCTTGCAGGCTATCTCCCAACGCGCTGTTGGTCGCGGTGGTGGTGGTATTACCATTCACCGTGGTCGTCGTGCGGGTCAGTTTCTCAGCCCCAACAGCCCCTGCTATGGTCAGAATGTTGGGCGACGCGTTCGAGTAATTGGTCGCGGCAAAGGGCGCGTCCTTGCCTCCCACGAGAAATTGCACGCCGAGCTTTTTGGCGGCCTCATTGCCTATTTCTACGACAATAGCTTCGACCAGAACTTGCTCAGGCCGTGTATCCAATTGACGTATCAATTCGCCCAAACTGCGCTGGATATCGGGATTAGCAGCAACGATGAGCGCATTTGTACCTTCATAGCGTGTGACGACAATAGGTCCGCGTCCACCAATGCTGTTCGTGCCAGGGCCAGACGATGTCGCAACGATAGGCGCAACTGGAGCGGCAGACGCTCCGTTGTTCGCCGGTGCCGCCACGGGCGCCATGTCGCTGCCTCGCGCACCACCGCTTTGTCCGCCTATAAGCGATTGAACCGTTTCTAACAAAGTTTCGGCGTTCGCATGCTCGAGCCTGTAAACGCGAATTTCAGCACCTGATTGTGCGCGCGCATCTAATTGTTTCGCCATTTCGGCAAAGCGCGCGACCGAGCTGGGGTCGCCGCGCAAGGCAATTGCGTTACTGCTATCGATTGCAGCGATGGATACAGGCGCGCGCGCACCTTCACCACCGCCTTGACCAACTAACCCTTGCAATGCCGTCGCAATTTCACGCGCGCCAGCATTGTCCAGCGTCACAATCTGCGTGGCGGCACTATCGCGGTCAATCTGACGAATGAGATCGCGTATGCGCCGGATATTGTCGGCATAATCCGCCACCACAAGACTATTTGCGCTGCGGTTCGCCGTGAGAGAGCCTTCTCGACTGATTAAAGGACGCAGCGTTTCCAAAGCTGTTGTTGCGTCAATCGACCGTAACCGAAACACTTCTGTTACAAATTGGCTAGCTGACTCAGCTCGGCTACCAACGCGTGTCGGCTGTGTTGCAGCACCATCGGAGGGCTGAATGCGGTACCCTCCGCCGCGCATGGGAATGGCAACAAGGCCATTTGCGCGCAGCGTGGACAAAAACACTTCAAAATATTCCGAACGCGACAATGGCCTATCCGTAACAACCGATACTTTGCCGCTGACGCGGCCATCAACGATGAAGGTTTGCCCGGTAACGCGCGCGGCGTCTTGCACAAAGGCACGGATGTCGGCGTCACGGACGTTCAACGTCTGCTGCGCAGCGACTGGAGTGGTCATAACAAGCGTGCTGCACGCCAACCATAAAGAGAATTTGCGGATCACTATTGTTCCAAATTTAGAGCGATGGGGACTTTTGAGCCGCCGCGTTCGACTTCGACGCTAATACGGGCTCCGGGTCGGAATTGGGCGATAACATCTGTGGCTGATGAAACAGGACGTCCATTGACGGCAACAACGACGTCACCAGCTTGAAATCCAGCCAGCTTAAGCATCGTACCGTCGTCCTGAGCTTTCAGAACAAGGCCGGTTACCCTGCCCCCTTCGTTACGCGGCGCAAAGCCAATAGCTTTCTGTAAGGTTTGTGCGTTGAGCCCTCCCATGTCAGGCGCAGCGGGCACGGCCTGCGGCATAGCTCCGGAAGGATTAGCGGTTTCTGCCGGAACAGACTGATCCAGATACAATGATTCCTTCACCCCTCCGCGAGACAATATCACATGGTCAAAAGCAACGGCGTACAACGTCACGCCAGGCGCGACTTCTTCACCCACTGCAAAACTATTTTGGATACCGTCCTCACCGGCAATGATCGCCGAACCGCCGCCGGAGCTTTCATTGGTGCGCAAACCAAACAAAACCAGATTTAAAGACGTGACATTTTGTGTCGTCGAGGCTGTTTCATTGTTACGATAAAAAGGGTCAAAGCCGCTAAAAAGCGCAAGCCGAGAGGACGAAGAGATAAAATTGACCGCTGGGGCGCGCCACCCAATAAGCGGACCAACTGGCGTGACAATGACCCAGAAAAGTCGCGTAGCCTGAAACGTCAAAAGGATAATAAGCAGGAAAAGGAGTATATTGCCAACAGGAAGCAACGTCAGCGTACGCGATAACACTGCCCCCCTCTCAGCCAATGATTTTTTCACAAATCCCCCTTGGCGAATCCGCCTATATTATTTGCGGATTAAGACCCAGTTGTGACCTAAAAGTGAAATTAAAATGACAGTTTAATGACGCTCCTTACGCCCCAAAGGCAAATTCAAAAATAATGGCGGCAAGTCGATTACGACATGCCGCCAAGAGTCAGGGGGCTATAAATTCCTTAAAAGTTAATTTCGAAGCCAATCGAGGCGCTGACACCCTGCTTATAGCGGTTGTAGAAAATGACGTTATCGCCATTTTCTTGTAGCTCCTGATATTTTGTGTTTGTGAGGTTACGCACCTCAAACTTCAATTCAGCCTCTTTTCCACCAATCTTGAAGCCTTCACGTGCAACAAAATCCAGTTGGATGCCGGGTCGTTCTTTAATGTCCGGTTGTCCCGAGGCACCGCGACTAGTTACCCGGTCGGTTGCAAAGGTGAACAAGATAGTTTGCTGCGACAGGCGTTCGGTATCTTCGAAACCAAATTGCAGATTGACCAAATGGTCCGACTGCCCTGTTAACGGCGATCCATTCGTGAAGAAATCAAGCGCACTTGTTGAGGATGCATTGAACACTGCAACGGAATCACCTGTCTTCACACTCAACTTTGATTGGGTGTAGGTATAGTTAACGATTGCCACTGCACGCCGCGTTGAAAAGAAGCCCTTTTCGCCGAAGCCCGACAAATCGAAATATTTTTGCGTTTCAATTTCCACGCCATACAAATCCGCCTTTGGCGCATTGGCAAAGCTGGTTATGACAGAGTTATCATCAAAACTTGAAAAAGACTCGATTGGGCTGTCAATCCGTTTGAAAAATGCCGCTGCTGTAAAGCGTTGGTCACGATCAAAATAATATTCATAACGCGCTTCTGCGTTGTACAACTGACTATCCGTTAACAAAGGATTGCCGCGGAACATGCGGTTAGAATCAGTGTCATAGAAATTCTGGAAAATCAGTTCACGAAATTGCGGCCGAGCAATAGTCTTTGAACCGCTGACACGAAACTTCATCTGGTCATTGATATCCCAAGTCAATGT
This sequence comes from Pseudomonadota bacterium, assembly GCA_041175465.1. GTDB lineage: Bacteria > Pseudomonadota > Alphaproteobacteria > Sphingomonadales > Sphingomonadaceae > Sphingorhabdus_B. Next base: position 3,330 of record JBEDEX010000002.1, on the reverse strand, counting down.
CGCAGCTGGTAGCCAATAGGCCCGGTTAAGACTCGTGGAAGCCAAAGATGCCGTCGGCACAGTAAAAACTTGAACCGGCGAGACCGTTTGTTCCGCCTTTTCATACCGAACACCCATGTTCAAGCTGACTTCCGGCGAAATAAACGCCTGAATTTGGCCGTAACCAGCATGTGTCAGTAATCCAGCGTCGAATACCGGGTTAGCTTCGTTGGTATCAGTCAATGTGATGTTGTAGAAATCAATGACGTCTGGCTGCAACAAGAAATCGGGACGGAATAGTGCCGAAACAATTGGTGTGCCGCCTGGCGCGGTGAACAAAAAGTCACGACGCTCGGTCCGACGTTTTGTGTCTGCGTAAGCGTAACCGACAGTACCCGTCATATCAGGCGTAATCTTAAAGGACAGATCCGCGCTTCCTGACAATAGGTCCTCATTAAGGTAAGAATAGCTTACCTCAGCGCTGCCCTGCTGACCATTGTTGAGGCGGTTAATGAAAACCTCTCCATATGGATCAGAAGCCTGATTGCTGCGATAATATTCAAAGCTCAACTCGTCAGGCGCTTCACGTTTTGAATTCGCGTAGCCAGCACGGAAACTAAAGTTGACGTCAGGCGAGAGCTTGAATTCGCCAACCAATTGCGAATTAATCAACTGCCGCTCGTACCATGCCGTATCCTGCTGTAGCAATGTAGCCGTAGGCGATGTCGCTTGCCGTGTACCAACCCCTAGTCGCGCTTGCTTAAGGGTGTCGCGGATGAAGACGTTCGTCCAACGCACCTTTTGCTCGCCCGCTTCAATGCCGAAGCCAAGTAAGCCGTTAACAACGAGACGATTATCTGTTATAACCTTCTGGAAATCTAATTCTTTTTGACCCAAATCACGGGTTGACGCGGTTTGCTGCAACGTGTCGCGTGTGCGCCATTTGTTGCTGTAGCCTGCGTTAAACAATATGCCCATGGTGGCATCGTCACCAATGTCAAAATTTGTGCCACCGGTGATATTTGCCGAGCCATTGGCTGGCAGACGGTAATCGCGCTGCACGACTGCGTTGCGTCCTGTCACCAACTGGCTTGCAATCGCCTTCGTATCTACACCACCGGTACTGATACGCTGTCCGCTGGCGAGATAGCTGGCAAGTGCGGGGGCGAGGTCACGGTTTCCATTGTCGAATCCGCTCCAATCGAGCGAGCTGCCAAAATATGTATAGCCAAGCTGATTAGTTGTTTCAGTGTTGCCGCTCGCGTCAGCGCTCATCGTCAAAAAGGTTTCACGAGGGATCGCCTTGGTAGTCAGATTGATTACGCCGCCGCCAAATTCACCGGGGAAGTTTGCGGAATAGGTTTTCTGTACAAGCGAGGAAGCGATGACACTCGTCGGGAACAAATCGAGGGGAACCACGCGTTTCAATGGCTCAGGGCTTGGCAATGGAGAGCCGTTCAGCAATGCCAAAGAGTAGCGATCACCCAAACCACGGACGTACACAAAACCGCCGCCAACGACGCTCAAGCCGGTTACGCGTGAAAGTGCGCCAGCGATATCGCCTTCACCCGTCCGTTCGATATCTGCCGCAGACAATACTGAAACAACCTGCGGCGCATTTTTCGAGATATTGCGATCGAGATATCCACGGACAACAATTTCCTCACCGCCGAAAGAAACATCCACTTCTTCCTCTGCAGCGGGTTGAACCGCGGTGTCTACTGGCGCGCTGTCTGGCGCTGGTTCAGCTGGTACCGCCGGCTCGGCTGCCGCAGGTTCCACGCTTTGCGCGAATGCCATCGACGGCGCGACGAGTGCGGACGTTAAAAGCAACAGGCTAATTGCCCCCAATGGCTTCAACATGGTAATTCCCTTTTTCTTATTGAAAAAGGGGCGGAGTGCCTGGCCAAGCCTGCACCCCACCCCAATCTATGGCTGCCTATCAATAGGTAGGGAGCGAGGTGCAAAGACCCGTTACGCTGGTACCGAGCGTGGCAGTAGCACTGTTGCAAGTCCAACCCGCATACCATGTATCGTTCGCATCACGGACCGCACCAATATAGGTTGTAGCATCGAAATAAGATGCGATGGTGCTTGCGTTGAACGCAGTTACCGCCGTTTCATTGGCTCCATTGATGAACAACGAGGTCAGGCTTGGGGTGAATGCGCTATTGTTGTTGTTCGCACCCGAACCAAAGATGCTGCTTACTTGCGAGTCTGTTACACCGTTCAAGCCAACAAATGCTGACGATGCGCACTGCATAACTACCGAACGGAAAACAGGAGCACCTGCTTCGTCGATCGCGGCATCTGCTGTCGCTGACGCGGTCTGAGGACGGCTGATACGCAGACATGAGGCCGATGGGCTAACAACCACACCATTGAACATGCTGTAATCCGTACCACCACGCAGCAACATGGCGGTCAAATTGCCTGTATTGTTACGCTGAATGAAGGTGAAGTTAGACAGACGTGTGTTCTGACGTGGCGTGTTACCATCTAGAGCATTGTCGGAGTCAGCTTCAATCATCGAGTCACCGGCATTTGCGCGCTGAACTGCCAATACATATTGGAAGTTCGCCTTAACACCGACATCTGTGTCGAGGTTATCATCGTCTGCACCGATCGACACGAAATACTTCATGTTGACGTTTCCGCCGAAAAACTCTGCACCATCATCAGAGCTGTTGAACGACTGGATGTTGTTCAAAACAGTACCAGTTCCTGTGCCACCAGTTGTAAGTGATTGCAGTTCGGAGTTACCCGAGAGCACAAAGCCTGAGAAACGGATTTGGACGAAGCTCAAACGACCGCTGTTATCGGCAGTGTTCGCGCCGCCATAAAGTGCAGGATCAACTGCGCCTTCAACCTGACGCTCACAAGCCGCAGTACCTGGCGTAGCGCCAGGTGCAGCGCAATCTGTGATAGGCGCACGACCGTTAAGAACGATACCGCCCCACTGACCGATTGAGCTATCGGTGTTGAGACCAAGCACGTTATCACGGCTGGTAAAAATAATTGGAAGAGCAGCCGTACCAACGGCGTTGATGCGGTTCCCGCGGTTAACGTTCAACCATGAAACGCCGGTTCCGCCAAAGACGACGACGCCTGGCTCGATGTTCAGCGTTACAACGTTGTTGGTTGATGTAGGCCCTTGGTCGGTACCTACGTCAACCCGGCCACCAAGACGGTACAGAACGCCAGCAATCTTTGGCAATGTACTAGTTGTGTTAAGGCGTGCAGGCAAAGTGCAAACGCGATATGTACCGGTTGGACCAGTAATCGTGCCGCTATCCGTCAATCCTTGCGCATCCGCGATTGTAGGGCAACCGCCAGCAGGCGTAACTGTTG
>JBEDEX010000001.1:0-100273 GCA_041175465.1 Pseudomonadota bacterium | reverse complement strand
TTTTGCCGAGCCAGCCCGAGGCGAGGTGAACAGCTCACCGCCATAACCCTTGAATACAACAGGATTTTTGGGCGCCACCCCAGAAAGAGAATACTTTCATAGGGTTATGTGGCGGAGACGGTGGGATTCGAACCCACGATAGAGTCACCCCTATACACACTTTCCAGGCGTGCGCCTTCGACCACTCGGCCACGTCTCCGCTTTCCCCTTAGGGACGCACGCCCCTAGCCGCTCCTTTGCGCTTTCGCAAGGCACAGTGATTTGCCATACTGCATCAAATGAAAAGATATCTGCTTTTAGTCGCTTGCGCCGCTTTATGCGCGCCACTCCCGCTTTTAGCGCAGGAGGCAAAAATCTATCCCGCGCCGTCCGAAATTGTCGCTGCGACTAAGACGGACGAATGGGTCGCCATTAAATCTTCAGACCTGATGATCATGGACCTCGCGCCCGATTCGAAAGGCAAGCCGCGCCGCGTGGTGATCCAGCTAATGCCCGCGCCTTTCAGCCAAGGCTGGGTCGGCAATATCCGCAAGCTGGCAGCAGCGCAGTGGTGGGACGGCACCAGCATCAACCGCGTGCAGGACAATTATGTCGTGCAATGGGGCGATGCAACGGAGAAGAAGCCTTTGCCAGAAGGTTTGGTAACCGTGGAAGCGAAGGATTACGTTACCCCTGACTGGCCGACTAAGGACTGGATTTTCGCTCAGGCAGACGGAAGACCAGACGCCTACGCGGGTGCCCATGGGTTCTATGTTGGCTGGCCACTGGCGCAGGGCCGTGAAGGGCTTTGGCCAATCCACTGCTACGGCATGATCGGCGTTGGCCGGAACCTCTCGCCTGACACGGGTACGGGCGCAGAGCTTTACACCGTGATTGGCCACGCCCCGCGCCACCTCGATCGCAACATCGCGCTTGTTGGCCGTGTGATTGAAGGCGTTGAGCATATGTCGAGCTTACCGCGTGGTACCGGCGCGCTTGGTTTTTACGAAAAAGAAGAGGAGCGCGTGCCAATCCTGTCCGTCCGGCTGGGTAATGACGTGAAGGACGTGCCCGCCTTTGAATATCTGGATACCGATAGCGATAGCTTTGCCGCTTATGCCGATGCGCGGGCCAACCGGCGTGACCCGTTTTTCAATGTGCCAGCGGGCGGCGCCGACATTTGTAACATTCCTGTGCCCATTCGCCGCAAGGCGAAATGAGCGAAGGGCTTAATCCGCCATCATAGCTTTCATCTTGTCGAGCGCGGCCTTTTTAATCTGACACACCCGCGCCGCACCGACGCCCAAGGTTTCGCCGATTTCGTCAAGGTTCAATTCCTCGACAAAATATAGCTGAAGGATAAGCGCCTCACGTTCGGACAGTTTCGAGAGGTTAGCAACCAACGCTTCGCGCAATTGCGCCTTTTCGAGCACGGTGTCCGCCGCATCCGACATATCGGCAAACCACATATCATGGTCGGAATAGCTGTCTTCAATCGATTCCTGCCCCATAGGCTGGGTTGACGCCACCATCGCGTGATATGCGGCTGGATCAAGCCCCGCCGCCGCGGCCATTTCAGAATCATTTGGCGGGCGCATATGTTCCTGTTCAAACTTCGCACGGATGCCGGCCAAATAGCGCCGGTTGGCCATGCCTGCGCGGCCCATACGCGCATCACGGCGCAACGCATCGACCATATTGCCGCGAATGCGCGTCGCCGCATAAGGCGCAAAGGCAATGCCGCGTTCTTCAAAATTCTGCGCCGCCTCAACCAAAGCGACAAGGCCGATCTGGATCAAATCCTCCACCTCAATCGCCGATGACATCCGGCTATGCACATGCCACGCAATCCGGCGTACCAATCCGCTATGGGCCTCAACCAGTTGCTCCGGATCAAGCTTTTGCGGGTTGGCATACGCATTTCGGGCTTCAATCAGCATAAGGGTCTCCAATTTCTTGCGGTGCATCCGATACAGTGGGTTCAGCCAGCGGCTCGGTGCCGCCGACAACGGCGATGACTTCGACCTTTTTGGTTTCAGGAATTTCGAGGAAGGACAGAACCGCAACATCACTATATTGGGCACGCAACAACCGTCCGACGGCTGCGCGGCACAATGGTGAAGTAATTATGGCAAAGCTACGTGCGGCAACGAGCATCGGCTGCACCGCCGCATCAATGACCGAAATGATACGGCGCGCCAGTTCTGGTTCAAACGGCCAGCTTGCCTGCGGCGCCGATTGAACCGATTGCACCAAAAGCGATTCCAACGCGCTGTCAAAGGTAATGGCAGGCAATGGCATTTTGACGGGAACGATGGTCTGCACAATCAACCCGCCAAGCCGTTGCCGGACGGCCTCAACCAACTCGTTCATCTCCAGATTGCGCGGGGCAAGATCTACCATAGCTTCAGCAATGCGACGGAAATCGCGCAACGGAACACGTTCGGCCAGCAACGCTCTGCACAAGGTCGTAACCGCCGCCAGCGTATAAGGCATCGGCGTCAGACCCGCGGCGAGTTGCGGGTAGCTTTCTTTGAGATTGTTAATCAAAGCCTGGGTATCATCCATGCCAAACAGCTCCGCCGCAGACGTGCTAACCAATTGGTTCAAATGGGTGGCAATGACAGTGGCTGGGTCCACAACGGTGTAGCCTGCGGCAACGGCATCGGTACGGTCCCGTTCGGCGATCCAAAGGGCATCAAGTCCGAAGCTTGGATCCTTGACCGCGCGGCCCGTAATGCCTTCAAGGCAGTCGCCGGAATCAAGCGCCAACAGCTCATTGGCCCATGCCTGATCTTCGCCCAGCAACACGCCAGAGATACGAATTTGATACGCATTTCCGGGCAAGGACAGGTCATCCGCGACCTTGACCATGGGCATGACAAAACCGAATTCGCGCGACAATTGGCGGCGGATGGCGGTGACGCGACCCATCAAGGCTGCGCCCTTGCGTTCGTCGACTAAGCTCACCAGCCCATAGCCAAGCTCAAGAGTGATGGGCGCGATGTCGGCGACTTCATGCCATTCGATCAGGTGACTTGGTGTCGCATCCATGATTGGTTCGACCACAGGCACAGGTGCCCTTTCGGCCTTACGCAATGTCCAATAGATTGCGCCCGCCACCGCGGCTGCAGGAAGCACGACAAGCTGCGGCATGGCGGGAACCATGCCCAGCAACGTTAAGATGCCTGCAACAGGCCCCCATGCGCGCGAGAAGCCAAATTCATTCGATATCTGCCCTGCAAGATCAAGCGGCGATGATACGCGTGTAACAATGGCTGCGGCGGCAATGGACAATAATAACGCAGGCACCTGCGCCACCAACGCATCCCCCACGGCAAGCATGATGTAAGTTTGCGCAGCCTCGCTAAAGCTCAGGCCATGGCTGACCATACCCAAAATAAGACCGCCGAAAATATTGACGAACAGGATGAGCAGACCGGCAACAGCATCGCCTTTTACGAATTTGGATGCACCGTCCATCGATCCGTAAAAATCGGCTTCGGTTGCAACATCCTGACGCCGCGCTTTTGCTTCGTCAGGCGTTAGCAGGCCGGCATTCAGATCCGCATCAATAGCCATCTGCTTGCCGGGCAAGGCATCCAGCGTGAAGCGTGCAGAAACCTCCGAAACGCGTCCAGCGCCTTTGGTTATGACGACCAGATTGATGATCATCAGCACCGCGAACACGAACAGGCCGACGATATAATCGCCGCCAATGAGGAACGCGCCAAACGCCTCGATCACATGTCCTGCCGCCGCCGGACCATTATGGCCATCGACGAGCACTACGCGCGTCGACGCGACGTTCAAAGCCAAGCGAAAAATAGTCGCGAGCAGCAACACGGTTGGAAAAGACGAAAAATCGAGCGGCTTGGCGACATTCATCGCGACCATCAGAACCGCGAGGCTGATCATGATATTCACGATGAAGCCAACATCCAGCAACACCGCTGGGACCGGGACGATCATCAACATGACCAACAACAAAATGGCGACGGGTAAGGCGTTGCCCTTAAGCACCGCCATCGGGGCCGCGAACATTGGGTTGCGTATCATGCCTTCACCCCGGACAAGCGCTCATACGTCTTGCGCGCAAAATCGAGATCCAGACTCTTGGGCATCTTCTCCATCTCCGCCAAAGCCAAGGGCGCACGGCGGAGGGAATCTTTGGAAAAACGTTGCTCTAAACTCGCCGACATTTGCTTAGCCGATGGAGCAGACACCATCTTTGCAGAAAAGCCATCGCGGATTTCAACTAAGCTACGTTGAGCGCCATCTGGGCGATAGAATATCGAACTGTTCGCGGCGGCGGCGGATGGAAACAGCGGTGCCGCAGCCTGATTTGGGTCCGCCTGCATCGCGGCAAGAAAATCACCCGCACCTCTCGCGCCAAGAAAGTGCGCAAGATAGAGGTCGACGTCCTGCGGGCTTCCACCAATACGCGATTGTAGATAATCGCTATTGTCCGACGCCAGCTCGGCCGCCATGACGGCGGCTGTTTCGGGATGCGTGCGCAGGCCCAGAATCTTGGCACGCATGTCGGGGTCAGTCACCGTAAATGCCCCGTTGCGGTTTTGCGTAATAACGCCCGATGCCCAATCAAGCCCATGCGATGGACCATGGCGCTTCAGCATGGCAAGCCAAGTCTGGTTGGTAAATTGATACAGGCCAGTGGCGCTAGATGTTTGGGCACGGGCATCGGGCCGCATGCCACTCTCCAATTGTGCCTGACCCATAAGATAGTCAAAGCCAACGCCTGTACGCGCCGATGCCCTGGCAATCGCCGAAGTCACACGCTGCTGCGTTGCTGTTGTGCTAATAGGGTCAGTCATGAGGACGTCTTTGTGTTCATGACCTGACTACAGCAACGCCCGTGCCAAATACGAAAAGCGTCGGATTTATGGGCTATCGTGGGTGCGGTGTGTAGGTATGCGGCGATGATTGGCCGCGCAATTCCGCCAAGCGGTCAATTTTCTGGCGGTTCCAAGCCGTCAGATACTTGACCCGTATACGCGCCGCTTCTGCTTGTTTCAGGCCATAGGCCAATTGTGCAGGATCAACCGCCTCTTTGTCCTGCGGCAAAACCGCCAGCACCTCAGCCAATGCCCGCGACGCGACAAGCACCGCGTCGGCATCAAACGCATCCAGCGCCGCAATAAGGTCGGACTGGCAGGCAATGATGCGGTCGATCATGAGCTCAGCCTGGGCTTTTCGATCCGAAACGGACAATGCCATCTGCAATAGCGCCCAGATCAATCCGATAGTTGCCGCTCGCTATTGCCTCTTTCAACGAAGCGATCCGTGCGGCATCAAATGGGGGGCCTTTTTGGGCAAGCGCGCTCGCAAGGCTTATATTTTGCGTGACGGGTTGAATATTTTGTATTTTCTCTGGGCTGAGCTTTGGAATGTCCGCAGCCATTTTTTGCCCAACACCCGCCAATATGGGTGGTTTTGACGTGACCGAATGCACCATGTCTATCCCTTTCCGCTTCGCTGTCGGAAATCTGACAGCAACAACGGGTGTACAAACGGCAGAATGTTCATTCTCTTTAATATTAAAATATGGCCAGCCCGCGCGCTTTGGCAATGGCGGTCATGGGCGTGGCCGATGTCAGCGATTTGACACGCAAAGATTGGCCAATTCTCGCATCATCCAACGCGATCATTTGCGTAGATACGGCAAAGCCCGGCCCCGTTGTAATGCATTCAATGACATCGCCTTTACGGATAGCAATTTCACCGCCTGTATCCATCGCATTTGGCGCGCGCACTGGCACATGCAATCGCCAGCCAAGCGCCAGACAGCGGACCACAACACCACCGTTAATCGCTGGCATGATGACCGGTGCATCCGGACATTTTGCAAGCTTCAACCTTTTGTCCACAGGCTCTGCATTGGCCTGAATCTGAATATTTTTGTCGAGCAGCGCGAGGTCTTCAAATTGGACCGGCGCAGCAGCGGACATTATCAACAACAGGCTTAGCATAAAAATTCCTTCAGATGTGTTCGTCCGAAGGCAGCAATCATCGTGCCAATTGCTTTAATCCAGCGCGGTTAAGGCAGCGCAAACCCCGAACGGATGCACGTTACGGCTTTATGGAAGTCTCAGCGGCAGGCGCTTGGGCAGCTGCTGGCATGACCACAGGACGGATCAGGGCCATTTGTTCCAAACGCACAAGCGCCTTACGGGCATCGGCATAGCGTTTCGCGTGCGCCATCCACGACTGTGCCGCAGGGGCACCCGGCATCGCGGCAACTTCCAACATGGCCGCCGATAGATTGCCCGCCTCAACAAAAGCTTGTGCGCGGATGAGGCGCTGTTCCGGCGTGCGCATCGTCCCCTCATCCCTGCGCAGCACGAAAAGCTGCGACAGCTCGCTTTTTACGGTGCTCCACACGCCAGTATCGCGATGACCGGAGACCAGCATAGGTGCTAACGCGCTGAGCTCAGTCTGCAGTTTATCAATAGTAACGGGTGCTTGCGCTGCAGATATAATGGTTGCCACCGCCTGTGGCTGCGTTGCGCCAAAGCGCAGCCTGAGCTGTTCAGCAAGATATCCCAATGGCGCACCATTATCCAGCGCACGGCGCGCGGCAAATGTCAGCAGCAGCCCTTCGCCACGCACCGCGTCACCCGATATCGCGGAATCTGTGATATAAATCGGAACCACTTGTCCCTGGACCTGCGCCGTTGTGCCAGCGGCAGGCAACATTGCGGGCGTAGGATTGGCCAAAGGCGCAGCTAAGTTCTTTGCTTCTGCCGTTTCTTGTGCCGACGGCGCGAGAATACCAAAGCTATCAGCAAGCCACCATGTCGCCGCCGCGCCGCCAGCAAAGGCGATCAGAAGCACCAGCATGACATGCTTAAGTTTCATCCCGCCACCAGAAGCAGACTGTGCCGTTGGATAATCGCTCATATCTGTCCTTCAATAGCCGCGCCGTGTTCGTCTTGGCAATGCGCGGGTGTAAACTGTCCTTGGATGGCTTTCAACAATGCAGCATCATTGGGCGCTTCTGCTACGATCATTCCCCCCCAATTTTCTCCGGCCGCTTTGGCGATCGCACTCGAAAATGTCGCAAGCGTGACGTTGGCGCGCGGCACGTCCATGATAGCGCACAACTCCCAAAAATGCCGTGCGGCACGGGACGAATGTAGGATCACGACATCGCTTTCGGTTACCTGACGCACAAAGTCGTCCGGTGGACTGACGGCGGCGCTTCGGTACACGATTTCAATATCGATACGGATACCTTCGATTTGCGGAATGGGGCTATGATCTTCGCCTGCAAGCCACAAAAGACGTTGATGGCCTTCGGCGACTGCACTCCGGACCAGCGCGTCAACGCCCTCAGACCCGATTTTAGCGACCGGTATCGACAATATATGCAGCGCGCTGGCGGTGGCACTGCCCACGGCGTAAATTGGCTTGGCATGGTTCTGTGTCAGGAACCCGTCCGCAGCGCGCGCGGCGTTACCGCTGGTCAGCAATATCGCGTCATAACCATCGGCCGACCTGCTCTGCACGGGCAGATGTTCGATGGAAAATAACGGCATGACAATAGGCGCATATCCAGCCGCACGCAGGCGATGCGCAGTTGCATCGGCCCCAGGTTGCGGACGGATAATTAACAACTTCACGATGCGAAAATACCGCGTAGTTCAGCGCTCGCTTTACCCAGCAATTCTTGCGCAAGCTGCGCGGGGCCGTCGCTACCCATTGCATATAGACATTCGCCCGATTGCAATTCGCTGCCGTCAGCTGTGAAAATTTCGGCGCGCAGCCTGATCTGCGTTCCTTCGACACGCGCCAGTGCCGCAACTGGCGAATGGCAATTGCCCCCGACAGCGGCGAGAAACGCACGCTCGGCATGAACGGCAGCAAATGTGTCGGCGTGGTTGATAGCCTCTAATAAGGGAATGAGCTCGGTACGACTGGCTAATCGGTCAACGCCGACGGCGCCTTGCGACGCGGCTGGCAAAAACGCGTCGAGCGACAATTCAGCCCCCACATCGGCCATACCCAAACGGTCGAGCCCTGCAGCGGCAAGTAAAGTGGCATCCGCGTCGCCTCCATCAATATGCGCAAGCCGGGTCGCGACATTGCCCCGCAATGGCACAATCTGCAAATCCGGCCGCGCCCTTTGCACCTGCGCCGCGCGCCGCGGGCTTGACGTGCCGACACGCGCGCCTTGCTTCAAATCATCCAGCGAAGCTGCCCCTATCAACCGGTCATGGACGTCCGCGCGTGGCAGCAGCGCAGAAATGACAAAAATATCGGGGCGCCATGTTTCGACATCTTTCATCGAATGGACGGCGATATCAATCTGATCATCGATTAACGCACGTTCCAATTCCTTGGTCCAAAGCGCTTTTCCGCCAATATCCGCCAATGGCCGATCCTGAATTTTATCACCTGTGGCCAACATCGGAACAAGCTTTACCGCTTCATCCGGCAGATTATGTGCCAATTTCATAGCTGCCATTGTCATCTCGGCTTGGGCTAAGGCCAATGGAGAACGGCGGGTTCCGATGCGTAAAGGGCGCTCGGCTGTGAATATTGGACATGTCATGCGGCTTGTTCATAGCGGCGCGTCCACCTATGGGAAAGCACAATGGCAATCATCCTGGGTCTTGAATCAAGCTGCGACGAAACCGCAGCGGCAATCGTACGGTCCGATCGGACAATCTTAAGCCATGCCTTGGCTGGGCAAGAGGACCATCACCGCGCCTTTGGCGGCGTCGTTCCTGAAATTGCGGCGCGCGCGCACGCAGAATTGATGACACCTTTAGTGGAAACGGCATTGGCCGATGCCGGACTTACCCTAAATGACGTGGATGCGATTGCCGCAACAGCTGGGCCGGGGCTGATTGGCGGCGTCATGGTCGGGTTGGTCACGGCAAAGGCGCTTGCTATGGCATCGGGCAAACCTCTGATTGCCGTCAACCATCTTGAAGGTCACGCCTTGTCGCCGCGACTCATTGATGCGGATTTAGAATTTCCTTATTTGCTGTTGCTCGTTTCAGGCGGGCACTGCCAATTGCTACGCGTCAACGGCGTTGGCGATTACAACCGTCTTGCCACCACCATCGATGATGCAGTGGGCGAAGCGTTTGACAAGACCGCTAAAATCTTGGGTCTCGGTTTTCCCGGCGGACCAGCGGTCGAACGCGCCGCTGCTATTGGCAACGCCCATAACGTGCCCTTACCAAGACCATTGAAAGGCGCGGATGAACCGCATTTCTCCTTTGCTGGATTGAAAAGCGCGGTCCTGCGCGCACATGAGACGGGCCAGTATAAGGTCGAGGACATTGCGGCCTCGTTCCAGTTGGCGGTAATCGACTGCCTCTATGACCGCATAACCTACACGCTGGATCGTATAGATGCGCCTGCCGCCTTGGTTGTAGCTGGCGGCGTTGCGGCCAATGTACCTATACGTGAGATGCTGGAAAAGCTCGCTGCGCAACGTGGCATGCGCTTTGTCGCTCCACCCTTGTGGCTGTGTACCGACAATGGCGCCATGATTGCTTGGGCCGGCGCTGAACGCTTTGGCATGGGCCTCACGGATGGCCTGGATTTTGTCGCCCGGCCCCGTTGGCCTCTTGATCCTCATGCCGCGCCCGCACGCGGCGCAGGCGTCAAAGCATGAGCGTGGGTAGATATCCCATCGGCATCATTGGCGGCGGCGCGTGGGGCACTGCGCTTGCGGCAGTCATGGCGCAAATCCATGATCATGTCTTGCTGTGGGCCCGCGAAGAAGATGTCGTGCGCAGCGTAAACGCTCAACATGAAAATACCCTGTTTTTGCCGGGAGCAGCTTTATCGCTGAAGATTGAAGCGACCCCCGACCTTGCGCGCATGGCGGCATGTGATGCACTCATGATTGTTACCCCCGCGCAGCATGTGCGCGCGACTTTATCTGCACTTCCGGACACACAGGCACCGCTGATCCTATGCGCCAAGGGGATTGAGGCTAACACGCAAATGCTGATGTCAGAAATCGCGGCGCAAGTGCGGCCGCACAATCCTTTGGCGGTACTTTCCGGCCCGACATTTGCGCATGAGGTAGCCGCAGGAAAGCCAACCGCCGTCACCCTTGCGACCGCAAACCCAAGGCTTGGTACGTTACTGATGCGCAGTATCGCCGCCACCCCGTCTTTTCGTCCCTATTGGTCCGATGATGTTGTTGGCGCAGAAATTGGCGGCGCGGTTAAAAATGTGCTCGCAATTGCCTGTGGCGTTGTCGATGGCGCTGGCCTTGGCCTGAATGCGCGCGCTGCGTTAATCGCGCGCGGCTTTGCCGAAATGCAGCGTTATGGCCTTGCCCGCGGCGCAAAAGCGGAAACGCTGGCCGGGCTATCAGGGCTCGGCGATTTGGTGCTGACGTGCAGTTCGGAAAACTCGCGAAACTTCTCCTTGGGCCGCGGTCTTGGGCAAGGGCACGCAGCGGAAAATCTACTGGCCGACCGTAAAACCATAGCCGAAGGCGCCTTTACCGCACCCGTGCTTTTGAAATCAGCCACTGCCCTATCTGTCGAAATGCCAATTGTTTCAGCTGTTTGCGCGTTACTCGCAGGCACAGCAACCGTGGACGCCGTCGTGACCGACTTATTGGCCCGCCCACTTAAGTCCGAAAGCTGGTAACTCCGTCTTGTATCCGCTAGTTAACACACAAAGGACCGCATTTGACTACAGCCAGAACCGATGAAAAAGACATCCAAGCGCTCGCTCAAGGCGGCCGCACCAATGTCTTTGGATTCGTGCTGCGGCTGGCCGCACGTATCCCATTCTTGTTCATCGCTGGACGACTTTATGGTCCCGAGGCACTTGGCCGCTTTGCTTATGCGATTTTAATCGTGGAATTTGCTGCCCAGCTCGGGGCACTTGGCTTAAGACGGGGTCTTGCGGAACTACTGTCCAAGAATGACCAGCCACATGCACATATCGTCGCGGATTGCTTACTCGCCGCAATGGTCGCCTCTGCGCTTTGCGCTGCGTTTTTGATAGCGTTTCCGCAACTCATGTTTCCCAATAGCGGGATCAACGGATTAGATCGATTTTTGCCACTGGCGATCTTTGCAATCGTGGCGACAGACATTGCGCTGTCCGCGCTCGCTTATAAATTTGATATATTGTCCACCGTTCGCGCGCGCGCCATTGTCGAGCCTTGGACCATCAGTATCGCTGCGGGTGCATTTTATTTCTATTCCGCCCGCGATGGCCTGATCCTGGCTTATGTCGCCTCTTTGGTGGCGGCACTGGTCGTCGCCCTTTGGCCTTTATGGCGCAGCTATGGCCTTCCAAGCGGATGGCGCCCGAGTCCGATGCGTTCGTTTGGGATTGCGCGGCGCAATCTACCGCTCGCTGCTGCAGATGCCGCTGAATGGGGCAGTCGGCGGCTTGACCTTGCCATCTTAGGTTTGTTCGCTTCGCCAGCCGTGGTCGGAATTTATTATGTCGCACAACAAGTCGCGAGCTTGCCACAGAAGTTAAAAACCAGTTTCGACCCAATTTTGGGCCCAGTCATTACCCGCAATTTGCAAACGCAAAATTATGCGGAAATCGCCAAGCAAGTGGGTCAAGTCGGCTTCTGGATAATTGCGGCACAAGCGGGCATTGCATTGGCTTTGGGTATTCCGGGCGAAGCGGTGATGGGACTGGTCGGCCCTCAATTTGTTGGCGGCGCTATGGCGCTTGCCTTTTTACTCGCAGCAGAAGTCGCCGCCGCCACCGCGGTCGTGAGCGAATCCGCATTGGTGTACATGGCACGCCACCGCAATTTTTTGATCTCAATCGGCATGCTATTGGTGCAGGCATTGGTGAGCGTGGGCCTTATCATACTCATTGACGATTTGCCCATTAAGCATGAACAACTTGGGTTATATCAAGCGGCCGCTGTGGCGTGCGGCCTAACGATTTCACTGGGTATCGGATCGCTCATCAAATCCAGGTTACTGTCGCATTTGCTTGGACAGAATATTCGGGTCTGGCGCTGGGCGCTGTTTATTGCTGTTGCGGCAGCGGCACTGGTTGGCGTCATAATCGTATCTGTGCCGGCCCGCTTTGAATGGGTCGAACTTACAATTGGTGTTCCCGCCATCCTCGGTCTTTATGGCTGGATCATCTGGCGCTGGGGCTTTGGCCCTGAAGACCGGATCCTATTCGGCAAGAAACGCGATTAACTGAAGCGCTTGGCAACCAAATCAGCAATGTCCGCTTCTGGCCGCGCGCCATAATGTGAGATGATTTCTGCCGCACACACCGCACCCATAGTCAGACATTCCGCCATCGGACGACCCTGCGCTAGGCCAGCAAACACACCGGCCGCGAACAGGTCACCTGCACCTGTAGTATCGACCAACTGCGCCACGGGTTCAGCCTTCACTTCCGTACGTACGCCATTTTCGACGGCAATCGCACCATATTCGCCGCGGGTGCAAACAAGCAATGGAACCTTGGCGGCAATAGCCGCAACCGAGGCTTCGAAATCATCGCTGTTATTTAGCGCGCAAATTTCAACTTCGTTGGAGAATAAAATATCAATGCGACCTGCGTCCATTTCGGCAAGAAAGTCAGGCCCATGCCGCGAAATCACAAAAGCGTCGGACAAAGTCAAAGCTACTTTGCGACCAGCCGCGCGCGCGACATCAATGGCAGTCCGCATGGCGGCGCGTGGCTCTTCAGGGTCCCACAAATAGCCTTCAAGATACAAAATTGCGGCGCTTTCAATCAGCGTTTTGTCGATTACCGATGCCGGCAGATATTGGGATGCACCCAAAAAAGTGTTCATCGTGCGCTGCGCATCCGGCGTGACCAATATGTAGCAACGCGCGGTCGATGGCGCACCATCACGCGCAGGGACGTCGAAATGAATGCCGCCAGCACGAATGTCGTGCGCGAAAACTTCACCTAGCTGATCTGTGGAAACTTGCCCTATGAACGCCGTCTTGTGCCCAAGTCGCGCGAGGCCCGCCAAAGTATTAGCCGCCGAACCACCGCTGATTTCACGGGCAGGCCCCATATGCGCGTACAGCGCCTGTGCCCGTTCTTCGTCGATAAGCTGCATACTGCCCTTTGTAAGGCCTTCGCTGGCGATAAAGGCGTCATTGGTATCGGCGATAATATCCACAATAGCATTACCAATTGCGAGGACGTCGAAGCGGGTATCAGTCATGAAGTTTCCTAGTGTAAGCCACGCGCGCCCTAGTTGGATTGGACATTTCCGGCAAGCGCTTTAGAACAGAGATATGATTCAGGCGCTGATCCTTTCGTTCCAAAGCCTGTCCGACAGGCGCGTCGCTGTAGTGCTGGTCAAAGTAGTGGTTTTGACCATTGTCACTCTTATTGTTTCGGGCATCGGGCTTTGGTTTGCCTTGCAAGCCTTATTCAGTTGGCTGAGCGTAAATAGCACAGGTTTTTGGTCAGGCTTGCTGTCGGCTGCGATTGTCACCTTCTCGGGTATTTTACTCTTCCGCGTTGTCGCCATAGCCATGACATGGGTTTTTGCCGACGACATCATCGATGCCGTCGAGGATCGACATTATCCAAACCACGCCGCGTTCGGCAAACGGCCAAGCCTGGGCGCAGCTGTCCAAATGGGGATAAAGTCTATAGCACGCGTGGTCGGATATAATCTCCTCGCGCTGCCTGTTTACGTGCTCTTGCTGTTCACTGGTGTCGGCACCGCGATTGCTTTTTTGCTTATCAATGCGCTGCTTTTGGGACGAGATCTTGAGGATATGCTCATCGCGCGCCATGGCGCGAAGGGGACGATGAGCAAGCTATCACGCGTCATGCTGGGACTATTCGGCACTGCGGGCATGATGGTGCCACTCGTCAATCTATTCGTTCCTGTATTGGCAACGGCAATGGCGGTTCATTTAGTGCATTCGGATTTTAACGTGTGATCAAAAATATACTTCCACTCACAGCGATGGCGTTGCTGCTCGCCAGCTGCGTCTCTGCGCCTGAGGCACGTGCGCCAGCGCGTCAGACCGCACCTATCGAGCGCAAGGCAGCATCTTTCCCGCCCCGCCCTGCGCCCTTACCAATAGCGGGACTTGAAGGGGTGCTTGGCAAGGATGCCAATGCCGTAAAACGCTTATTCGGCGAACCGCGGCTGGACGTTGTCGAAGTCTACGGCCGCAAGATGCAGTTCGTCGGCAAGCCCTGCATACTCGATGCATTTCTCTATCCCGAACGCAAAGGCGGGCGTGAAGTTGTCACTTATGTTGATGCACGTAGAAGCGACGGAACGGCCGTAGACCGCGTTGCATGTATTGAGGCCCTGCAACGCCGCTAAGACATCACCAGTCGGTTCGCCGCGCGCATAGTCATGACCTTAAGTGGCGGCATTCCACTCGGCACAAACCGAGGGATCTTGCTCAGCTGACAAATACTCGGCACGCCGGTGCGCCAGCGTCTCCGGCGACAGCCGCCCCAACGCCCAAATAGCGGCACCGCGCACCACAGGTGCGGGGTCACGCAGCAACGCTTCAATCTGCGACACAAGGCCTGCATCACGTCCATTACCCGCCGCGATTAAGACATTACGGACAAAGCGGTCACGGCCAATTCGTTTTATCGGCGAGCCGGAAAACAGCTTACGGAACGCCGCATCATCCAATGTCAATAAATCGGCAATTTGCGGCGCAACCAATTCTGCGCGCGGTAAAAACGCCTTATGCGCCGCCGCCGTTTCGGCAAATTTGTTCCATGGACAGACCGCAAGGCAATCATCACAGCCATAGATATGATTACCCATCAATGGCCGAAGCGTGGGATCAATCGGCCCCTTATGCTCGATGGTCAAATAAGAGATGCAGCGGCGGGCATCGAGCCGATAGGGCGCGGGAAAGGCGTTGGTCGGGCAAATGTCTTGGCACGCACGGCATGATCCACAACTGTCTTCGGCGGGCAAAGCGGGCGCAAGCTCAGCGGTGGTGTATATCGCACCTAAAAATAACCAGCTGCCATGTTCCCGGCTGACGATATTACTATGCTTGCCCTGCCAACCAAGCCCGGCGGATTGTGCCAAGGCTTTCTCCATCACCGGCGCCGTATCTACGAAAACCTTGACGCCTGCCCCAGCTTCATGCGCCAGCCAACCCGCGAGCCGCTTCAGCGCCCCCTTCACAACATCATGATAATCGCGTCCTTGGGCATAGACCGAAATGCGCGCGCGCGAGTCTTGATCGGCAAGAACCATGGGATCCTGCGGCGGAGCGTAGCTCATCCCCAGCATGATGACGGATTTTACCTCTGGCCATAAAAGGTCAGGATTGGCGCGTTCATCGGTGCGGCTTTCCATCCAGAGCATATCGCCATGCAGGCCGTCCTTCAGCCATTGTTGAAGTCGCACGCCTGCCGCTGGCGCAAGGTGACCAGGCGCAATACCAAATGATACAAAGCCCTCGCCCTTTGCCCGGTCTTGCAAAGCATCGCTTAAATTTGACTTGTCTCTCTTCACAGGCGGACCTTATTCAAACCCTCATATACTCCGAGGTACATCAAAATATATGCAATAGAGGCAAAGGGGCGCGTAAAGCAATTCGACGGCTTTTATGCGACCAATAGTGTGGACCTTAAAATTCCCGCAGCCAGCACTGCTGGCATCTTGAGATCAGGCAGATATGTCAGCGGTACATCAAAGTTGCAGTTCGAAATTGGATTGACATTTCTGTAAGTAGTGGCACTTTCCTACATGAGAGGAGTCGAGAAAAATGGCCACTGCCCCGATATTTGAGAACGATTCGCTGCCCTATGAAGTGAACGAGGCGCCGCACCGTTGGGATGTAACCAAAGCGGATATTTATCTTGAGGATCGTTGGCATCCCATTTTCAAGGAAATGCGGGAAAAGGCCCCGATTAACAAAATCGAAGGGTCCGATTTCGGCAGCTATTGGAATGTCACCACGCTGAAAGCGATCCAGCATGTTGAGGCATTGCCAGACCTTTATTCGTCTTCATTCGAACATGGCGGCATCACGCTCATTGACGACAACGCGCTTGCCGAACCCATTCCTGAAGAGGAAAGGGTCGTCATGCCGATGTTCATCGCAATGGACCGGCCAAAGCATACCGAGGAACGTCGTGTCATCGCCCCAGCATTTACGCCGGGCGAAATGGAACGCATGTCCGGCGACATCCGCCGGCGCACATCGGAGTTGCTAGATACCTTACCCGTTGGCCAAACATTTGACTGGGTTGATCTGGTCTCGATTGAACTCACGACGCAAATGCTTGCCTTGCTGTTCGATTTTCCATGGGAAGACCGCCGTAAACTGACCGAATGGTCGGATTGGGCGGGCGACGTAGAATTGTTCCGTTCCGAAGAAACCCGCAAAGCGCGGCTCGCCAAAATGTTCGAAATGGGTGCCTATTTCCAGAATCTTTGGAACGAGCGCAAAAACAAAGGCGAAGCCCCTGACCTTATTAGCCGGATGATACATTCGCCAATGAAGGACATGGACCCGTTGGAATATATGGGTAATCTTATCTTGCTCATCGTCGGCGGCAACGACACGACGCGCAATTCCATGTCGGGTTATGTGTATGGCCTACATAGCTTCCAAGATGAACGGGAGAAGCTAGAGAAGAACCCTGCCTTCATCACTAACGCTGTCAGCGAAATCATCCGCTGGCAGACGCCGCTGGCACATATGCGGCGCACCGCGACGCAAGACCATGACCTATTTGGCGCCCCCATCAAGGCAGGTGACAAGATTGGCATGTGGTATCTGTCGGCCAACCGCGATGAGAGCGTATTTGAAAATCCGGATAAGCTGATTGTGGACCGCGAAAATGCACGGCGCCATTTGGCATTTGGCTATGGCATCCACCGCTGCGTGGGGGCGCGCCTTGCCGAATTGCAAATTCGTATCCTGCTTGAAGAAATGGCAGTGCGACGCCTGCGGCCGAACGTCGTTTCAGAACCCGAACGCGTCGCCGGTTGCTTTGTCCATGGCTATCGCAAGATGGATGTGGAGCTGTCGCGTTATTGAGATGAAACTTTTTGGGCCACGGCAGCATAGGTGTTGCCATGGCTTTCAAAGGAACATGTCATGCAACTGAGCAAACGCCAATTTCTGTCCTTCTGTAGTGCAGGCGCAGCCGCTTTCGTCTTAGGCTGTGGCCGAGACGCGACAGCCAAGTCACGCTTTTCCGTCACATTTAGTGATGCCGAATGGAAAAAAAGGCTGTCGCCAGCGGCTTATCGCATATTACGCCAAGAGGACACTGAGCGGCCCTATAGCAGCGCGCTGAACAGCGAAAAGCGCAAAGGCATATATGTCTGTGCAGGGTGCAATAAGAGGTTATTTTCCTCGAACACGAAATTTGAAAGCGGCACTGGTTGGCCGAGTTTCTATGCGCCTTTGGCGGGCGGAATTGGCACGAAAACCGATTATAAAATCGGCTTGGCACGCACAGAAGTACACTGCGCGCAATGTGGCGGACATCTTGGCCATGTCTTTAATGACGGACCGAGACCCACCGGCAAACGTTATTGCATGAACGGTGCCGCCATGAAGTTCGTACCTGGCTGACCCCGCCAGACAGGGTCGCGATGCAGGTTATTTAGGACCTTCAATACCCGAAAAGTCGAGTTCAGCAGGCTTTTTAGCGGTCTGTGCTTTGCCATGACTTTCGATGATGGCGGCAATTTCCGACGCACGGCCATCCTGCTGGGCATATTCGCGGGCTGAATATCCGGCGCGGCTGTCGGTTTTATCTGGGTTAGCCCCCGCCTTTAACAAGGCCCGCACGGCGTCTATATTGCGAAGTTGGACAGCCAGAATAAGCGCCGTTTCACCTGCTCGATTGCTTTGGTCGACCTGCGCTTTTCTGCGGGTAAGCACGTCTATACCCTCCACATAGCCCAATTGCGTGGCGAGCATTAAAGGGGTCGTGCCTTTTTTGTCAGCCAAGTTCGGATTGGCACCCTTTTGCAGCAAATAACTGAGCCACGTCGAATCGCGGCGTTGGATCACGATGTGCAAAGCAGTTTCACCAGATGTCACATCGCGCGTATTGATGATAACCGATCCAGGTTCTGCCAAAAACTTTTCGGCATCTTCGCCCTTGCGGTCTTTCACCGCTTTCAGGAAATTATAGCTATCCGAAAACTGCGCCATAGCAGCCGGCGCAACGACTCCACTGGTTATTGGCAAGATGAGTCCAGCCGCTGCAGCGAGAAAAAATGTCTTTTTCAACAGAATCTGTCCCATTTCTATGTCCATTATCCTTGATAACTGCGCTTTAGCAGACCATGTCTGGCCTCGCTATGAACAAAACATCACTTTTTGCTGTATCTGCCCTTCTGCTCTTATCCGCATGTGATACTGGACCCGCGCAATTGCCGCTAAGCGAAGCGCCATTGGCCGGGGCCACAATCGGGGGCGATTTTCTGCTAACCGATCAGGATGGCCAAAAGCGCAGTTTTAAAGAATTCGACGGCAAATATCGCATCGTCTATTTCGGTTACACCAATTGCCCCGATATCTGCACGCCCGACATGCAGAACCTCATGGCTGGCCTGAAAGCGTTTGAAGCAAAGAACCCTGATTTGGCAACCAAGATTCAACCGATTTTCATTACCGTTGACCCCGCGCGCGACACAAGTGCGGTACTGAAACAATTTGTCAGTGCCTTTCATCCGCGCGCTATTGGTCTGACCGGTACGGCTTCAGAAATCGCCGAAGCCGCCAAAAAATTCGCGGTATATTCCAGCCGGGTCGAGGGTAGCACGCCGGAAAACTACCTGATGAGCCACAGCCAAACGCCCTATTTGATGGGACCAAAGGGTGAACCATTGGCCATCATGCCAGCCGACATTCCCAACACCGACGCCAATGAAGGTGCGCCTAATTTGGTAGAGGCTGAACTTGCCAAATGGGTCCGTTGATGTGACCAAAATCCCCTTTTGGGAGGCGCCATTGGCAAGCCTGGATCGCGCGCAGTGGGAAGCCTTGTGCGACGGATGCGGCAAATGTTGCCTCAACAAGGTGGAGGACGAAGATACGGGCCGCATTTATCCGACCAATGTCGCCTGCAAATTGCTTGACCTGCAAACTTGCCAATGTTCCGATTATCGCGGGCGAAGGGCCATTGTGCCGGAATGTCTCCGGCTCACGCCCAACAAAATCGATGATTATGTCTGGCTGCCGTCAACCTGTGCATATGTGCTCCGAGCGGCAGATAAACCCTTGCCCGAATGGCATTATTTGATCAGCGGAGACCGCCAGACGATACATGATGCTGGCATGTCCGTGCAAAATAGGGCTATATCGGAATTGCATGCTGGACCGCTTGAAAACCATATTGTCGAACAGCCGCTCTGATCCCAGTGTGGTAATTGAAGGCGAGCGCGTACCCGTGCGCATCCACCGGAACATCCGCGCAAAGCGCATTTCCATGCGCGCCGATGCCATAAAACGTGAAATCCGGATCACGATGCCGCATTACACCCCCACCAATATCGCGCTCGATTTTGTCGACAAGAAACGGGAATGGATTGCAACGCGGCTGAATAATGTAGCGGAAGCCGCCCCCATCGCCCCAGGCAATGAAATTGCGGTCGAGGGCGAGAGTCATGTCATCGAATGGCGCGAGGAATGGCCGCGCAGCGTCCATTGTGGTGAGGGCATATTGCGTCTTGGTGGCCCGGCATCATCGGTAGAAGCGCGCATTTTGCGTTGGTTGAAAGCCGAAGCGCGCGCCATATTTACCAAGGAAATCGCATTTTATTGCGCCAAGGCCAGTGCCCCTGTTCCGCGCCTGACGCTGGGCGACCCACGGAGCCGTTGGGGCAGTTGCTCAAGCCATGGCACTATTTCCCTGAGCTGGCGGTTGATCATGGCCCCCGTCTATGTGCGCCGCTCCGTCATCGCGCATGAGGTCGCGCACATTCGCCATATGAACCATAGCGCCGATTTTTATGCGTGGCTCGACACGTTATACGAAGGCAACCGAAAAGCCGCGGACCAATGGCTCAAAATGCATGGTACCGGTTTGCAGCGCGTCGGCAGATAAGGAGCAGCCAATGCTGGAAATGCGTGAATCATGCGAACGATGCCAAACAGCTCTGCCGATGGACAGCAGCGACGCCATGATCTGCAGCTATGAATGCACCTTTTGCTCAGACTGTGTGTCGGGCCCGCTAAAGGGCCATTGCCCCAATTGCAGGGGCAATCTGCAGCCACGGCCGAAACGCATTCAGAAGTAAGCGGGTGTAGGTCCCAACCCTAAGGTGAGGCCCTAGCTCTTTGCGCCACTTCCCAACGCGCCATATTTCTTTTCAAAGCTGGCAATGTCGCCTGCCGCAAGCAATTTGGCTTGGTCGACCCAATTGTCCCGTGTGATCCGGCCCGCAAAGGCACCCAGCTTCGCATCTATGTCCGCCACGTCCGCTGCGGTCCAACCGGCGACCTGTGCAAAGCTGGTTACACCAAGACCCTTGAGCAAAGTGTTGACCTTGGGACCCAAGCCCTTGATCAGCTCAAGATTTTCAGGGATTGATGGTGCTGAAGCTGGTTTTGCCGCCTTTGCTTTGGGCGCAGCTTGCGCTTTTGCTTTTTCGGTTTTCGCCTTTGGCGCCTTCTCTACCTTTTCAGCTTTGGCTTTTGGCGCTTTGGGCGCTTTTTCCGTTTTTGTCTTTTCAGCAACGGGCTTGGCTGCAGCTTTTGGCGTAGTGGTTTTGGGCGCGGCTTCTTTTTTCGTTGCAACAGTCTTCACCGGAGCTTTGGCCTTCTTCGACACTTTTGCGGCAGCCTTCACAACAGGCGCGACAGACGTTGCGGGAACAGCTGCAGGCGGCGACATTATGTCTTTAGGCGCGCTGTCCGTTTTCTTCTTCGCGCCGCCCAGCGACAGCAGCCCCCACAATAAGATAGCAACGACAAGAACCGCGCCGATGATGATGATTAAATTATTGGACAACGTATTTCTCCCCCGAAAGTCCCCAAAATATGACGTTCAATTACGCCAAAATATGGCCGCGCGAAACTATGAATTCGCCATTTGAAAACTGGACATTAATCCGTGCCGGATGTTGCTTCACGCGCCACTTCGCGCCAGCCAATGTCTCTGCGGTAGAAACCGCCCGGAAAATCGATGCTGTCCACGGCAGCATAGGCTGTGGCTTGCGCATTCGTAACCGTATCGCCAGTCGCCGTTATATTGAGCACGCGCCCGCCACTCGATACCAATTCGCCAGCGACTTCCGCCGTGCCCGCATGGAATATCTTTGCGTCCGTTGCCTCCGGAAGCTGAATGACGCCACCTTTCTCAGGCAGAGCCGGATAGCCATTTGCCGCCATGACAATCGTCAACGCAGCTTGGCGCGAAAACGCTGGAGCCTCCGCTTGAGCGAGCGTCCCTGTGGCAACAGCCAGCATCAACGCAGCCAGATCGCCTTCAAACCGTGTCATCAAAACCTGACATTCGGGGTCGCCAAAGCGGGCATTATATTCAATCAGCTTTGGCCCCTCCTCAGTAAGCATCAGTCCAGCAAACAGCACGCCTGAATAAGGCATGTCGTTCGCCGCCATATAGGCCACAGTCGGTCGAATGATGCGCTCCATGACTTGTGTCTGCAGTTCATCGGTCAGCACAAAGGCAGGCGAATATGCCCCCATTCCGCCAGTATTTGGTCCCGTGTCACCATCGCCCACGCGCTTATGATCCTGCGCCGAGCCGAAGGCGACAACATCATGTCCATCGGTCAATGCGAAAAAGCTCGCTTCCTCGCCTGTCATAAATTCTTCGATTACGACAGATGCGCCCGCATCGCCAAAACCGCCGCCGAACATATCTTCTATAGCGGCTTCCGCCTCGGCCCGTGTTTCGGCGATGATGACGCCTTTGCCCGCCGCTAGGCCGTCGGCCTTGATAACATAAGGCGCGTCGAACGCGGCAATGCCAGCCATGGCCGATGCCTTGCTGTCGTGGCGCGCATAGCCAGCGGTCGGAATGCCGGCGGCGGCGCACATATCCTTGGTGAAGCCCTTCGATCCTTCCAACTGTGCAGCTTTTTGGTTGGGGCCAAAGACCGGAATACCCGCATCGCGCAAGCCGTCGCCCAAGCCGTTGACCAATGGGGCCTCGGGGCCGACCACGACTAATCCGATATCATGGCCTGCGCAAAAGGCGATGACCGCCGCGTGATCGGCTATGTTCAGATCCACCAGCTCCGCCTCTTGCGCAATCCCGGGATTGCCCGGCGCTGCAAAGAGTGTATCGCAATTTGGCGATTGCGCGAGCTTCCACGCCAGCGCATGTTCGCGCCCGCCCGAACCGATGAGCAAAATATTCATGTCCGCAAATGACCCCTTTGAAACTGCCGACCCGCAAGTCGCTCGCCTGTTAGCCGAGGAGCGGCCCGGCGACAATGCCCAGGCGATGAGCGTGTCGGAACTGTCACTTGCCCTGAAACGCACCGTTGAGGACCGCTTCGGCCATGTCCGTGTGCGGGGGGAAATCTCCGGGTTCAAGCGTGCGGCGTCCGGGCATATCTATTTTTGTCTGAAAGATGATAATGCTCGGCTCGATGCCGTGATGTGGAAGGGCGGCGCAGCCCGCCTACCTTTCGCGCCCGAGGATGGGCTTGAGGTCGTCGCCACGGGCAAACTCACCACTTATGCGGGGCGCTCTAATTATCAAATCGTCGTCGATAGCCTTGAGGTGGCTGGCGAAGGCGCGATGATGCTGTTGTTTGAAAAACTGAAAGCGCGGCTCTCGGCAGAAGGGCTGTTTGCGCCGGAACGTAAAAAGAAACTGCCGCCGCTGCCCCGCACTATCGGTGTGGTTACGTC
This sequence comes from Pseudomonadota bacterium, assembly GCA_041175465.1. GTDB lineage: Bacteria > Pseudomonadota > Alphaproteobacteria > Sphingomonadales > Sphingomonadaceae > Sphingorhabdus_B. Next base: position 77,480 of record JBEDEX010000001.1, on the reverse strand, counting down.
CCCCACAGGCGCAGTCATCCGTGACATTTTGCATCGGTTGGCCGACCGTTTCCCCACGCATGTCATCGTCTGGCCGGTGTTGGTGCAGGGCGAAGGATCGGCGGCACAAATTGCGCGGGCGGTGAACGGATTTTCCGCGATGCCGCAAAATGGCCCGGCGACGCGTCCCGACCTTGTGATTGTAGCACGCGGTGGCGGGTCTATCGAGGATCTATGGGCCTTTAACGATGAAGCCGTGGTTCGTGCAGTCGCCGATTGTACGATACCGATTATTTCAGCAGTCGGGCATGAAACCGACACCACCTTGTGCGATTTTGCGGCGGATTTGCGGGCGCCAACGCCGACCGCTGCCGCCGAAATCGCGGTGCCTGTACGCAACGACTTGTTGCAGCGCGTCGGACAATTGGGCCTGCGCATGGCGAACAGTGTCCGCAAGCATGTGGACCTATCGGGCGAACGGCTTGAGGCGCAACGTCGTCTGATGCCGCGTCTGTCGGACCTTGCCGCACCGCATCAGCAGCGCACCGATGATCTGGCTGAACGTCTGCGTCAATCGCTACGCACGCGCATCGGCAAGGCGGAAATTGCCTATTCGGGGCCTGCGCTGATGCTGCACCCGCGCCTTTTGAACCGCCGTATCGAACAAGGGCAGCAACGGTTGGATGCGCTCACCCGCCTTGTGGGCAGCCTACATCCCGAAGCCCCACTAAAGCGCGGCTTTGCCCGCGTGACGGATGCGGAAGGCAAAACAATTATGTCGCGGGCGGCCGCGGTGAAAGCGGGCGATGTAACCCTGCGGTTTGTCGATGGCGAAGTGGGCAGTGTCGTCGCTGGCGCTGCACAACCGCGATCCGCGACGCCCAAAGCAACACCGCCGACGGTCAATCAAGGCAATCTGTTCGACGGCTGACGCAACGCATTGCCCATTGCGCGTCGATGCGCCATAATGTGTCCATGCTGATGTCTTCGAAAAATAAAGTCGCCCGCCTGCATTATATGGCCAATAACTTCCGTATGCTCACCCCAGGCGACCATGTCGTGTGCGCGGTGACTGGCCAAGCCATTGCATTGGATGAACTGCGTTACTGGAGTGTCGTCAAGCAGGAGCCGTATGTGAGCGCAGAGGCGTCCACCCGCGCAGCATTGGCCAAGGGCTGAGCACACTTGCTGCGCACCAACTGGTTTTTGCGCACAAGCTTCACGGTATTCTTCAGTCTCGCCTGTGTGGCGCATCCAGTTTCTGGCCAACCGCAGGTCACGTCCCATGTGAGTCCTGACGCGTTCTGGTTATCCGGCGCTGCTGTTCAAGGCGGGTTGGTGATCGGCCGCGCGCCCAAGGGAACACATAGCGTATTTTTAGACGATGCGCCGTTAGAGCTTAGCCCCGACGGCTTCTTCCTAATCGGCTTTGACCGTGACGCCCCGATGCAGACCAACTTGGTCGCGATACGTGCTGATGGCCACAAGATAGAGCGCAACATCGCCGTCGCCCCGGGCAATTGGCGCATCGAAAATGTTGCCGCAAATATCACCGGCGGCGCGAAAAGCTCCGCCGAATTTCAGGCACGGCGCAGCGCAGAGCTTGCACAGATTGCGACCGCGCGCGCCGTTCGCAGCGATAGTGCAGGCTGGCGGCAGACATTCATTCACCCGGTATCGGGACGCATATCGGGACTATTTGGCGCGCAACGCATCTATAACGGCACGCCAGCCAGCTATCATAATGGCATGGACATCGCTGCGCCCATGGGCCGGGATTTCGTTGCGCCAGCCGATGGCGTCGTCACCCTTGCTGCCAATGATGCCTTCACCCTGGAAGGGCATTTGTTAATGATTGACCACGGCATGGGCCTCAACAGTACGTTTCTGCATGCATCCGAATTGCTGGTCAAAGAAGGTGACCGTGTACGGCAAGGCCAAGTGATTGGCCGTGTCGGTGCCACGGGCAGGGCAAGCGGGCCACATTTACACTGGGGCATGAAATGGAACAGCGCCAGAATTGATCCAAAGTTGCTGCTGCCATCTGGTTGACGCCGCCGGATCGATGGATTGGGAAACAAAAGAAAACACCCCGGCGGTTAGGCCGGGGTGCTAGGCGCTGGTCTAGAAGGGGGAGGGCGACCAGCTAGTCAACATTTGCTTTTCCCATATGCTGACCTGAAAATATCGTTTCAAAAAGCAAACTATAATTTCCGGACATTGTTCCTAAAAATTATGCAGCTTTTGCACTTATGTCGACATCACGGTGCATCAGCAAAGCCTGGCCAATGGTGGCGATGACAGTCTCCGGTTCAAAAGGCTTGGTGATCAAATAGGTCGGTTCGGGACGTTCGCCGGTAAGCAGGCGTTCCGGAAAGGCGGTAATGAAGATCACGGGCACCGTTTGCTCGGCCAATATATCCTTCACGGCATCGATCCCACTTGATCCGTCGGCAAGGCTGATGTCGGCCAGCACCAATTCCGGCCGTTCGTCGTGTGCTTTGGCGACAGCTTCTGCCCGGGTTCGGACAATGGCGACTGTTTCATGGCCAAGGCTTTCTACAATCTGCTTAATGTGCAGCGCGATGATCGATTCATCTTCAATGATAAGAACGCGCGCTGGCAGTGCATCTTCGATTGCACTGCGGGCTGCCTGGACATGTTGGCGCACACCCTCTTGATTCATGCCTAAAATCACTGCCACATCGTCGACCGTAAAGCCTTCGACCGTGGCCAGCAGCAAACTTTGCCGCCGCTGCACGGGAAATTGCGCAATCACGCCGCTGCGACCATGTGATTCCAATGGCGCCATCATTTCGCTATTCCAGATCCGGTGAAATGTTCTGAACAGCTCGATTTTGGCTGGCGCTGTTTCATCCCATTCTTCGGGCGCTTCTAATAACGCCTCCAATGTCTCACGTACGGCCGCATCACCCAATGACTGTGAGCCCGTTAATGCGCGCGCATAACGCCTAAGATATGGCAATTGTGATGCCAGTTGCTGTCTGAATGACATAGTTGCTCCCTTTGCTAGCGAAACTAATACGTTCGAACGGCAATTTTGTTCCCGCTGGATGGAACAATATCATCTTTAGTGGCTTATTCGCCTATGATAAAAAATCTTCGCCTGCCTGTATCGTGATATTGAGCCATGGGCATAACGACAGAATATGGTCAGCCTGGGCGCGGCACCTTGCCGAATGCTTGGAACGATGGAGGGGGTCAATTGGGCAACAATATAAGCAAACGGCACGGGGGGGAGGCAATGGACCCGGAATTTGATTCCCTTACCGCGGCGTTACGCCAGATGCATGACAGCATAGCCAATGAACCTGTCCCCGACGATTTTCTTGATCTTCTGGACCAAATTGATGCCAAAATATCGGCCTCCAAGAAATTGTTGTGAGCGCCTTGTCGGTGGAATCGCGTCCCATCTCTGAACGGCGCGATGCATCGGATGATTTTCGCGCCCAGATGCTCGCACTAATCCCGTCTTTGCGCGCTTTTGCACGCGGACTATGCGGCAACCGGGAACTTGCCGACGATCTTGCGCAAGAAGCTATGATGCGGGCATGGGCCGCGCATGCAAGCTTCACCCCGGGAACCAATTTCCGCGCGTGGATGTTCATGATTTTGCGCAATCAATTTTACACCACGATGCGCAAAAATTCTCGAATGACCAGTTGGGACCCCGAAGCCGCCGAACGGCTGCTGGTGGAGGCACCGCCGCAGCAACATCACATCCACATGCACGATGTTGAAAAGGCATTGCAAAAGCTGCCGGTGGAACAACGCGAGATACTCATGCTAGTGGGCGCAGGGGGTGCCAGCTACGAAGAAGCAGCGGTTATTACAGGCTGCGCCATTGGTACAGTCAAGAGCAGGCTAGCACGCGGCCGCGTGGCATTGGCAGCATTGATTAACGGTCCCGATGAGGTAGTTATGAAAAAAACCGTCAGATCAAAGCCGGTTCGGGGCAGATTGCCCAAGCATCCTAGCCTTACGCCAAGCATGTGACGGTCAATTACCAACCGTCCACGATTTAAGTGGCATTCTTGCGGCCATTGAACATGCGACAGGGGCTTATTCTGGTCGTGCTCGCTGCATTACTGCCAGTGGCTGTTGCAAGCTTTATCCAAGGCATGTCGACTTTGGAGGCAACGCGAGAATTGGCATTTGATCGGTTGAGCGGCACGGCACGCGCCGTCGCCGAGCGGCAACGCGATCCTTTCGTAATTGCACAGCATCTGTTGCTAGCCCACGCAACGAATAGGGACGTTCTGCGCATGACCGCTTACTGCAATACTGCGCTCCGCATATCTTTAAGCAATTATCCGCCCGTTACCAACATAGCCCGAACAGCAGCGGATGGATCGGTGCGCTGCTCTGCCATTCCCTTGTCCATGCCCGTCAACATTGCACTCGAAGGTTGGTGGCAACGCGGGGTCAATGCGAAGGGTATGACTATTACAAAAGCGCCCATTTTTGCGCCGATAGCCAAAAAGGATGTCTTGTTTCTAATCCTGCCATTGCGCACCGCCGATGGTCAATCGGATGGCACAATCACGGCCGCCATTGACGTCAAATATCTGCGCGACGGATTGCACCAAGCCACACGCAACAGCGTGGGGACATTAGCGATTGTAACCCGCGATGGAACGAATGTAGCAAGTGGCGGCCGGCCGTTGCGCTTTACCCCTGACGTCACAGCGCGCCAGAACCAGCCCGTCGAAACCCGCGATAGCAAGGGCACATTATGGATTTACACGCTGCACAAACTTTACAGTTCTGACCTGCTTGTCATCTATGCCGAACCACGGGACAAATTAATGGCGGCAGCGATATCGCAAGTGCGCGCCAGCATTTTGCTACCCTTGATTTCCATATTGCTAGCATCCCTTGCTATCTGGGTCGGAACGCACCGTCTGACCTTGATATGGTTGCGCGAATTACGTGACGTTTCCGGACGCTTCGCCCAAGGCGACTTCACTGGGGACAGGCGAAAATTCGACCGTGCGCCCGAAGAAATCGCTGCATTTGGCGCAGATTTACACAGCATGGCCGACGCCATCGACCGTCGTAATGCCGACCTGACGCAAGCGTTGAAAGCCAAAACGCTGCTTACCCGTGAAGTCCACCACCGGGTCAAAAACAACCTGCAGATCATCAACAGCCTGCTAACGCTGCAGTCAGGCCGGGTGCGCGAAGGCGCGGCAAAAGAAGTGTTGGCACAAACCCGTGCGCGCATAAGTGCTTTGGCGCTTATCCACCGGCTTTTGTACGAACAAGACAATGGCTATGAGCCCAGCGAAGTCCCTATGGATAACCTCATGACGGAGCTATGCGCGCAGTTGCGCGGTGCAAACCGATCCATGACGCACGTCCAATTAAGCTGCCAAGCAGAGAGCTTCCCAGTTCCCATTGAATATGCCGTACCATTGACATTGTTCGTCGTTGAAGCGGTCACCAATGCCTTTCGCCATGCCTTCCCCAGGGCTAGGCATGGGGCCGTCATCCTGCAGTTCGATCTGGATGGTGCGGATGCCGTTCTGGTCATTTCGGACAATGGGCGAGGGTATGTGGTTAGCGACGCAGCTGCACAAATGGGGACGGAATTGATGCGCGGTTTCGCCACACAAGTGGACGGTAAGCTGTCGATATCCAGCAGCAAAGGGCACGGAACCCAAATTGTGCTGACATTCCCGCTGCCGATTATGCCTGCGGCGTCGACTATTTAGCCCCAATAATCACCTTCGAGGCGTCAAAATGGCATTAAAAAGGGCCCGCCGGTTATCCGACGCGCCCTGATTACGATACTAAGATCGCACTATTTTTTGTCCTGCGCGTCTGCATTTTTTTCCATAGCATCGGCCTGAGCGTCGCCCTGTTCACGGACCGCTTGTGCTTTGTTTTCCACGGCAGTTTCGGCCGCTGTGTCCTTGCCGTCTGTCTTGGTATCCATGGCATCGGCCTGAACTTCCATGATGTCAGCTTGCACTTCGGCATTGTCGCGGACGGCATCAGCCTGTTGCTCTTGTGCATTTTCTTTTGCGGAATCGCAGGCACCGAGTGTCACCAAAGACAACGATGCGGCTAGAATCATAATGGACTTTTTCATAAATTTTTCCTCGATTAAATTGTTAACGGACACTGCCGCGACGGAACATATTGACGATCGCCAACAGAACGATTGCACCCAAGAATGACGCGATCAGCGAACGGAGATCGAAATTGCCGCTGGTGATTGGCGCGCCGCCGATAAGGGGGGTGACAACAAAGCCAGCCAAAAAGGCGCCCACGATGCCAGTAATGACATTCAAGAAAATGCCTTGTTGTCCGTCTGTGCGCATGACGATGCTGGCCAGCCAACCCAAAATGCCACCGACGATCAGAATGATAATGATGTTCATGCTATTTCTCCCTTTCAGAGTGCGGAGAAAACATCGCTCGGGACATTTGGTTCCGATTTTGTCGCATCTCCGTTCAACCGAACAATTTGGCGGCTGTTCAGAGGAACCATGCGGCACCTTTCGTCGTTACCTCTGCAGAATTAAACTTCGAAATATGACGAAAGCGAGGATGACATGACGCTGTCAGTAAGCCCCAAAAAAGCCATGGCCAATGGGGGCCAGAAAAATTCAAACGGATCAGCCCAGACCAGTACCAAGACGGCAGGAAAGCCCAGCCCAAAGACTATTCAAGCACGTAAAGCAAAACGCAGCCGCCCATCTGCATATGCCGCGCCGTCATGGCTCAGTGCATTGGTGTCGGTTATTGGCGTCAGCGTTGCCATAGGCGCAGGACTATACGCAACGCGCGATCAATGGATGCCAAAGGCTGACAAATGGAAAGATGATTTTTCCGCTGCCTTTGCCGATGATGAAACCGATTCTGAGAATTTCGACCAAACCCGACATGCCGGCGCGGCTTCCATGCGCGATCATCCGGGTAAAAATTGGAACAAGGTTGATGATATGTCTGATGCGTCCTTCCCCGCAAGCGACCCGCCATCGTTCACGCAAGCGACCGCATCATGAATGAAGCTTAGAATGATGTCGCATCCCGATTGTGGCACCCTTATAAATGCCTAAGTAAAAAAGGCCGGGGATGACCCGGCCTTTGTGTTGTCTCGCAAAGTGCAGATATTAGTTGGGCGTTTCGAGATACGCGATCAGATCTGCGCGCTTTTGCGCATCTGGCAGACCCGCAAAAATCATCTTCGACTGTGGAATGACGCGCTGTGGCTTTTCCAGAAACTGGAACAGTTTTTCCTTGGTCCAGACGAAGCCGGCGCCTGCATTTGCCGCAGAATATGTATATCCCAGAGCTGTTCCAGCTGTACGCCCGATGATGTTATTCAGGGATGGGCCAATTTTATTCACGCCAGCGTCGGTCACATGGCAGGTGCGGCATTGCGCGAACACCAGCTTGCCATTGGCGGCATTGCCGGTGAAATTGGCGAATGTGGTGCCATCCACTGTGCTCATGTCGGTTGCCGCAGGCGGACCGGCAGGTGCGTCCGGGGCGGATGCTTCTGCCTGCGTAGGCATATCCGTTTCACCTTCCGAACCACCCGAGCAGGCGGCCAGCATTGCAGATAAAGCCAGCAGACCAGCTATTGCTTTTGTGTTGACCATAGATTCTCCCGTCGCGTCTTTATTGGCCGCACAGCCAATGCCTTACATAGTGCACTCTTTGGAAAGTTTAACTCACAACAAGCGGCATGGAAAGGCGATTTTATCGTAGATCCAATAGCGCATCACGTGCGGCTACAACGGTCCGCGCGACATCGTCCGCATTTGTATTCCAACCGCAAACGCTGATCCGCATCACCCGCTCCCCGTTCCAACTGCCGCCGCTTAGGAAGGCTTCCCCGCTGGCATTGATAGATGCGATGACGGCGTCGCTGATATTGGCGCCGTCTTTTGAATGAAAGCGTATCAAGCCCTGATTCATGGTTGGACGTGCGATGCCTGTGGCCCCCTCAAGCTCTGCGATACCATCATAGATATCCGCCGCATGATCGCAACATCGTTCAATCATCGCAGCAAGCCCGTCACGGCCGAGCTCCATCAAAGCGGCTAATGCGGGAATGGCCCGGGCGCGGCGCGACCATTCTGGCGTAAAATCCATGGGGTCGCGAACAGGCCCGCCATTGGTCAAATAGGCGGCGGTCATCCGCATGGCGGCACTGTGGGCATGGGCGTGGCGGGTTATGGCCATGCCACAGTCATAAGGTGTGTTCAGCCATTTATGTCCGTCGGTGGCCCAACTGTCGGCGCGTTCCACCCCAGAAACCAGCGCGGACAGGCGTGGGCTGGCATTCGCCCAAAGTCCAAAAGCACCATCGACATGCACCCATGCTCCGGCGGCATGTGCAATCGGGCACAATGTCGTAAAATCGTCGCAAGCCCCAATGTTGAGATCACCCGCGTTGAGAATAAGAATGGTCGGTGCATCGGGCGCTTCGGCAAGCGCTGCGCGCAAAATATCAGGTTCCACCAGACCGGGCCTGCTCCCACCCAAAGGCACAATGCAATCGCTACCTAAACCCAAAAGGCGTAATGCTCGGGTCACCGAAGAATGGTGATGGGCATTGGCGAGCACGCGGATCGCAGGCGCGCCTTGAAGCCCCTTCGCCTCAACGTCCCAACCCTTTTGCTCCAAAACACCATGACGCGCCGCGGCCAGCGCCGTCGTGTGCGCCATCTGGCAGCCTGTGACAAAGGCGTAACTGGCATCCGCCGGCAAACGCAAAGCGTCCAGCAGGAAACGGCCAGCGAGCTCCTCAAGAACAGCGCCAGCGGGGCTGGTGGAGGCGAGTACCGCATTCTGGTCCCATGCAGAGCACATAATGTCCGCTGCCAGTGCAGAAGGAAGCGCGCCGCCTTTCACCCATGCAAAAAAGCGTCCGCCAGCATTGCCCGTCAGACCTGGTTCGGCAGCGGCGGCAATGGCGCGCACCACATCATTCGCCGGCATGCCGCGCTCAGGAAATTGCGCAGGCAAAGGCAAGAGCATTTCTTCCGGTGTGCCGCGCGAGGCAACGGGTCGTGTCTCAAGCGAATTGAGATAACGACGGGCTTCTGCAAACGCGATATCAAGTGTGTCCATGGCGCGTCGGTAAATGCTTTGCCAAAACGAGTCTATCTCGAACCAGCATTGCAGCACCGCGTATGCAAAACGGCCAAAATGGTCTTCGGGTTGGTGGGCAGCACAAAATCATCACCCGTCCAAGCCCCGGAAGCGGACAGGCTGCTTTCAACAAGGAAGCGCTTGAAGCTGCCATGCATTTTAGGAGCGTGCGGCTATGCTAATCTAGCGTGTAGTCTAGGCAAAATTAATGCCCAAACCTGCTTATCGCGCTGCGTTCGTACCTAGAAGCGCAATTGCCTCATGTTCAGAAATCACTTCTGCATATTTCGCTTGTAGGTCGAATAAGTTTGCTTCGTGTGGCGCCGGATGCCGGTCCCCACAGGCATCCCGGACGACAAATGGTGCAAACCCCGATTGAAGGGCATCTAACGCCGATGCGCGTACGCAACCCGACGTTGACAGCCCAGTGATGAGCAGAGTGTCAACGCCTTCTCGCACCAAAATTTCGGTTAACGACGTGCCGAAAAAAGCCGATGCAAATTGCTTTGAAATGATGTGTTCGCCTTCCAAGGGCTGAAGCGACGGTGGAAACGCACCATAAGCAGAGCCCGTCACAAACACCTTCAGCGATGGAATTTTCTTATAGAAAAGGCCGCCGTTTGCACCGTCCTTTTCATATACCACATTGGTAAAAATCACCGGAATGCCTGCTAGGCGCGCTGCGGCCAAGAGCCGTTCGTTGCTGGCCAAGGCGTCTTCGACATTAGCGTATAAGGGCGATGCTTTATCCAGATATGCCATGACGAAATCGACAATCAACAATGCAGGACGTTTGCCAAACGCAAGGCGCCCGTCAAACGCACCGACATAATTTGCGGCCAGATCGTCACGCTCTTGCGTCATCAGATTACGCCTGCCGCCTTTAACCGGTCAAGTTCACCATCGTTCATACCGAGCAGTTCGCCATAAATTTCGGCATTATGTTGGCCGACCACTGATGGCGCAGGGGACCGCACACCGCTAGGCGTGACAGACATTTTCGGGAAAGCGCCTTGCATCTTCAAATTGCCATAACGCTCGGTCTCAACCTCGATAATCGCTTCACGCGCTTGAAAATGCGGATCAGCAAGCATCTCTGGCGCGCGATAGACGCGACCGGCGGGAACGGAATATTTGATCATCAACGCGTCAACTTCGGCAACGGTCAGCGTCGCAGTCCATGCATTGATGCGTTCATCCAGTTCAAGTTGATTATGCCCGCGCGCCAGATGCGTTGCGTAACGTTCGTCGGTGCCCAATTCCGGCTGCCCCATTGCTTCGGCAAGGCGTTGCCAAAGCGAGTCTTTATTCGCGCCGATCATATATTCGCCATCCTTGCAAATATAGACATTGGAAGGCGCGATACCCGGCAGGATGGAACCAGAGCGTTCACGAATGAAGCCGCTATGGTCATATTCGGGAACCAGCCCTTCCATAACCTGCAGCACACTTTCATATAGCGCGGCATCGATCACCTGCCCCTGTCCGGTGAGGCTACGATGATGCAATGCGGCGAGCACGCCCATACATCCATAAGTTGCCGTCAGCGTATCACCGATGGATATGCCCATACGGCTTGGCGAGCGATCCGGTTCGCCGACGATATAACGCCAGCCGCCCATTGCTTCGCCAATGCCGCCAAAGCCGGCGCGGTCTGAATAAGGCCCCGTCTGTCCGTATCCGGACATGCGGGCGATGATCAGGCCGGGATGCTCCGCCAAAAGCGCATCGGGCGCGAAACCCCATTTTTCCATCGTGCCGGGTTTGAAATTCTCGATCAAGATGTCGGCTTTACCGATCAATTGACGAACAAGTGCTTGCCCTTCTGGAATCCGCAGATTGGCCGAAACGGATTTCTTGTTTCGTGCGATGACTTCCCATTGCACCTTTTCTTCGCCTTGGCCCCACACGCGCATGGGATCACCCGCGCCCGGGGGCTCGACTTTGATAACTTCGGCACCCATATCACCGAGCAATTGTCCGCAAAACGGTCCAGCCAGTAACTGCCCGAGTTCAACTACACGTAACCCCTTAAGTGCACTCACTCGGCCGCCTCCAGCGTTGTCCAGACGGGCTGAACCGGCGCCTTCAATCCTGTTTCTGTCTCGCAATTGGCCCGAAGGGTTTCAATACCGGGTCCATAATTGAACAACGGAAGCTCACCACGCTCTTGCCGCAAACGGCTACGCAATGTTTCAGTCGCATCGACATCCACTTCGCCATTTGCGTTAGCCACTACGCCATAGGCTTTTGCGCCCTCGACAGTGACAAGCCCTTGAACGATTTCTTTGCCAACCAAAGCGGGGTCACGATCGAGCGCATCGCCCCAGCCGCCACCGCCCCATGTGATGAAGTGCAATTGATCGCCCTCTTCGACGTGGACGTCCTCGACCTTGTTGCCGATAATCTGCGAAGTGCCGTCGGCTTTTTCGAGAATTTTGCGCGCACGTTTGCCGGGTTCACCGCCATTAACGCCCCATGGTGGAACGAACCAGCGGTCATCGTGGATTGAGATCGTCCCTGCTGCCAGAAAACGGTAGGTCATGTGGATACCGTTACCGCCGCGATGCAGACCAGCGCCACCGCTGTCGGGTTCGGTTTCATAACGTTCAATCAGCAGCGGGAAATACCGCTCCAGAAATTCGTTGGGCACATTGGTAAAGCCGGGCCATAGAGAGTGGCCGTCTGGCCCGTCACCCATTGGACGTCCCGGAATGCCGCCAAAACCGATCTGGAACAACTGGAACCACTCACCCTTTTTATCATTACCAGAATAGAAGACGTGGGGGCTTGAGGAAAAACCGGCCGCATTTAGAAACTCCGGTGTTTTTTGTCCCAAGAGACCACCTAAAATGTCAAAAATGCGGCCCAGCGCGTGGGTGCGACCCGAGAGCGCGGCTGGGAATTTGGGTTTGAGAAGTGAGCCATCCGGAATGCGGACATCGATCAAATCATAAAAGCCATCGTTGAAGAGAATTTGGGGATCGAAGACCATGATCATGTAAATGCCAAAGAACATTTTGAACATGTTTTCGTTCAGCAAAAAGTTGATTGACGCCTGACTTTGCGGGTCGGTGCCAGCAAAGTCGAGAACGACCTTTTCGCCTTCACGCCACATTGTGCACTTAATTTTGTAGGGTCCAGCGCCCATGCCGTCATCGCAGATATAATCTTCGAAGCTGACGGGCTCTTCACCTATGGCCATCGCGATAAGCGATTTCATGGCGCGGTGGTTGCGGGCCAAAAGCTCCTGCGTGGCGGAGATGTAAACATCATCACCAAAGCGCGCAGCCATTTCAATAACCCGGCGCGCGGCAACTCGGCACGAGGCGATGAGCGCGTTCAAATCTGCCTGACACCAATCTGGCTTGCGGGTCTGATGCATGACGAGCTTCATCAGGTCATCATTATATTCGCCCTTTTTCCAGATTTTGACCGGTGGAATACGCACACCCTCTTCAAAAATCGAACGGGCGTTAATAGGCATAGAGCCAACCACCTTACCGCCAATGTCGGATTGGTGGCCGAACATCGATGTATAGGCAATCAGTCGGCCATCCTTAAACACCGGCAAAAGCACGAGCCAATCGTTAGAGTGGCTGACAGCGCCGGCGCAAGAATAGGGATCAGACAGGAATATCATGTCGCCATCTTCTAGCGTTCCGTCAAAATGATCGAGGAAGCCGCCGATGAAGCTGCCGAACTGGCCAACGATCATTTTGCCTGTGTGATCCGCGATCAAAGGGAACGCGTCACCTTGCTCACGAATGCCTGGCGACATTGCGGTGCGGACCAATGTCGCATCCATTTCAATCCGCGCGTTGCGCAGCGCGTTTTCGATGATGTCGAGCGTGACCGGATCGATAGCGATCTTGTTAAAGGGCGTTTTGTTTGTTTCGATGATTTGGGCGGGCATGTTCTTCGCCTCCTCAAGCCAGATTGATCAGGATGTTGCCGACCTTGTCGACGATTGCGACGCAGCCAGTTTCGATGAGTGTGGTCGAGTCCATTTCGACGACGATGGCTGGTCCGGGAATGACATCCCCCTGACGCAGTTTCGATCGATCATAGATGACGGCCGCTTGTTCCTTGCCGTCCATCCACAACACATGGTCACGCATTTTGGCGGCAACAGGATTTCCGTCGCCCTTTGGCAGTTCCGCAGCGGGCAGATCAAGCGCCTGACCCAATGCAACCGCACGCAAGTTTACGATTTCATGCGGCGTGTCCATGTTGAAGGTGAACAACCGCAGATGCTCCTCGTCAAACCGCTGCAAAATACCCTCAACGCCATCGCGTTCCAAAACGTCCGGTGTGATGGTCAGGGGCACTTCAAAGGCTTGCCCAGCATAACGCACGTCAATTTCGAATTCGCTGCTGATATCGGCATCATTGATACCATCGGACTGCAATTGCGCGCGTGTCTGATCTGCCATTTCTTTGAGGATGGCGATAAGTTCAGCCGCGTCGGTGGTTGTCGCCAACCGCGAAAAACTGCGTGCCGTTTCTGTGCGCATCCGCGTCGTAGCATCGCCCAACGCGCATAAAACGCCCGGCGAAACCGGTGACACAGCAGGCCAGCTGCCCATGAGCCGCGCAACGGCGTTGACATGCAGCGGCCCTGCACCACCAAAGCCCATCAGGGCGAAATGGCGGGGGTCATAGCCCTGCTGCACCGAAATCATGCGCAATGCGCCGAACATATTTTCGTTCACAATATCAATGATACCGCGCGCCGCAGCCATCAGGTCGATACCAAGAGCATCGGCAATAGTCTGCACCGCTTTTTTCGCGCCTTCACGGTCCAACTGGAACGTTCCGCCTAAAAGATTTTCGGGCAGATAACCCAGCACCACATTTGCGTCGGTCACCGTGGGCGCTTCGCCGCCTTTGCCATAAGCAACGGGTCCAGGAACCGCACCCGCCGACTGTGGCCCCACGCGCAATGCTTTGGTCAGTTCGGGCACATAAGCGATCGAACCACCACCCGCGCCGACAGTTTTAACATCTAATGACGATGCCCGCACCGCCAAATGGCCCACCTCTGTTGTCCGCACACGGCGTGGTTCCAAATTTTCAATCAGCGCAACATCGGTGGATGTGCCGCCGACATCCAGCGTTAGGATATTTTTGATGCCGGCATTTTTGCCGACCCACAGTGCGCCAGTCACGCCACCTGCGGGACCCGACATCAATATGTCCACCGGATGCTCCTGCGCCTTTTGGGCGGACATCAATCCACCATCAGACCGCAGCAGCGACAATTTCCCACTGAAGCCAGCATCCGCGAGCTTGCTCCGCAAATTGGAGATATATTTGCCTACAACCGGACGCACCGCCGCGTTCGCTACGGTGGTCAACGTCCGTTCATATTCCTGCATCTCAGGCAAGACTTCATGGCTGAGCGATACGGGGACATTTGGCAGCAACTCACGCGCCAGTTCGCCCACACGGGCTTCGTGCGCACCATTTGTATAAGCGTTCATGAAGCTAATGGTAATAGCCTCGACACCCTGATCCTTCAGATAAGCTAAAGCGGTTCTGGCGGATGCTTCATCCAAGGGACGTACCTCTTCACCCTGGGCGTTCATCCGGCCGCCGACTGTTACCGTGTCTTCCAACGCGGCCAGCGGCGTTGGCTTTGGCCAGATGATCCATGCGGCAAGGCCGCCCGGAACATAAGAGCGCGCGATCTGCATGATGTCGCGATACCCTTCGGTCACAATCAGGCCAACCCGTGCGCCTTTGCCTTCAAGCACCGCATTGGTGGCCACCGTAGTTCCGTGGAGGAAATATTCTATACCGGTCGCATCGACACCGGCATGGGCGCAGATGGCGTTAACGCCGTTTAAAATACCTTCGCTGCTGTCATGCGGCGTGGAGGGTGTTTTGTGTCTCCAAAACGCACCAGTATCTGCGTTAAACAGCAATAGGTCGGTAAAAGTCCCACCGACGTCCACGCCCAAACGATACCCCATTAGACTCTCCCTTAAGTTATTTCTGCGCTTAAGCTATTTTAGGAAATGGCGGCGATTGCGCCACCATGCCGGGCAGTTTTCTACCCATGATTTCTGATAACCAGATGCTCGCCTCAATAAGGCTATCTAAATTCATGCCGGTAGAGACACCGGCGCGTTCCAACATGTATACGACGTCTTCGCTGGGTACATTACCTGCCGCACCGGGGGCAAAAGGACAGCCGCCCAGTCCACCGAGCGACGCATCGACAACGCGCGCGCCCGCACCGACGGCTGCCCAGACATTGGCCAGGCCTGTGTTGCGGGTGTTGTGGAAATGCACCCGAACGGGCAGCGGATTTATCTCCCGCTGAATTTTGGCAACCAACCGCGCAACATGCGCCGGGTTTCCGACGCCTATGGTGTCTGCGAGTGCAATTTCGACTGGGCCAGCCTCTGCGATCGCCATTGCCATCTCAATGACCCGCTGGTCGGGAACTTCACCTTCAAAGGGGCAGCCGAATGATGCGGCAATAGTACATTGCGCCGTCCGCCCTTCGGCTTTGGCGAGAGCAATAATGGCCTTCGCCGCTGCGACTGATTCGTCGCTGCTCTGCCCTTGATTGGCCATAGCGAATGTGTCGGTCGCGACCGCAACAGCGCCCAATTGGTCAATTGCGCCCGTGGCAATTGCCCGTTCCGCGCCACGCAGGTTCATAACCAAACCGATATATGTCACATCGTCGCGATCGGGCAGGCCCGCACATACTTGTTCTGCATCTGCCATTTGCGGGACGCGCTTCGGATTTACAAAGCTGGTCACCTCAATCCGGCGCGCACCAGCCGTAATCGCGCGGTTAATTAACGCAATTTTGTTTTCGGTCGAAATCAACGCAGCTTCATTTTGAAGGCCATCGCGCGGTCCAACTTCGACGAATTCAATAAGGTTGGTAATACTCATGAAGGAGGCTGATGCCATAATTGTATACAAAATCAAGAAGGATTATGCGGCCAAATTCGTCTTTCCGATTTCTGTGTCGGTTGAGTGGGCCTCTGCATATGCATGGAAAGCACGCCTTATATGGGCGGTCATGACAGCTGCTGCCCAATCTCCATCGCGATTATCAAATGCATTGAGCAATTCTTCATGCTCATGGTGCGAACGCCGCAAATTTTCGAGGTCATATTGCCGCGCTGTGCGCAGAACAACTGGCTGCTCCGTTACCTGTAAGAGCATGCTTGAGAGCCGTTCGGAAGCCGCCGCTTCCAGAATAATGGCGTGAAACTGACGGTTATGATCAAGAAAGCGAGGAACATCCGGATTTGCTCCGCCGATGGCCTGCTTGAGCTGTGCATTTTGGATACGCATACGCGCTAACTGGTCGCGGGTAATGCGCCGTGCAGCCCGCTTTGCGGCATGCCCTTCAAGCATCGCGCGCAATTGGAAGGCATCTTCGAGGTCATCTAGCGACCAATCGGCAACAAAGCTGCGTTGCGAGTCATTGCGACGAATGAACATCTCAGCCTCAAGCCGTCGGAGCGAATCGCGGACGGGCGTGCGCGATACGCCACATAGTTCGGCGAGCGATTCTTCACGTATTTGCGAGCCGGGCTGGAGCTCGCCAGACAAAATCATATTCCGGATGTGGTTATATGCGCGATCCGACGCCCTCGACATGACCTTTAACGCTCCTCTTGACGAATGGCATTTGTATACAATAAGCTGCGCGCAAAGCAATATTAGGTAAACAGGGGAGTAAGGTTACATGCGTATTGGGAAAAGTGCACTCCTATCGTCGATAGCAGTCAGTGTTTTAATTCCGACAACGGCGTTCGCGCAAAACGCCGAAGAGGGCGTTGAAGCTGAAGAAATCATCGTCACCGCCCGCCGTCAGAATGAACGGTTGGTGGATGTGCCGGCATCTGTGTCGGTTATTAATGCCGACGCGCTTGCCAAAACAGGCGCAGATAATGCGCAAGGCTTCGCACAGTTAACGCCCGGCGTTACGATCGTCACTGGCACGGCAGAGGCTGGCGATACGCAAATCAACATTCGCGGCATCAATGGTGCACGTGACGCCGAAAGCTCGGTTGCTCTGGTCGTCGACGGCATTTTGAAAACCAATACTGCGCAATTGAACCAGACCCAGGGTACATTGCGGCAGATTGAAATTCTAAAAGGTCCGCAGGGCGCTATTTATGGCCGCAACGCCGCGGCCGGCGCGATTGTTGTTTCAACGGTCAAGCCAAGCGACACATTAGAGGGCGCCGTCAAATTCAGCTACGCCAATGAAAAAACCATGGAAAGCACAGCCTATATTTCCTCACCTTTGGGCGACAATGCCGGCTTTGTGCTCTCGGGCAACTATCGCACCACCGATGGCTTCTACCGTAACCAATATTTTGGCAAGAAAGTTGTCGATGATCAGGAAGTATTTTCCATCGATGGCCGCTTTATGGCGCAACTGGGCGATGCCACAGAATTGGATGTAAAAGCACGCTATTCGAAATTTTCTGGCGCTTCCATTAACTTCAATTCAGTATTCCATATCGAAGCATTTGGTGGGGCATTTTTCGAAGATGTTGATGCCCATGAATTGGGCTATTACAGCAATATCCGGCCAACCAACGACCAAAGGACAATCGACCTGTCCGCCAAAATTGATCATGATTTTGGTTCGACACGCCTAACGGCTTGGGCGTTGTATTCTGATGTTGACCAAAGCCTGACGGCTGATGGGACGTCCGCGGACTTTGCACGTTATATTTCTCCAGCTTTGGGTGCACCAAGCAACACAACGAACACCGCGGTGCAAAACAAGTGTTTCGCAACTACCGCTTCGTTGACTGGTTTCCCACTCAATGCACCAGGATTCATCGGACAAGTTCCAGTGCCGTTTATTTTCGCGCCGACAACCGGTTCGACGTTCGGTGCATATAGCCCGACAACATGTGACGGCACGCAGCTACAGATTCGCAACCAAAAGGATATCAGCGGAGAAATCCGTTTGGCATCTAACGGTGATGGGCCACTGAACTGGCAATTGGGTGTCTATGGTCTGCACATTGATCGTACCGTTGGCGTCAGCCTTGGCGCGGATCTCGGACAAGGCGTCAGCCGCACATTGTATAATGCACCCGGCAGCAGCAACCCGACGTCGCAATTGTTCAACGATACCTTCAAGACCGATGTATATGCGGCATTTGGTTCCGTTGACTATAAAATGTCTGATATGTTCCGGGCTGGTCTTGCCGTGCGTTATGACGTTGAGGACCGGACAACCTCCAACTTGGTGCCAAATGTCTCCGACCCGATTACAGGTGCCAAGATTAACCCAGGCCTTCCCGCCACAGGAGGTATCGCCGACAAATCTGCAAGCTTCAAGCAAGTGCAGCCTAAGTTGACGTTAAGCTTCACGCCGAACAGCTCGACAAATATCTATGCCAACTGGGGCATTGGTTTCAAATCGGGTGGCTTTAACAACACGGGCTCCTCCGCCTTGGTGAATGCCAACTTCAACATTCCAGCCATTAACGCTGGCGTGACCATCAATGACCTGTTCCGCAAAGAGCGGTCCAGCTCGTTTGAAGCTGGTGTTAAGGGCGCTTTGTTCGACAACCGCGTGACGTTTGACCTTGCCGGCTATTATACGAAGATCACCGACATGCAGTTCTTCGAATTCTTCGTCGGTTCATTCGGCTTGCTCCGCGTTGTGTCAAATATCGACAAGGTTGATGTGAAGGGCGTGGAATTGAACACGACCGCCCGCATAGTTGACGGCTGGAAAATTTTTGGCTCCGTCAATTTGACCGATAGTGAGATTAAGAAAAATGCCTCACGGCCTTATACCGTAGGCAACAAATCGCCTTACACAGCGGATTACACCATCAACTTGGGTAGCCAGGTTGAAGCACCGCTGAACGACAATATGGATTTAGTCATGCGTGCCGATTATCGCATCACTGGCGCAACCTACTTCCACACCGTTCAAGACCAGACCCGTTCAACGATCTTTAGCCAGCTTTTGCCGATCTCCGCGCTTGCCTTGCCCGGCGCTGTTGGCAATGCAAATTACAGTGTCGCAAAACGTGATCCGTTCGGTGTGCTGAACTTGCGCGTTGGTGTTGAAGGCGACAACTGGAACGTCACTGCCTTCGCTGACAACTTACTGGATCGTAAATATATCAATGAAGCCATTCCAGCCATCGAATTTGGCGGCTCCTTTATCTCGCCAGGCGGCCGCCGCTTGATGGGTGTAGAGGTCGGTTACAAATTCTAATAATAAGGGGAGCCCGTTGCTTCACAAGCGAGGCACGGGCTCTCTCAGCTTCTGCGACATAGTCGTTTGAATGCGTATATTAAGTAGCCCCATTAGCTAAACTTTGGGCCTTCCAGATATAACCGAAAGCCAGGGCGAGCCGATGTTCGCCCTGGCTTTTCGTTGACGCGCAGCTTCAGGGCTAAAGATGCCCGTTGGGTTTTAACTATAAATTGTGTGGAGGCCCGAGCCGGAATCGAACCGGCGTGCAAGGATTTGCAGTCCTCTGCGTCACCACTCCGCCATCGGGCCCCTGAACAATAACTTGCCTGAAAAGCAATGCCATTATGTGGTGAAGGCGGGCGTTTAGCGGCTTGGCCAACTCAATGCAACCGGCAATCTGGCGCCTTGTGCCCCGACCGCCACAAGCTGCGGAAAAAGTTGCTATTTGCATCCCGAAATCGGCTGTTTGTCTGAATCCCGCTTGGCGGAATGGACAAGGCTGGCTAGAACCAGACTCAAAGGCTGTATTGTGTTTGCAATACAGCTGTGCCACATGGCCAGCAAGTTAATGGAAATATTCCGATGGAATCAGTGAATTTTGAAGAAATGCGGCGGTCGATGGTGGACAGCCAGCTGCGCACAAATGGCGTGACCGACGCATGGGTGTTGGCGGCGATGGGCAGCATCCCGCGTGAGGATTTCGTACCGCTCTCCCACCGATCAACGGCCTATATGGATCGATCGATTGCGCTGGATGATGGATCTGTCCTCAATCCTGGCGTATCTACGGCGTTGCTACTGCAGGCGGCGGATGTGCGTGCAGACGATCATATTTTGCTGGTTGGCAAAGAGGATGGTTATGTCGCTGCGATTTTGCGCACACGGGTCAAAAATCTTGTTTCTGTAACGGCGAACAATGTTTCGACGGCACAAACGGCAGCCCCATATTCAGTCATCATCATTGACGGTGCAGCAGAAGAGTTACCTGCTGCGTTGGTAGATCTCGCCGCCGACGGCGCGCGGTTGGTGACAGGTATCATTGAAGGTGCGGTAACGCGCTTGGCCAAGGGCTATGTGCACAAGGGGAAAGTTGCGTTGAAATCATTTGAAGATAGCGAAATTGCCCCGCTGCCGGCCTTTGCCCGCAAACCGGAGTTCGTATTTTGAGCGCTCGGCGTCTGCTCATGGTCGCCTTTCTGGCGTCCACTGGATTGGCTGCGCCTGCCAACGCGGACACGTTGCGTGACGCCTTGGTGTCCGCTTATGAAACCAACCCCAACTTAACCGCAGCACGTCAGGGACAGCGCGCAACCAACGAAGGCGTTCCATTGGCTAAGGCCAATGGCCGTCCGGATATCACGGTGCAGCCAACCTATGTCGAAAATGTCCTTCAGGACAGTGGCGGATCGGTGGTTCAGGCCCGCGGCATTAATGTCAGCGGCACGATTTCAGCGCCATTATATGCTGGTGGCGGTATTAAAAATGCCGTGCGCGCGGCAGAAAACCGGGTTGAAGCAGGTTTTGCGAATTTACGCGGAACCGAAAGCGCTATCTTCTCGGCTGTGGTCGGCGCCTATATGGACGTCATTCGCGATGAATCGATTGTCGATTTGAACCGCGCGCAGGTTGGCGTGCTGTCGGTCAATCTGGATGCCACGCGTGACCGGTTTGAAATCGGTGACTTGACCCGTACCGACGTTGCGCAATCCGAAGCGCGTCTTGCGCTAGCAACCAGCAACTTGGAAACAGCGCGCGCTAACCTCATCCGTTCGAAAGAAATCTATATCCAGTTGGTTGGACGTGAGCCTGGGCAGTTGGAAGCGCCGCCACCCTTGCCCAATTTGCCATCAACGCCAGACAGTGCCGTGACCGTAGCATTGGACAGCAATCCGGATTTGATCGCAGCGCGCGAAACGCGCGAGGCCGCCCGTTTTGATCGCCGCGCCGCAAATGCATCGCGTCTGCCCACAATAAGCGTCTTTACGTCCCCAACTTACACCAATGCCTTGAAATCGATCTCTTCGAATATTCCGGGCTTTGTGGCAGACAACAGCGCGTTAAATGCGCAAGCGGGCGTTCGTGCGACCTTACCTTTGTATCAAGGTGGGCAACCCGCCGCGCAAATCCGGCAGGCACAGGCCCGGCTTGGCCAAGCGCAGGAGCTGGAAATCGCCGCCGAGCGTGAAGTGATTGCACAGACGCGCGCCTCTTACGCGAGCTGGCGGGCGGCACTGGATGTTATAGCCGCGTCCGAACGCGCCGTGTCCGCAAATGAATTGTCGCTGGAAGGCACGCGCGCCGAAAATGGCGTTGGTAACCGCACCATATTGGACATATTGAACGCCGAGCAAGAATTGCTGAACAGCAAAGTGCAACTCGTCGCCGCACGCCGAAACGCTTATGTCGCCGGCTTTACATTGCTTGCCACCATGGGCAAGGCAGAGGCGCGTGATTTGGGTCTTGAAGGCGGCACATTATACGATCCTGTCGCCGACTATCAGAAGGTGGACGGTGCTTGGAACGACTGGTCTTCACAACGTGATCCAGCCACCAAATCGACCCGTACCGTTGACACGGCTGCGCAAAAGGCAGAAATAGAGCCGATTGTTACCGACGGTAGAACCCGGTAATTTACGTAAGGGCTGAAAAAATGGCTGACAGCCGAAACGAACCTTCAATGGATGAAATCTTGGCCTCCATCAAACGCATCATCGCTGATGATGACCGCAATCGTCCGGCCGCCAAGTCCGCGTCAAAATCCGCTGCGGTGGATGCCGAGCAAGATGAAGTCCTTGAGCTAACCGACACCGATGACAATGCGGGCAGCGGCGAAGTTTTGCTGGATACCAATAAGGCGCAGAGCCTGCGTCACAGCTTTTCCGCGCTGCAGACCTTGGCTGAACCTGGCGCACCACCGCAAATTGTTCGGTCAGGTGAAACGTCGCTTGAAGGGCTGACGCGCGACCTGTTGCGCCCGATGTTGAAAGATTGGCTCGACACCCATTTGCCACCCATCGTCGAAGCGATGGTCGAACGCGAAATCACGCGCATCACCAAAAAAGGGTGACGAAGGCCGTGCGCTTTTGGAACCATGATGTGGGTAGCGCGCACATTCTGACATCATTGACAGCGCTTTTAACCTGCATGGCAGCGCCACTGCAGGCGTCCGACCTATATGTTGCAACCGGCAAGCTCGTCGATGTTCGGACAGGCACCGTTCTCACCGATCAATGTATCAACATCACGGGTGACAGGATAACCGCTGTCGCACCCTGCGGCGCGACCCCAACGGGTGCAAAGCGGGTGGATTGGACGGCGTTCACCGTTCTTCCCGGCTTGATTGATCTGCACACCCATTTGGCGGATGCTGGACAAAGTGCGGACCTCGCGCTGCCTATCAAAACATCCCCTGCAGCAACGGCCTTGATCGGCGCGTATAATGCGCGGCTGACGTTAGAGGCTGGTTTCACTGCGGTCCGCGATGTCGGCACATATCGGGGGCTAACCGATGTTGCCTTGCGTGATGCGATCAACGCTGGGCATGTTCCCGGGCCCCGCATGTTTGTTGCCGGTGCGTATATCACCTTGCCCAAGGGTGGCGGCGAATTAAATGGCGTCGTGCCAAATGAAGAACTGCCAGCCGACATGCGGCTTGGAATTGCGAGCACACCCGATGAAGCCGCCGCAAAGACGGCATTCCTTATCGAACAAGGCGCTGACTTTATTAAAACCATCGCCACCGGAGCGGTGCTTGCCATCGGCACCGAACCTGGTGAGCCGGAGCTGAGCGAAGCACAACTGCGCGCGGCCGTGCAAACCGCAAAGGCAAAGGGCAAATTCGTCACCGCACATGCCCATGGCGCAGTTGGTATCAAGAGCGCGATCCGCGCAGGCGTCCGCTCCATCGAACATGCCAGCCTGATTGATGATGAAGCACTGGCCATGGCAAAAGCCAGCGGTACATGGCTGGTGATGGATATTTATAATGGCGATTATATTGACGACATCGGAACGCGTGAAAAATGGCCTGAAGAATATCTCCGCAAAAATCGCGAGACAACAGATGTTCAGCGCATTGGCTTTTCTAAGGCCGTGAAGATGGGCGTGAAGATTGCTTATGGCACCGACAGCGGCGTGTATCCACACGGACAAAATGGCCGGCAATTTGCGTATATGGTTCGCTACGGGATGACCCCGATGCAGGCCATACAAAGTGCAACAATCCGCGCGGCAGAGTTATTGGACAAAGACAATGATCTCGGCAGCATCTCGCTGGGACGCTTTGCCGATCTGGTTGCGGTGGACGGCAACCCGTTGAACGACATCCGTATATTGGAAAATGTCGCCCATGTCATGAAAGGCGGCGACATCGTCCGCTGAAACCCATGCGTTTGCTAGTGTAATCTCCTTGCGTGTCCGCTTTGTGCTGACTAGCGTGCGACGCATGAAAAAAGCCTTCTTGCTCACCGCCCTTTTGGGTACGTCTGCCATCTCACTTGGCATCCTCTCCACAGACGCCATGGCTCGGCCCATGACCGAAACCGATCTCGTGATGATGAAACGGCTGTCGGCGGTTACGGCATCGCCCGATGGGCAAATGATCGCTTATCAGGTGCGTGAGACCGATTTGGCAGCGAACAAGGGCAAGACAGATCTCTATGTGCTGCGGCTCGGAACCGCTGGCGTGCAGCCGGTGATGTTCGCCTCAACGCCTGACAAAAATGAACATGACCCCGCCTTTTCGCCTGATGGCAAAAGCATCTATTATATCAGCAACCAAAGCGGGTCGGACCAAATCTGGCGCTATGACATTGCATTGGCCACAGCCACGCAAGCAAGCAATTTTAAGGCTGATGTCAGCGGCTTCAAAATCTCCCCCAATGGGCAGACATTCGCTGTGTGGGGCGACATTGCCCGCGATTGTATGGAATTTGGCTGTGGCACGGATGGCGACACGTCAAAACCGGGCCCTGGGACAGGCCGCGTATATGATCAATTAATGGTCCGCCATTGGGACCAATGGGAAACACCCGGTAATTATAGCCGCGTGTTCACTGTTGCCTTGGGCGCCGATGGCAAGCTTTCTTCATCGGCTGCAGCGATGGACGGCGCCCTTGTCGGCGATGCACCGACAAAGCCTTTTGGCGGCGGCGAAGAGATTAATTGGAGCGCAGACAGCAGCGCGGTGTTGTTCACCTTGCGTGATGCAGATGCCCATGAGGCAAAATCGACCAATCTTGATATCTACCGCTCGGCGCTCGGCAAGGCCAAGCCTGTCAATCTGACCGCTGATAACGCCGGCATGGACACCACACCGGTCGCATCGCCCGATGGCAAATATCTGGCATGGACATCGATGGCGCGCGCGACCTATGAGGCCGACCGGCTAGTCGTGAAGTTGATGGACCTGAAAAGCGGCAAGGTCACTGCCCTCACCGACAAATGGGACCACTCGGTCGGTTCACTTGCTTGGGCCGCCGACAGCAAAAGCCTTCTCGTCACCGCGCAGGATGTTTTGGAAACCCCGCTTTTCCGCGTCGACCTGAAAGGTAAAGTTACACGCCTTACGGAACGCGGCAGCATCGCTGAGGCTGTGCCGCTTAAAAATGGTGGCGTGGTCTATGCGATCAACAGCATCGCCGGGCCGTCTGACCTTGTCCATATGGATGCCAAAGGCAGGACTACACGCCTGACCAATGTCAATGCCGACACGCGCGCGACGCTGGATCCGGTCAATTACCAACAGTTTAACTTTACCGGAGCCAATGGCGACCAAGTCTATGGGCAGATCGTCAAGCCGCAGGGCACAACGGGCAAACTACCCGTCCTGTTACTCGTCCATGGCGGACCGCAGGGCACGTTTAACAACAACTGGTCCTATCGGTGGAACCCCGCCGTCATGGCGGCCCAAGGCTATGCCGTGGTCAGCATCGATTTTCATGGAAGCACTGGCTACGGCCAAAAATTCACCGACAGCATCAACAAAAACTGGGGCGGTTGGCCGCTTGAAGATTTACAAAAGGGAATGGATGCCGTCGGCAAAATCGACGCGCAACTCGACACCGCCAATGCCTGCGCGCTCGGCGGCTCTTATGGCGGCTATATGATGAACTGGATTTCCGGCAATTGGCCCGACCGTTTCAAATGCCTTGTTAACCATGCCGGTATCTTTGACCTGCGTGCCATGGCCTATGAAACCGAAGAATTATGGTTCGATCAATGGGACAATGGCGGCCCATGGACGACCCGCAGCGACGCCGAAAAATGGAACCCGGTCAACCATGTCAGCAAATGGAAAACACCAACTTTGGTGATTCATGGCGAGAAGGATTACCGCATCCCTTATTCGCAATCGCTGGCCGCCTTTACCGCATTGCAGCAGCAAGGCGTGGAATCGAAATTGCTCGTATTTCCCGATGAAAATCACTGGGTGTTAAAGCCAAAAAATTCGATCCAATGGCACCGGACAGTGTTTGATTGGGTAGGTAAATATCTAAAAGGTAAGTGAGCCGGCAATGATAGGTGCCGTCCCAGCGCAGGCCTGCGCTGGTGTGATGAAGTTTAAGGGGGGAATATGACGGACATATCGCATAATGTGGCAACCGAAACCAATGGCGGAGCCGAACTGTCGCGCAGTTTGAAGTCGCGCCATGTTTCGATGATTGCCATTGGCGGGATTATTGGTGCGGGGCTGTTCGTCGGCTCATCCACCACGATTAGCCAGGCTGGCCCCGCCGCTGTCTTCTCCTTTGCCATTGCTGGATTTATCATTTTGCTGGTCATGCGGATGATCTCTGAAATGGCGATAGCCGTTGATGGCGTGCAAACCTTCCCAGACTTTGCGCGCGCTGGGCTGGGCCATTTGGCAGGCTTCCTGTCTGGCTGGCTCTATTGGTATTTCTGGGTAGTCGTGGTCGCGATTGAAGCAATTGCTGGCGCGCAAATCCTACATGGATGGTTTCCTGCCGTGCCCGAACTTGGCATCGGTATTGCTCTGATGGCGCTTTTGACCGCGGTAAACATGATGTCCGCCCGCGCTTATGGTGAGTTTGAATTCTGGTTTTCGTCGATCAAAGTCGCCGCGATCATCGTCTTCATTCTAATCTGCGCCGCATGGGCCTTTGGCCTAACCTCCGGCAGCGGCGCGACCTTTGGCAATTTGACGGCGCATGACGGCTTTGTCCCCAATGGCTGGGGCGTCGTGTTGGCGGCAGCCACCTCGACCATATTCAGCTTGGTTGGCGCGGAAATCGCGACCATCGCAGCGGCCGAATCCGAAGAGCCCTCCAAGGTCATTAGCCGCATGACCGTGTCGGTCACTATGCGTATCCTTATCTTCTATGTGCTATCAATCTTCCTCATCGTGTCCGTAGTGCCCTGGACAGAGATTGTACCCAAGGTGTCGCCCTTTGCCACCACACTGGCCTATATGGGCTTGCCAGCGGGTCAGTTTATTATGGAAGCGGTGGTTTTGGTCGCCGTGCTGTCATGTCTGAATTCCGGCCTATATGTCACCTCACGCGCTTTGTTCGGCCTCGCCAAGCATAAGGACGCACCGCAGTGGCTGGTGCAAGTCAACAACCGCAAAGTGCCGGCGCGCGCCATATTGATCGCCAGCCTGTTCAGCTATGCCGCGCTCGCCGCCGACGCCGTGTCACGCGATGTGGTGTTCAGCTTCCTGATTAATAGCTGCGGCGTGACCATGCTTTTGCTGTACCTCATGACATCCGCCGCACAGCTGAAGCTGCGCCGCAAATATGAGGCGGAGGACCCCAGCCGACTGCAAATCAAAATGTGGTTCCATCCCTTTGGCACCTATATCGCGATGGCCGCAATGTTGGTGATTTTAGTTGCGAAGGGCCTTGATCCGGCAGCGTCGCAGGAACTCTGGTTAAGCTTGCTCGTCGCGGGTGGCTTTGCTGCGGCCTTCTTTATTTTCAGGCGTCGGGTGGCATAACTGCAGCTTCGGCACCCTGAACTTGTTTTGGCAGGACGCGCCGTGAGGGTTTCCCTTTCTGGCTAGGCTCGTTATGGCACACAGCCATGACTATCGACAAGACTTTCGACCCCGCCGCGATTGAGGCGAAATGGTATGCGCATTGGGAATCCACAGGCGCATTTCGCCCTGATCGCCCCCATGCAGAGCCTTACACAATCGTGAACCCGCCACCCAATGTGACGGGCAGCTTGCACATCGGCCATGCGCTCGACAACACCTTGCAGGATATCCTCATTCGCCACGCGCGTTTGCAGGGCAAGGATGCGTTATGGGTCGTGGGCACAGACCATGCGGGCATTGCGACACAGATGGTCGTTGAGCGGCAGTTGAACGCGCGTCAGCAAAAACGCACCGATTTCACCCGCGACGAATTTGTCGCGAAGGTGTGGGAATGGAAAGCAGAAAGCGGCGGCGAAATTACTGGCCAGCTACGCCGCCTTGGCTGTTCCATGGATTGGGAAAATGAACGCTTCACCATGGATGAAGGCTTTTCAAAGGCTGTCATCAAGGTGTTTGTCGAGCTTTACAACCAAGGCCTGCTTTACCGCGACAAGCGCCTCGTCAACTGGGACCCCGGCTTGAAAACCGCGATTTCGGATCTTGAGGTCGAAACGCGCGAGATCAACGGCAAATTTTGGCATTTCAAATATCCGTTGGAGGACGGCAGCGGTTTCATAAGCGTGGCCACCACACGGCCCGAAACGATGCTCGCCGACATGGCCGTTGCGGTGAATCCGTCGGATGAACGCTACGCGCATCTGGTAGGCAAAAATGTCCGCTTACCCATAACAGGCCGTTTGATTCCCATTGTAACCGACGAACATGCCGATCCTGAATTGGGTTCGGGTGCCGTGAAAATAACCCCGGGACATGATTTCAACGACTTTGAAGTTGGCAAGCGCGCCGGTTTCAAAGCGAGCGAGATGCTCAACATGCTCGATGGCGAAGGCCGCGTGGTGCAGACCGCCGATGGGCTTATTCCAGCCGAATATATCGGGCAATATCGCTTTGGCATTGAAGGTGAGCCGACCAACGCCCGCAAAATGGTATTGGAGGCGATGGATGCCTTGGGCTTGCTTGAAAAAGCCGAAGACCGCGTCATCCAAACGCCGTTTGGCGACCGATCAAACCAAGTCATTGAGCCATGGTTGACCGACCAATGGTATGTGGATGCCGAAACGCTCGCCAAGCCAGCCATAGAAGCCGCGCGCAAAGGCAAAGCTAATGGCGGTTTCGACATCGTGCCGAAGTCTTGGGAAAAAACCTATTTCAACTGGATGGAAAATATCCAGCCATGGTGCGTCTCCCGCCAGCTGTGGTGGGGACACCAGATACCAGCGTGGTTTGCAGCCGACGGCACATGCTATGTCGCCGAAACCGAAGAGGCCGCGCAGGCACTTGCGGGCGCTGGCGTCGAACTGACGCGCGACCCCGACGTTCTCGATACATGGTTCTCGTCCGCGCTTTGGCCGTTTGGAACTTTGGGTTGGCCAGACGATGCGGGCGCGGATTCTCAAACCATGCTCAACCGCCATTACCCCAATGACGTGTTGATTTCAGGTTTCGACATCCTGTTTTTCTGGGATGCGCGGATGGCAATGCAGGGGATTCACTTCATGAAAGAAGTGCCTTGGAAAACGCTCTATCTGCACGGCCTTGTCCGCGCAGCGGATGGCAGCAAAATGTCGAAGTCAAAGGGCAATACGGTCGATCCGTTGGGCCTGATTGATGCATATGGGGCCGACGCCTTGCGCTTCTTCATGGCAGCCATGGAAAGCCAAGGCCGCGATATCAAAATGGATGAAAGCCGGGTTGCAGGCTATCGTAACTTTGCGACCAAGCTTTGGAACGCGGCACGTTTTGCCCAATCCAACGGTATAAGTGGGTCACATAGTGTAGCTGCGCCAAAGGCCGAATTGGCAGTGAACCGCTGGATCATCGGTGAAGTTGTCAGCACCTTAGAAAAGCTGAACAAGGCATTTGCTGAGTTCCGTTTCGATGGCATGGCCGATGTGCTGTATCACATGGTGTTCGACCAGTTTTGTGACTGGTATCTCGAACTGATCAAGCCCGCTTTCGTAGACGGCGAAAAAGGCGAGATGGATGCGGAATCGAAAATCGTCGCCGGCTGGGTGCTCGACCAGATTTTGGTGATGCTTCACCCCTTCATGCCGTTCATTACCGAAGAATTATGGCACGCTTTGTCCGACCCTGCGACACCGCGCGCCTATGACATCATCCACGCGAAATGGCCGGAGCCGAATGCCACCGTTGATGCAGAGGCCGTTGCCGAAATCAATTGGGTCATCGATACGATCAGTAAAACCCGTTCCTTCAAGGCCGAGTTGAACATTGCGCCGGGTACACGCCTGACTGCCAATATTGCTGGCCCACAGACCGCTACGATGGCCATAATCGAGCGCCAAGGTCCCGCCTTGTCACGGCTCGGTCGCATTGACGATTTTGTCTATGCGCCCATTGAAACAAACAATGTCGCGCAAATCATCGTGGGCGACGACACCATCGTTTTCGCACTGGATGGCGTCATCGACCTCGACGCCGAACGCAGCCGGATCGCCAAAGCCATTGAGGCGGCCACAAAGGAACGTGATGCGCTGGCGGGTCGTTTGTCGAATGCGGCATTTGTGGAAAAGGCTAAGCCCGAAGCCGTTGAAAAGGCGCGCGCCGACCATGCCGAGAAAGCTGCCGAGGCTGAGCAATTGACTGCTGCACTGAAGCGGTTGGGATGACTGCAATCCAAACCACTAACCAAAAAGGTATTTCAGCATAGCTACGCCCGCCCATCAACGCGACCTGACCATTGGCCCAGTCGCCAAGACCTTGTTTCTGTTCGCGCTGCCGTCGCTTGGCGTGAACATTCTCCAATCGCTGAACCATTCGGTTAATTCGGTGTGGATCGGGCAATTTTTGGGTGAAGAGGCGCTGGCTGCGTCGGCCAATGCGGGACTCATCATGTTTTTGATGTTCTCGACCTTGTTCGGCTTCACCATGGCGACGACGATTTTGATTGGCCAGAATATGGGCCGCCGCGATGTCGAATCTGTCCGTCGCATCATGGGCACCGCATTCGGGATTTTCCTTGCGGCGGGCATTGTCACAGCAGCGGCGGGCTGGATTTTTGCGCCCCAAATGCTGCGCCTGATGGCCACACCGGAAACAGTCTATCCGCTGGCCCTCGCATATTTACGCGTCATTTTCCTGTCGATGCCAGCCTCGTTCGTGATGGTGCTAGTTTCGTCGTCGCTGCGCGGTGTGGGGGATTCGGTGACGCCTTTTTGGAACACAGTGTTGAACGTGGCTCTCGACATCATCTTGAACCCGATTTTCATCTTGGGCTTTGGCCCCATACCCGCGATGGGCATTGCTGGATCGGCGCTTGCGACCATCCTTGCTGGGGTCATCAGCCTCGGCTTATTGCTGCGAAAGGTCTATGCACGTGACCTGACCATCCGCTTGCGCGGGCAAGAGCTGAAATGGCTGCGGCCAGACGCGCGGTTCTTGAAACCGATTGCGCGCATGGGTCTGCCGATGGGCTTATCGATGATTATCATGGCTGGCTCTGCGGTGGTGATGATTGGCCTCGTCAATCGTGAAGGCGTGAATACAACTGCGGCATTTGGCGTGATGAACCAGCTTTGGAGCTATGTGCAAATGCCAGCGGTCGCCGTAGGCAGCGCCGTAAGCGCCATGGTCGCGCAGAATATCGGCGCCAATAAATGGGACCGTGTGGGGCGTATCGTGTGGTCGGGGATTGGGATCAACTTGCTATTGGCAGGTGTCTTGATCTTACTCATGACCTTATTCGCTACGCCATTGCTTGGCCTGTTCCTGCCCAGCGGCAGCCCAGCCATCCACATCGCGATTCATATCAACCATATCATCGGATGGACCTTCGTCCTGATGGGTGTGTCAGTTGTCGTGACCTTTGCCGTGCGCGCAAATGGCGCCGTGATTGCGCCTCTGTTTATTCTGATATTCAGCGCAATTTTGGTGCGCTTCAGCATCGGTTTTGGTTTACATGGGCGCTTTGGTGCGAACGCCATTTGGGGATCATTTGTTGCGGCTGCGATTACCTCCTGCATCCTGTCGATTGCCTATTATCTGCATGGCGGCTGGAAAAAGGCGAAGGCGATGCCATCTATGGGGGCAGGTCCCATGCATGGGGCGCCAGAATAATCCGCTGTCCTATATAGAGTGCATTGTGCCATTGAGCTTCGGATGAAACGCAACGCCACCCTGTCACCAGAATTTACGAGGCCCAAGCGTATGATGTTGCGGTTATGTCAGTTCCTGCTGACCCTGTTTGTCACGACGGGCATGGTACATGCGCAAGTGCCACCTCCTCCCGCGTCCCAATATGTCCGTGCGTCGATCGAGGCCGAGACACGCAGCCCCGCATCCGGCGATATCGTGACAGTCGCGATTATCATGGCCCCTAAACCTGGCTGGCATGATTATTGGGTAAACCCAGGTGATGCCGGAACGCCGCTTGAGCTGATGTGGAAACTGCCCGCTGGCGTAACTGCTGGTCCTATCCGCGCGCCCGTGCCGGAAACTTTGATCGTCAGCGGTTTTATGAACCATATTTACAAGGCGAAGCATGCGTTTCTGGTGGATCTTAAAATCCCGCAAAGCGCGATCGTTGGACAAAATTTGGACATCAAGGTCGACGCGCGCTGGTCCGCCTGCTCCGATCTGGTCTGCGTGCCCGAAAGCGCAACATTGTCGGTGCCTATGACCATTGGTTCCGGAACCATTGCCAAACCCAACCGCGCCCGTTTTGATGCGTGGCGCAGCGCATTGCCCGTGCCACTAGACAGGACAGCCCTCTATGCGATTGATGGCAACCGCATTGATATAGCCATCCCTTATCCGCGCAGCGCCGACGCAAGCCGCGTCTGGTTTTTTGCGCAGAGTGAGAATCTGTTCCGGTACGCCGCCCCACAAACGGCGCGGCGCAGCGGCGATTGGTTGATCGTCAGTGGCGAAGTGAAGGGGCCCTTTTCTGGCGAGATTAAGGGCCTGTTGCGTTTCAATGATGCGCAGGGACTTGAGGTGCGCGCTACCCCAGGCAATATCCCAATGGGCGGGGCGGCCGTATCCGTTTTGGGTAAAGGTGCCGCCGCTGAGGGGCCAGAACCGCCACTGGGCTTTGGCTGGATACTTAGCTTTTCGGTGCTTGGTGGTTTGCTCCTGAACCTCATGCCGTGCGTATTCCCGATATTGGGGCTGAAGGCGTTAAGCCTTGCCAAAATGGGCGGTGATGAAGGCGAAGCGCGGCGTGATGCCGTTGCGTACACCGTCGGCATCATCCTAAGCTGCCTGGTACTGGGTGGCATCATGCTGGCCTTACGCGCCGCGGGCGAAGAGGTGGGCTGGGCATTCCAGTTACAGGATCCCGCGATTGTGTTGCTGCTACTGTTGCTCATGGTTGCGGTCACCGCAAATCTGGCTGGCCTGTTCGAAATTGGCGGCATTGGCATAGGCGAAAAACTGACCCGCAAGGGCGGTATATCCGGGTCATTCTGGACAGGCGTGCTGGCGGCGGTTGTCGCAACGCCCTGCACTGGCCCATTCATGGCGGCCGCAATGGGCGCGGCGTTGCTGTTGCCCGCAAGTTTAGCGCTGCTGATTTTTGCAGGACTCGGCCTTGGCCTAGCTTTGCCCTTCCTCGCCATTGCGTTCATCCCGCTTTTGCGCAAACGCATGCCACGCCCCGGTCCATGGATGGTCCGCTTCCGTCAGTGGATGGCAGTTCCAATGGCGCTCACGTCCATAGCCTTGTTGTGGCTGCTATATCAGTTGGCGGGTTTCAGCGGCTTGCTCATTGGTGGCACGGCGACGTTAATCATATTGTCGCGGCTGTTTGAACTTGGCCGGAAACAGAAAAGCGGCGCGCCGTACAAAATCGTCATTGCTGCGATATTGGGTATCAGCGCTGCGGCATTCCTCCTCATGGACAATACCGCCATGGAGGTGCCTGCCGCACAGCCGATGAAAGAAGGCAGCGTGGCATTTGATGAAGAACGCCTGGCCAGTTTGCGCGCAGAGGGTAAGCCTGTATTTCTCTATTTCACTGCCGATTGGTGCGTGACCTGCAAAGTGAATGAGAAGGCTGCAATCGACCGCACGGAAACCAGCGCGGCCTTTGCCAAAGCAGGCATACAAACGATGGTGGGCGATTACACGCGCCGAGATCCCGATATCACGCGTTTTTTGGCCAAGCATAGCCGCTCAGGTGTGCCCTTATATCTTTATTATCCGCCGAATGCCGAGGCGCGGGTGTTGCCGCAAATCTTGACTGTGACCGACCTGACGGCGCTTTCGGAATAAAAACCCGGCCAAATTTGCCCCGCAGCAATGGGCTTTCGCGCCACAAAGTGCAACAAAAGCAGGGGGTGCGCGCCTAAAGCCTTTATCTGCGGACAAATTCGCTGTATTGGCGGTGCCGAACATCACAAGGAGTATCGACTATCGCCACCCCGCCTACCCGGCGCGCTATGACCCCACCTGTTAAAAGTGGACCGCGCTACAATAATCTAATCACCGTTGAAAAAGTGCGGGTCATTGATGATGACGGCGAGAATCTGGGTGTCATGTATACCCGCGAGGCGATAGCGCAGGCTGCGGAAGTTGGGCTCGATCTGGTGGAAGTTTCCCCGAACGCTGATCCTCCCGTTTGCAAATTCTTGGACATCGGCAAGTTCAAATATGAGGCCCAGAAAAAGGCCAATTTGGCACGTAAGAGCCAGAAAACGCAGGAAATCAAAGAAATTAAGATGCGTCCAAACATCGATGACCATGATTATATGGTCAAGATGAAGAAGGTCGCCGAGTTCATCGAAGAAGGTGATAAGGTCAAAATCACGCTGCGTTTCCGTGGCCGTGAATTGGCGCACCAACAATTGGGTATGCAACTGCTGCAACGCGTTCAGGCCGATACGACCGAGACCGCAAAAATCGAAGCGCATCCCCGTATGGAAGGTCGCCAGATGCTGATGGTGCTGTCGCCCAAATAGGGCGCAGTCACCAGATGGCTTGCCGAATCAATTCGGCGCCGATCAGTACCATCAAGCTATTGATAATGACGTTGAAGCGCGCGGGCGAAACACGTTTGACCAGTCGCACGCCCGCTAATGTGCTCAATATAGCAAGCGGCAGGAATATCGCCGTCAACGTCATATTCTGCACATTGAATTGCCCCAAAGCGGCATAAGCAGGCACTTTAAACCAGTTGATAATGGCAAAGAATATCGACGACGTGCCTATAAAAACCAGATGCGGGAAATTACGCGACAGGGCCCAAATCTGAAATGGAGGCCCGCCGGCATGGGCAATTTGGCTCGTGAAACCGGCCACACCCCCCATGATGGTTCCCACCCATTCAGGCACAGGGCCTGCCAGCTTCACGGGACGGCCCAAAAGAGGCAGTAGGCGATAAGTCCCAAAAGCGAGTGCAATGACGCCCACAAAGCCGCGCACGGCGTCTGCAGGGATGACCGAAGCCAGATACCAGCCCATGAAAATGCCGACTACCGCGCCGGGTAAGGTGAGCAGCAAGGTCCGCGCATCATAACTGTCCCGGAACGCCCAGACGCTGACGATATCTTGAACCATGAGAATGGGTAACAGCATCCCGGCGGCAGCCACGGGATCCATGACCAGTGCCAGTAAAGGGATGGCAGCTGCCCCCAGCCCAGCAAAGCCGCCCTTTGCAAGGCCCACCAAGATGACGGCGGCGCCAGCGACAATGTAAAACAGGATATCGGTCGGCAGGTTCAAAGCGCGTTGGTGCGCTTTCGCAGCGCGAGTATGTAGATGAGGGTCGCCGCGGCGGCAAAAATGAACCACTGGATGGCATATAATAGGTGGTTGTTGGGGATCTGACTTGGCGAAGGCTCCGCCAATATATCCAGCCCATCGACTGCGTCTGTTGAAACAAGTTTTATGTCCTGCGCGCCGGCTGGCGCGATAATGCCTTGAACGGGCCCGCCCTCCCATTTGGGTGATTGCGGCCGTTCAGACCAGCCAAAGGCCACTTTAGCATAGGGACCTTTGGTATCATCGGTCCGGCAAGACGCGACATGGGCAAAGCCTGCTTTACCCGCAGCATTGGAACCCGACACCGTCTCAATCTTCACCACATGCGCGCATAGGAAGCCGGAGCGGCGAAATAGGGGTAATGCCGCTGGGTCAGGAACCGTTGGCCATACCACGGCGGGTAATCCTACGGCAGATTCATAGCGCGACAGTAATGCCTCTTTCTGTTCCTTGCGCTGCAACTGCCAGATGCCAAGGCCAATCATCGTGGCAACGGCAAGGGTAACCAAGAGGGTTGCGATGACAGGAAAGCGCTTCATAAAAGATCACTCTTACCAGCTTCTCGCGCGCGGTTGCGATGCTCCGCCGCCAAAAGCGCGGCCTTTGCCATGCGCAAGGTTATCACCGTGAGCGCAGCAGTAAATGGGACCCAAATGAGGACATGCACCCAAAAGGGTGGGCGGAAAGCCGAATCGACTACCAACGCAAGCACGATGATCAGTGCGCCAATGCCCATGGTCAGTAATGCGGCTGGTCCATCACCGACATTATAGCTGCTGAAATCAAGTCCGCAGTTCGGGCATGTGTCCGCAAACTGACCAAGCCCAGCAAAGAGGGTTTTATGGCCACATTGCGGGCAGAGACCAAAAAGGGCAGCCTTAGCAATGCTGGGCTGCCCTTCGATGGATTGTTCTGGTTTCATTTACGCGTGAACTGGTGCGCCCCAGCCACCCCAGATGTAAATGGCGATGAAGAGGAAGAGCCAAACGACGTCAACAAAGTGCCAATACCAAGCCGCTGCTTCAAAACCGAAATGCTGCTTGGGCGTGAAATGGCCTTTGTATGTGCGCGCAAGGCAGACCGCCAAGAAGATGGTTCCCACAATGACGTGGAAGCCATGGAAGCCAGTCGCCATGTAAAAGGCGGTGCCATAGTTCAATCCGCCAAACGGGAATGGTGCTTCGGCATATTCATAGGCCTGAATGCTGCTGAACAGGAGGCCGAGCAATATGGTCAACCACAGACCCTTTTTCAGGCCTTCGCGGTCGCCATGTATCAGCGCATGGTGCGCCCAAGTCACGGTCGTACCCGAGCACAAAAGGATCAAGGTGTTGAGCAAAGGAAGCTTCATCGAATCGAGAACTTCCAAGCCCTTTGGTGGCCACTGCATTAAAGCGGCTGCGCCTTCCTGACCGATCAGGTTGGTGACCGTAAATGCGTGCGTTTCAGGGTCGATGACGATTTCCAGTGGCACTGGGAACAAGGAATAATCAAACCAGGCCCAGAACCAGCCAACGAAGAACATGACTTCGGACGCAATGAACATGATCATGCCGTAGCGCAGGTGCAATTGCACCACGGGGGTATGATCGCCCGATTGCGCTTCATTTACGACATCTGCCCACCAAGCGTAGAATGTGTAGAGAACGGCAATCAAACCAACTCCGAAAACCAGGCTGCCATAAGCGAACTGTTCGGGATGCATCCACATCACCAAGCCGAAAAACATCGTCAGGGCCGAAAACGATCCCAATATCGGCGTAATGCTTGGTGGCAAAATATGATAATCGTGATTCTTGGCACCCGCCATGTTCAATTCCCTGTAGTCTTATCGATTAACAAATGTCTTAGCTGCCGTTCGCCGTCGGGTCCACCATGTTTGGCTTCTCGACCGGATAGAAAGTGTAGCTAAGTGTGATTTCTTCAATATCTTTGGTTTCCGGATCGGTCATAATCTTCGGATCGACATAATAAAGTACCGGCATCCGGACCTGTTCACCGGGTTTCAGCGTCTGTTCGGTAAAGCAGAAGCACTGGATTTTGTTAAAATACTGACCGGCAAGCGCTGGCGTCACGTTAAATGTGGCGGTGCCTGTGACAGCCTCGTTTGAAAGATTCTTGGCGAGGAATATGGACATGTCCTTGGCGCCAATGCTGACGGTGTCTGTCGGACGCTCGGGTTTGAATTCCCAAGGTAAATCGCCGCGCTGATTGGCATCAAAGCGCACCACGATCGTTTTGTTGGAAACCGCAACAGTCGCCGCTTGCGCTGCGTCCACGCGCATCGTCGTGCCGCCAAAGCCCGTCACTTGGCAAAATAAACGATATAATGGCACCGCAGCAAAGCCAACGCCGACCATTGATACGGCAAGCGCCGCTGCCAAAAATCCAGTTTTTGCGTTAGAAATCGCCATCAGCCCCAGACTCCTACTTTCACCACGGTGATTAAGAAGAACAAGATACATAATCCGACCAAAGCAATACCCATGACGCGCGAGCGTCCGGCTTGGCGCTTACGAATAATGGCCGTTTCTTCGGCGGTATAAGCAGACGGTTCATTCTGGGTCATGACATTACCATCCGGTCAACGGCGAAAATTGCAAAAAGGAGAAACAGGTAAAGGATGGAAAAAGCAAAAAGTTGCTTTTCCGGTTTCATCGCCGCCGCATCCGTCGTCTCATTTTTCCAGACGCGGTAGGCCAATACCAAAAACAAAAGGTTGAGAACAATCGCGGCCACGCCATAGATCAAGCCTGTTTCGCCTAAAGCGAAAGGCAGTATCGCCGTTGCCGCCATGGGGAAGCTGTAGCCAAAAATCTGGTTACGCGTGACACGCTGCCCCTTCACATTGGGAAGCATCGGAATTCCCGCAGCCCCGTAATCCGTTTTCATAAACAGTGCGAGCGCCCAGAAATGTGGCGGCGTCCACAGGAAGATAATCGCGAAAAGCAGGACTGGGATAAGCGTAACGTCACCCGTTACCGCCGCCCATCCAATGACCGGCGGGAATGCACCAGCGGCCCCACCAATGACGATATTTTGCGGCGTATTGGGTTTCAACCAAAGGGTGTAGACAATCGCGTAAAAGAAAATCGAGAAGGCCAGCAGTACGGCAGACAGCCAATTGACCGCAACGCCCATGATACCCACCGAAAAAGCAGCAAGGCCAATGCCGAAATTCAGCGCAGACGCCCGGTCCATCCGTCGCGCGGGCAACGGACGACCTGCGGTCCGTGCCATTTTGGCGTCGATGTCTGCTTCAAAATATTGGTTCAGCGCACCACAGGCACCCGCACCTAAAGCCAAGCAGAGTATCGCGGTAAAACCAATCACCGGATGAATGCTGCCCGGCGCCGCCAATAATCCGCACAGCGCCGTGAACACGACAAGCGACATGACGCGAGGCTTAGTCAAAGCCCAGAAGTCGCGCCACTCGGCTGGCAAAATGATGTCACGCGTCGCGGTTGTCATGCCTGTTCCCAAACGTTCGAAACGTTCAAAGCGGCGAACCGCCGCCGGTTACTTAATAACCGGCAGCGTTTCGAACTGGTGATATGGTGGAGGGCTTGTCAGCGTCCACTCAAGCGTGGTCGCACCTTCACCCCAATAATTGCCTTCTGCACGGCGGCCAGCGACCAACGACCAGATGACATTGACGAAGAAGATGAGCACGCCAACAGCCATGATGGCATATCCGAACGAAGCCACACCGTTCCAATACGCAAAAGCCTCTGGATAATCAGGGTAACGACGCGGCATGCCTGAGTTTCCGAGGAAATGCATCGGGAAGAACAGGACGTTCACGCCGATGAAAAATACCCAGAAGTGCAAATGGCCCAGGAATTCGTTCAAGTGGCGACCCGACATTTTGGCGAACCAGTAATAGAAGCCAGCGAAGAGCGAGAACACCGCACCCAGCGACAACACATAATGGAAGTGGGCGACAACATAATAGGTGTCATGCAAGTTATCGTCGAGACCACCATTGGCCAGCACAACGCCGGTCACGCCACCCACGGTGAACATGAAGATGAAGCCCATGGCCCATACCATAGGCGTTTTGAAGCTTACCGAACCGCCCCACATGGTTGCAATCCAGCTGAAGATCTTAATCCCGGTTGGCACCGCAATCACCATCGTTGCCGCGGTGAAGTACATTTTCATGTCAACGCTCATGCCCGTGGTGAACATGTGGTGCGCCCAGACGACGAAGCCAACGACACCAATCGCGACCATAGCATAAGCCATGCCGAGATAGCCGAATACAGGCTTGCGGCTGAAGGTAGCAACGATTTGGCTGATGATGCCGAAACCAGGCAAGATCATGATGTACACTTCGGGATGGCCGAAGAACCAGAAGAGATGCTGATACAATACAGGGTCACCGCCAGCCGACGCATCAAAGAATGCGCCGCCAAAGTTACGGTCAACCAAGAGCATGGTGATTGCCGCCGCCAATACAGGCAAGGCAAGCAACAGCAAAAATGCAGTCACCAACACTGACCACACGAACAATGGCATTTTGTGCAAGGTCATGCCCGGCGCACGCATATTGAAAATGGTGGTAATGAAGTTGATGGCACCCAAAATCGACGCTGCACCTGCAAGGTGAAGCGAGAAAATCGCCATATCTACCGCAGGTCCGACAGATCCCGAGGTCGACAGTGGTGCATAGACTGTCCAGCCAGTGCCTGCACCAAGTCCTGTACCGCCTGGTACAAAGCTGGAGCCGAGCAACATGATGAATGCGACAACGGTCAACCAGAAGCTGACATTGTTCATGCGTGGGAACGCCATATCCGGCGCGCCGATCATCAAGGGCACAAACCAGTTACCAAAACCGCCGATAATGGCGGGCATAACCATGAAGAACACCATGATCAGGCCGTGCGCCGTAATCAGGACGTTCCACATATGATAAGCCTCGTCGAGCGACGCTTCCTTGCCGGCCATCATGGATGCCCAGCCTTGCAGATATTGAATACCCGGAGCAGCAAGCTCCAGACGCATCAGGCCCGAAATCGCACCACCCACAATCCCTGCGAAAATTGCAAAGATCAGATATAGCGTTCCGATATCTTTATGGTTGGTCGACATGAACCAACGGGCGAAAAAGCCTGGCTTATGGTCTGCGTCATGATGGTCATGCGCGTGGAGGTCTGTACCTGTGGCAGCAATGGTTGTCATCGGTCTGGCCTTCTTAATTGGTCGGAGCTGCTGCGGGGGCAGCAACGGTTTCAGTAGGGGTAGCGGCTGCAGCAGCAGGTGCAGGTGCAGGTTTTTCTTCACCAGGCATTGTTCCGCCCTGTGCCTTCACCCAAGCCGCAAATTGCGCGGGTGGAAGCGCCTCAATCACCAGCGGCATGAAGGCATGGCGTGCGCCACACAATTCCGAACACTGGCCGAAATAAACGCCGGGCTTGGTAATCGTCACCGATTTTTCATTTAGACGGCCGGGTACGGCGTCCAGCTTGAACCAAAGCGATGGGATAGCAAAAGCGTGAATGACGTCTGCTGCCGTTGTTTGGATACGCAAAGGCACGCCCGCAGGCACAACCATGCGATTGTCGACAGCCATTAACTTTGGACCGTCATTTTCGGTGCGGAAACGTTCACCCTTGGCGACATCGCCTTCTTCTTTCAGCATGTTCGATACGACTTCGAACCCACCATGGTCGGGATATGTATAGCCCCAATACCACTGATAACCGGTTGCCTTAATGGTAACGGCCTCTGCCGGTGCTGGCTTAAATTGCTTCGCCAACAAATCAAGCGATGGGTAAGCAATGCCCAAGAGAATGAGCACAGGAACCAGGGTCCATACAACTTCGATAAAGGTATTGTGCGTCGTTTTAGATGGCACTGGATTGGCGCGGCGGTTGAAACGCACAATCACCCAAAGCAAAAGGCCGAGAACAAACAGCGAGATGATAGTGATAATCGGCAACAGGATCGCGTTGTTGATCCATTTTGCATATTGGCCGTTTGCAGAGAATTGTTCCTGAAAATCGACTTCCTTCGGCTTTGGCATGCCAACGCTATCTTCATAATTGGGACGCATTGGCGTATAGCCTGGTAACGACCCATCCATGGATTTCGGCGCAGCTTCGGCTGGTGCGGCAACGTCGGCGGAAGGTGCAGCGGTGGTTGCGGCGGCAGGCGCAGCAACAACTGGAGCAGCCACTTCCTTCGTCAATGGCGCAGGTGCAGGATTCGCTGGCTGCGCCATCACCAATGACGACATGGTCATTGCGGCGAAGACAACCAGTAATTTCTTCAACATATTCATCTACTTGGCCCCGTATCCTTGGTGCGGCGCAGGAACTTTGCGCATGTCCAGCTCACCCGTGGGTGTCCGGACTTGCGCGACCTATAGTCGCGCTAACCTGAACCCTCAAGCGGTCGATTTAATATTTTTAGCATTTAAATGCACCACCCTTCTACCTATTTGCGTTGCAATCCGTTAAACCGGACATGCAAAAGACGACATTGGCCAATAAGGAACATTCTCCCCATCATGACTGAAGATGAAATACTGTCGGAATTCCGTAGCGTCGATGCGCTGCTTGAAGGGCATTTCCTGCTGTCGTCCGGCAGACATAGTGCATATTATCTACAATGCGCCCGACTTTTGATGAACCCCGAGCGTGCGGGGCGCATTGCCTTGGCGATCAGTCAAAAAATGCCCCGCGAACTGCGGTCTGAGGTTCAGGCGGTCATTTCGCCCGCCATGGGCGGAATTATCATCGGCCACGAAATGGGCCGCACGCTTGGCGTTGACGCCATGTTTGTGGAGCGCCCAGAAGGCGTTTTTGGTTTACGCCGTGGCTTTACGCTTTCACCCGGTACGAAAGTCCTCATGGTTGAAGATGTTGTGACCACTGGCCTGTCTTCACGTGAAGCCATTGCCGCGATTGAAGCGGCTGGAGGCATTGTTATCGCCGCAGCATCTGTAGTCGACCGTTCGGCGGGCACTGTTGACCTCGGCGTGCCATTTTATCCGCTGATTCAGTTAAACTTCCCGACCTACGCGTCCGACGAACTGCCGCCCGAGCTAGCGGCGACAGAAGCGGTGAAGCCCGGTAGCCGGAAGTGAAGACGCAAGCGCCCACGCCGCACCGCTTGCGCTTGGGCGTAAACATTGACCATGTCGCGACGATTCGCAATGCGCGCGGCGGCTTGCATCCTGATCCGATGCGGGCGGCACACATGGTTGAGGCTGCTGGCGGCGATGGCATCACCGTCCATTTGCGCGAAGACCGCCGGCATATTCGTGACGCTGACTTAGACGCGATTATGCGGGACATTCGTTTGCCCATTAATTTGGAAATGGCGGCAACGGATGAAATGCTTGATATTGCCCTTCGGCATAAGCCCAATGCCGCGTGCATCGTTCCTGAACGGCGTGAGGAACGGACGACAGAGGGTGGGTTGGATGCGGCAGGGCAGCATAATCATCTAGCACCCATCGTATCGCGGCTCACCGATGCGGGCATTAGAGTAAGCTTGTTCATTGAGCCTGAAGCGCGCCA
The DNA here is from genome assembly GCA_041175465.1 of Pseudomonadota bacterium. Taxonomy (GTDB): domain Bacteria; phylum Pseudomonadota; class Alphaproteobacteria; order Sphingomonadales; family Sphingomonadaceae; genus Sphingorhabdus_B. The sequence continues at coordinate 34,774 of JBEDEX010000001.1, read as the reverse complement.
GATTGAAGCCGCGATGCGTCTTAAAGCGGATATCGTTGAATTTCACACCGGGAAATACGCCCATTTGGAAGGCGAGGCGCGCGAAATAGAGCTACGCCGGATTGCCGATGCCGCGGCCCTCGCGGCAAAGAACGGGATCGAGCCTCATGCGGGCCATGGGCTGACTTTTGACAATGTGCAGCCCATTGCCGCCATTCCGCAATTTGCCGAGCTCAACATCGGACACTATCTCATCGGCGAGGCGATTTTCATTGGCTTGGAAGAAAGCGTGCGCAAAATGCGGAATTTGATGGACCTTGCCAGGTGATTATCGGGCTGGGTTCCGACCTGTGTAATATCGAACGCATCGCGAAGTCGATTGAACGATTTGGTGCGCGATTTGAAAATCGTGTTTTCACCGATGTGGAGCGCGCCAAGGCCGCCAAGCGCCCATTTACCAAAGCCGGAACCTATGCGAAGCGCTTTGCTGCCAAAGAGGCCTTTTCAAAGGCCGTAGGAACTGGTTTCAGACATGGCGTGTTTATGAAGGACATTGGCGTCGTCAATGGACCTTCGGGTGCGCCGACGCTTTCCTTGACGGGTGGCGCAAAAGCGCGGCTCGACGCGATGATTCCTTCAGGCTATGAAGCCCATATTCATGTGACGCTGACCGATGACCACCCATGGGCACAGGCGTTTGTTATTATAGAAGCGTTGAGATCGCAAAAGGCATGACCAATTTGACCACTGACAATGACAGCGCGGCAACAACGCCACCCCCTGCACCTGAAAAGCAAGGCTGGGCGTCTGCCGCTTGGACAGAGTTCAAGGGCATGTTTTGGCTTTTACTTGCTGTGCTTGCCTTCCACAGCTTCATTGCGAAACCCTTTTACATTCCATCCATCTCGATGATGCCAACCTTGTTGGTGGGTGACCGGCTGTTCGTGAGCAAATATCCTTATGGATGGAGCCATGTGTCGCCAACAATACCGAATCCCGTCGCAATATTTCGTTGGCTGGTGCTGCGCGAAGAGGTTGACGCCTTGGCCGTGCCCTTGCCGGAGAGCAACACGCGGGTTTGGGGTAAAATGCCGGAGCGTGGGGACATTGTCATATTGACACCAAAGGGCAGAAATCAGGATTGGATCAAGCGCGTCATTGGTTTGCCCGGCGATACCATTGCCTTGCGCGCTGGCCAGATTTTCCTGAACGGAAAGCCCGTGAAGCAGGAAGCCCAGCCGAACCTCATTTTGCCCGTCGATGCCAACAACCCTTGCAATGACTATGACTTTCCGGGCGCACTGATGCGCGGTGATGACGGCGTTCTGACATGTCATTTGCCTATCATGCGCGAAACCCTGCCCAACGGGGTGCAATATGACACCATTGACGTGCGCAGGCGCGATACCGATGACATGGCGCCTGTAAAAATCCCGGCCGGCCATGTTTTCTTGATGGGTGATAACCGCGATAACAGTTCCGATAGCCGCGTGGCGGCGGAGCTTGGCGGCCTTGGTGGCCCCGTATCATGGGATCGCATCGGAGGTCGTGCGGAAATCATTACCTTCTCGGTGGATGGCAGCACGGGGCTTAATCCAGTAAGTTGGTTCAGCGCTCTGCGCGGTGATCGCGCGGGCAACAGCTTGCGGCCAGAAAAGGTCGACCAAGGTGAGTGATCCCGCACCTCTTGCGCAAAGCAAACCACGCCGGACGCGCAAAAAGCCTGCAGCGCAGATGCAGGATAGCTTTCGCGAAGAAGTAGGCCCAACCGAGCTGTACGATCCCCTCATTCGTTCTGAGGTTAAGCGTGCCGCCGTTTGGATTGGTATGGCCAGTCTGGTTGCGGCCTTCATCTGGCTTGCGCAGCCCATTCTTCTGATCATTGGCGGTATCGTTCTTGCCGCCATGTTCGACGGCGGCGCGCGGCTTCTTGGCCGCATCTTGCCCATCCCTCGCGGCTTGCGTCTGACGATTGTCGTGCTGGCCGTATTTGGCTTTATATATTGGACCTTTGTTTTCACAGGTTCTGAACTCACCGCGCAAGCCGCAAGTCTGCAGGCCATTGTCGAAACGCAAATTAATAGAATCGGGATCCAGATTGAAGCTGCAGGGTTCAACATTTCCGCTGAGGATGTGAAGGGCCTAGGATCGCAGATTTTAAACTCTGTGGGCCGCGTCACAGAAGCGGTCACCTCCGTTTTGGGCACAGTCACAAACCTTGCGATGATGCTGGTTCTCGGCATCTTTATCGCTGCCGAACCGCGCATGTATGAACGCGGTGTCGCATGGATGCTGCCTTTGGCAGAGCGTACGCATTTTTATGGGACCGCTGAAAAAATGGGCAGCGTTCTGCGCCGCCTGATGGCGGGTCGCCTGTTGGGCATGGCCGTTGAGGGCGTAGGTACATGGGTGTTACTCAGCCTTGGCGGCGTGCCGATGGCCGCGTTGCTGGGTGTGCTCACCGGCTTGCTGGCATTCTTGCCTAATATCGGCGCGATTGTATCTGGCGCGCTGATCATCCTCGTTGGATTTTCTGCTGGGGTTGATGTCGGGCTCTACGCCATTTTCGTGTATTTCGTCGTGCAGACGGTGGACGGTTATTTGATCGTCCCGATGGTCGCAAAACGCGCGGTCGATTTGGCCCCTGCATTAGTGCTCGGTGCGCAAATCCTGTTCGGTGCGCTGTTCGGCATATTGGGGCTAGCGCTGGCGGATCCCATCATCGCGATGATCAAGGTTGCGTTGGAACGGCAATCCGAGCGCAATGAAGCGCGTGGTATCCGCGAAGGGCCGTGATCCAAAGCCTATGTTGCTGACCATCTGCTTTCTATTGGGCATCGCCAATTTTTATATGCACAAAGCGGTGGCGGAATCTGGGCACCCTATCGTTGAAGAGACCAAGCGTACTTTCGGCCGGCATATTGGTCCTTATGGAAGCTATGCCATTGAACTCGCTTTGCTCATCGGCGCCCTATGGTTGGCCAATACAGGTTCTCTGGCATTATCGCTCCTCTATGCCGCCTACACCGCCGTAAACGGCATTGCGACTTGGATGTTGCTGTCGAGCAAGACATGATGGGCCTTTGTGCTTTGCGCTAAAATAACTATAGGGCCCCTGTGCCGCCACTAGCCCCCACCAATGATGCCAAGCCAGATTTCGCCGTCATGCGGCGTTTCTTGCCTTATTTATGGCCGAAGAATGAAGCGGGTTTACGCGTCCGCATTGTCTTTGCCTTGCTGCTGGTGGTTGTCTCCAAACTTATTCAGCTCAGCATGGCATGGCTCTACGGCCAAGCCATTGACCGCATGGTGCCGGGCATGGAAGACAGCGTCGCTATCGCCATCGCCTTGGTCGCGGCATATGCCGGCGCGCGTTTTGGTGGGGTATTGTTCGACAATTTGCGTAACGTGGTGTTCGAACGCGTCGGCCAAGAAGCAACGCGCCGCCTGGCCGAAAATGTCTTCAGCCATTTGCATAATCTGTCGATGCGATTCCACATGAACCGCCGCACAGGCGCGGTCACAAAGGTGATTGAACGCGGCACAAAGAGCATCGACATCATGCTCTATTTCTTGTTGTTCAACATCGCGCCGACCCTGCTGGAACTGTTTTTAGTCTCGGTATATTTCAAGATTTCATTTGGCTGGGGCATGGTCATTGCCACGCTGATCATGGTCATCAGCTATATTGTCTACACCGCCGTCATCACCAACTGGCGCAACAAATTGCGCGAGGAAATGAACGAGCTCGATACGCAGACTGTGGCTAAATCCGTCGACAGCCTGTTAAACTATGAAACGGTCAAATATTTCAACGCAGAGAAGCGCGAAACCCACCGCTATGCCGAGGTTGTGCGTCATTATGCCAATGCCGCCGTCAAATCGGAAAACTCGCTTGCCGCGCTCAATATCGGGCAATCGCTCATCACCAATCTAATGATGGCTGGCGCGATGGGCTATGTCGTTTGGGGCTGGTCCCGCGGGCAATTTACCACTGGCGATGTGGTAACGGTGAACACGTTATTGGCGCAGCTTTTCCGGCCATTGGATATGTTGGGCATGGTCTATCGCACCGTCCGCCAAGGTCTGACCGATATGGCAGCGATGTTCGAGCTTATCGATACACCTGCCGAAATCACCGACAAGCCCAATGCGCCTGCATTGGCAGTCCATGGCGGCGCGGTGGTGTTTGATGATGTGTATTTTGCCTATGACGCCGAACGGCAAATCTTAAACGGCGTCAGCTTCGACATAAAGCCCGGGCAAACGCTGGCCGTGGTAGGCCCATCGGGCGCCGGCAAGTCGACCATCGCGCGTTTGCTCTATCGATTTTATGATATCACCGGCGGGCGTATCACCATCGATGGGCAAGAACTGCGCGATGTCACCCAGTCCAGCTTGCGCAGCGCCATTGGTATCGTTCCGCAAGATACGGTGCTGTTCAACGATACTATCGGATACAATATTGGGTATGGCCGCGAAGGTGCCAATCAGGCGGAAATCGAAGAGGCCGCGCGCGGGGCGTCGATCCACGGCTTCATCGAATCGTTGCCCGACCAATATGCCGCCAAGGTTGGCGAGCGGGGATTAAAACTATCCGGTGGCGAAAAGCAGCGCGTGGCCATTGCCCGCACCTTGCTGAAAAATCCGCCGGTTTTGATCTTGGATGAAGCGACCAGCGCCTTGGACAGCCGAACTGAATCAGAAATTCAAGCTACTTTGGAACGCATTTCCGAACGCCGCACAACCATCATCATCGCGCACCGGCTGTCGACTGTGGTGGATGCGGATCAGATCATCGTGTTGGAGGCGGGCCGCGTGGCGGAGCAGGGAACGCATCTGCAATTGCTGCGCAAAAATGGCCTTTATGCCGACATGTGGACACGCCAGCAAAGCGAGGCCGAGGCCGAGGCCATTCCGACTGCGTAAAATCACGCGCTATCCACAAGCGTCTTGAATCAAAGGCACGTGCGCTCTGTCATTGACCCTTGGGGCACGCTAGGGCTTTCCAATGGCCTCCGTCGCTCCTCCCCCAACGCCAGTTGATGTTTTGCACCGCTTGTTCGGCTTCGCGGGCTTTCGCGGACAGCAGGAACAGGTGGTTACCCGCGTTCTCGCGGGGCAGCGCACGCTTGCGATCATGCCAACAGGCGCGGGCAAATCGCTCTGCTATCAATTGCCTGCGGTGATCATGGATGGCACCTGTATTGTCATCTCGCCGTTGATTGCGCTGATGCATGACCAGATGCGCGCCGCTGATGCCGTGGGTATCCGCGCCGCGACATTGACCTCCGCCGACGACAACCGCGCCGAAACCATATCACGGTTCCGTGCCGGCGAACTTGACCTGTTATATGTCGCGCCGGAGCGGGCATCGGGGCAAGAGTTTCGCAGCCTGCTGCGCGAAACGAAAATATCCCTCTTTGCGATTGATGAGGCGCATTGCGTGTCCGAATGGGGGCATGATTTCCGGCCCGATTATCGTTTGCTGCGGCCATTGCTGGATGACTTTGCGCATGTGCCGCGCCTCGCGCTAACGGCCACCGCCGACACGCACACGCGCGATGACATTGCCGAACAATTGGGCATTCCCAAGGAAGGCGTCATGGTAGCGGGTTTTGACCGCCCCAACATTCGCTACATTGCCGAAGCCAGCGCGAACAGCAGCATTGCGGCATTGGTAAAGGGGTTGCAGGGTGCAGGCATTGTCTACGCCCAAACGCGCGACCGCACCGAAAAAATCGCCGCGCAGATTGCCGAGACCGGCCGCAGGGTGCTCTATTATCATGCAGGTATGGAGCCACAGACACGCGCCCGTGCGCAGGCCGAATTTGTATCCTCCGAAGATATGGTCATGGTCGCAACTGTCGCCTTCGGTATGGGCATCGACAAGCCTGATGTCCGTTTTGTGGTGCATGCGGGGCTGCCGAAATCCATTGAATCTTATTATCAGGAAAGCGGGCGTGCGGGGCGCGATGGGGATCCGGCGGTTGCGCATATGCTGTGGTCCGCAGGCGACTTCACCCGTGCGCGTGGGCGCTTAAACGAGCTTGCACCGGAGCGCCGCGAAGCCGAATTGGCGCGCGTGGCCGCCTTGTCACATTTGGTCGAAACCCCCGGCTGTCGCCGCGCGGTACTGCTGCGCCACTTTGGCGAAAGCCCACCTGAATCCTGCGGCAATTGTGACAATTGCCTGCATGCGCCCGACGTACACGACGCGACCGAACTGTCCCGCAAATTGCTCTCCGCCGCGTATCGGACGGGGCAAAGATTTGGCATGGGGCATTTGGAAAAGGTCCTGACGGGCAACAGCGACGAGCGGATAACGCAGTTCGGGCATGACCAGCTTTCGGTATTTGGGATAGTAAGCAGGAGCGAGGCCGCGATGCTGAAACCCTTGTCCCGTGCCTTGCAGGCGCGCGGCGCGTTGGTGGCCAACGAACATGGCGGCCTGAAACTTAGCGGCGATGCCCGCGCGATTATGCGCGGCGATCAAAAGATTGAAGTCGCTGTGACTAAACCCGGCAACACACGCCGCGCTGGTCGCCCCGACAACCCGATTGGCAATCCGTTGTTTGAAGCCTTGCGCGCCAAACGCCGGACATTGGCCGAAAATGTCGGCGTGCCACCTTATGTCATTTTCCACGATGCGACCTTACGCGAAATGGCGCTGACACGGCCAACCGATATCCGTGCCTTAGGCCGGATCAGTGGCGTCGGCGCACGCAAGCTGGAGGCCTATGGCGCAGAATTTTTGTCGGTCATCGCCGAATTTTAGGGCAGAAGTTTATCGCGGCATTGTCCTTCCTTGTTATCGATTGCGGATTAAAATATGGCAGGTAAAGTGTCGTCAACTATGGCGATTGGATAACAGGGTTTTTCAGATGTTTCGCCAACTCACAGATCGTATCTATGTCGCCCCGCAAATTACAGTTGGCGACGTGGCGGATGCTGCGCAAGCGGGCGTAACACTCATCATCAACAACCGCCCAGAAGATGAATCCGCCGATCAAACATCGGGTGCGGAAATTGAAACCGCCGCGCGGACCGCTGGGTTGGATTATGTCGCCATTCCGGTCACCCATGCCGGCTTTGCCGAATGGCAAGTGACCGCCATGGCCGATGCGCTGGCAAAAACCGACGGCAAAATCCTTGCTTATTGCCGGTCTGGTACGCGCTCGACATTGCTTTGGGCCTTGGCGCAGGCGTCCAAGGGTGACCATCCTGCTGTGTTGGCCGAAAAGGCCGCGGATGCGGGTTATGACTTAACGCCTGTTACCGCGATGATGGATATGCTCCGCGGGCGGGCTTCGTGATAGCAGAATTGCTTAAGCTGGCGGGTTCCATCGCCGCGATTGTGTTCATCGCTTGGCTTGCGCGATTTTGGAGACTCGGTGGCGACGTCCGCATACGCAGCGAAGCGCAAGCGCGCGAAATTGCGCAGGAGACTTTATGCGGGTTCGATCCGGTGGAAATCGCTATTGATAAAGCGGGCATGGCCGCATTGATGCGCGATGCCAATGGCAGGCATCTGCTGGTGCGCCGCCACGGCGTGCAATGGGCAGGAAGGCTGCTCGACCGGCATAATGACTCGCGCCTAGACCAAAATTTCCTCACCGTAGGAACAGGCGAAAAAACCTTTGGTTCGGTCACACTTAATCTGGGTGCACAAGCATCACATTGGGCCGCGGGCCTTCGCAATTTGACGGTATAGGACGCAGAAATGCCAGAACTCTTCAACCCCATTGATTATGCCGTTCCCGCGTTCATCATTCTGATTGTCGCAGAAATGTTGTGGGCGCGGCGGCGCGCCCCAGAAAAATATGAACCCCGCGATACGCTGACATCGCTCGCTTTGGGCACGGGCAGCACCGTTGCAGGCGCATTAACGGGCGCGTTGGTGTTCAGCCTTGCCATGTGGATTTACGAAAATCGTGTGTTCGATATCGGCTGGGTCTGGTGGGCATGGCCCTTATGCTTTGTACTCGATGATCTTGCATATTATTGGGCGCATCGTTCGGGGCACCGCGTCCGCTGGTTCTGGGCAAGCCATGTGAACCATCACAGTAGCCAACATTATAATCTCTCGACCGCGCTGCGCCAAACATGGACGGGCTTTATCGCGCTTAGTTTTATCTTCCGGATACCTTTGGCATTTCTGGGCTTTCATCCCGCGATGCTGTTGTTCGTCGGCGCGTTCAATCTCATTTATCAATTCTGGATCCACACCGAGGCAATTTACAAATTCCCGCGCTGGATCGAATATGTGATGAACACGCCCAGCCACCACCGCGTCCATCATGCGACCAATCCGCGCTATCTGGACCAGAATTACGCCGGGACCTTCATCATCTGGGACCGCATATTCGGCACCTTTACCGAGGAAGTCGAAGGCGAAAAAATCCGTTATGGGATCGTCAAGCAATTGGGCACGTTCAACCTGCTCTGGAGCGTGTTCCATGAATGGATTGGCATCGCCCAAGACCTATGGTCCGCACCATGGCGGCATAAACTTTCCTATATATGGCGCCCGCCGGGCTGGAGCCATGATGGCAGCCGGGACACATCGGACAGTATTCGTGCGCAATGGCTGGAGAGCCAGCAAGCCAAAGCCGACTGAGCCTATTTACACCCTTGCCAGTAATTAATCGTCCGCTTAAACCTTCCGACGAAGAGGGAGCAGGCGATATGGACGAATTTGACATCATTGTTATTGGCGGTGGTTCCGCAGGCAGCGCCGCCGCCGGACGGTTGTCCGAAGGTGGCAAATATAAGGTCTGCTTGATTGAGGCCGGCGGCAATAACAATAATATGTTGATCAAGACGCCCGGCTTCATGCCGTTCATCCGCAATGCGTCCAATTATAAATATGAAACCGTCCCGCAAAAGGGTCTGAATGGCCGCACGGGTTACCAACCGCGCGGCAAGGGCCTTGGCGGGTCAAGCGCGATCAACGCGATGGTCTACATTCGCGGCCATAAATATGACTATGACAATTGGGCTGCCCTGGGCTGCGATGGTTGGTCTTATGACGATGTGTTGCCATATTTCAAACGCTGCGAAGATAATGAACGCGGCGCAGATCCATTCCACGGATCGGGCGGGCCGCTTTCGGTTTCCGATCAACGCTGGCCACAAGCAGGCAGCTTGGCTTTCATTGAAGCCGCATCCGAATTGCAATTGCCGGTTAATACCGACTTTAACGGCGCGACGCAGGATGGCTTTGGCCTATATCAGGTTACGCAAAAAGGCGGCGAACGCTGGACCGCCGCGCGCGCTTATGTCGAACCGGCGCGTGACCGTATGGAAGTTCTCACGGGCGCGTTGACCGAAAAGATCATCGTCGAAAATGGACGCGCCACAGGTGTGGTCATTCGTCAGGGCCGCAAACGCAGGACAATCAAGGCACGCGGGGCGGTCATCCTATCCGCCGGCGCATTTGGTTCACCCCAAATCCTGATGATGTCCGGCATGGGTCCGGCCGAACATTTGCGCAGTGTTGGCGTGGACGTTGTGCATGACAAAGCCGCGATTGGTGCCGACCTGCAAGACCATATCGACTATGTCTCGAGCTTTGAAACCCAATCGAAGGATGATTTCTTTGGCGATTCGCTCGCGGGCACGGCCAAGATGGTTAAGGCCATCATCGAACATCGCCGCAAGCGCACCGGCGTGATGACCACTTGCTTTGCCGAGGCAGGCGGCTTCTGGCGTTCAGACCCAAGCTTGCCAGCACCGGACATCCAATATCATTTCGTGCCTGCCATGCTGGAAGATCATGGCCGTTCCAAAGTAAAGGGCCATGGCTTTAGCTGCCATGCCTGCGTTCTGCGCCCTGAAAGCCGGGGGACTGTGCGTTTGGCATCATCGGACGCACGCATCGCTCCGATCATTGACCCCGCCTTCTTAAGCGATGACCGCGACATGGCGACATTGCGCGCCGGCGTGCGCGCGATGCACCGCATATTCGAAGCGCCTGCATTGGCCGCTTATAATGGCAAGAATCGGCATCCGGTGGATCTCAATGACGACGCAGCATTGGACGATCTGATCCGCAGCCGTGCCGACACCGTCTACCACCCTGTTGGCACCTGCCGCATGGGGCCGAATGGCGATGATGTTGTCGATGCGCGCCTGAAATATCGGGGCATAGAAGGGCTATATGTGGCCGATGCCAGCATCATGCCGCGTCTTGTTTCGGGTAACACCAATGCGCCAAGCATCATGATTGGCGAAAGATGTGCCGAATTTGTCCGCGCTGATTTGCAATAATCTTGCGTAAATGTGGCTCTGCGGTTAACCGCTTGGCCGCTATGGCGATAAACGGAACAGAATATATCAGCACACGCGGCAACGCAGACGTGCTTGATTTTGCAGGCGTCACGCTAACAGGGCTGGCCAGCGACGGCGGCCTATATGTGCCGCGCCATTGGCCGCAATTTTCGCGCGACGAGATCGCCGCGATGCGCGGACTGTCTTATGTGGACCTCGCCGCGCGTATCATGGCGCCGTTTACGGTCGGCGTTTTGGACGAAACGGAGCTGAAGAGCTTATGCGCCACGGCTTATGGTTCCTTCGCCCATACAGCGGTGACGCCTTTGGTGCAGTTGGATAGCCAACATTGGTTGCTTGAACTGTTCCACGGCCCAACCTTGGCGTTTAAAGATGTCGCGCTGCAATTGCTGGGTCAGTTTTTTGAACGTTTTCTGTCAGGCACCGACAAGAAACTCACTATCGTAGGCGCAACCTCTGGCGACACAGGTTCAGCCGCGATTGATGCCGTCGCCGGACGCGCGCAAATCGAAATTTTCATGCTGCATCCACATAATCGCGTGTCCGATGTGCAGCGGCGGCAGATGACGACTATTCTTGCGCCCAATGTTCATAACATCGCAATCGGTGGCAGCTTTGATGACGCCCAAGCGATGGTGAAGCGTATGTTCAACGACAAGGATGTGAATGGTCCGCTGACCCTCTCTGCAGTCAATTCAATCAATTGGGCGCGCCTGATGGCGCAAGTGGTCTATTATTTCTACGCCGCGCTTCGGCTGGGCGGCCCTGAACGCAAAGTCGCCTTTTCGGTACCAACCGGAAATTTTGGCGATGTGTTTGCAGGCTATGTCGCCGCGCAAATGGGCCTGCCTATTGAGCGGCTGATTGTGGCCACCAACATCAATGATATTTTGCACCGCGCTTTGTCAAAAGGCGACTATTCGGTGTTGGGCGTGACCCCTACGGCATCGCCATCAATGGATATTCAGGTATCGAGCAATTTTGAACGCTTATTGTTCGATCTGGAAGGCCGCGATGGTCTCACCACAGGCGCGCGGATGAAATGGTTCGAAAAAATGGGCAAGATGGTGCTGTCCCCTGAGATGCGCAAAAAAGCGTCTTTGCTCACCAGCGCCCGTACCGATGCCGATCAAATGTCGGCAGCCATGCGGTGGGCCTATGGCGCCACGGACCAAATTATCGATCCGCATACCGCCATCGCTTTGCATGCCGCACGCAATGCAGGCATCCGCTCCGATGTGCCTGTCGTGACATTGGCAACAGCGCATCCAGCCAAATTCCCAGACGCGGTGGAAAATGCCACGGGCATCCGTCCCGCACTGCCCGCCCGCGTTGCGCAATTATTTGACCGCGAAGAACGCTTTGACGTTCTGCCCGGCGCATATGACGCCGTGCGTGATTATGTGTTGGCACGCGCCACGCGCTGAATATGAAGCCGGATTTCGTCACCCTGATCAGCGAGCCGCGCCGCGATTATACGCTGATCGATTCAGGTCATGGCCGCAAATATGAATCCTATGGTGACCGCCATTTCATCCGCCCAGAACCACAAGCCATGTGGGCCCCAGCCTTAGCCGAATGGCCCGCCGACGCCGAATTTGTGCCGGGATCAGACGATGATGGCGGCGGCCGTTGGTATAACAATAAGCCCGTTCCGATGGATGGATGGCCACTGTCGTGGAATGACGACGTGCATTTTACCGCGTCCTGCACACCGTTTCGCCATTTGGGCTTCTTCCCCGATATGGACCCAGTATGGCGTTGGATGCGCGGACAATTGGCGGACGTTACTGACCCGGTTGCCATGAACCTGTTCGGCTATACCGGTGTCGGCACGCTCGCTTTATCTGCCGCGGGCGCGCAGATGGTGCATGTTGATGCGTCCAAGAAATCTGTCGGACAAGCGCGGGCCAATGCCGAAATGTCGGGCATGGCAGACCGCCCGATCCGCTGGATTGTCGATGACGCCGCCAAATTTGTTGCGCGCGAAGTGCGCCGCGAAAAACGCTATGACGGCATATTATTGGACCCGCCCAAATATGGCCGTGGTCCCGAAGGCGAAGTATGGCGGTTGGAAGAAGACTTGCCGGCATTGATCGCCAATTGCCGCAAGTTGCTGGATGCGGAATCGAAATTTCTGTTTTTGACCGTCTACGCCGTGCGTATGTCTGCGCTGGCATTGGGCGGGTTATTGGAATCGCATTTTGCGGACCTTGGCGGCAAGGTGGAATTTGGCGAACTGGCGGTGCGCGAACAAGGCCGGGGCATGCTTTTGCCCACGGCCATCTTCGCCCGCTGGTCGCGTTAAGGAGTATTATGAGCGACAGTTTAATTCTTGAAGTGCACGACCTTGTCGTCAATGTCCTGACGGGTATTTACAGTCAGGAAACGCATTTGCCGCAACCGCTGCGCATATCCATCAGCACCACGTTGGATATGTACCCGCATTACGCGCCAGATACGCCCCTATCGGCTTCCAAAAATTATATGACGTTGAAAGAAGCGGTAACAAAACTGCCCGAAGGCGTGCATTTCACGCTGATTGAAGCAGTGGCCGATCATATCATGGACACTCTGTTCGCCGACGATCCACGTATCAGCAACATCGTCGTCAAAATCGTCAAATTGGCGATTGCGGAAGATAATGAAGCGATTGGCATTACCATGTCGCGGTGCCGCAAGTGACAGTTAGGCCGCTTGCAATCGTCACCGGTGGCAAGCGCAGGCTGGGCGCAGCGATTGCGACAAAACTTGCGGACGCTGGCTATGCGCTAGCGTTGGTCAGCCATATGGACAAGCCACCAGAAGCTGCTCTCGCCGCGGCGCTGCAAGCAAACGGCAGCGAATGGCATGCTTTCACCTTTGACCTTAGCACGGGCGATCCAGCCAAGCTTTTGGACATGATCGCCGCCCATTTTGGCCGCACACCGGATCTACTGGTGAACAGTGCCGCGATGTTCGGGCAAGACGATTGGCAGGCGATGACGTTGGAAACGCTGGAGGCGCATTTCCGGTTGAACCTGTTTGCACCCTTATTGTTAAGCCAAGCTTTGGTGCAGGCCGCTGGGCCAGCGGCACGCCCCGCAATCGTCAATATCCTGGATCAACGCGTGGTCAATCCGCACTATGACCAGATCAGCTATACCTTGTCGAAGCAAGCGTTGGCGGCGTCGGTTCGGTCCATGGCCGCATCCTTCGCTGGGCGCGCGCGGTACAATGGCGTCGCCCCCGGCCTTGTCATTGCAACCGATGATTATACCGCAGATCAAGAAACGCGGCTGGCCGATATGATGCCCTTGGGCGCATTGCCTTCGCCATCGGCGGTCGCGGACGCGGTCGTCTATCTCGCGCAAGCGCAGCACGTTACCGGGCAAATCATTTTCGTGGATGGTGGCGCGCATTTGAAAAGTTTCGACCGCGACTTCATGCATCTTTAGCAGACGCCTGCGACCGATTATTGCGCAAACGCACAAATAACTTGCGTTTTCGGCGCTGTTTCGCCATAGGCCGTTCAAGCGCATGAGGCGAGCGGACAATACCGCCGCAGTTTTGGCAGCGTGAGGGCCTTGATACAGGCTCCGCCAAACGAACAAGATGCGTAAGCTTAGAGGCTTCCCATATCACGCAGGGTTGTTTCCAACGGGTCAGCATAAGCTGCTCCCGAACACCTGCTGTTGCGCCTGTGCGGTCCTGATGAAAGGACGCGCATAACGGGCCGCGACGACTATTTTGAAAGTATAAAAATGTCTTTTTTCCAAGACCTGGGCCTTGCCCAACCTATCCTTAAGGCGCTTGAGGCGGCTGGCTATGATACGCCAACACCCATTCAGCAACAGGCCATTCCATCCTTGCTTGAGGGCCGCGATCTATGCGGTATCGCGCAGACCGGAACAGGAAAGACCGCGGCATTTGCATTGCCGTCCCTCCACCATTTCGCCACCAAGCCAAAGGCGCGTCAGCAATATAGCTGCCGGATGCTTGTCTTGTCGCCGACCCGTGAACTTGCGGCGCAAATCGCCGACAGCTTCCGCACTTATGGCAAATTTTTGGGCCTGAAGGTCGATTGCGTTTTTGGCGGCATGCCCATTTTTAGCCAGAAAAAGCGTCTTGCTGGCGGCGTCGATATTCTCGTCGCGACACCCGGCCGCTTAATCGACTTGATCGAGCAACGCGCCGTCACCTTGAAGGATGTTGAAATTTTCGTGTTGGATGAAGCCGACCAGATGATGGACTTGGGTTTCATTCACGCGCTGAAGCGTATTGATCAGTTGCTACCAAAGCAGCGTCAGACATTGTTCTTTTCGGCAACCATGCCAAAGGCAATTGCCGAGCTTGGTAACCGCTTCCTCAACAACCCTGTCCGTGTGTCGGTTGCCCCTGCATCGACGACAGCAGAACGCGTTGAGCAATTTGTGACCTTTGTCGAGCAGCGCGAAAAGCAGACACTGCTGACGCTCAAGCTGCAAAGCGAAGAGATTGACCGTGCGTTGGTCTTCACCCGCACAAAACATGGCGCCGACCGCGTTGTGCGTGGGCTGGCGGGTGCTGGCATTCAATCCGCCGCCATCCATGGCAACAAATCGCAGGGCCAGCGTACCGCTGCGCTGCAAGCGTTCCGTGACGGCAAGATCAAAATCCTCGTGGCAACCGACATTGCGGCGCGTGGTATTGACGTCCCTGGCGTCAGCCATGTGTTCAACTTCGAACTGCCCAACGTGCCTGAACAATATGTCCACCGCATTGGCCGCACCGCGCGCGCCGGGCGTGAAGGGATCGCGATGAGCTTCGTCGCGGGTGATGAACGCGGCTATATGAAGGATATCGAGCGTCTGACGGGTGTCCGCGCGATGACACTTGGCCTTCCCGAAGGCTTCCGTGCAGCGGTTGCCGCACTGCCACCCCCCGTTGCCGATAAGAAACCGCAGCAGGCACGTGGCGGTCGCGGTGGTGGTCAGCCGGGCGGCGGACGTACGAACTATGCTGGCAAGAAATTGGGCGGTAATAATGGTGGCACTGGCTTGAACGGTGAAACCCGCAACCGTACGCACGCCCCGCAAGGTGGCTGGCAACCTGCCATCGGTCCACGCGACGGCAGCCGTGAAGGTGGCAAAAACGATACCCGCCCACGCAGCGAGAATGCCGCTGCGGGTGATCGTCGCCCAACCGCCGACCGCGCCTTTGCCGCACGCAGCGAAAACCGTCGCGACCCTGGTGCACCGGCACGCAATTACGGCCCCAAAAAGGGCGGCTACAAAAACGCTGTAAAGCGCGCTAACTGAAACTAACTCCCCCTCCCGCCAGCGGGAGGGGGTTTAAATCAATGCCTGAAATGCCGCATGCCGGTGAAGACCATGGCCAAGCCAGCCTCATCGGCGGCAGCAATCACTTCATCATCACGCATCGATCCGCCGGGTTGAATGACAGCCGTGGCGCCCGCTTCTGCGGCAGCAAGTAAACCATCGGCAAAGGGGAAAAACGCGTCGGACGCGACAGCGGAACCCACTGTGCGCGGCGTATCCCAACCATAAGTTTCCGCAGCCTCAACGGCCTTAATCGCGGCGATACGCGCGCTGTCACGCCGGTTCATTTGGCCAGCACCAATACCTGCGGTTGCCCCATCCTTGGCATAGACAATCGCATTCGACTTCACATGCTTGGCAATCGTCCATGCAAAGCGGCAATCCGCCAACTCCTGTGCACTTGGCGCGCGCTTAGTGACCACCGTGAATGCATCATCCGCCACATGGCCATTGTCACGCGATTGCACGAGTAGTCCGCCAGTAATCGGCTTGATAGAAAGGCCACCGCGTTTCGGATTGGGCAATTCGCCGGTGAGCAACAGCCGCAAATTCTTCTTCTTGGCAAATACAGCCTTCGCCGCATCATCGGCGGATGGCGCAGCCACGACTTCGGTAAAAATCTCGGTAATGGCTTCAGCCGTCGCCGCATCAAGCGGGCGGTTGACCGCGACGATACCGCCAAAGGCCGAAACACTGTCGCACTCCAGCGCCGCGCGATAGGCGTCGATTAAGGTTGCGCCCGTTGCCACGCCGCACGGGTTGGCATGCTTGACGATAACAACCGTTGGCGGGCCGTCGCGAAATTCAGCAACCAGCTCCAGCGCGGCGTCGGCGTCATTGTAATTATTATAGGACAATTCCTTGCCCTGCACTTGTTCGGCCTGCGCGATACCTGCAATATGCGGCCCGACAGGCACATATAACGCCGCCCGTTGATGCGGGTTTTCACCATAACGCAATTCGGCCGCGCGATGGCCATTGACGGCCAGCATGTCCGGAAACATCTGCTGCTGGTCAGCAAAGGCAAACCATTGGCTGATCATGCTGTCATAAGCTGCGGTTGCCGAATATGCCTTTGCCGCGCATTTGCGGCGGAAGTCATAGCTGGTTTTGCCGTCGCTTTCCTCAAGCTCGGCAATCAGTTCATCATAATCAGCCGGATCGGTCAGGATCGTCACAAAGGCATGGTTTTTGGCTGCGCTGCGCACCATCGATGGTCCGCCAATATCGATATTTTCGATGATTTCATCACGCGACGCGCCTTTGGCGACCGTCTGCGCAAAGGGGTAAAGATTGACAACCACAAGGTCGATGGCGCCGATATGATGCTCGGTCATCGCAGCGGCATGTTCGGGATTATCACGCACCGCGAGCAAGCCGCCATGCACCATCGGATGCAATGTCTTCACGCGGCCGTCCATCATCTCGGGAAAACCGGTGAGCTCGCTAATGTCCTTCACCTCCAGGCCAGCGGCGCGGAGCGCTTTAGCCGTCCCGCCCGTCGATACCAATTCGACCTGGCGCGCCGCCAGCGCATGAGCAAGTTCCAATAATCCCGCTTTGTCAGACACCGACAATAGGGCCCGCTTAATGACGACGTCGTGCATAATATTATCCTAAATGGCGCAGTTGCCAGCTAATATGGAGCTCGCCTTTACCTGTATCGGCGGCAATCACAAGTTGTTGGGTCGGGTGCGGGCGACCATTTTGGTCAATCCACAAGCTATCATCCACCGACAATATACCACCGGAGGTGACAAACGCCCAGTTGCTGCCATCAGCCATACGCAGCAATGCGGTCTGCGGCGTGTCTGATGGCGTAATCTCAATATCTGGGCCCAGATGGAAACGGACATGCGCCATCACATCGTCCCGCGGGTTTTCCTGTGGCAACAGCCTATCTTCGCCCCGCAATTCCATGCCGTCGGACTGCAAAATGAGCAGGCGGGAGTGATTATAGCCAAAGTTTTTCGCATAGCCGTCATGGCTTGCTTCTATCCGTGTCGCCTGATCAATATCGCGCCGTTCAAGACCGACTTCAGTCACGCCCTTGCCCAATTGGCCCCCGGGCAAAATGGCGGTTGAGTTGGTATCGTTCAGACATAAAGTCGAGTGCGCCGCAGTGGTCCGGAGGCCGCGGGCAAGTGCCGCCGATATGGTCGCACCGACCAGTGCCGCGCCGCCGCAATTGACGATGATCCGCTGGCCATTATGCGATAATTCGAACGCGAGGGTGGAGGCGCAGCCCGATGCCGACTGACGCGCGAGCGGTGGTGGTCCTGCGTCCAGCAAAAGCACAGATTTGCCAGCCGATACACGCTGATAGCCCCAGTCGAGTGCTTGGCGATGCGGGCGAGCGCGAACTTCACTTGCCGCCACAAGGGCGTCAATTCGGTCTGCGGTTATATGCGCGGAGCCCTGCCACGCACCCAGCCCGCCATCAGAATGTGTCAGACCCAATAAAGCAGGCGCCGCGCGGCCCAATGCCTCTATAAGGAAATCCGGCACTATCTCGCCTTGCGCAACATAGCATTGCTTCAACAGGCTCAACAGGCCGATGAGCTCCATCAACTGAATGGGTGAGCGCGATATAACACCACCATCAGGGAAAATTGTGACGCGCAAGGATTCCGCAAGGCCATCTTCGCCCACCGCACGGCGGATTTTGCCTTCGGGCAATAATAACGACGCGGCAACAACGCCTGCCCAGCCAACGGTCTTGGCAAAGTGGCTTTGCGCCCTGGGTGCGGACTGGTCCAAATGCCGCGCCATCCGCGCAAAATGATTGATGACGCGCGAACGGTAAATCGGCTCCGAACTGCTCAACAAAAACGGGGATCCAGCGGCCATGTTCAACAGCCGCCAAGCGCAATTGTCGACACGCCAAGCGGGTTCACGCGTCTTCATGCCATTGGCCAGCAACCAGGCATCGGCGATGCGCGCCGCCACGGGCGCACCTTCGCCGCGATTGGTCGCCGCTGCCAAATCACGCAGCCAGTCAAAACGGTGGATATAATCCGTCAGCGATGGTGACAGATTGAGATGATCATAATCCAGCGCATCAAACGCTTGTTCAAAACCCTGATAATAAAATTTGCCCATGCGCAGCGCTTGGCCCCGCCCGGAATCTCCTTCCAAAGGGTCCTTCGGTACCGCCAGAAGACGTAAAGGCACCTTGCCCCTCAACCGCCCATTGTGTAGCGGCGTGCGCCATGTCAGTTTGTAAAATTCGAGAGAGAGGCGCTCGAGAATATTTTGGCCCGCGCCCTTGGGCCTGACGATTAAGGCCGTCTGTCGTTGATCCGTAGCGTCCTCAAAATTACCGGTCATTCACCCCTCAGCGCCCGGATATTGGCGGCATATTGGCTCTCGCCACCCTTGAATGTGGCCGTGCCCGCCACCAACGTGTCCGCACCAGCCGATATCGCCAGCGGTGCGGTATCGGTCGTAATGCCGCCATCGACTTCAAGCCGGATATCACGTCCGGTTTTCTCGATCATTTTGCGCACAGCTTCGATTTTACGTAACTGGCTAGAGATAAAACTCTGCCCACCAAAACCGGGGTTCACGCTCATGATCAGGACAAGATCGACATCGTCGATGAGATAATCGAGCATCTTCGCTGGCGTATGTGGATTAAGCACAATACCCGCCATTTTGCCCAGCGACTTGATCAGCTGCACGGTGCGGTGCGGGTGCGGCCCAGCCTCGGGATGGAAGGATATGATATCGGCGCCAGCGTCGGCAAAATCTTGCACATATTGGTCGACGGGTGCGATCATCAAATGCACGTCAAATGGCTTAGCACTATGTGGGCGAAGCGCCTTTACGACAGCGGGGCCGATGGTGATATTCGGAACAAAATGCCCGTCCATGACATCGACATGGATCCAGTCACACCCAGCCGCATCAATCGCGCGCACTTCTTCACCCAGCCGTGCAAAATCGGCGGACAAGATTGACGGCGCAATGCGGACGGCGTTGGTCATATTATGCGCTTAGACGCTGCACTGCGCACGGGCAAGGCGGCGGCGGGCGTTATACACAGCTTATCGCAATAGCTACGGTTAACGCCGATAGATAAACAGCTCGCCAATGACATCATGCGATTCTGCAAATTTGGCGAAACCAAGCTTGCCCGCGACATTATGCGATGCGGTATTTCCGGTATCAATGATGCAGCGTATTTCGCCCAGTCCTTGGCTGTCCGCCCATTTTAAAATCGCGGTCAGAGCCTCCGTGGCATAACCTTTGCCCCATGCGTCGGGCGTAAAGGCCCAGCCGGCCTCCGGAAAGCCTTCCAGCTCTTTTATGCCGCGTTCAAACTGCGCCAGCCCGCCATTGCCGATAAAGCGCCCACTGTCCCGTTCCACAAATGACCAATAGCCGTAGCCCAGCAAAGGCCACATGCCGATGCCTTGAAGCATTTTGCCCCAACTGACATTGCGGCTGCGCGGCTCACCGCCAATAAATGCGGTCATGCGCGGGTCGGCCCATGCCGCGGCATAATCCTCCCAATGCGCAAGCGACATGGGTTCAATGGATAAGCGTTCGGTTGTGAGTGTCGGTGCAATCATTGCCGACCTATCCCTTGCGCACAAACCGCGCCACAAAAAACCCGTCCAAACCGCCCTGCTCAGCCAGCATGGGCGGCATTGTGCGGACATGCCCTTGCGCATTAGCCGTCACCCCAGCGGGTAACTCTTCATCAGTCGGGGGCATCGTTGTATAGTCGGGATGCCGCGCCAGAAATGCCTCGGCCTGCGCCTCGCCCTCATGCGGCTCCAGCGAGCAGGTGGCGAACACCAACATACCGCTCGGCTTAACCCATTGTGCCGCACGGTCCAGCATCGCACTTTGAATCGCGGCCAAGTTATTGATCGCCTTCAGGTCGATGCGCTGCAACACATCGGGGTGGCGTCGCATCGTGCCCGTTGCGCTGCATGGCGCGTCCAACAGAATGGCATCGAATGGCTGAGATGGTTTCCAATCCATGACATCGGCATTTACCCGCTCCGCATTCAACTGCGTGCGTTCCAAATTGGACATCAAACGGTCCATGCGCCGCGCGCTGTTGTCGAGCGCGGTAACCGCAAAACCAGCCGCGGATAACTGCATCGTCTTGCCACCGGGTGCAGCGCACAGATCCAGTGCGCGCTTACCCGTGCCATCGCCCAAAAGCCGCGCGGGTAGGCTGGCGGCGAGATCCTGTACCCACCACGCACCTTCATCATAGCCATCCAGTTCTTCGACCGCTGTACCCCGCGGCAAACGCACATGGCCGGGCATCAGGCTTACGCCGCTAAGGCGCTCCGCCCACGCATCGGTTGCAGAAGGGTCGCGCAAGGCCAGGTCCAATGGCGGCGGTTCGGAGTATGCCTTTTGTGCGCCCGCAATCATGTCATCGCCCCATGCCGGGTGCCAGCGCATCATCACCGCCTCTGGCAAGGACGGCAATTCCGGCAAGGTCACTTCGGCGCGCAACAGCGATCCCAGCACGCCATGCACCAGCCGCCTTGGGCCGCCATCAACCAAGGGCAATGCCGTTGCGATGGCCGCATGGGCAGGCGTGCCCAAGCGCAAAATCTGCGCCAGCGCGAGGCGCAGCACCATTCGCGCCTTGGAATCATCAGGCAGGATTTGTTTGGTTTTGCTGTCGATGAGAGTATCCAGATCGACCGACCAGCGCAAAGTTTCCTGCGCAATCGCAATCGCCAAGGCGCGATCCGGTGGCGAAAGGCCCTTGGTCGCATTGGCGGTCGCTTGGTCCATTGGCGTGCCCATACGCATCACAGTATCAAGCAACCGCAAGGCGGCACGGCGGGTCGGAAAGCCAGAAATATCGTCAGTCATAGACAAAGGCACTAGGCGTGTGTCGCACACAAGTGAAGAGCGGTTCTGCGCCGTCGAACTTGTGACACCACATCTTGCAAATACGAGGATGAAGGCCGATATTCCCTGATAGCCATTTCGCTCAAGGAAATTTAATTTATGGGCACGCGTCCGTCACATGTCAAAGCGCCGGAATATCTCTCCAAAAGCCCGCCAGTCCCGGAGCCGAAAGAGGTCGGGCGGGAGCCTGAGCCAGACGCCGAACGACCAGATCCCGTCCGCTATGGGGATTGGGAATTAAAGGGCGTTGCGATTGATTTTTAAGGTGAGGCCGACAACCCTCACCCCTTAAACGGCGCAGACACCTCTGGCCGGACGCGGACCAGCCGCCCCGTTGCCTTATCAATCATTGCCCAAGTGGTATTCGCGCGCACGATCACCTTGCCCTTGGCATCAATAAAATCCACGCGCCGGTCAAACTGCGCACCTTTGGGTTCGCTTTCAATCCATGTGCGCGCCGTAACGCTTTCACCCGCCGCGATATTGCCGCGATAATCAATCTCGTGACGCGTCACGACCCAATAATAAGCCGCGATATGCTCCGGCGCAGCAACCGCCTGCCAATGCGACGTCGCCATATCCTGTATCCACCGCACCCAAACGGCATTGTTGACATGGCCAAGCTCGTCAATGTCGTCTGGCTGCGCGGTGAAAGGTCGTTCGAACGGTATCATTTGCCCGACTTGGCCAACCCCATTTGCCACACAATAAACGCCGCCTCTTCGGCATTTTCGCGCAACCGTTCAAACCGTCCAGACTTACCGCCATGGCCCGCGCCCATATTGGTCTTGAGCAACAACACATTGTCATCGGTTTTCATGTCGCGCAGCTTTGCGACCATCTTGGCGGGTTCCCAATAGGTGACGCGCGGGTCGTTCAATCCTGCTGTCCAAAGCATAGGCGGATAGGCTTTTGCTTCGATGTTGTCATATGGCGAGTAGCTACGGATATAGTCAAACGCCGCCTTGTCGGTAATAGGGTTGCCCCATTCGGGCCATTCGCCCGGCGTCAATGGCAAGTCCTTATCCAACATGGTGTTGAGCACATCGACAAAGGCGACATGGCTAACGACTGCGCCGAACAATTCCGGTGCCTGATTAACCACCGCGCCCATCAACTCGCCGCCAGCCGAGCCACCACTTGCGGTCACCTTTCCTTTGCTGGTGAAGCCCAAATCAATCAGGCCCTTCGCCGCATCGACAAAGTCGTTGAAGGTGTTGGTCCGCTTGGTCAGCTTGCCATCCAGATACCATTGGTAGCCAAGGTCATCACCGCCGCGAATATGCGCAATGGCATAGGCAAAGCCGCGATCCACCATCGACAGGCGGTTGGCGCTGAAGCCCGGCGGCATGGCATAGCCATAAGCGCCATAAGCATATAGATGCAGCGGCTGACTGCCGTCTTTCTTATAGCCCTTTTTCGTGAGGATCGACACCGGAACCTTCGTCCCGTCGCGCGCCGTAATCATGACGCGTTCGGTGACATATTGGCTTGGGTCATATCCGCTGGGGATTTCCTGCACCTTCAACGTTTCCAGCCGGCCATCGGCAAGATGATAGTCAAACACCGTGTCGGGCGTGACCATCGATTCATAGCCAAGCCGCAGCTTCGTCACATCATATTCGGGGTTATCGCCAAGCCCCGCGTCATAGCTTGCCTCGGGAAATTTGATCCGTTCGACCTTTTTAGCATCGGCATAATCACGGATTTCAACTTGATCGAGGCCGTCAATGCGGCCTTCGGTGACGTAGAAATTTTTGAACAACGACAGGCCGGTCAAATAATGGCGGTCGGAACCTGCAATCAATGTTTCCCAATCACCAGGCGCCTCCATTCTGGCGGTGGCCACGCGGAAATTCACATGGTCATCATTGGTCAGAATGAATACAGTGCCGTCGCGGACGTCGACGCTATATTGACGGCCTTCCTTGCGCGGGGACACCAATATGGGCGTCGCGGTTGGATTGTTGGCGGGCACCAAGCGCACTTCGCTGGTGACATTGTCGCCTGTACCAATGACAATCCAATCCTCTTGTGCGGTCAGGCCAACACCGACGCCAAAGCCGATATCCTCTTCCTTATACAGCAATGTTGCTTTGCTGAGTTCGTCGCCCAATCTGTGATAATAGGCATTGTCAGTGCGCCAATTATCGTTGGCAAGGCCATAGACCACGCCCCTCCCATCCGATGACCAGACTATGCTGGACAGCGTGCCGGGGATGATGTCGGCCAATTTTTCGCCGGTTTCCAAATTGCGGAAATGCAGGTCAAAGCGTTCGGAGCCATTATCATCATAAGCATAAGCCAAAATCTTGCCGTTCGGACTGATTTCTGCGGCGCCTAACCGAAAATAAGCCTTGCCCTTCGCCAGTTCATTTTCGTCGAGGATAAGCTGGTCCGCGCCCCCGGCAACGGGCTTGCGATAATGCTTGCGATATTGCGCGCCCTCTTCGAATTTCGACCAGTAAATATAGTCGCCATCCTTTTGCGGGACGCTGCTGTCATCCTCTTTAACGCGGCCCTTCATTTCTTGAAAGATCGTTTCGGTTAGTGCAGCTTGCGGAGCCATTTGTGCTTCGAAATACGCATTTTCGGCGCCCAGATGCGCCAAAATTTCCGCATCATTTATCGTGGGATAGCCTGAATCACGCAGCCAGTGATAATCGTCGGTAATCGTCACATTGTGATAGGTCGCCTGATGCGGCCGCTTAACGGCGACAGGAGGCTTAATTTGCGCGGTGGCTTTTTCGGTCATGGCTTCTTTCTGGGCGAATGCGGGCGAGGATAATGCGCTTGTTGCAAAAATGAGTGGGAGCAGTGCTTTCATGAGACGACTTCCTCGCGTATATGGTTGTCATAACCATATGAACGGAAGTCCGAAATGTCTACCTATGAAGCCCGCCTCGCCGCCTTGCGCGCGCAATTGAAGAAAGAACAACTGGACGGCTTCGTCGTGCCAATCTGCGACGAACATATGTCGGAATATGTCGGCGATTATGCGCAACGGCTTGGCTGGTTGACGGGTTTTGGCGGGTCTGCAGGCTCTGCCGTGGTATTGTCTGAAGAAGCCGCGATCTTCACCGATGGCCGCTACACGCTTCAGGTGCGGGAGCAGGTCGATGGCAAGCATTGGCAATATGTGGGCGTCCCGCAAACAAGCATCGCTGACTGGTTGCAGGACCACGCCCCCTGTGGCGCGCGCATCGGCTATGACGCATGGGTCCACACCAAAGGCTGGGTCGAAAGTGCAACCAAGGCACTGGCCGCCAAAGGCGCAGAACTGGTTGCAGTTCAAAGCAACCCAATCGACAGGGTGTGGGCTGAACAGCCGCAGAAAAGCGTGGCCAAGCTCATCGTACATGACACCCATTATGCAGGACAGAGCAGCGCCGAAAAACGGGCCGCTGTGGCCGAGTGGCTGACGACGCATAGCCTCGATAGCACCGTCATTTCCGCGCTCGATTCGGTGGCATGGTTGCTGAATATCCGCGGCGCTGATGTGGCGAATACCCCCGTCGCGCTTAGTTTTGTGCTCGCCCATGCCGATGGCACGGCGGACCTGTTTGTCGCGCCGGAAAAGATGGACGATGCCGTCCGCGCACATCTCGGCAATGCCGTGCGCTTGCGCGATCCGTCCGAATTTGTGCCCGAACTGCGGTCGATGAATGGCAAGCGCATTGCCGTCGATCCCGACCGGGCGGTCGCCGCGATTTTCGGCGCTCTGCAAGCGGCTGGCGCGCATATCATCGAAGCGCGCGACCCAACCATTCTGCCTAAGGCCGTCAAAAACCCCATTGAACAATCCGGCCACCGCGCCGCGCAAGCCCGTGATGGCGCGGCCCTCAGCCGGTTCCTGCATTGGATGCACGAAACCGCGTATAAAGGCGAATTGAACGAACTATCCGCCGCCGCACGGCTCAAGGCATTCCGCGAAGATACAGGAAAGCTATACGATCTGTCGTTCGACACCATCTCCGCAACTGGTCCCAATGGCGCGCATTGCCATTATAAGGTCGACGAAAGCACCAACCGTGCGATTGAACCCAACAGCATCTATCTTGTTGATAGCGGTGGGCAATATCTCGACGGCACGACCGACGTCACCCGCACCATGTGGGTCGGCCCAGGCAAGCCCACGGCAGAAATGAAGGACCGCTTTACCCGCGTGTTGAAAGGCCATATCGCCTTGGACTGCGCTGTCTTCCCTGAAGGCACCAGAGGCGCGCAATTGGACACTATGGCACGCGCATCCTTGTGGCAGGCAGGCTTGGATTACGCCCATGGCACAGGCCATGGCGTCGGCAGCTTCCTCGCGGTCCACGAAGGGCCGCAACGCATCGCCAAATTCGCTGGCGGACAAGCTGGCAGCGACGAGCCGCTCCAAGCGGGTATGATCCTCTCGAACGAGCCGGGCTATTACAAATCAGGCGAATATGGCATCCGCATCGAAAACCTCGTCTTGGTCGAGGAACGAAACATTGCAGGCGCGGAAGGCCGCTATTTCGGGTTTGAAACTTTGACCTTCGCGCCCATCGACAAGAATTTGGTGGATGTAAGCTTACTCAATACCGACGAGCTGCGCTGGTGGAATGATTACCACGCCAAGGTATTTGAGGTAGTCGGCCCACAATTGGACGGCGAAGCTCTGGCGTGGACTAAGGAGGCTTGCGCGCCATTAACGGCGGGCTAATGCGCCTCAAAGCATATGATGCGCGCCCAAGCTCGCCTTGATCCGATCGAGCGTTGCTTTGCGAATAGCATTTTTGTTCCATGCATATGCAGGGGCTGGGAGTTGTGCGAGTTGGCCAGCAACGGCTAAGGCTTTCGCTTCGACCTCATCTGCTGGTGCAAGCATATCCAGATAGCCGGCTTCAACCGCGCCTTGCGGGTTGTAAATGAATCCCTGTATCATCGCGCGGGTGAGGTGTGACGGATTGAGACGATCCCGCGCAAGTTCCATCGCGAAGATCGGCAAGTTCATGCCCGTAATCGCCTCATTCGCGCCAATTTTATAGTCGCCCGCAGTGCCAATGCGCGTGTCGCAGGCGTGCAGGATGAACACACCCATGGCGATTGCATGGCCGGTGCAGGCCGCGACCACAGGCAATGGTCCGCCATAAATCCGTAATAACAATTCCGCGCCCGCATCCAGCAACTTATACACGCCGTCGGCGCCAAGGCTGGCAAACGCGTTCAAGTCAAAACCGCCCGAAAACCGTCCTTCACGTCCCGTCAGGACAATGGCTTTCGCTCCAGCCTCGGCAGTGTCGAACGCGGCATTTAATGCCGCCACCATGTCGAAGTTGATCGCATTGGCCTTGCCGTCGTCCATGCGGATCAGGGCAATGTCGTTGGTAATTTCGACGGTGGCGGACATAATGGTTCTCCCTTGGATTTATCGACCGACTAAAGCCTCGCTTTACGTTCACGTCAACGTTAAAATCGGCCCTAACCTTTGCACACTCAGCGTTGCTCCAGCGCAAGCTCGAACCACCCTTGACGCACACGCGCCAGCACATCCATACACTGCTCCAACAGCCGCATATTTGAGGACCCCGCATGACGCAGACATTTTCCGAATATACCCCTGCCGACGTCTGGGAATGGAACACCGAAAATGGCGGCCAATTCGCCAATATTAACCGGCCCATCGCTGGTGCGACCCATGACAAGGCGCGCCCGGTCGGCAAGCATCCCATGCAGCTTTATTCGCTGGCCACGCCAAATGGCGTGAAGGTCACCGTCATGCTTGAGGAGTTGTTGGCACTTGGGCACCAAGGCGCAGAATATGATGCGTGGCTAGTCAACATCCGTGACGGCAACCAGTTTTCGAGCGGCTTTGTTGAAGCCAACCCCAATTCCAAAATCCCCGCTTTGTTTGACCATTCAACGCCTACACCTACCCGCGTGTTCGAGTCAGGATCGATCTTGCTGTATCTGGCGGAGAAATTCGGAGCCTTTCTCCCTACCGAGCATCATGCACGGACAGAGACCTTCAACTGGCTGATGTGGCAAATGGGCAGCGCGCCTTATTTAGGGGGCGGTTTTGGCCATTTTTATGCCTATGCGCCGTTCAAGTTCGAATATGCCATTGACCGATTTGCTATGGAGGTAAAACGCCAATTGGACGTCCTGGATCGCAATTTGGCGGAACGGGAATATATGGCAGGTGACGCATATACCATCGCCGATATGGCGATTTGGCCCTGGTATGGCGCGTTGGTGAAAGGGCTAATTTACGACGCCGGCGCCTTCCTTTCTGTGCATGAATATAAAAATGTTATCCGCTGGACCGATCAGATCGCCGAACGGCCTGCCGTCAAGCGTGGACGGATGGTCAACCGCGTCATGGGTGACCCCGCGAGCCAGCTGCATGAACGACATGACGCCAGCGACTTTGATACCAAAACGCAGGACAAGGTCAAAATAGCGACCTGAGAGCTTTCATTTTTAGAAGGCTGCGCGCATCTATCGATGCTTGCGCCTAACGGATTGCCCGTTTCCTTTGACCAGGTCACAGATTGGCGGAGACGGAGGGATTCGAACCCTCGGTACCGGATTTACCAGTACGACGGTTTAGCAAACCGTTGGTTTCAGCCACTCACCCACGTCTCCTGTGCGCTTGGCATGGGCGGCCTATAGCGGCCCATGCATTTGCCTGCAATGCTTATTGACACAGACGACGGATAAGAAGAAAATTACTAGTGCCGGTTCAATTTGACGCGCATTGAATTGGCATTAAGGCCTGTTCATCATGCGCTCATCTAGTTAGTCCATAGCGCAGCAAGAATAACTTTTGAGGTGGGTCCGCATGTTTTTGGCGAAAATGGGATTAAAAAAATCGATACAGTGTCTGACGATGTTGCTGGCGGCAGGCGCGCTTGTTGCTTCGCCCGCACATGCACAGATCAGTAATGTTGATCCGAATGACGCGATTGATGCAGACTTGGGCACCCCGCCCGCTGGCCCAGATACTAGCAAGGACACTGCGCCTCTGACGCAAGAAGAAACGGTCATGCAGGATGGCGTGCCAACCGAAGCAGCGCCTGCAGATGGTTCGGCCGCGCAACCCAGCGTCGAACCAGCGCAACTGACCATACCTACTGGCTATACATATCAAAAAGACGACCTAATTGGTGCCGCTGAAAGCGTTTTTGGAAAAGGCGCACAAGGGCTTGGTTTGCTCATTGAGGATATTCTCAAAAAGCAAGGGCGCCCCAATGGATATATTGTGGGCCGTGAAGGCGGCGGTGCTTTGTTGGTCGGCTTTCGTTATGGATCCGGCACGTTGAACCACCGCGTGGAAGGCGAAAAGCCCGTCTATTGGAGGGGCCCCTCCATTGGTCCTGACGCAGGGGCAAATGCAGGGAACACATTCATTTTAGTTTATAATCTGTTCGATACAGAAGACATTTACCAACGATTTCCTGCGGCAGAAGGCGTTGCCTATCTGGGCGGCGGTTTCAACGCCAGCTATATGCGTCGCGGCGATGTGGTATTGATCCCGATCCGGATCGGCGCAGGCCTTCGGCTTGGTGCAAATGTGGGTTATATGCGCTTTTCCAAAACACAGCGCTGGTCACCCTTTTAGCGCGCGGATATCCTCCATCCGTTTGAGATAGCGGGCGAGTACGTCAATTTCCAAATTGACGTACCGACCGAGGTCAAGTGTGTCTAATGTCGTCATCTGCGCCGTGTGTGGAATGATATTCAGCATGAAATGCGCTGTGCCATCGGCTTGATCTGCAATGTCATTCACGGTGAGTGATACGCCATCAACGGTGATTGAGCCCTTGGCTGCGATATAAGCCGCAAGGCTGGATGGCGCCGCAACCGTGACTTTCCAACTGTCGCCAATGGTTTCGCTGGCGACGATTTGCCCAACACCATCGACATGGCCAGTAACGATATGTCCGCCCAGTTCATCGCCGACTTTTAAAGCCCGCTCGAGGTTCAGTCGGGTGCCTTGTTCCCACATGCCAGCAGCTGTGCGCGAAACAGTTTCCGCTGACGCGTCAATCGCGAACCATCCTTCGCCTTTATCCACCACAGTTAGACAAACACCCGAACAGGCAATTGAAGCCCCGATGGCCACTGTGTCCATATCATAGGCGCAGGATATGACGAGACGCAGGTCACCGCGCTGTTCGGATGTCCGAATGCTGCCGACGTCCGTAATGATACCTGTAAACATATATGCTGCACCCTTTTCCTAATTCGCTTTTTCGTAGACTTCGAGGCGGTCCTTGCCAAGGCTGCGGGCATCCGAAAGCTGCCAGCGTCCGTGGGCATCCTCAAGTTGGGTAAGCCCAATGTCACGCAAGCATGCCTTACCAGCGCCAAGCAATATTGGTGCGCGGTATAGCATGAGCCTGTCGACGAGGCCATTGCGCAAAAAAGCCGCCGCTGTCGCAGCGCCGCCTTCAACCAACAAAGTGTTGCAGTCCAATTTTGCAATATCCCGCGGCGTTCGGAGAACCTCCCAACCCTCAGGCGCATCCGCACTACCAAGCATGATCCTGCGGGGTTGGTGTGCATCTAGGCCTGCGATCCGGACATTCAATTGTGGCCTATCGGTACGAACGGTCCCTGCCCCCACCAAAATTGCGTCGGTGCGCGCCCGTTCGACATGGCTATGCGCGCGCGCAATATCGCCAGTGATCCACCGGCTGCTGCCATCTGCCATCGCAATTTGACCATCTAGTGAGCTTGCGATTTTCAAGGTGACAAATGGGCGGCCGCGATTCATCCGGCTTATGAAACCAGCCAAGTTCTGGCGGGCTTCTGACGCCATAACATCAGTGGTGACCGCGATACCCGCGGCCTTAAGTAACATTACGCCAGCGCCAGCAGTGCGCGGATCGGGGTCTTGCAACGCAATGACCACTCTCGCGGGCTCTGCCTCGGCTACTAATTGGGCACAGGCCGGGCCGCGTTGTGATTTATGCGCGCAGGGTTCAAGCGTGACGTAAATTGTACTGCCCCGCGCCGCTTCTCCCGCCTGGGCAAGCGCCATAGCCTCTGCATGTGGGCGGCCACCGGGCTGCGTCCATCCGCGACCAATCACCTGGTCGTTTTTCACAATGATGCACCCAATGGAGGGATTTGGACCGGTTCGCCCAACACCGCGTTCTGCAAGCGACAATGCCGCTGCCATGAACCGAGGGTCGCTGGGGATAGTTATTGCCCTGCTCCTGCAGAGGCTGGAGCGGCAACAGCTTTCTTCGCTTCCTGCGCGCTTTGTGCTTCACGATCTATCTTGTCGACATCCATCCCGACGGCGCGCCCGAATGCCTTATAAGCCTCCTTTTCACGGGCACGTATTTCGTCTTTTCGCTTCTGCCGTTCGGCAATCGCAGCTTTAGTCTCATCAAGCGAACGGGTGGCGGGCCAGCTTTCAACATAAATAATTTCGCGCGGCGGTGGCGTACCCTTTTCGATGGAATCGAGATAAAATGTGTAAATAATAATCGCTGTTGGCAACCAGGCCGCCAAAAACAGCCAAGGGCTGTGCCTGCCTGACGTGCGCAGAAACCCAACAAGGTCGTTGCCTGCGTTGCGGAACGATACATCTTTGAAAAACGCCATGGCACTCCAATAAGGCGCACGCTCCGCGATTTCCAGTGTCCACTTACAAGACGCGCAGATTATCGGCCGGTGCGGAAGGCATTGGTGATCGGGTAACGCCGGTCACGGCCAAAATTGCGTGTTCCAAGTTTTACGCCCGGCGGTGCCTGCCGCCTTTTATACTCGGCAAGATATAGCAAGCGTTCGATCCGCGTGACCGCGTCCCTGTCAAAGCCAAGCGCGACAACTTCATCCACGGACCGCTCCTCTTCTACCAATGCATGCAGCATTTTATCGAGAATGGGATAATCGGGCAGCGAATCACTGTCTTTCTGGTCTGGTCGCAATTCGGCGCTTGGTGGCTTGGTGATGATGTTTTCTGGGATCACTGGCCCGTCACGGCCAAGGGCAAATCTTGGCTTATGACTGTTCCTCCATTTTGAAATGGCAAAGACAGTCATCTTATACGCGTCCTTCAACGGGTTATATCCGCCCGCCATGTCACCGTAGATCGTCGCATAGCCAACGCTCATTTCGCTCTTGTTCCCGGTCGTGAGCAGCATGTGGCCAAATTTGTTGGACAACGCCATGAGCGTAAGTCCACGGATACGCGACTGGATATTTTCCTCAGTGATGTCCGCATCGCGGCCAGCAAAACTGTCCGACAGCATGCCATCTAACGCCTCGACCGCTGGCGAAATGGGGATAGTGTCAATTTTACAACCGATCATCGCAGCGCATTCGGCCGCGTCATCTAGGCTCGATTCGCTCGTGTAGCGACTGGGCAACATGACGCACCAGACGCGATCAGGGCCAAGGGCATCCGCTGCGATGGCCGCGCATAGGGCGCTGTCGATGCCGCCCGACATGCCAAGCACAACGCCTGGAAAGCGATTGGTGTCGACATAATCGCGCAAGCCGACGACCATCGCGCTATATATATCGGCGGGATGCTCCTCCCAAAGCGCCTTAGCGCCATCTGCACATTCCCAGCCACTTTCACCGCGATGCCAATGTGTCACGCGCAGATGTTCTTCCCAGTCAGGCAGACGGTGTGCAATTGCGCCGTCGGCATTCAGCACAAAGGAGCAGCCGTCAAAGACCAACTCATCCTGTCCGCCGACGCGGTTCAAGAACATTAATGGCAATCCAGTTTCGCGAACCCGCGCCGCAAAAACTTCTTCCAGCCGCCGATCATCCTTGTCGATTTCATAAGGGCTGCCATTGGTCGAAATCAGCAGCTCTGCACCGCGTTGCTTTAAATGTAAGCTGACAGGCGCCAACCAGCCATCTTCGCAAATGGGCACGCCCAGACGCGCACCGCGAAATTCGATAGGCTCTGGCAGCGGACCCGCGGCAAAAATACGCTTTTCATCAAAAGTCCCGTAATTGGGCAGTTCATGCTTGTAACGCACGGCGGCAATCCGCCCGCCGTCCAGCAAAGCAATGCCGTTATACAGTGCGCCATCATCCACAAAAATCGAACCAACGAGCATCGCTGGGCCGCCGTCTGCGGTTGCCGCTGCGAGCATGGTCAATTCTTCGGCGGCACGTTCCGCAAATGCAGGCTTCAGCACCAAATCTTCGGCTGGATAGCCAATCAATTGCTGTTCCGGAAAAACGATTAGGTCCGCGTCTCCAGCCTTCGCCCGCCATTCCAGCATTGCGGCCGCGTTACCAACAAGGTCACCGACACGCTGATTGAGCTGCGCTATCGCAATTTTAAGCTGGTTTGTCATGTCACCACCCATATTGTCCACAAACTAGCGGAGCAAGCCGATTGTCAGGCCAGCCGCGCATCGCTAGAGCGGCATAAGAGATTTCGGGGACACACATATGAAATTGATGACGGGCAACAGCAACCTGCCACTGGCGCAGGGTATTGCCGACTATATGAAACTGCCGCTGACCAACGCCAGCGTCCGCCGTTTCGCCGACAATGAGATTTTCGTAGAAATTCACGAAAATGTCCGCGGCGAAGATATGTTTGTGATTCAATCGACTAGTCATCCCGCAAATGACAATTTGATGGAACTGCTGATCATGATCGACGCGTTGCGTCGGGCGTCGGCAAAACGCATCACTGCCGTTTTGCCTTATTTTGGCTATGCGCGTCAGGATCGGAAACCCGGCCCGCGCACGCCTATTTCTGCCAAGCTTGTTGCCAATCTCATCACCCAGGCTGGTGCTGACCGCGTGTTGACCGTTGATTTACACGCTGGCCAGATTCAGGGCTTTTTTGATATTCCTACCGACAATCTCTATGGCGCGCCCGTCATGAGCGCGGACATATTGGAGCGACATGGTGACAAGAATATCACTGTCGTGTCCCCCGATGTTGGCGGTGTTGTCCGCGCTCGCGCGCTCGCCAAACGCCTTGATGACGCACCGCTCGCAATCGTCGACAAACGACGCGAAAAGGCAGGTGTGTCCGAAGTTATGAACATCATCGGCGACGTAAAAGACCGCTTCTGCATCCTGATTGACGACATTGCCGATAGCGCAGGCACATTGTGTAATGCCGCCGATGCCTTGAAAGCTGCAGGCGCGTCCGACGTCGTTGCATATATTACGCATGGCGTATTGTCCGGTGAAGCGGTCAACCGCGTGAACGCATCATCGCTGCGCAAGCTGGTCATCACCGATTCGATTCTTGCATCCGATGCGGCAAATGCGAGCAACAAAATTCGCCAGCTCCCGATCGCGCCTCTGTTGGGCGAGGCCATCAAGCGGATTGCGGACGAAAGCTCGGTTAGCTCTCTGTTCGATTGATGACGCCAGCTGACATACTCCTTGCCAATCGTTTGGCGGACGCGGCAGGACAGGCAATCCGTCCGTTTTTCAGGACAAGCTTTACGCAGGAAACAAAGGCAGATGCCTCACCCGTAACGGAAGCTGACCGCGCAGCCGAAAGCGCAATCCGTCGGATATTGGACGCAGAATGTCCGCGTGACGGCATCATAGGTGAAGAATTTGGCGAGAAGACGGGTACATCTGGCCGTCGCTGGATTATCGACCCCATTGACGGCACAGTTAGCTTCATGGCTGGGCGCCCCATATTCGGGACGCTCATCGCGTTGTTAGAAGACAATTGGCCAGTGCTGGGTGTCATTGACCAATGCATTAACGGCGAACGCTGGGTTGGCGCGGCGGGATATCCGACAACGCTGAACGGCACCCCATTACAAACACGTTCGTGCAGGGCGCTTGCCGACGCGACCTTGGCGACATCTGGACCGCAATATTTTAGCCAGCATGATGGCGACCATTTCATGGCGCTTGCCGCGCAAACGGCGCATAAGAAAATGCTGTTTGGCGGTGATTGCTATAACTACGCATTGCTCGCCAGCGGCCATATCGACATCGTTGTGGAAGCCGGCTTAAAACTGCATGATTTTGCGGCCTTGATTCCAGTGATAACGGGCGCAGGGGGCATGATGAGCGACTGGTCGGGCGAACCGCTGCATGGGGCTTCGGATGGCCATGTGATTGCAGTGGGCGATCCAGCGCGCCTTGACGATGTGCTCGAGGCGCTCGCCTGCCATCACTAACAGACGCATGTTCCCAAACCTTCAAACGGGCAATAGACTTGCATTCGTCTGCGAATCCCGCTAGTCGCGCGCCTTCCGAATAAGCAGGCTGGCCAATAGGGCTGCCATGTCGGCTTGATACGGACTCAACAAAGGAGACCAAAATGCCCAAGCTCAAGACCAAGAGCGGTGTGAAGAAACGCTTCAAAATCA